>JAFPVC010000033.1 GCA_017413085.1 Prevotella sp.
CACTTTTCACTTTTCACTTTTCACTTTGACAGCAATGCTGTCAGGCTGTACCGAAGACAGTCCCAAGACCGACATGACCAATGTCACGCCTGAGACCGACGTGACCATCGACCGCACGGCTTTCGTCAAGGGAGCCGACGTGAGTTGGATGACCGAGATGGAGGCCAACGAGATGAAGTTCTACAACCAGCAGGGCACGGAGAAGGAACTGCTCTCTCTGCTCAAGGACGACTGCGGCGTCAATGCCGTTCGTCTGCGTGTGTGGGTTAATCCCGCCAGTGGCTGGTGCAACAAGGATGACGTGCTCGTGAAGGCACGCCGCGCCAACGCTCTCGGCTTGCGTGTGATGATAGACTTCCACTTCTCCGACACATGGGCTGACCCCTCCAACCAGGTCATACCGGCAGCATGGCAAGGCAAGTCGTTCGCCGAACTGAAGAGTCTGCTTACTACTCACGTCAGTGAGATGATGGCACTGCTCAATACCTACGGCGTGGAGCCTGAATGGGTGCAGATAGGCAATGAGACGCGCGGCGGAATGCTCTATCAGAACGAGGGCGGCGGCGATGTAATCACCGGTGGCGGACACTACACCGACGGCACCAACTTCGCCCAGCTCGTCAATGCCGGCTATGATGCCGTGAAGGAGGTGTTCCCCGACTGTAAGGTTGTTGTCCACATCGACAGCGGCAACCAGTGGGATCTCTACTCACGCATCTACGGCAACCTCAAGACCAACGGTGGCAAGTACGACCTCATAGGCATCTCGCTGTATCCTGACAACGACAGCTGGTCAAACTATGTCAGTGCTGCCGTCGGCAACATTCAGCAGGCCTACAACACCTATGGCAAGGACGTGATGGTCGTTGAGTTTGGTATGGACTACGACCAGGCTGAGGCATGCAACAGTGCCCTCACCAAGCTCATGACCGACGGCAAGGCAACCGGACATCTCGCCGGTGTGTTCTATTGGGAGCCCGAAGCCCCCAACGGCTACAACGGTGGCTACCGCAAGGGTTGTTTCGACGGCGGCAAGCCAACATCTGCGCTCGATGCCTTCAAATAATATTAGGATGTGAGGACAGAGATATTATATGGAACAGAAAGAAATCATATATTTAGTCATACTGTTGCTCCTTCTTGTGCCTTCGGTATTGATTCTGATGGGCAAGGCAGACTTCCTCATAGCGGGCTACAACACCATGAGCGATGAGGAGAAGAGCAAGGTCAATATAAAACGTCTGCGCATCGTTGTGGCGTACACGCTGATATTGTCAGTCATAATCCTTGCACTTCCTGTGTTCCTGGGACTGATGAATAATCCCATGGCACATATTCTCGCGGTAATATTGATATTTCTGGTATGTGGCTTTAGCATTTACTTTGCCAACACCTGGGCAACGAAATTTCCAGGCTGAGCATAGTATGTGAAAAAGGCATGAAATGACAGTAAAAGGTAATACCTGCCAAATGACAAAATGATAGTGCCCTGATTACAGTGTAATCGCTACTTGATTACACTGTAATTAGGGCACGATTACAGTGTAATCAGGTGCTAATTACAATACCCCCGGGTATTTAACATGACTTAACAATTCGTGTAAACTAAAATGGGCGAAAAACTGACACTTTGCAAGTTTTTCGCCCATTTTTCTAAATTGATGAAAAATAGGGTTTGAGATAATTTGTTGTTCCATTTTTTTTTCTTAACTTTGCAACCGAACATTAAATCAATATACTATGAAACTTTCAAAAACTACGGAGAAACTGTTTGCAACACTTTGCCTGTCTATGGCGCTTATGCCGGTGAACATGGAGGCAAAGTCTAATCATGACCTCGGCAAGCCGTTCGGCTTCTGCACGCGCACCTCGCGCACCGACAGCAGCAGTGCCTGTGCATACAATGTGACGGGCGGCGGCACATTCTCATATCCCATACCAGAAACAATTCAGAGCGTCAAGGTGCTGAAATCTAACGGTGGCGACATGAAAAAGACTATCAAGAACGCCATCAAGAAATACAGCGTGGTGGTGCTCGACGGCTCCGCAGGCGACTTCATCGTCAGCAGAAAGATAGAACTGAGGGGACTCACTGGCCGCACTGTCATCGGCATCAACGGTGCTACGCTGCGCACGCAGTGGTATGTCACCGACGAGATAAAAACCGCACTCGACAATGCCGGCATACCGCGCATGAGTACGGCGGGCGGCACCGGCGGCACGCTGACCAACGGCGCAAGGGTGAGGGAGAAGGCCGAATACAACACACGCCAGACTATCATCAACCTCACGGGCGATACTGCCGAGACCTACCGCGATGCCGGAGTGATGTCGCTGGGCGGATGCTCAAACGTCATAATAAGGAACATACGCTTCTATGGTCCAGGCTCCATCGACGTGGGCGGTTCCGACCTGCTCAGCCTTGTTAACAGCAGGAACGTGTGGGTGGACCACTGTGAGTTTTACGACGGCATGGACGGCAACTTCGACATCACCGCCAGCTCCGATTTCATCACCGTCAGCTGGTGCACCTTCAAATATACCGCCCATTCCTACATGCACCAGAACACCAACCTTGTGGGTTACAGCGACCGTGAGGCCACGGGCTATCTCAACATCACCTTTGCCAACAACCACTGGGGCGAAGGCTGCCGTCAGCGCATGCCCATGGGCAGGGTGGGTAGGATACACATGCTCAACAACTATTACACCTGTGTGGGCAGCACCGCACCGTGCATCAACCCGCGAAAGAGTTCGGAGTTCCTCATCGAAGGCAATTACTTTGCCGACGGCATAGAGAACGCCTTCGGAGCCAACGGTGCCGATGCATTCACATGGACAAAGACCAACCGCACCGCCACACCATACGAAAGCACCGCCACCACCGTCACCGTACCCTATATATATAAGGAAATGAGCGTAGAGCAAGTGCCGACAGAAGTAGGCACCTACGCCGGTGCAACATTACAGACCGCCGACGACTGGGGTGGGCGGTGATTATTCTGTGATGAAAGGTAAATATGCAGATGAAAAAGACAATCCTTATTATAGTTGCGGTTGTGGTCCTGCTGTTTGTGGTGGCTATGTGCATCAGCGGCAGGGCGAGGGATGAACGCTATGGTGAGCCACGAGATGTGGATGCAGCGGCGGTGGAAGACGACGCAGGTGATACTGCGATGCCTGATTCTGTGGTGCGGCTGCTGATGGTTGCGATGCCTGACAGTGTGGCGCAGCAGTTGCTTGTGAGGAAAGCTTATGTCTGTTCCTATAACAAGGAGACGCGGTGCCCTAACTGGGTGGCGTGGCATCTTACGGCGGAGCATGTGGAGGGACCTTACAGAAGGGAGAGGTATTTTCATGAGGATGAGAGTGTGGCGGCTCCACGGGCTACGCTGGATGACTATCGCGGCAGTGGATGGACTCGCGGACATCTTTGTCCGGCGGGTGACAATAAGTGGGACAGGCAGGCTATGTATGAGAGTTTCTCGCTGACTAACGTGTGTCCGCAGGATGCCAAGCTGAACAATGGGTTGTGGAACAGTTATGAGATGGACTGCCGTCGCTGGGCAAGGATGTTCGGGGATATTTACATCGTGACGGGACCTTTGTTCATGCGCAGCAAGCAGCATGAGACGATAGGAAACAACAGTGTTGCCGTGCCGGAGGCTTTCTTCAAGGTGGTGCTGTGTCTGACCGGCAAGCTGAAGGCTTTCGGTTTCATTGCACGCAACGGCAGTGACGAGCGCAAGCAGGATATTTATATACACTCCATTGATGAGGTGGAGCGCATCATGGGCATGGACTTCTTTGCTGCACTGCCTGACGATATTGAGAATGTCGTAGAGGCTGAGGCCGACATGGAGGCGTGGAGGTAATCTTAATTAAGCACTACCCCTTCAGCTCTTTCATGATCTGCTGTATCTTAGCCTCGTCGTCTGCAACGTATCTTTGCCATGTAAGCCTGCATCTCTGCGTCCTTTGAGTAGTACTCATAGACTGCCTTCTGTACGGCTTCCTCGTTCATGCTGTTGATGATGACGGAAATCATCGTCGTGTCGGAATTCAGAATCTGGACGTCGCCGGCGGTGATGAACTCCTGGTAGGAAAGTCCGAGAGGTTCGAGAGCCGGGCCATTGGCAGAAACCATATCCATATCCGTATTATTATCTACTTGACCGAGAGCGTTAAACTCATCGTCGCTACATGCTGTAAAGCCGACTGCTGCAGAGATGCTCATATTGCGACAGGTAAAAGAAAAGAGGCAGGAAACTGTCGCATTTCCTGCCTCTTTTATATGAAGAGCCAAAAGACTTTACATACTTTCCTTCAGTATCTCCGTTACATCCTCCTTCGTCAGGTTCAGGTAGCTGCCACCGCCTTAGAGTAGTCGCACACGCTGCCACCACCGAGGGCGAGAATCAGGTCAACGTTATTCTCGCATGCAATCTTCACATCCTCGTTCAGCTTCTCCAGTGTTGGATTGGTCATCACCCCCGGGTTCTCTACGATGGTCTTGCCAGCCTCGCGCAGGATGGCCACCACTTGGTCATAGATGCCGTTGTGCTTCACGCTGCCGCTGCCGTAGTTCAGCATCACCACGGGGCGTAGCCCTTCAGCTCGTCCTTGAGGAAGTTCAAAGACTCATCACCAAAATACAGTTTGGTGGGATTGTAGTAAGAAAAGTTGCCTTGCATAATCGTATCTGACTATATTTTCCCTGCCAATGCAATCACTTTCTGCTTGGTTTCCTCAGTCTTCTGCTCGTCATTCTTGGCAGAGACGAAGCCCATGTTCTCTACGCTCCAGTAGTTGCAGATGTCGCGGAACTCGGCAATGGCTCCGTCATATACGTTGGGCGAATATGAAGACATCAGCAATGCCATTTTCTTCACTTTGGCGGGCTTGTTCACGCAGTACATACGCTGGATAGGTGCCTGAATCTGTGCGCTGAGCGTGAAGTAGTAGATTGGCGCAGCCAGCACCAGCACCTCTGCCTCGTTCATCAGCGGACTGAGTTCCTGCATGTCGTCCTTCTGTATGCACACGCCGTTGCCTTTAGTCCTGCAATATCCACAAGCCAGACAGCCTGCAATCTTCTTGTGCGACACGTTCACCAGTGTCACGTCATGACCGGCTGCCTCGGCAGCCTTCTTATACTCTTCCGCCATCCATGCGGTGTTGCCGTTGGCTCTCGGAGAGCCTTGTAGAATCAGAATCTTGCTCATAATGTTTTTGTTTTAATTGTTTTTTTGTAGTTAGTCTGTCATAAAATATGTAATCTTGTTAGTAAGCATACACCAGACCGTATTTCTCATGCAACTGGCGGAGTGTTCCGTCAAGCTTCATTTTGCGTATCACATCGTTCACCAGTTCGAGCAGGTCGTCCTGCCCTTTGCGCATCAGCACTCCTATCTCACCGTGGGTGAAAGGCTTGTTCAGCAGTGGGGCAGCCAATCGGCTGTCTGTCTGTATGTAGTAGGGTGCCTCCGTTATCTCCGTTATCATCACGTCGGCTTTACCCTCAGCTATCAGCGAAGGTATCTCTTCGTTCTTGGGGTGTACGATGATGGTTGCGCTGGTGAGGTTCTCGTTGGCAAACTTCTCGTTCAGTCCGCCGGGGTTCACCATTACGCGCACTTCGGGTTTGTTGATGTCTGCCAACGACTGGTAGCGGTCCGCCTCCGTGGCTCTGCACAGGATGGTCTTGCCGTTGGCCAGATATCCTTCGCTCATCAGCATCGTCTCACGGCGGGTGTCGGTGATGGTGATGCCGCCGATGGCGAGGTCAAAAGTCTGCGGCTCGGCCTGAACATCTGCTGACAGCGTAGGCCACGATGTTGGCACGAACTGCACTTCAACATCCAGTCGCTTGGCTATTTCTCCAGCCATTTCGATGCCGAAGCCCCAGTAGTGTCCGTCATCCTCACGGAATGACAGCGGTCTGTAGTCTCCCGTCGTACCGATGAGGATAGTGCCGCGTTTCTGAATACGGTCGATGGTCGGCTGACTGATTCTCTCAATGCTATTATCATCGTTTGCAGCGCACGAAGCAAACGATGCCGTGCTGCCGAGCAACACTATTGCCGCCATCACCATGACGACTACTGTCTTTATCTTCATTTTCATATCCATAAATTATCTTCGCTACAAAGTTACGAAGATTTTCCGAAACTCGTGCCACTATCGGTAAAAATTGTCAAAGAATATTTTCTTTTATAACATGTAATGTCCATGAATGCCCATATAATTCACCATTAATTTTATACATTTTTGTTCAAAAACACAAAGTTCACAACATTGTGAACCACAACATTGTGAACTTTGTGTTTTTTAAACGCTAACAGCCTTGGTTTCAGTCCTAAACCGTGCTGTGTATTGACGGATAATCGCTAAGATTTTAGGTTCACCCAATATCTGTTTTGTCTCTAATCGTACTGTATGATTTCCATTAAGGCATCAGATGCCGCTTTCTCCAGTCTGACGTCTGGCTGCTGACAGCCTACAAGTTGTTTTCCGAGGAAAGCGAGACCATTATTCATTGCGCATACAGGACCTTTTACGACGGTGAGGACGTACAAACTACTGTCTTCCACAGCATGCAATAGTTCAATATCATCAATGAATGGTGCGCAGTCGTCACCAGTGGCAATTACCATCATAAGATATAATTCTGACTCCCGTTCATATTTACGTATGAATACCACTTTGTCACCCTTTTCGGGTAATTCAAGTTCCCAAGGTGAACAGCCTCCCCAGCGGAAATAGGAATAACCTTTTTGCCAAAGCATATCTGTAAAGTTGTTCCATTCTTCATCATCATTAAAATACTTGATACGAATACGGTTATCCTTAGGCTTTACAGGCTTTTTACTACGGATATATACGGTTATATGCAGTCGGTCGCTGTACGAAGCATGGTCGTTGAGTTCGCTGATTTCAGCTTCTATAAATTCCTCCCATCCCATGTCGAGTATGGCTGCAATCGCATGATTATTCTGGCGTGGTATGTAGCCGAGGATGAAGTTGAAATCAAACTCATCAGGGTTGCCGTCATAGTCGTCAGCCAGTGCTACGGCAACTGCGTTCTTGTCATATTTGTTGTTGCGTTCGCGGACGAGCGCAATCTTAGCTCCAACATAAAGTTCATCCCAAATGTCTTTGATGTCATGGAAACCAATACCGGCAACGGGACATTCGAGGATTACCTTACGCTGAAATTCAGGAGTTTCGTCAGATTTGTCTTTTTGAACCATAATAATGCTACATATGTTATATCTATTATTATCTTTTCACCAGCAAGGTTATGCAATCTTTTTCTTTTTTCCAAACAATTTCTAATTTTTTGATAACGATATAGCAATAGTTTATTGTTTAATATCGTTTTCGAGTACAAGTTATAAGCATTTTCCGTAGTTTATGTCGTCGTCGAAAGTAAATGGTAGAAGATTCCGTTATATGGGTAATCATTTTAGACAAGCAAAGATGAAGAAATGATGCGCTTTTGCTCATTTTTTGTTACTTTTAACGGGGAAAACGGAGAAAAATTGAAAGAAAATGCGTAACTTTGCAGTTAATTACTATAATAATATAGATTATGCCATACCAATCAATTGACGAACTACAGAACTTGCTGAGCCAAGAGGTTTTCGGTGACAGGCAGGATAGCAAAAAGGCCGCAGGAAGGGCTTTGGGAACGTTCATCGAGACCATTGTTTACTATCTCTTGCGCCAGTGGGGGGAGAGTGATTCAACAGCTATTGAGCGCCCCCTTGCCGAGTACGGAAGGGCAGAGATTACGCACAACGTGGAATTTACGCTGCATCCCATACGCAAAATATATAGCCAAGTTGAAATAGAAAAAAACGTTCCTACGACAGCTCGACGGATTGCCGCCAAAATTGAATTGCAGGAGGAGTTCACGCTCACATCGAACAAGCTTATTAACAAGGGCATCATTCAAAATGCATGCGTAATAGGGACAACCGAGAACTCGGTTGCCATTGCAACGCCCGACAGGATTACGGCTACAGGCACAAACATTCACGTTTTTGTTCTTGACAAGCACGCTTATGCCATGATTGAGTGCAAGCGTGTGGGCAAGGAGGGCGATGCCAAAGGACCGCAGACAATAGAGAAGGCTAAGCAGGGCGCATATGTGGCCAAGACAACTTCTTCGCTTCAGAAGGTGCGCAACGACAAGGGGGGACTCGACGGTATTTACTACGTTAACGGTGAAGCCTATGTCGGTCCATATGCTCAGTTACTTAATGAGATTATAGAGAAGGGCGATGCACAGCAACTCCGTGACTTCACACTTTCCATCGGCGTGGTCAGTAACCACGGCAACTGGTTCACGTCTGGCAATCAGAACAAGGAAATGAAGGTTCTTGCCCAAAGCTATGATTGGCTTTTATTCCTCACGGATGAAGGGCTTGCTGAGTTTATTGTAGACTTGTTGCGTTCTCCAAAACGTGAGTATAAGGCTGTCAAAGAGGCATTCATTGCCAGCTATCCTCCCGCCGGTGGCCCAAAAGCGGCAAATGCTTTTACCAAGAAGCACATGGAGCAAGCCGCACACAAGGCACTGGATGCCTATTTCGCTGCTAACATCGACAAGATAGAGCGTTGGTTCAACGTCATATCGCCGGGAGCAGGAACCCTGCAAGATTTAAAGCATATTCTCGTAACGCTTAAGAATAAGGATTGGAGGAATATACTATGACGGCAGGAAGACACGTTAATCCGCTTAGCCAGACATGGTGTACGCCACCAAAGTATGTTAACGCCATCAAACGCTTCTGGAATGGAAAAATAGACCTTGATCCATGCTCCAACGAATATTCCATCGTGAAGGCTGAAGTGGAATATTGCCTGCCCGAACATGACGGACTGAAGGAGAGTTGGGACTATCCTACAGTCTATGTCAATCCCCCATATGGAGCTGACCGTGAACGTGGTACCACAATCAAAGACTGGTTGGCTAAGTGTGCCAATACGCATCGCACATACGGTTCTGAGGTTATCGCCCTTGTTCCTGTGGCCACCAACACCTCGCATTGGAAGAAATGTGTGTTCGGTGTCGCTGATGCCGTCTGCTTTCTCTACGACACTCGCCTCCGTTTCCTAGAGAACGGCTGTGATACTGGCAAGGGCGCTCCAATGGCATGCTGCCTCATTTATTGGGGCAACGACGTAGAGAGTTTCAAAGAGAACTTTATGCAGTATGGTGCAGTCGCTGACATTAGAGATTTAAAAGAAGTACCGATTGGTGCTGATGTTTTTGTACAAGAGTTGAAGTTTGTGTAAAAATGTTTAATAGTCTAGTCATAGAAGTTGTCGAACACATAGAATATTATGTAATAAATTTGTGAACAAATGACGCAAGGAAAAAATCTTCTAAAAAAGTAAATCGTTCGGAATTTTTACCAATGAAGTTCGGATTTCGTCCAGCTGGTTTTTCACAGGTTGGGTGATATTCGGGTAAAAGTGGCCTGATTACACTCCTAAAGTGGCCTGATTACAATGTAAAAAGGGCCTAATTACAGTGTAATCGTTACTTGATTACACTGTAAAAGCATAGCGATTACAGGAAAAATGGTTACAAACGGCAGTGTATGGCTTTAAGGTGCACTGATAATCAAATGGTTACATAAAACGTATTTTCCTTGCGATATTTGAGACCGAAATAGAGTTTGGTGATTTCTATCGCAAGGAATCGGCAGTTAAATACACGTTTTGGGTGTAACATATAATCCCCATGTAATTAACCACGAATGGTCACGAATATTTATATTAATGGTAAATTATATGGTCAATAAATGAAAATTACATGTATGAAAGTGCATGGTTTCAGAAAAATGTTGTATCTTTGTACCGTAAAACATAAAAACGACAGCAAAATGGAAGCTAATGAAGCATTGAAAACAATTCTGAACCGTAGCCATGCTCAGGCAATGGCAGGTGAGACGGTATCAATGGATGAGGTTGAACGTTTCATGAACGACAAGGAGTATGAACTTACACATCCAGTGGACGCCTGTTGCGTTGCTGAGTCTTTCTGAGGTTTTTGAATACACCTTTGAAATGTTTGGAAAGCGACAATTACGCAAACTCAAGACCCAGATAAGTTCTACCGCTCGTCGCATCGCCACCTTCCCAGGCTTGGGAAAGTGCGAAGCCGCCCTCATTGAAGCAACAGGCATCGAATACCGTAGCATACCCGTTGTCAGCGAAATCAAGCTGCTATACAGTCAGTGAAGACACGCTCTTCATTGAGTTTGTAAAGAATGCACGAATGGATGATTCCACGATGCTAGGAAAGTTGAACCAAGGACTTTAGCCTCTTATTCTACCCTTTTTATTCCCTTTTCCTACTATATGTCTTTCCCTCGGAAGTAGTGAAGGATATTTCTTGCTGGTGTTTGTTTTTTTAATTACCTTTGTATCTGAGATGTTATTAATATGGAAAAGTATAAGGAAATACATCTGGAACGCCCCAATACATTAGCGGACTTTCTCACAGAGGAAGAACGCATGGAAGTGGTGTCCCTGAAAATATCCGGTGTAATGGGTCGTAGGGACTTTGAAGATGTCTTAGATGAATTATGCAATTCGGAAGGATATCATGATGTGGATGATAACTATATACCTGATTATGAATTGGCAGCACCTCTCAGACATCTTGACCTCGGAGAAGCTACGTATGTTGACGGTGACTGTCTCCCTTATTTCGGTTATGTAGCACAACAAGAAACCCTCATACTACCCAAAGGGATACGAACAACTTTAGACGGAGATGAGTTGGGAACAGGATTTAACGAATCAGAGATGCTGAAAAAGCTGGTTCTTCCGGATGGATTGAAAATTGTCGGAGGTTTTGACTCTTGTGAAAATCTGTCAGGTGTGATTCTTCCAGAAGGGCTTGAAGAAATAAAATCATATGCCTTCGCTGGTTGCAAAGCCATAAGTTCTGTCAGGATTCCCGCATCGGTAAAGGTGATGGATGGCAGTTGTTTTGCAGGTTGTAATATCAAGGAATATGTGGTTGATGAAAACAACCCATATTTTACAGTTGTTGATGGAGTGATATATAACAAAGACCTGACTAAGTTGATAGCATTCCCGTCCTATTATCCGAATAAGCACTTTAGTGTGCCATCAACAGTGCGTATTATAGGTTATAGCTCATTTGATGATAGTCATATCGAAAGCATTGAATTGCCTGATGGACTTATCACAATAGAACGTAATGCTTTTAGTTTCAGTATAATAAAGAGTGTAACTATACCTGATTCAGTAACTGAAATAGGTGAACTCGCATTTCGCTTCTGCATGGGTTTGGAACAAGTCAAATTGCCAAAGGGCATACAGCACATTTATGAGCATACATTCAGTGGTTGCCTGAAGTTGAAATCTATATGTATTCCTGCCAGTGTGGTTAAGATTGATAGCTTTGCCTTGAGTTCACAGGACCTTATGTCGGTTATCATGGAGGGTAATGTGCCGCCTGAATTGTGTATAGACGATAGGAATGGTATGAGTATTCCTGAAGGAGTAGAAATTTATGTGCCTAAAGGGGCAATACAGACATATAAAGAAGCACATGGTTGGAAGATTTATACAATAAAGGAGATTACAGATTATGAAGACAGATAAAGAATACCCTGCAACGCATTCCATGGCTACTGCATGGTACTGTGTTGACGAAGACGGCATTCATGGACATTACATGTTGAAATAATAGAAACATATAACCCCCATATAATTACCCATGAATGGTCATGAATTTATCTTATTAATGAAGAATTATACGGTCAATTAATGAAAAATACCTGTAACGTTATTAATCCAAATAAAACTGCCGAACTCATCCTTTCGGATGTTTCGGCAGAGTATGTTGTATTTCAATAATAGCTGCAAATACTATTAGTGACTTCTTATGATTTTCTGTCCTTGCTCTATTATGACACCCTGGGTGTTGGCTGTAGCCTGAGTGCCGCTGAGCGTATAGGCATAGGGGACGTTGGCGGAAATGGGTTTGGAAAGAGCGGCCACATCGGTGGGGGCGTCTTCGATGGCATCATATTCTGCCATGGCGTCTGCCATGCGGGTGTCGAGGTCGGTAAGGCGGTAGAGACCATCGCTGTTGGCAGTGAGGCCTTCGATGGTGATGGGCAGTATCATAGGCATCTGCAACCCCTCTTCGTCAATGCGAGAGAGCAGAGTGCGATTATGCAGCTGGCTGACAGCCTGATAGACGAGGTTGACGGCAACATATTCATCTGTTCCATCGCTCCACTTCTCAAACACTATCTTTGAGCCGATAGGCGTGTGCGCTTCCATGGCCTGCTCTGTCTCTGGAAGGACGAAGCGCAGGGCTGCACTGATGCTTGCCAGATTGCTGTCGTGACCACTGAGGAAGGTGAACTTGCGCCCGTCATTGTGCAGTTCCTCGCGGATGCGGCTCACCAACGGATAAGCCAGGTTGACGGCAGCGCTGTGGGCGGTGAAGAGCAGACCGTCGTACACCTCCTTGATACGGCAGATTGCACGCCACTGTTCCATAGTCAACTCTTGTCCCCATGGAGCCATGCTCTCGCTCTCGTAGCACTGCAGCACCAGTGCATCGGCTACGCTGTTGGCCAGGGTATAGCCACCCGTCATCTTTGGTTCCGAGCCCTTTTCCAGCTTAAACTTTGTGTCGTCGTACCAGAAATGCGTAGTGTCGTTCTGCGCAGCGGCTGAATGTGCCATGTCAATGATATTCTCTACCAGCGTCAGTGTCGGCTGCATGGACTGCATCCACGCCTGCGGCCCGCCGTGCATGGCATTCATCTCTGTGACGACCTGCTGACGGTAGGTGTCGTTCATCTTCGTGAACTGTGGTGTGAACGTGGGGTCCATCTTGTCTTCCTCATACTTGTGGGTAATCTCCACATTGGCGAAAGGCAGGAATCCGGCAGAGAAATACTTTGCCGTGGCAAATGTGCGCTGGCGCGAGTTGGCATAGAACAGCACATCGTCGCCTTCAGGGCGGTAGTTGTCGGGCAGCAGACCTTCGCCAACCAGCCATTTGCGGAAGAACTGTCCCATCTCTGTCTCCAGCACACCGCCGCGCAGTGACAGCTGACTGCCAGGCGACGTCCATGAGAACCACTTGTGTGGTGTCACCCTCATGTATGTCGCTCCGCCCGACGACAAAGGCGAGCGGATGTTGTGGCGACTCATCACCACTACTTCTTTCAGTTGATACTTCGCACGGAAGTCATCCGAGCGTTTCGTCTGGGCCTGTACCCATAGGCAGCATAGAAGGAGAGCTGCCAGCATACTTATTTTAATCTGTCCTGTCATAATTCTTATTTTATGGAGAATCTACCTTATCTAATAGGTGAAAACTTATGCAAAGATAGTCAAAAACTTTTATTTGGCAAAAAAAACTTTATGATGTTTTTGACAAAGTCTTAACTACTTAATTCTTTATATCTTTATGAAATTCAAAAAATGGTTATTTCGGACAATAATGAGGGGTGCTCCCCGTGTTTGTCCGAATTATTATGGCTTGTCGCAATAAGATGAAGGCAAAAGTAGGAGATTAGTGATTGAATGTGCGAATTAATCCGTATTTTTGCATCCAGAAAACAAATAATTAGTTATGGATATGATGAAAAAGATTAAGTTTTGGATTAGTGTTGCAGCCATTATGATAATAGGTGGAGCAACGGGTGTTCAGGCACAGGTGATGAAGACTGCTGACCTGGAGAAGTATGCCAAGGAGAAATACGGCGAGAAATGGGTGGATGCTGCCATGACGCTTTCAAAGAACATGGTGCGCGACAAAAACGAGTCGCTCACATACCAACAGATAATTGAGGTTTCGGGCAAGACGCGCCAGCAACTATACGTGGCGCTGAACTACTGGGTGACTGCCACATTCAAGGAAAAGAATGCCATTACGCTCAACGACAAGGAGGCAGGCTGCATCATCGTGTCGTCAACAATACCGGGCATAGCCGACCACATGGGTACGGTGAACAGATATTCTGTGAACATCACCCCTATCATACGCTTCGATATCAAGGAGGGCAGGGTGCGCATGACCTATACCGTGCAGACCTACGACATACTGGCCGATATCTCTGGCGGCTGGCTCACGCTCGTTGCCTCAGACGAGCGAACCTACGGTGACTCCAAACGCAAGAAGGACGACAAGACCAACGGACACCTTTATGATGAGCAGTGGGAGATTTTCCACCATTATCCATTTGTGGAGAAGGATTCAAAGAAACGCACCTGCGCCAAGGCTCTCGTCATGACTCATGCCTATTCCAATGCCATCATGGACAAGGTGGAGGAAGCCCTGAAAAACGGTATCGTAGGAAACGATGATGAGGACTGGTAAATAAGACAGTTCTATTCTGTTTTTTCTGGCTCTTCGGTTTTCTTGCCGAAGTCTGGGTCTATCTTCAGCAGTGCCGTGACGACAAAGGTGATGATACATGTGGCCATGACGATGATGAAGAAAGTCTTGTAGCCCACGGCATCCTTGATGAAGCCCGACACCATGCCGGGAAGCATCAGACCAAGGTAGGATATGCCGGTGCAGATGGAGTAGTGAGAGGTCTTAAACTCGCCCTGCGAATAGTAGAGCATGTAGAGCGTAAGCACGGTGAAACCCAGTCCATAGCCAAACTGCTCCACGAAGAGGCATGAGCTAATCAGCGTCAGTCCTGCACCTGTGGCTGCCGAAGGCATGGCGTATGCCAGATAGATATACACGGCATCGGGCAGCGTTATGGCGCAGACGAGTGGCCAGAGCCAACGCTTCAGTCCGTCGCGGCTTACGAGTATGCCGCCGAGTATGCCGCCGAGGGTCAGTCCGATGAGTCCGATGGTGCCATATGCTAAGCCGTACTCTGTAGGTGCCATGCCCAGTCCACCGTCGCTGTTGGGACGCATAAGGAATGTCTTGGTCATAGTATTGAGCAATGCTTCGGGGAAACGGTAGAGCAGGAGGAAGGCTATGACCACGATGGTGGCTTTCACGGGGAACTTGGTGAAGAATGTGAGCAGAGTCTCCTTGAGTCCGCTCATCACCTCACTGGCCGACTGCCGGCTCTGCCTGTCGTCATGCGGACGGGGCAGCATCACTCCATGATAGAGCCACAGGGCGATGAATAGTCCCGTAAGGCCGTAGAACACGAGGCTCCACGTGAATGCTATCCTGTTGCGATACATCACCTGCAGTACGCCCGGGATGGCCACCAGCACGCTGTTGCCGAAGATGACCGCAAGGCGATAGAATGTGTTGCGTATGCCCACGAAGTAGGTCTGCGTGTGCTCGTCGAGGTCTATCATATAGAATCCGTCGGCGGATATGTCGTGCGTGGCACTGGCAAAGGCCATGATGAAGAAGCAGCACATGGAGGCCTGGAACCACACTGGCGTGTTGAGCGTGAATGCCACGCCGGCCAGTGATGCGCCTATGAGTATCTGCATGGTGAGAATCCACCAGCGTTTTGTGCGCAGCAGGTCGATGAAGGGGCTCCATAGCGGCTTTATAATCCAAGGCAGGTTGAGCCAACCTGTATAGAGTCCGAGTTCGCCGTCGCTCAGTCCCATCTGCATATACATTATTGCTGCCACGGCAGTGACTAGCACGTTGGGCAGTCCTTCGGCGAAATAGAGAGTGGGCACCCATGCCCATGGTGAAGATTTGTATTTCATGATTTTCAGTTATTATGCAAAGTTACTCATTTATTTTCATTTGCACAAATAATTGTAATGAAAAATCCCACTGTACAAGATGCACAGTGGGATTTCTTGTCATTTCTCTATGTTATGTGTCAGATTACTTTCCGCCGGCGAGGTACACGTTGACGATGGCGTTTGCATCAGCCATTGTGATGTCATCGTCATCGTTCATGTCTGCCTGAGCTACAGGGAAGTTAGGATAGTCACCTGGAGCGAGGTAATAGTTAACAACCATGTTGGCGTCAGCCATGGTAATCTCGTCGTCGCCGTTCACGTCACCAAGTACTGCGTCAGCTTTCGGCTTCCACTGCTTTGACAGTTCGCCGTTGTTGAGCAGGTAGATGTCGTAGAGCTGTGGCTTGCTGCCGCCGCCGGTTACG
>JAFPVC010000034.1 GCA_017413085.1 Prevotella sp.
CGTGCAATCTGTGTAATCCGTTGTCTAAAACTACGAATTTTACGAATTATATGAATTTATCTATGCAGTACTCCGCATGGTAATTCGTTTAATTAGTGAAATTCGTAGTTTTAAAATATATCATTGTATTGTTTCTTTATCCTCCGAGTCCTCCGCTGGTCCAGTCGAAGTTGCCGGGGTTGAGCGGTTCGGTGCCAAACTGGTTTGTACCATTGTTGTTTGGGTCGTTGGGGTCAATGACATTTCCTACACTCGCTGCGAGGATGTCCTGTGCCTCGAAGGCCGTGAGCCGCACCTCGGGGCGGATAAAAATCTTTTTCTTCATTTTAATTGTTCAGTTATATGTCTATTATTTGCATGTTCTATAAATAGACTTTGGTATGCCACAATTGTGGCATACCAAAGTCTATTCAGTGTCCCTTCTTCATCTTCGACTCCACAGACAGTGTGGCGTGAGGCACGGCGCGAAGACGCTCCTTAGGAATCAGTTCACCAGTTATGCGGTCTATGCCGTAGGTCTTGTTGGCAATGCGCACGAGAGCTGCCTCAAGTCCCTGGATAAACTTCTGCTGGCGCTGCGCAAGGACAATGGTCTCCTGACGGTTCTGAGTAGTAGACCCTTCCTCCAGCACCTTGTACGTTGGCGACGTGTCGGCCACGTCGTTGCCCTCGTCGTTGCGGAGCGATTTCATCATCTCGTTGTAGTCGCGACGTGCCAACTCCAACTTCTGTTCAATGATTTCCTTGAACTCTGCAAGGTCTTCATCACTATAGCGTTTCTTTATTTCAGCCATAATTGTTTGGATGTTAGTTAATATTTTGACTTCGTTTTTATTCTTCAGTAGTCTGTAGTTATCATGCTTTTCTGACCAGCACCTTGGCATTGAACTCGCCGAAGTCTGTCTCTACGCCATCAGCGGCATCGCCGACAGTCAGAGAGTTTGCCAGCACCTGTGCAGCAATATGCTCACCATGCACCTTCACTGCCTCTGCCAACTCGTCGTTGCTTTCAACAACCACGTTAATGCGGTCAGTGATTTCAAAGCCAGACTCCTTGCGGAGGTTCTGTATGCGCTTGATGATGAGACGTGCCATACCCTCTGTCTTCAGTTCCGGTGTAATCTCAATGTCGAGAGCCACGGTAATCTTGCCTTCCTGAGCAATGGTCCATCCAGGGATGTCCTCAGAGATAATCTCGACATCGGCAGCGTCTATCTGCGTAGGCTGTCCCTCGACGTCAAGGCTTATCACTCCGTTGGCTTCAAGTTCTGAAATCTGCTCCTGACTCATTGCCATAACGGCAGCATTAACGGATTTCATCAGTTTGCCGAACTTCTTACCCATGGTGCGGAAGTTACACTTCACCTTCTTTACGAGCTGCATACCAGAACCGTCCTCAATGAAGGTCAGTTCCTTGACGTTGGTCTCTGCAAGGATGACCGAAGCCATGCGCTCTATGCTCTCACGCAACTTGGCATCGCTGGCAGGGATGGATATGGTCTGCAGTGCCTGTATCACTGGTATCTTTACCTTCTTGCGCAGCGACAACACCATAGACGTTACCTGCATTGCCACCTGCATGGACTGTTCCAGGTCTGTGTCAATCACAGCCTCGTCAGCCACGGGGAACTTAGCAAGGTGTACGCTCGCAGACTTGTCACGACCAGTAACAGCATTAAGGTCGCGGAACAACTGGTCTGCATAGAACGGTGATATCGGTGCTATGAGTCTTGCCAAAGTGTCGAGGCAAGTATAGAGTGTCTGGTAAGCCGACAGTTTGTCCTGTGTCATACCGCCACCCCAGAAACGTTTCTTGTTCAGACGGATGTACCAGTTAGACAGTTTGTCGATGACAAACGACTGTATCAGTCGTCCTGCCGGAGTCGGCTCATACTTTGACAGTGTTTCGTCAACGTCCTTGACGAGCGTATTGAGTTCTGACAACAGCCAGCGGTCAAAGTCAGGACGCTCTGCAAACGGTACGTCAGCCTCCTTATACTCGAAGCCGTCTACATTGGCATACATCGTAAAGAACGAATAAGCCTGATACAACTTGATGAAGAACGACGACGTTACTTCCTTCACCCCATCAGGGTCGAACGACAGGTTATCCCACGGAGCAGAGTTGGTCATCATGTACCAGCGCACGGCATCCGTGCCATACTGACCTATGCAGTCGAACGGATTGATAACGTTGCCGAGACGCTTTGACATCTTGATGCCGTTCTTGTCGAGCACCAGTCCGTTGGAGATGACATTCTTGAATGCCACACTGTCAAACACCATCGTTGCGATGGCATGCAGCGTGAAGAACCATCCACGTGTCTGATCCACGCCCTCTGCGATGAAGTCAGCAGGGAAAGCCTTGCCGCCGTCAATGAGTTCCTTGTTCTCGAAAGGATAGTGTATCTGTGCATACGGCATCGCACCAGAATCAAACCACACATCTATGAGGTCCAGTTCGCGGGTAAGCACAGAGCCGTCCTTGCCAACGAGTTTGATATAGTCGACGTAAGGGCGGTGAATGTCTATCTTGTCATAGTTCTCCTGCGACATATCGCCAGGCACGAAGCCTTTTTCCTTCAGCGGATTGCTCTGCATCACGCCAGCCGCAACAGATTTCTCTATCTCGTTGTAAAGTTCTTCAAGCGAACCGATACATATCTCTTCCTTAGTGTCACGGTTGCGCCATATAGGCAACGGAGTGCCCCAGTAGCGCGAGCGCGACAGGTTCCAGTCGTTGAGGTTCTCAAGCCACTTGCCGAAACGGCCCGTGCCTGTTGACTCCGGCTTCCACTGAATGGTCTTGTTCAGTTCAGCCATGCGCTCCTTGCATGCAGTAGAGCGGATGAACCATGAGTCGAGCGGATAGTAAAGCACCGGTTTGTCAGTTCGCCAGCAGTGAGGATAGTTGTGCACATGCTTCTCTATCTTGAATGCCGTGCCCTGCTCCTTCATCTCAATGCAGAGAATCACGTTGAGGTCCATATCCTTTGTGGCGGCCTTCTCGTCATACTTGCCGTCAACATTGTATTTCGGGTCGTAAGCGTTCTTGACATAGTCACCGCTGTGCTTCCAATAGCCATCATTCACACAAAGACTCACGAACTCCTCGTTCATGTCTTCCTTGACGAAATACTTGCCCTGGAAATCAACCATCGGACGAGTGTCGCCCGCCTTGTCAATGATGAACAATGACGGTATGCCAGCATCCTTTGCAACCTTGGCATCGTCAGCACCGAATGTAGGTGCGATGTGAACGATACCCGTACCATCTTCCGTAGTAACGTAGTCGCCGGGGATTACGCGGAATGCCTCTGCCTCCTTCACTACCACCTTGTCATTTTCCAAAGCACAAGGCTTCACCCAAGGCATCAGTTGCTCGTAGCGTGTACCGATGAGGTCGGCACCCTTGCCGCGCCACAGTATCTCGAGTTCCTTGCCCTCTTCTGCCTGGAAATAAGCAGAGAGACGCGCCTCTGCCATGACATAGACAGCCTCCTCGCCAGTGTAAGGGTTCTGGCCCTTCACCGCCACATAATCAATCTTCGGACCCACACAGAGAGCCGTGTTTGACGGCAGTGTCCATGGTGTAGTGGTCCATGCGAGGATGTAAAGCGGAAGGTCGGTAGAGGACTGAAGGTTAAAGGCCGAAGATTTCTCCGTAACCTTGAACTGTGCAGTCACAGTAGTGTCCTTCACGTCGCGGTAGCAACCGGGCTGGTTCAACTCATGCGATGAGAGACCTGTGCCGGCAGCCGGCGAATATGGCTGAATGGTATAGCCCTTGTAAAGCAGTCCCTTGTTGTAAAGCTGCTTCAACAGATACCACAGCGTTTCTATATATTTAATGTCGTATGTAATGTATGGGTGCTCAAGGTCAACCCAATAGCCCATCTTGTCAGTGAGTTCAGTCCACTCGCTGGTATACATCATCACATTCTCGCGACAAGCCTTGTTGTAATCGTCAACAGAAATCTTCTTGCCTATGTCTTCCTTGGTGATGCCGAGCGACTTCTCTACAGACAGTTCCACCGGCAGGCCGTGGGTGTCCCAGCCAGCCTTACGCTTCACCTGAAAGCCCTTCATGGTCTTGTAGCGGAGTATGGTGTCCTTGATGGTACGTCCCATCACATGGTGTATGCCCGGATGACCGTTGGCTGACGGTGGTCCTTCAAAGAATACAAATTCGGGCGCACCCTCGCGCTCATCAATACTCTTATGGAAAACGTCGTTCTTCTTCCAATCCTCAAGTACTTCCTTGTTTGTCTCAACAAGGTTCAGACCTTTATGTTCTGCGAATTTCATATATATTAATTTACGATTTTACTTTCTTGTCGTGTATTAAATAAGGTGCAAATTTACTAATTTATTTTGACATACGCAAATTATTACATAATTAAATATATTTTGTCTCGATTTCCATGCCTCGCAGGGAAAAATTTGTGAACAAATGACGCACGGTAAAAAAATGCGAAATAGAGAGATCAGACAGAAATTTATAACAATACAGTTCACGTTTGGCACAGTCAAATTTTCACAAGTTACGAGATAGCACTGTAATCAGAACCTAATTACAGTGCTATTTTGCCCATTTTACCACATAATTAGCACCTGATTGCATCGTAATTAAGTGCCAATTACACTGTAAAAGAGGCCTAATTACATCTCACTCGCACTCATTTGACTTGAAACAAAAATATTAAGTACTGACATTCAACAATATACACAAAACACAATTTCCTCGCGATATTTCAGGCCGAAAGAGACTTTCGTGATTTTTATCGCAAGGAATCGCAAGTTAAATACAAAAAAACGGAGGAAAGTAAAAGAAAGCGAAGAGCGATGAATGAGACATGTAAAAACTGCAACATAGCACCGTTTTATTATTTTTTCACAAAAAAAAAATGGCAGAATATCACTGTATCTCATTTTTTTTACGTAACTTTGCACACAAGACTAATAAAAATACTAACTATACTACCATAAACATACTATGGAAAAGAAAGAAAACAACGAATGTTTTTTTGCCGTTGACCTCGGCGCCACCAGTGGCCGCACCATCATCGGAGCCTTGAACAACGGCAAGATTGAACTTGAAGAACTAACACGATTTGACAACAATCTCATAGAGGTGAACGGACACTTCTATTGGGACATCTATGCCCTCTACTTTGAGATTGTAAAGGGATTGAAGAAGGCAAAGCAGCAGAACCTGCAGATTACCAGCATCGGCATCGACACATGGGGTGTTGACTTCGTTTGCGTGGCAGAGGACGGCAGCGTTAGCCAGCCGCTGGCATACCGCGACCCTCACACGTTTGACGCCATGGACGACTACCTCGAGAACGTGATGTCGCGCGAGAAGGTGTATGACGTGACTGGCATACAGTTCATGAATTTCAACTCCATCTTCCAGCTCTACGCCATGAAGCGCGCCGGCAACAGTGCGCTGAAGAACGCACAGAAGATACTCTTCATTCCTGACGCACTGAGCTATATGCTCACGGGCAACATGGTATGCGAATACACCATAGCCTCTACTGCGCAGTTGCTCGACCCGCGCACCAAGCAGCTCGACCCACGCCTGCTGGCTTCACTCGGACTAAACCAGAGCAAGTTTGGCCGCATGGTGAACCCCGGCGAACTTATCGGTACACTGACACCTGCCGTGCAGAAGGAGACAGGACTCGGCGCCATACCAGTAGTGGCAGTGGCAGGTCACGACACAGGCTCTGCCGTGGCAGCCGTCCCTGCAAAGGATGAGAAATTCGCATACCTGTCAAGCGGAACATGGTCGCTGATGGGAATAGAGACAAAGGATGCTATTATAAATAAGGTATCATACGACCGCAACTTCACCAACGAGGGCGGTCTGGAAGGCACGACACGCTTCCTGAAGAACATCTGCGGCATGTGGCTCTATGAGCGTTGCCGCAAGGAGTGGACCGATGCACCGAAGTCGCACCCAGAACTGCAGGCAGAGGCAATGAAGCAGCCGGCCTTCCAGAGTATCATCAATCCAGACGATGCGATGTTTGCCAACCCGTCATCAATGGTGGAGGCCATACAGTCGTATTGTGAACAGACCGGTCAGCACGTTCCACAGGGCTACGCTGAGATATGCCGCTGCATATTCGACTCGCTGGCACTGCGCTACCGTCAGGTGTTCTCATACCTCACGGAAATGGCATCATTCCCAATCGAGGTGCTGCATATCATCGGCGGCGGTTCGCTGAACAACTACCTCAACCAGTTCACCGCCAACTCATGCGGCGTGGAGGTTCTGGCAGGTCCGCAGGAAGGCACCGCACTGGGCAACATCATGGTTCAGGCAAAGGCTGCCGGCAAGGTGAAAGACCTCTGGGACATGCGCAAGGTAATAGCCAACAGTCTCGAACTGAAGCGCTTCACGCCAACAGACAAGGCAGAATGGGATGCCGCATTCAAGAAGTTCGAGGAAATCGTGGCAAAGAAAGGATAAAAAACTATAAACAAAATAACATACTTAAACACATCAAAAAACTATGAAGACAGAACTTGTAAACAAAGCTTATGAAGTAGCGAAAGAGCGCTACGCAGAAATTGGTGTAGATACCGAGAAGGTACTCAAGCAACTGCAGGATTTCCACCTGTCACTCCACTGCTGGCAGGCAGACGACGTACACGGCTTCGAGGTGCAGGCCGGTGCAATGTCTGGCGGCATACAGTCAACCGGTGATTTCCCAGGTGCTGCACGCAATATAGACGAACTCCGTCAGGATATCCTGAAGGCTAAGTCTCTCATCCCAGGCAACCACCGTCTGAACCTCCACGAGATTTACGGTGACTTCAAGGGCAAGGTAGTTGACCGCGACGAGGTGACCGTAGAGTATTTCCAGTCATGGATTGACTGGGCGAAGGAGAACAACACCATGCTCGACTTCAACTCTTCATCTTTCTCTCACCCTAAGTCTGGCTCACTCTCTCTGTCAAACCCTGACAAGGGCATACGCGACTTCTGGATTGAGCACACAAAGCGCTGCCGCGACATCGCAAACGCTATGGGTGAGGCACAGGGCGACCCATGTATCATGAACCTCTGGGTGCACGACGGTTGCAAGGACGTAAGTGTAAACCACGCCATGTACCGCAACCTGCTGAAGCAGTCGCTCGACGAGATTTTCCAGAAGAAGCAGCCTATGATGAAGGACTGTATCGAGGGTAAGGTATTCGGTATCGGCCTGGAGTCATTCACTGTTGGTTCACACGATTTCTACACAGCATACGCTGCTGCCAACGACAAGATTCTGACCATCGACACTGGTCACTATCACCCAACAGAGATGCCTGGCGACAAGGTTTCTGCCGTGCTGCCATTCCTGAAGGAGCTGATGCTCCACGTATCACGTCCGGTACGCTGGGACTCTGACCACGTTACAATCATGGACGACCCAACACAGGATCTGTTCTTCGAGATTGTACGTGCAGGTGCTCTCGACCGCGTACACTATGGTCTCGACTTCTTCGACGGTTCTATCAACCGTATCGGCGCATACGTCATCGGTTCACGCTCTGCACAGAAGTGCATGCTGCGCGCTCTGCTCGAGCCACGCGAGGCTATCAGCAAGCTTGAGATTGCTGGCGAAGGCTACAAGGTTCTCGCCCTCATCGAGGAGCAGAAGGCTATGCCTTGGCAGGCTGTATATGACGAGTTCTGCGTACGCAACAACGTGCCTGTAGGCCAGGAGTTCATCGCAGACATCGACAAGTATGTTGCTGACGTGACAAGCAAGAGATAAGACATGGAAATAATATTAGGATTACTCATCATAGCCATTGGCGCATTCTGCCAGTCAAGCTGCTATGTGCCAATCAACAAGATAAAGGATTGGTCATGGGAGTCATACTGGATTGTGCAGGGCGTGTTTGCATGGCTTGTGCTTCCGTTCCTCGGTGCACTGCTGGCAGTACCTGAAGGGCAGTCGCTCTTCGGACTGTTTGCCCAGACACCGTCGTTCAACCTGTGGATGACGATATTCTTCGGCGTGCTGTGGGGAGTCGGCGGCCTGACCTTCGGCTTGTCAATGCGCTACCTCGGCGTGGCACTCGGTCAGTCTATCGCCCTCGGCACCTGCGCAGGCCTCGGAACCATCATGGGACCGGTGCTGCTCAATATCTTCTTCCCTGAGCTCAATGCACTGTCAGCACTGACATACGCTGTGATTATCGGTGTTGTCGTAACCCTCATCGGCATCGCCATCATCGGCATGGCAGGCAGCATGAAGGCGGCATCGCTGAGCGAGGAAGAGAAGAAGGCAGCCGTGAAGGACTTCAACTTCCCTAAAGGACTGGCCATTGCACTACTTGCAGGCTTCATGAGCGGATGCTTCAACGTAGGACTGGAGTTCGGCAAGGACATCAACTTTGGCGAACTCACCGACCCGATGTTCCGCACTCTGCCAGCCACGCTGCTTGTGACATTCGGCGGTTTCATCACCAATGCCATCTACTGTTTCTACCAGAACCAGAAGAATGGCACATGGGGCGACTACAAGAAGTCGAAGGTATGGGGCAACAACCTGCTCTTCTGTCTCCTTGCCGGTGCACTGTGGTACTCGCAGTTCTTCGGACTGTCGCTGGGTAAAGGATTCCTCACGGAGTCGCCAACGCTGACCACACTGGCATTCTGCATACTGATGGCACTCAACGTAGTATTCTCTAACGTCTGGGGCATCATACTGAAAGAATGGAAAGGCTGTTCACAGAAGACCATCACCGTGCTGCTCATCGGCATCGTGGTACTCGTAATCAGTTGTTTCCTGCCACAGCTTATTTGATAAGTTAAGAGTTAAGAATTAAGATTGAGCATAAAATTAAGAATTATGAATTAAGAATTAAGATTTTGTGGATTAATACTTCCACTCACTCTTAACTCTTAATTCTTAACTCTTAATTCTTAACTCTTAATTCTTAACTCTTAATTCTTAACTCTTAATTCTTAA
>JAFPVC010000035.1 GCA_017413085.1 Prevotella sp.
TTCTTAATTCTTAATTCTTAAACTTACTTAGTGGCCTTCTTCTTATTAGCAACAGTCTTCTTCTTACCTTTGCGGGTGCGTGCATTGTTCTTTGTGCTCTGACCACGAACGGGAAGACCGTTACGATGACGGATACCACGGTAGCAACCAATATCCATCAGGCGCTTGATGTTCAACTGAATCTCACTGCGGAGATCACCTTCTACTTTGAATTCAGCACCGATGATTTCACGGATCTTGGCAGCCTCGTCGTCAGTCCAGTCACACACCTTTGTGTCACGGCTAACACCTGCTTTGTCCAATATCTTTGCTGAACTACTTCGACCTATACCATAGATATAAGTCAATGCGATTTCGCCACGCTTATTCTGGGGCAAATCTACTCCAACAATTCTTATTGCCATAATTGTTTGAAAATGAATAAAAAAACTGTTAATTAACTTGTTGCGAACAATTCGGAAATGCAAAGTTACACAATTATCCCCACACTCCCAAATTTTTTAACATTTGGTAGTTAACTTTTAACTTTTAATAAAATTTAACCCTGACGAACTTTGAACTTAGGGTTCTTCTTGTTGATTACGAAAAGACGACCCTTGCGGCGTACGATTACGCAGTCTGGGGTGCGCTTCTTCAGTGATGTTCTTGTTTTCATCGTTTGTTTTTTAAATTATATATAAGTACTTATTAAATAATTGTCTGTCACAGATAAACACATTACACCGCAAACGCCGTTGCAGCTTAGAGGCTTTATTTGTAGCGGAAACTTATACGTCCCTTCGTCAAGTCATACGGACTCATCTCCACCTTCACCTTATCGCCAGGCAGTATCTTGATGTAGTGCATACGCATCTTACCCGAGATATGCGCAATAATCTCAACTCCGTTCTCCAACTCCACGCGGAACATAGCGTTGCTCAACGCCTCCTTGATAACTCCGTCTTGTTCTATAGCAGATTGCTTTGCCATAAATTTCTTTTTTGCTCTTTTTATTATTACGTTATGTAGAAACTAATTACGTAGTGTAGAAACTATCTGATTATATTATATTGTAAAAATCTTTTCTATCTCTTCAAATGACGAGAGTATTTCAGCCTTGCCCTTGCACACAGCAATAGTGTGTTCATAATGCGCAGCAGGTTTCTTGTCTCGTGTGCAGACTGACCACTTATCTTGCATCAGCCAGATTTTTCTGTCACCCATAGTTATCATAGGTTCAATGGCAATGCACATACCAGCCTTTAGTTTGGCACCGTTACCACGTCTGCCGTAGTTTGGCACCTGCGGATCCTCATGCATCTTCTTTCCGATGCCGTGACCACACAACTCTCTCACCACCCCATATCCTTTAGCCTCGCAGTAGTCCTGTACAGCCTGCCCGATGTCACCGAGGTGTCCACCATGAACAGCCTTCTCAATTCCAACATAAAGGCTCTCTTTCGTAGTGCGCAACAATTGCCGCACCTCATCACTTATCTCTCCAACCGGAAATGTATAGGCAGAATCACCATTCCAACCATTCAGCAGCGTGCCGCAGTCTATCGAAATGATGTCGCCGTCCTTCAATATTTTGTCTTCGCTCGGCACACCGTGCACAACACACTCGTTAACCGAGGTACAAATACTCGCCGGAAACTCTGGCCCGTATGGGTTAGGAAAACCGAGAAATGTCGGTGTTGCCCCATGGTCACGGATGAACTCATCGGCAATCTTATTCAGCTGTGCCGTGGAAACACCCGGTTTAATGTGCTTGGCGAGTTCACCAAGCGTGCTGCCAACCAGCTGGTTGGCAGCTCGCATCAGTGATATCTCTTCTTCTGTCTTCAGATATATAGCCATCTCAGTATTGAATATCCAATCTCTTCAGACTTATTTATCTCAAAACAGGTATTAGTATGCGCTGACACCAGCACCCTGCGGACGGGTATGGCCAGAGTTCAGCAAACCGTCATAGTGACGCATCATCAAGTGTGACTCAATCTGCTGCAGCGTATCGATAACCACACCGACAAGAATGAGCAACGACGTTCCGCCGAAGAACTGAGCAAATCCCTGCTGCACGTTGAACAAGCCGGCCAAGGCAGGCATGACAGCGATGAAGGCAATGAACAGCGAACCAGGCAATGTCAGGCGAGACATAATCTCCTCAATATGGTCAGCTGTATCCTTACCAGGCTTAACACCGGGAATGAAACCATTGTTACGCTTCATGTCCTCGGCCATCTGTGTCGGGTTCAGAGTAATTGCAGTATAGAAATATGTGAATGCCACGATGAGCAATACATATACTATATTGTAAAGCAGACTGCGGTTATCAAGCAGCGAACGAGTGAACCAACTGAGGTTATCGCTGCTGTACTGTACGATAGCCAAAGGAATGAACATCAGCGCCTGAGCGAAGATGATAGGCATCACATTTGCAGCAAACAACTTCAGCGGTATGTACTGACGCGCACCACCCAACTGCTGGTTACCCACCAGTTTCTTAGCATACTGTACAGGCACCTTACGAGTAGCCTGAGTAAGCATGATGGCTGCGCACACCACTGCGTACAATATCAGAATCTCAACGATGAACATCACGAGACCACCACCAGTGATAGCCGTGAAACGGCTCGTAACCTCCTGAATGAAGGCCTGTGGCAGACGTGCAATGATACCTATCATAATGATAAGTGAGATACCATTGCCCACGCCCTTGTCCGTAATGCGCTCACCCAACCAAAGGATGAACATTGATCCAGCCGCAAGGATTATTGTTGCAGGAATCATAAATTCTGACCATGTCAGCCCTGAAGCCAAAGCACCCGGCGACTGCATCTTGAGGTTCATGAGGTAAGACGGAGCCTGGAAGAGCAGGATAGCCACTGTCAGGTAGCGAGTATACTGCATAATCTTCTTACGTCCGCTCTCGCCCTCACGCTGCATCTTCTGGAAAGAAGGTACAGCGATGGCCACGAGCTGCATTACGATGGATGCCGAGATGTAGGGCATAATACCCAACGCAAAAATAGAAGCGTTGGAGAATGCACCACCAGAGAACATGTCGAGGAGTGACATCAAACCACCAGCCGTCTGCTGCTGCAGCTTTTCGAGGTTTCCCGGATTGATACCCGGCAAAACCACGAAAGAGCCAAAGCGGTAGATAGCGACAAAGAGGATTGTGATGAGGAGGCGTATGCGCAAATCCTCAACCTTCCAACAGTTCTTCAGTGTCTCTATAAATTTCTTCATTACGAGAGTGTTTACTTTAATAGTAAAACAATTGTATTCTTACCTTGCGGATAGCGGTTTAGAGAACCTTAGCCTCGCCACCGGCAGCCTTGATGGCTTCCTCAGCCTTCTTAGAGAAGGCATTAGCCTCGACGGTAAGCTTAGCTGTGAGTTCACCGTTAGCGAGCACCTTAACGAGCTCCTTGCCGTTAGTCAGGCCAGCGTCAACCAGTTCTGCCACGCCGATCTTCTCGAGATTCTTGCGCTCAGCAAGTTTCTGCAGAGTAGAAAGGTTAACAGCGAAATACTCCTTGTGGTTGATGTTCTTGAATCCGAACTTAGGCACGCGGCGCTGCAGAGGCATCTGTCCGCCCTCGAAACCAATCTTCTTCTTATAGCCTGAACGAGCCTTAGCACCCTTGTGACCACGAGTAGAGGTACCACCCAGTCCTGAACCAGGACCGCGACCGATACGACGACGTGAATGGGTAGAGCCGGCAGCCGGCTTCAAATTATTCAATTTCATAATCGTTTCAGTTTTTTTGTGTTATTATTACTCTACTATTGTGGTGAGGTGATGTACCTTGCGTATCATACCACGGATTGACGGAGTGTCCTCAACCTCGATAACCTGTGAGATTTTGCGGAGACCCAGTGCAAGAAGGGTACGCTTCTGGTCTGCAGAAGCACCGATGCGGCTCTTAATCTGCTTAACTTTTATTGTTGCCATTGTGTAATCCTCCTTTTATATTAACCGTTAAATACCTTATTCATGCTAATTCCACGCTCATGAGCCACTGTGTAAGCGTCACGCATCAGCGAGAGAGCCTTTATAGTAGCCTTGACGAGGTTGTGAGGGTTAGAAGAACCCTTTGACTTAGCGAGTACATCGTTAATGCCAGCACTCTCGAGCACGGCACGCATAGCACCACCGCATACCATTCCGGTACCAGCAGCAGCCGGCTTAAGGAATACCTGTGCGCCACCGAAGCTAACCTCCATCTCATGAGGAATAGTGCCCTTGAGCACAGGAACCTTGATGAGGTTCTTCTTGGCAGCGTCTGTAGCCTTGGCGATAGCCTGCTGAACCTCGCCAGCCTTACCCAGGCCCCATCCGATAGTACCATTACCGTCACCTACAACGACAATAGCAGCGAACGTGAAGGTGCGACCACCCTTAGTTACCTTGGTAACGCGGTTGATGGCAACCAGTTTGTCTTTCAACTCTGATTCTGTATTTACTTTCTTATCCATTGCCATATAATCGTTTAGAAGTTAAGACCACCCTCACGAGCTGCGTCGGCAAGAGCCTTCACGCGGCCATGATAGAGGTAGCCGTTACGGTCAAACACTACTGATTCAACGCCAGCAGCCTTAGCCTTCTCAGCGAGCAAGGCACCTACCTTCTGAGCCTGCTCAATCTTGGGCATAGCCTCAAGACCGATAGAAGAAGCCGCAGCGAGGGTTGTACCATTGACGTCGTTGATCACCTGAGCGTAAATCTGCTTGTTAGAACGGAACACAGAGAGACGTGGACGCTCAGCCGTGCCGTTTACATTCTTACGAACTCTATATTTGATTTTGATTCGTCTTTCTTGTTTCTTTGTTGTCATAGTCGTAATATTTTAAAATTACTTAGCTGAAGCTGACTTACCAGACTTTCTGCGGATAACCTCGCCCTGGAACAGGATACCCTTACCCTTATAAGGCTCTGGCTTACGGAAAGAACGGATCTTAGCACAAATGAGTCCGATGAGTTGCTTGTCGCAAGACTCAAGTATGAGCAGCGGGTTCTGGTTACGCTCTGACTTGGTCTCCACCTTCACCTCTTTAGGAAGTTCGATGAAGATTGGGTGAGTGTAGCCGAGTGCAAACTCGATGAGGTTGCCCTTGTTTGACACGCGGTAACCTACACCAACGAGTTCGAGCACCTTCTTGTAGCCCTCGCTCACGCCAACGACCATGTTGTTGACGAGTGAACGGTAGAGACCGTGGAAAGCATTCTTCTGCTTGTAGTTTACCGGGCTGTTCTCGTCAACCTCGAAAGTAATCTGACCATCTTCAACCTTTACTTTAATAGACGGGTCAACCTTCTGTGAAAGCTCACCCTTAGGACCCTTTACGGTAACTACGTTGTCCTTGAAGTCAACGTTTACTCCTGAAGGGATACTAATTGGCAATTTTCCTATTCTTGACATTGTTATATTCCTCCAATAATTAATAAACGTAGCAAAGAACCTCGCCGCCAATCTTCAGCTCTGCAGCCTCCTTGTTGGTCATCACGCCCTTAGAGGTAGAGAGAATGGCGATACCGAGTCCGTTAATAACACGCGGCATGTCCTTGTAGCCAGTATACTGGCGAAGACCTGGTGTAGAAACGCGCTTAAGCGACTTAATTGCGTTCTTCTTTGTAATCGGGTCATACTTCAGCGCAACCTTGATGCTGCCCTGCGGACCCTCCTCGATGAACTTGTAGTTCAAGATGTAACCTTTCTCGAAGAGAATCTTGGTGATTTCCTTCTTCAGGTTAGACGCAGGAACCTCCACAATACGGTGATGAGCCATGATTGCGTTCCTGAGTCGTGTCAGATAATCTGCTATTGGATCTGTCATAAAAAAATTAGTTAATTAATCGGGACACCATTGCCGGAGCCCGACAATATTAATTAAATAGAAAATCTTGTTTTTCTTTGTCAGGCGGTAAGGTTTCACGCAGCACCATCATTCAAAAATGACATACCTGCGCTCCTTAGAGCCTTAATTTTAGGCTTTGCTTCTTACCAGCTTGCCTTCTTAACTCCCGGGATGAGACCAGCCGAAGCCATTTCGCGGAACTGGATACGAGAGATGCCGAACTGACGAATATATCCCTTCGGACGACCTGTCACCTTGCAGCGGTTGTGCAGACGGATAGGGTTGGCGTTCTTTGGGATAGCCTGCAGTGCACGTGCAGCCTCGTAGCGCTCTGCTGCGTCGTCAGATGTTGCGATGACCTTCTTGAGTGCGGCACGCTTCTCTGCGTAGCGGGCAACGAGCTTGGCGCGCTTCACCTCGCGAGCCTTCATTGATTCTTTTGCCATAGTCTAATATTCTAAAATCTATTAAGCGTTCTTGAATGGAAGACCAAAGCCCTTGAGCAGTGCGAAGCCCTCCTCGTCGGTCTTAGCCGTAGTAACGAAGGTGATGTTCATACCCTGGATGCGGTCGATAGAATCGATGTTGATCTCAGGGAAGATGATCTGCTCCTGTATGCCGAGGGTGTAGTTACCGCGGCCGTCGAGGCGCGACTGAATACCCTTGAAGTCACGGATACGTGGCAGGGCAACGCGCACGAGACGCTCGAGGAACTCATACATGCGCTCACGGCGCAGTGTAACCATCACACCGATAGGCATCTTCTTACGCAACTTGAAGTTAGCGATGTCCTTCTTAGAGTAAGTAGCCACGGCCTTCTGACCAGTGATGGCTGTTACCTCGTTGATGGCCACATCGATAATCTTCTTGTCCTGTGTGGCATCGCCGAGACCCATGTTCACGACGATTTTCTTCAGTACAGGTATCTGCATTGCAGAAGAGTAGTTGAACTGCTTCTGCAGGTCAGGAGCGATAGTCTCCTTGTAAACTTTCTTTAACTGTGCTGTATCCATTACTTGATTTCCTCCCCTGACTTTTTAGCGATACGGATTACGTTCTTACCCTCGTGCTTGATGCTTACGCGGGTAGCCTTTCCGCTCTTAGGATCAATGAGGCTCAGGTTTGAGATGTGAATAGGAGCCTCCTGCTTAACGATACCACCCTGAGGATTCTGAGCTGAAGGCTTCTGGCTCTTAGAGACCATGTTGATGCCCTCTACGATAGCACGCTGCTCTTCAACGAGAACCTTCTGCACCTTACCGGTCTTGCCTTTGTCGCGACCGGTGAGTACGATGACGTTATCGCCTTTTCTTATATGCAACTTAATCATTTTATCTAAATTACTTTAAATGAGTGGGTAAAAACTAAAGTACCTCTGGTGCGAGCGAAACCACCTTCATGTTAACGGCGCGGAGCTCACGAGCAACAGGGCCGAAGATACGGCTACCGCGGAGCTCACCGGCGTTATTGAGGAGGACACAAGCATTGTCGTCGAAGCGGATATACGAACCGTCAGCGCGGCGTATTTCCTTCTTCGTACGTACGATGAGTGCCTTTGACACTGCACCTTTCTTCAGGTCACTTGACGGGATGACGTTCTTGACGGCCACCACGATGACATCGCCTACGCTGGCATAGCGGCGGCGAGTACCGCCGAGCACGCGGATGCAGAGAGCCTCGCGTGCGCCGCTGTTGTCACAAACTGTAAGTCTTGATTCTGCCTGTATCATTTTCTTTACTTAGCTTTTTCAATTATTGAAACTAATCTCCACCTCTTAGTCTTAGAGAGCGGACGTGTCTCCATGATGAGGACGGTGTCACCAACGTTAGCCTCATTCTTCTCGTCGTGTGCATGATACTTCTTAGTCTTCTGCACGAACTTTCCGTAGATTGGGTGCTTCTCTTTGAACTTAGAGGCAATAACAATGGTTTTATCCATTTTGTTGCTGGTAACTACACCCTGTCTTGTTTTTCTTAAATTACGTGTTTCCATCTGGACCATTTGTTATTTGTTAAGTTCACGTGAACGGAGTTCTGTCTTCATACGTGCGATGTCACGACGGGCAGCCTTAATCTGTGATGGATTCTCGAGTGGAGAAATCTGGTGGTTCAGCTTCAGTGTGTCGAGCGCTGCCTGGGCATTCTCCAACTTCTCTACCAAGTCCTTGGTTTCGAGTTCTTTTATTTCTGCAATCTTCATAGTTTAAGCTTTTAAGTCGTAATCACGACGTACAACAAACTTTGTCTTAACCGGCAGTTTCTGCGCTCCGAGACGCAGGGCCTCCTTAGCGACGGCGAAAGGCACGCCTTCCACCTCGAAGAGGATACGGCCCGGTGTAACGGGAGCGACCCATCCTGCAGGATCACCTTTACCCTTACCCATACGCACGTCAGCAGGCTTGCGTGTGATTGGTTTGTCAGGGAAGATACGAATCCACACCTGACCCTCACGGTTCATGTAGCGGTTGATTGCCACACGGGCAGCCTCTATCTGTCGGCTGTCGATCCACTTCGGCTCAAGGGTCTTGATGCCGAACGAACCGAAAGCGAGCTGTGTACCGCGGTGGGCGTTGCCTTTGTTGCCACGACCATCCTGCGGTCTTCTATATTTTACTCTTTTTGGCTGTAACATAGTAGCTTCTTAATGTTTGCTTTGTTAAGTTTACTTGTTTCTCTTACGGTCTCTGCGTCCGCCGTTGCGTCCGCCGGCATTGCGTCCAGCAGCCTGCTTCTCCTGTGAGAAGTTAGGAGCGAGGTCGCGCTTGCCATAGACCTCTCCGCGGCAGATCCACACCTTGATACCGAGGATGCCGACCTTGGTGAGAGCCTCAGTCTTGCAGTAATCAATGTCGGCGCGGAATGTGTGCAGCGGTGTGCGTCCTTCCTTGAGCATCTCAGAGCGTGCGATCTCGGCACCGTTCAGACGGCCAGAGATAAGCACCTTGATACCCTCAGCGCCGGCGCGCATGGTGTTCTGGATAGCCATTTTGATAGCGCGGCGGTAAGCAATCTTGCCCTCTACCTGGCGAGCGATAGAGTTAGCGACGAGATTAGCGTCGAGATCCGGCTTCTTAATTTCGTAGATATTAATCTGGATGTCCTTCTTGTAGAGTTTCTTGAGCTCTTCCTTGAGTTTCTCGACATCCTGACCTCCCTTACCAATGACGATACCCGGACGGGCAGTGCAGATGGTGATGGTGACGCGCTTCAGCGTGCGCTCGATGACGATGCGTGAAACGCTGGCCTTAGCGAGACGCTCGTTCAAGTACTTACGGATTTTCTGGTCCTCCACGAGGTTGTCTCCGAAGCTCTTGCCACCGAACCAGTTTGAATCCCAACCACGGACGATGCCGAGACGGTTGGCTATTGGATTAACTTTCTGTCCCATTCTGTTACTTATTTAATCTTCATTAGTTTTGGTATCTACAAACAGCGTCACGTGGTTTGAACGCTTACGTATGCGGTAGCCGCGGCCCTGAGGTGCGGGGCGCATGCGCTTCATTGTCACGCCTTCGTCAACGAAGACCTTAGAGATATAGAGTTCGCCGTCTTCTGCCTTGCGGTCATTCTTAACTTCCCAGTTAGCGATGGCAGAGCGGAGCAGCTTCTCAACGTCGGCAGCAGCCTGTTTCTTCGAGAAGCGCAGTACGCCGAGGGCGCGGTTCACCTCCAAGCCACGAATCATGTCTACGACGTAGCGCATCTTACGTGGAGAGGAAGGCACACCAACGAGCTTGGCGAAGTATTGGTTCTTCCTGGCCTGCTTCTGAGCCTCGGCCATGTTATGTTTTCTAGCTCCCATTTTATGCTATTAATGATTAATGGTTAGGTGCCTGTCTTTATTTCTTGTTACCGGCATGGCCACCGAAGCGACGTGTGGGTGAGAACTCACCGAGCTTGTGTCCTACCATGTTCTCGGTCACGTAGACAGGAATGAATTTATTACCGTTATGAACAGCTACTGTATGACCCACGAAATCAGGAGAAATTACAGAAGCCCTGGCCCAAGTCTTTACGACTGTCTTCTTGCCGCTCTCGTTCATGGCGAGAATCTTCTTCTCAAGGGCGACGTTGATGTATGGACCTTTTTTAAGTGAACGACTCATAATTTTACTTTACTTTTGTGGATTACTTCTTCTTGTTAGCTCTCTCGATAATGTACTTGTTAGACTGCTTCTTCGGTGCGCGTGTCTTGAGACCCTTAGCGTACAAGCCCTTGCGTGAGCGTGGGTGTCCGCCTGACTGACGTCCTTCACCACCACCCATTGGGTGATCTACTGGGTTCATAACAACACCGCGGTTGTGCGGACGACGGCCGAGCCAGCGAGAGCGGCCTGCCTTACCTGACTGCTCAAGAGCGTGGTCAGAGTTGCCTACGGCACCAACCGTTGCCTTGCAGGCAGAGAGCACCTTGCGGGTCTCACCTGAAGGAAGCTTGATAACACAGTAACTGCCTTCACGAGAAGTCAACTGAGCAAAATTACCAGCCGAACGAACGAGCAGAGCTCCCTGACCGGGGCGCAGCTCAATGTTGTGGATAACGGTACCTACCGGGATGTTGGCCAGCGGGAGGGCGTTGCCTACTTCTGGCGCAGCCTCTGAGCCGGACATTACGGTAGCACCCACCTGAAGTCCGTTAGGAGCGATAATGTAACGTTTTTCACCGTCAACGTAGTACAACAGGGCGATGCGAGCCGAGCGGTTCGGATCATACTCTATTGACTTTACTACAGCTGGAACACCATCCTTCTCTCGCTTGAAGTCGATGAGACGATACTTCTGCTTGTGGCCACCGCCAATGTAACGGACGGTCATCTTACCGGTGTTGTTTCGGCCGCCGGTAGACTTCTTGCCGTAAACGAGAGACTTCTCTGGCACGGATGCAGTAATTTCCTCGAACGTGCCAATAACTTTGTGTCTTTGACCAGGTGTAACTGGTTTAAATTTACGTACTGCCATTTCTTATTTTAAATATTGCTGTAAAAATCTATTTCCTCGCCAGCCTTCAGGGTGACGATAGCTTTCTTGAAGGCGTTACGCTGGCCCTTGATGAGACCAGCCTTGGTGTAACGAGAAGAACGCTTACCAGCGTAGTTCATCGTGTTCACGTCTTCAACAGTAACATTGTAGCGATCCTCAACCTCCTTCTTAATCTGGAGCTTGTTAGCCTCCGGCTTCACGATGAAGCCGTAGCGGTTAGGGCGCTTCTCTGTAATCTTGGTCATCTTCTCAGTGACCACAGGTTTGATGATAAATGCCATAATTCTTTATCTCCTTCTTAAGTTTACTTGGTTAAAATCTCGTCGATTGTCTTGACTGCGCTCTCGCACATAACGACAACGTCAGCGTTCATCGTCTTGTAGGCGTTGAGCTTTGCTGCTCCCATCACCTCGGCCTTCTGCAGGTTGCGTGCTGAGAGGTAGACGTTCTTGTTATCCTCAGGCATGAGGAAGAGCACTTTCTTGCCCTCGGCCTTCAGGTTCTTCACTACGTCAAGGAACTGCTTTGTCTTCGGAGTCTCGAAGCTGAAGTCCTCAACTACGATGATGCCGTTCTCCTGAGCCTTGTATGTGAGTGCGCTCTTGCGTGCGAGCTGCTTTGTCTTAAGGTTGAGCTTTGTGCGATAGTCGCGTGGCTTAGGACCGAAAACGCGTGCACCGCCCACGAGTACTGGTGAGTTGATGTCACCGCGACGTGCGCCGCCGCCACCCTTCTGACGTCCGAGCTTACGGGTTGAACCTGACATCTCGCTGCGCTCCTTGGCCTTTGCTGTGCCCTGGCGCTGGTTGCCGAGATACTGCTTAACATCGAGGTAAAGAACGTGGTCGTTTGGCTCGATGGCATATATGGCATCATTCAGTGTGACCTTGCGTCCGGTCTCCTGACCCTGTATATTCAATACACTTACTTCCATTTTCCTTTACTTCTTGATTAAAACGGTTGAACCATTGTATCCTGCCACAGAGCCCTTCACGATGATGAGGTTCTGCTCGGGGATAACCTTTAACACTTTGAGGTTCTGTGTAGTAACACGCTCGTTACCCATGTGGCCGCCCATGCGCATTCCCTTGAACACCTTTGCGGGATATGAGCAGGCGCCGATTGAACCTGGCTTACGCAGACGGTCATCCTGACCGTGTGTTGCCTGGCCTACACCACCGAAACCATGACGCTTAACGACGCCCTGGAAGCCCTTACCCTTAGACGTTCCGACTACGTCGACGAAATCATTCTCTGCGAACAGTCCGTCAACTGTGATTGTCTCTCCGAGGTTGTGCTCCTCGTCAAACTTGAACTCGGCCAAGTGCTGCTTCGGTGTTGTGCCCGCCTTCTTGAACACACCCATCATAGGTGCAGAAGTGCGCTTCTCCTTTGCTTCGCCGAAGCCAAGCTGCAGAGCCTCATAGCCGTCTTTCTCGACGGTCTTTACCTGAGTTACGACACAAGGACCAGCTTCGATAACAGTGCACGGTGTATTCTTACCGTCGGCACTGAAAACGGATGTCATTCCGATTTTTCTTCCAATTAATCCTGGCATTTCTGTTTGTAATTATATAAATAATGTGTAATACTAATCATACATACGCAAAAAAGCCACACAAAGACTTCTTCCTTATTGAAGTCTAAGGCGCTCAAATTCAGCAGGTTGATAGCAAAGAGCCAGCGCAATCCCACGTTTTTGCAGTGCAAAGGTACTGCTTTTTCTGCTTTTACGCAAATATTTTAATAATTTTTAACCTTAGAAAGATTCTAAGGAATCTAAGGACTTTAGGGACTTTAAGGACCTTAGAGACCCTAACGACCTTAATGACCTTAGAGACCCTAATGACCTTAAAGAGCCTAAAATCCAAAACTCCCACAGATTTCCCAGATTACACAGACAGCCGGCTGGCTAATCTGCGAAACCCCGAGGAATCTGTGGGAGAGTCTATTTAATTATTTGATGATACTATTCCTGCAGAAACAGATGGCGATTACTTATTACTTTCCAAGTAAATGACAACGATAGCGTAGGCGTCAGCCATTGTGATTTCGCCGTCATTGGTCATGTCAGCCAGAGTCACATCGAAGTTGGCTGGCTTAGTGGTAGCAAGATAATATGAAACCACTGCGTAGGCATCAGCCATTGTGATTTCGCCGTCATTGTTCACGTCACCCTTCATCTTGTCGAATATAGACTTGCCATTGCTGATTACAGCCGTAGAAGCTATCTTGCTGTTTACATATACGCCGTAACCAGAGCCAGATTGAGTGATATTGCCGTTTGTTGGCCTTGTCACGTAGATGTCAGCATCGCGTTGAACTCCCTTCAGACCAAGGAAAGCCCAAGTTTTACCCATTGCCTTGACAGCACCACTGTTAGTAATCTTAAGTGTTCCGCCTTCGCCGTCGGCCGAATTTCTTCTACCCAAGCCGTAACTGGTATTCTGTTCATCACCGAAGCATACCTGTGCACCATTGATGGTGAGCGTAGTTCCATTAGCTAAGAATCCACCATAATTAGCACCCTTTGCTGTCAGCTGCGCACCCTTGATGGTGAGCGTTGCATTTTCATTTAAATACAAACCATCATAACCAGAAGTATTTACTGTCAGTGTATTCTTATCACTTCCGTTAATTGTAGTAGAGCCGTACATGTCAAGAGCATAATTATAATCTGTATTGATAGTGTTCGTTCCAGTCAGATTGATTATAGCTCCGCTGGCGGCATCACCCATTTTCAAATTGCCGCCACTAATTGTCGCATTATTCAGCGTCAGTGTCTTTGTAGAAGGAACATAAGACGCAACGGATTGCCCGCTAGCATAGTTTAGGAAAGGACTACCTATATATATCGGAGTAGAAGTAGAGGAAGCTACGCGGTTCAATGCAACCCCTGCAACCGTGACTCCAAGGCTTTCCTTGATAGAACTGAAGCTTACGCCGTATCTGTCTTTTACAGTCTCACCACCGTTCTTGCGTATTTCTTTATCAGCGAAATAAAGGCCCACTTTTTGTGCACTGTACCTGTTATTGTCAAAATCCATACCCGAAAGCGACAGTTCGCCCAAGTTGTGTATGGCTCCGCTTATTCCTGCAAAGTTATACTGATCGGTGTCTGACGAAGTCTTCTTTAGAACCAGTTTATCATTACTAGAACCATAATAACCATACCTCGCCGCTTCGGTAATGATAGCATTGGTGGTATTAAGCGTAATTACACTTTTACCATAAACAGAGAAACAGTCACTTTCCGTTGACTTGATAGTCAAGTATCCCGAGCCGTTTATTACTGTGGTGTCTCTAAGCACGATACATTCGGCAGCAGAAGTAATACTGTTCGATCCTGTCAGGGTTACTATTAAGTTTTGAGCAGACGACTCAATAGCAGGCCTGCTGTTGCCATCTGGAGATTTTATTGTCACGTTATCCAGCCCCAGGGTTTTGGTATTCTGGTCATAAGAAAGTGTACCAGTAACACCATCGAATGTCATGTTATTGACGTTGATATTATTCAACTTATTACCTAATATAGTAACAGGATAGGTGGTGCTGTATTTTGATATCATTACGTAATTTGACAATTCGCTTGTTGTACCAAAGCCTTTAAGCGACTTGCGATAGCAGCATCCTTTTGGAAGTAACACATCGCTGCCACTCATGCTGCATTCAGAGAAACCATAAATGGCTTTTGCGTCTGTGTCGGTAGTTCTTGTTGTAGCTACGATGTTTGAACGGTATATACTGATAGTATCTATTTGGCTACTTGAATAGATTGAATTTTTTTGGGCTGTGACGTAGAAACCTACGTTGCTAAAGCTTAGCTGTTTTGCATTACTACCTGGCAACCATATGCCATAATAAGCATTACTTTCTCTGTTGCAGGTGATAGTTGCAATATCATTTGATGGATTATTGCCTTTAAACGTAATGCTTTTATTTGAGTATATAACATCTGAACCAGTATTGGTCAAAGTGTTGCTTCCACTGAACACTACGTTAAGGCCGTCCATACGGTTGCATATATTGTAACGATTGCTGCATGACTGTTTCACCCCTGTAAACGTCAGAGTTTTCGTTGACTTATCCCATGTTATTGTACCTTCAGTGTTTCCTGCAGGTTTTGCATTTGAACCGCTTATATCTTCACTACTATAATTTCTTACAATGTAATTTCCCACGCACAGGTATGGATTAATAGTAACATCGCTGGCGGTAGCTCCGCTTGAAGTAACAACGTTTGTACCATTGAACTTGCATCCACCCTCGTAAAATACATTATCATACAAATATACAGTATTCAAAGAACCAATGGCATTAGTGGAGGTTGTAGACTTTGCACGAATCTGGCAAGCATCTATGTAAAGTTTTTTATTGGTATAGCTACCAAATGTTCCATGAATAGGGTATTGAGCTTGAATATCAGCAAACAGCCATAGCAAATTTACACTTATATCTCCGTCAACCCATATACCGCTGTAACCATTCTCTGTATCTGTGCATTTAACATTGAGAGTCTGTCCGACCCAATAGCCTCTGATAGTAGTCTTTTTTTGCAATCTAAAGCCATTACCGGCAGTACAGGTTATGCTACACGTACCTTTGACATAAATAGTTAAATTTTCAATTCCTTTATTAAACACAAAACTAGAGGAGCCATTGTACACTACGTCTTCAAGATACAGTTCATTAGTGTTGATATCACACCATATCTTACCGCTTGTCAGTCCCGTCGGTTTAATGTTATTGTAATTGTCCGTCGTCACCTGCTTATCGCCTACCCATAGGTCGTAAGCGTGAACCATGTTAAGCGTTGCTCCTGCTACAAGGAGTAACAGCGAAGTAAATAATTTTTTCATAGGCCATGAAACTTTGGTTAGTTTGTTACTAATTATTAATATTTTATCTATTATCATAAGATTTATCTTTGCTCTATACACACTTTTTGCATATTCAAGTGCAAAATTACAAAAAATATGTTAAACTGAACAAATTTTCGGTTTTGATTAACATTTATTAACACAATATTCATCTACGAGACCAAGGATTCTAAAGAATTTAGGGTCGGAAAGGACCTTAGAGACTTTAAGTACTTTAGGGACTTTAAAGACCCTAAAAAAACTAACGATTACAAGGGCGTCGTAATTGGGGCCTGATTACAGTGTAATTGAGGCTTGATTACAGTGTAATTGAGGCCTAATTACAGTGTAATTGGGGCCTGATTACAACACCCCTTGTAAGTAGCTGATAATTAGCGGGGTTAAAAAATCGCAACAATCGCACATAATAGGCAAAGTGAATGAACAATTTTGTTATTTGCTTTGACGGTCGAGGGAAAAATATTACCTTTGCAACCGAAAAATTGTAAAACCGAAGATATGATTACAATACGCGACTACAAAAAGACGGCTATCATTACGCCGCAGAGCGAAATCAGTTACACAGAACTGATGCAACACATATTGCAGTATGGCACGCGCCTCACGGCCGACAGCGGTTTCAAGGCTGTGGTGCTGAGCGAGAACCGCGAGGAATGGATATACGCCTTCTTCGCCATCTGGCAGAAGAAAGGAATAGCAGTGCCTGTAGACGCTACGTCGACGGCTGCCGACGTGGCCTACATACTCAACGACTGCCGACCGGACTACATCTTCGTGTCGGAAGGCATGCGCAAGCTGGCAGAAGAAGCCATAAGCAAGGCCGGCGTAGAGATTGAGGTGTTGCCGATAGAGACAGGAGCATACAACAGCGAGGCACCCGAAGCAACCGAACTGACATTCACCTCTGCCGACTCTGGACAGAACATCGCCCTTATCATCTACACCTCGGGCACCACCGGCTCGCCGAAAGGCGTGATGCTGTCATACGACAACCTGGAGGCCAACATACGAGGCGTGGCCGACGAAGTGCCTATCTTCAACGGCGAGAGACGCACGCTCATACTGCTGCCCCTGCACCATGTGCTGCCGCTGATGGGCACCGTGATAGCACCTATCACGCGCGGATGCGGCGTGGCGATATGCCCGTCGCTGTCGGGACCCGACATCATGGCCATGCTCGAGCGCGGACAGATAGCCATCATGGTGGGCGTGCCGCGCCTGTGGCAGACGCTCTATCAGGGCATAATGAAGAAGATTGACGCTTCACCCATCGCGCGTACATTATTTAATATATGCAAGAAAGTGCAGAACCGCCGTCTGTCGCGCACCGTCTTCAGTGCCGTACACAAGAAGATGGGCGGCCACCTGGACTACTGCGTCTGCGGCGGCGCAGCCCTCGACCGCGAAATAGGCGACGGACTGAAGGCACTGGGACTGGAGGTGCTCGAAGGCTACGGCATGACCGAGATGGCACCTATCATCGCCTTCACACGCCCGGGCGACTACATACCGGGATGCGCCGGACTGCCCCTGCCGTCGGTAGAGTGCAAGATAGTAGACGGCGAGCTGCTCTGCAAGGGCAAGAACCTGATGATGGGCTACTACAACCGCCCCGAAGAGACCGCTGAAGTGATAGACAAAGACGGATTCCTGCACACGGGCGACCTTGCCGAACTTGACGAGAAGGGACGCGTATACATCACGGGACGCTCAAAGGAAATCATAGTGCTGTCGAACGGCAAGAACGTGCAGCCAAACGAGATAGAATACAAGCTGGAGAAATATGCCGCACAGGTGAAGGAAGCCGCTGTGACTCAGGACGGCGACCTGCTGCGCGCCATCATCGTGCCGCAGGAACAGTGGCTCGGCTCGAAGACAGACGCCGAGGCAGAAGATGCACTTAAGCGCGAGGTGCTGGAGCCATACAACCTGACCGTGGCAAACTACAAGAAACTGATGTCGGTAAAGGTTTACCGAGGCGACCTGCCACGCACGAAGCTGGAGAAGCTGCAGCGATACAAGCTGAAGGACATTCTGAATGAGGGAAATGAGAAGAAAGAAGAAAGCGGAATGCAGAATGTAGAAAGTGGAGTACATTCCGCCGAACAATCAAATCCTGTTCTGGATGATATAATAAGGTATATAGAGCGCGAGAAGAAGATGAAGGCCACTGCACAGTCGCACATCGAGACAGACCTGGCTTTCGACTCACTCGACAAGGTGAACCTGCAGGACTACATAGAAGAACGCTTCGGCGTCACAGTCAATGCCGACGACATGGCCTCGTTCAAGAACGTGGGACTGCTGGCCGAAACCATAGACAAGCAGAAGCAGGGCGGCGAACACGCTGACGAAACAATAAAAGACCACAAGAGCCTGCTGTCGCCATCCACAGTAAAGGGACAGGGCGAGGCACTGCCCACATCTGCCTTTACCCATCCGCTGATAGCCAAGGCATTTGCCGGTTTCTGCCGCATGCACAACAGCCTGAAGGTAACCGGACAGGAGAACATACCACAGGCCGGGCCGTTCATACTAGCCCCCAACCACCAGAGCTTCCTTGACGGCCCGCTGGCCATGGCCGGAATAAAATGGGGCAGCATAAAAGACTATTACTTCTATGCCACCGAAGAACACGTGCAGGGCAACCTGCGCCGCTGGTTTGCCGCACACCACAATATAATACTGATGGAGCGCCGCAACCTGAAAAACTCGATAGTGAAGATGGCCGAGGTGCTTCGCGCCGGGAAGAACATCGTAATCTTCCCCGAAGGCCGCCGCACAAACACTGGCGACCTGGGCGTATTCAAGAAGACATTCGCAATACTCTCTCAGGAACTCAACGTGCCAATACTGCCCGTCTGCATACGCGGAGCATACGACGCACTGCCGCGCGAGCGCAACTTCCCATCGACGGCACACATAGAGATAGAATACCTGCCGATGGTGCAACCCACAGAGGGTGCCACCCCCGAGGAACTCTCCGAAGTGGTGAAGCAGCGCATACAGTCGGCACTCAACCGCGCGTAAGCATCAGGCGATAGTCAACGGGCGTCATGCCCACGGCATCCTGAATGCGGCGCTGCAACGTGCGCACGCTGGCAAACCCTGCCTCCTCAGCTATCACGGCTATGGTATAGTTCTGATGCTCACGCAGCAGACGCAGGGCATGCAGCGTGCGCAAGTTGTCTATATAGGCATCGGGCGTGCGGTGGATGGACTGGTGGCGGAAGAGCTTGTTAAGCCGCTCGCGGCTCACTCCGAGCAGTTCGGCGAGGGCCTGGGAATCGAAAGCAGGGTCGGAGTAAGCCCGCTGCTCCTCCACACGCAGTTCAATCATGGCCATGAGCTGGCCGTCGTCCTGCAGGTCGGCATTGCGCTGGCGCTCGATGTTGCCCTCCAGAATCTCGCGCGCCACCTCAGTGCGGCGGCGCAGTTCCACGTTTTCCTCCAACTGTTCCGTAAGGTCGAGGTTACGCCCTACGAGGCGAATCAGCTCATCCTTCAGCCTTTCCACCTCAGCGCGCAGAGCAGCGTTTTCCTCCTGCAGTTGTTTCAGTTCGCTGTTCATGGCCACAGTCAGATTATGGTAAACAATTGAGTAAATCCTATTTCGTCAAACACATGGCGCAGAGCATCGCTCAGCCCGCAGATTGTCACCTTGTTGCCGGTCTTGCGAGCATTCTTCGCAACACCGAGAAACAGTCTGAGACCGCTTGACGAGATATACTCCAGAGCCGAGCAGTCGAGCGTCACGTCACGTCCGCTATGCTGGCTGAGCACCTGCATGTCCTTCTCTGTCTGTGCCGAAGCAGCGGTATCGAGACGACCCTCGAAACCCATTGTCACGTGGTCGCCTTCATCCTTGAATGTTGTTTTCATCTTTCAGTATTTTTGTTAGAGTCAGTATGTTCTTGTTGTCAGAGCGTGCGTAAGTCACGCTGTCCATGTATCGGCGTATGAGGTGAATGCCCAGTCCGCCAATGCCGCGTTCCTCAGCACCAAGCGAAGTGTCGGGCTCAGGCTGTTGGGTAGGGTCAAAGGGCTTGCCGCTGTCAGAGATGACGAAAGACAGCTCGCCGCTGCCTATATGCGCCTCAACGTCAACGCAGCCCTTCGTGTCAGGTGGATAAGCATAGTTCATCACGTTGACCACAGCCTCCTCCACGGCCAGATTCACCTGCATCGTAGCAACGGGATCGAGATGTGCGCTGTCGCAAGCCTCCTCCACAAAGTCAGACAGCTGTGGCGTGTGACTGACATCATTGGGAAGAGTCAGGTGCGACACGCTACCACAATCCTGCGGCTCATATTTTATAGCGAGCATGGTCAGGTCGTCGCTCTGTTCGGTATCGCCCACGAAGTCACTCACCTCGGCAGTCATCCTTTCTATGATGGCAGACGGCTCTCCCCCACCCTGCAATACCTGCATCATGCGCTCCGCACCAAACAGTTCGTGATGCGAGTTCTCAGCCTCCGTGAGTCCGTCGGTGAAGAGAAACAGAGTGGAATGCGGCGGCAGCGTGACCTGCTGAGCACGGTACGGCCAGTCGGGCATGGCACCTACGGGCAGCGTAGAAGGCATCGGCGGCAGTTCCTCCGTGGCATTGCCACTGATGAGGATGGTAGGCTTATGGCCGGCATTGCAGTAAGTCAGGCAGCCAGTGGCCATGTCAAGCACACCCGTGCACAGAGTAATGAATATGTTGTAGTCGTTGTCGCGCGTCAGTGCATTGTTCATCTGAACAGCAATTTGCTCCGGCTTCTGCTCACGCGCGGACAGCATACGGAAAGTAGCCTGAGCCATAGCCATCACCATGGCGGCAGGAACGCCCTTGCCTGCCACGTCGCCTATGCAGAAGTAGAGGCAGCCGTCGTGCACGGCATAGTCGTAGAAGTCGCCCCCCACGGCGCGTGCCGGTTTCAGCATGGCGCAGACGGTGGCGTTGATGTCATGACTAACGGCAGTCGACTTCGGCAGCATGGCCTGCTGTATGCGGTGAGCTACGGCCAGTTCGCCGGTAATGCGTTTCTGCTCGTCGTCGGCCTTGTAGAGACGCTGCAGGCTGTGAATGGAGCGCACCATGATATAGCCAAGCAGCATAAGACCGGCAAGCGACAGCAGCAGCAACATGAAACTCATGCGGCGCAAGCCTGCATAAATCTCGTTGTCGGCACACACCACGGCCATAGACCACCCGGGCTGTTCATCGTCCTGCAGCGTGGAGTCGCGTGCAATGGGTGCAAAGAAGATATAGTTTTTCTGTCCGTTGTCGTCTGTCACCGATGTCTGTCCTGAAGCCCCCTGCATCATCTGACGGTTCACGTTTCTTATCGAAGTGTCGTTCATCGAACCCGTGACCTGCTGTATAGTGTGCTGCATGACCAGACTCTCCACTGGGCAAGCCATCAATTTGCCGGTGCGTGAAATCACCACATTATAGGAAGATGGGTAGATGTGACGCGCATTCAGAATCTGCGAAAGCCAGTTAAGCGACAGGTCTACGCCGAACACCGCCACCGTGCGGCCGCTTGCATCATGCACGGGCAGAGTGTATGTGACAAGCATCTCCTTTGCTCCTGCATCGTCGAGGTATGGCTCAGTCCAGTATGGACGGTTGGTCTGCATGGAATGAGAGTACCAGTCAGCATGGAGGTAGTCATGGTTGCTGCCGCCTATCTGCATAGTGACTATAGAATCGTTGGCAGTGCGCTTGACGTAAGGCTCAAACCACCGTCCATGCTCAGGGTAATAGCCGGCAACAAAGCCCATGCCGCACCCCACGATATTAGGGTTGTTGGCCAGCAAGTGGCGCATGGCATCATACAGCAGGGATGGATTGCCGAGCCTTTCCTCAAGCATCCAAACAGTGGAACGTGCAGCTGTCTCGGCAGCGCGCGTCACCTTTTCCGCCTCAAGGTTCTTTGCTGTCAGTTCACTCTCGGCACGGTGTTCCACCTCCTGACGTATGGCCTCGCGTGCACACCAATACTGCACCGCACTGACAGTTTCCATCAGCACGGCGGCAGTAATCAGCACGGCAAGTGCCGACCGCGTCTGAACGGAGTGCCGCCACTTGTCCAGTACTTCAACTATGTTCTGTCCACGCAGTGTCATTGCTGCATTGATATAATCAGCAAAGTCAGTGAAGAATCAGCTCATCTGGAGCATGCGCTCTATGGGCTTCACGGCATCCTTGGCAATGTCGGCAGGCACGGTAACCTCAGGTTTGCCGTCGCGCAGGCAGTCGCGGAGCTTTATGAGGGTATTGAGTTTCATATACTGGCACTCGTTACACTGGCAGCCTACCGTTCCCTCGCTCACCTCTGGCGGCACGGGCAGGAACTCACAGTCGGGGCATGTGCGCTGCAGCTCATGCAGTATGCCAGCCTCAGTGGCCACGATGTATTTCTGCGGTTCGTGCTGCTGAGCATAGTGGAGCATGTCGGCGGTAGACCCCTTCACGTCGGCCATGGCAAGCACGGGAGCCTTGCACTCAAGGTGAGCCATCACCACGGCATCGGGATTCTCCTGCTTCATCTTAGCAATGGCAGCCACGGAGAAACGCTCATGAACGTGGCAGCCACCCTGCCACAGTTCCATTTCGCGACCTGTGACGCTGTTGATATATGAGCCAAGGTTGTAGTCGGGACCGAAGAGAATCTTAGCATCCATAGGTAACTGGTCTATCACCTTCTTGGCATTGCCCGACGTCACCACCACATCGGTCAGAGCCTTAGTGGCGGCGGTGGTGTTGACATACTGCACCACCATATAGCCTGGGTGTTCTTCCTTCCAACGGCGCAAATCATCGGCATTGCATGAGTCAGCCAGCGAGCAGCCAGCCTCAGGGTCAGGCACCAGCACCGTCTTCTCAGGCGAGAGCAGTTTGCACGTCTCAGCCATGAAATGCACACCGCACATCACGATGATGTCGGCATCGGTGTTGGCAGCCTTGCGTGCCAGTGCCAGTGAATCGCCAACGAAGTCGGCACACTCCTGTATATCGCCCGTAGTGTAGTAGTGGGCAAGCACCACGGCGTTTTTTTCCTTGCAGAGGCGGCGTATCTCCGCCTGTAACTGCTTTGTCTCTGTCTTTTCCATTTATCTTGTCAAACTTGTCTATTAACTATGATTCCAACTGCAAATTTACATATTTTTTTTCAAATACAAATTATGAGCGCTAAAAAATGTAACAGAGCACATCAAACTTTCACCTCAACCATGCTGCGCCCCTCGCCGCGCTTCACCACCTGAATCTGCGTAGGGATACGCTCATTGAGTTCCTCGCGGTGTGAGATGATACCCACGCGGCGGTTGGTCTGCCCCGCTATCTCCTGCAGTTTCTCAAGCGTCTGCATGACTGAGTCAAGGCTCTTTTCATCGAGAGTGCCGAAGCCTTCGTCTATAAAGAGAATATTTACATTCATGTCGGGACGGTTGAGCGACGACAGGGCAAGCGACAAGGCAAGCGACACCATAAACCTCTCGCCACCCGACAACACCGTGACACTGCGCACCTGATTCTTATTGTACCGATCGAGCACAAGAACGCTGAGCTGCTCGTTGTCGCGGCTGCACGTAAGGCAGTAGCGGTCGGTTATGCGGCTGAGATAGATGTTGGCATTGTTGAGCAAAGGACGCAGTATATAAGTTTGCACGAGCGTGCGGAAACGCGTGCCACCAAATATACCGTCCAACCTGTCCCAACGAGTGAAACTCTGCTTGGCGACATCAAGACGCTTCCCTATATCGGCAAGACGGCTGACATTAGTCTGATGCATATCGAGACGACTTTTAGCTTGGTTAAGTATAGAGAGAGCCTCGTCGCGCTGCACCTTGACGGCAGCTATACCCTCTTCAAGTTGCTGACGCTCGGGCAACTCTGCACGGTCATTTACGTTCAGAGCCTTGAGAGCGGCATCAATCACCCTCTGCGCATCGGCTGCGGCATCGCTGCGCGATTTTATTTGTCGGTCGGTGTCACTGACGAAAGTGCGCGCCGCCACAACCTGCTGCTCCTGACTGCAAAGTTGCTGCAACATTTCCTCAGTCTTACCTGTCAATCGGTAGTAGTCAGCAAGTTGCGAAGATGTTTCAACCGTCAAACGCCGACAGTCGTTTATCTTTGACACAATGGCAGACACCTTTCCATGCAGGCCATTCCACTCCGTCTGAATATCCCTGCAAGGATAAGGCTTCGGTTCAGTGCATGGACTCCAGCCAGCGCATAATCGCAGGATTTCCTGCTGTAGCTGTGCCACCGAGCGCAATAAGGCATCCGTTTTTCCGTGTTCCGTAGTTTCCGTGTTCAATCTCTTCTGATGATCAGAGAACGCCTTGGCATCCTGACTGAGACGCCTGCGCAGGGAAGCAGTATCGCTGAGCCAGTCGGCAGAGTAGTCCTTGAGCATAGCGTCAATCTCAGCCTTGCCTTCAGCAATCTCACCAAGCAGTGCCAGCCTCTCCTTGTCAATGCGGGCTATGGCCTCGGCATTTGCCTTGACAGCATTATCAGCATTTGCCCTTATACGCTCCGCCTTCACCCTGACATCGTCGAAGGGTTTTCTCTCCTGCAACAGCCTGTTTATCTCGCCTTGCAGTTTCTCCGCCCTTTGCAGAGTCTCCTTCAACAGTGCGAGTTCTTTCTCCACGGACTGCACGGCATTGGCAACCTGCTGGTCGAGCGGTTCGGCTGTATTCAAGCCTACGGCCACAGCATCGGCATTTATCTTTCCCAAAGCGTCAGTGTTCTTCTTCTCAACACGTTTCAGATGTTTCAACTTGTTCTGATGAGCGGCATCCATCTTCATATAATCATCCTTACATTTCTCCTGCTGCCGTGTCGCAAGCACCAAAGCATCAGCAGCCATGCGCCGTTCCTCCTCAAGCGGAGTGAGCATACCCTTGAAATCACTGTCAAGGTGCAGGTGGTCTATATGCTGACCACACAGCGGACAGTTGGCAGTATGCTCCTCGGCTATGCGGTGACGCAGGTTCACCAACGTATCCTTCACGCTCATCTGCATCGTGGTCAGACGCTTCTCTGCAGCCTCAGCCTCTTTTTTCCTTGCCAGCATCAAGGCATTCGCCTTATCAAAATCCTCTTTTAATGCCTTCAGACTGTCTGCCTCGACATTAATCTCACGACTCAATGCTTCTGCCTCCTTCTGCTCTACGAGCAATGCTTCATAGGCCTGGCGTATCTCTTTAAGCACACTCAAAAACTTGCTCTTCTGCATCACCTGCTCATTAACTGACGGCACATTCAACTTGGCACGCTGCTGAGTCAGTGCATTTATCTGCTCATCCTTGACCTTAACAGCATTGGCAGCCTCACCGGCCTTTGTCTCTGCCTCACTCTTTGCCTTAGCCAGTTCACTGGTTTTCTGCTGTTCTGCACTCAGCGTAGCCGCAATAGTCTTGGAATTTTCTACCTTATTAATATACTGACTTATCTTTAAGTCAACCTCGCCAGCCTTCACATACAGAGCCTCATGCACCTGCTGCTTGGCAATCCACTCCTTTGTCTGCCGTATGGATTCGCTCAGTGCTTCAGCCTTAATGCGGCGGTAGGCGGCATCGGCCGTGAGCAGACGAAAAGACGTCTGCAACCGTGCAAGGCTCGTTTTTGCTTCTGCCTCTTCCTTGCGGGTGCGCAGAAGCACGGCGAGAGACTGTCGCTGCGTGGTGGTGGCATCCCATTCCGTAAACAGAGCCTTGTCGTGCTGATACCTCTCACCAGCCACAATGGCCTGCAATCTCTGAAGTTCACTCTTCGCTTCATTCTGGGATTTCTCTGCAGCCAGTGCCGTATTGACATGACGCAGACGTTCTTCCTCTGCCTTCAGTTTCTTGTCAAGGTTTTCCTGACGCTGTTTACACTCGTTCTGCTCTTTAGTCAACCGCACGACCTCTTCATCAGGCAGTGTGTGTGCCTTCTCCGTGTCATACTCCTTCTGCACGATGTCAAGGTTCTTCTGCGCCTTCTTGAACAGACTGTGTATAGCCTCGCCGTATGCAGTGAAGTGCTGGGTGTTGGTGAGTTGCTCCAGTATGGCCTCACGCTCCTTCTTGTCGCCTGTAAGGAAATTAGCAAACTGTCCCTGCGCCAGCATGGCCATGCGTCCGAACTGCTGAAAGTCGAGGCCGACGGCATTGCGTATAGTCTGTTCCACGGAATCCTTCGTCCAGTCGCCGTCACCTACACACATCTCCCACTTAGGCGCACGATGCTTCAATGGGCGCAAGCCCGTCACCTTATCTTTCTTGCCAAGCGTCATGCCAAGCGACAGCCTGACCCTGTAAGTCACGCCGTCATTACCATCAAACACGACCTCGCTGTAACTCTCGTCCTTGTCTGATATGCCAAGACGAGTGTATTGCTCGATGCTCGCCACCTTAATCACCTCGCCCTCGGTGTCGGTAAATGCATTATCTCTCATGTTGGCAACGCCAGCCGTACGAGGTGTCTTCTTATACAGAGCCATTGATATGCCGTCGAGAATTACCGACTTACCCGCACCCGTATCGCCGGAAATCAGGAAGACAGGCGACGGCTCGCCCGTGACGGCATCGTTGAGTCCGTTGTCGAAGTCAATGTCGGCACGCTCGATAGAAGCAATGTTGCGTATGTGTAGTTCCTTCAGTTTCATGGTATTTCGGGATTATTATTTCTCTTCTTTGCACTTGCGTCTTCGCTGAGCAGCAGCATCTCCGCCCTTACCTCCTCAAAAGCCTGGCGCACATCGTCGAGGTCAAGGCCTGGATACTGGTCGCTGGTGCGCTCTATGAATGTCATAGGGTCGGTCATCTGCTGCAGTTCGGCCACTTCAAACACCTGTTCCTCCTCTTCGTGTTGCGCACTATCGGGTGCACCGGTCCATATCACCTTGGGGTTATACCGCCACTCATCATGCGTAAGTTCAAGTATGTCATAGACCATCTGGTTGAAGTTGGATGGCAGGTCGGCACTGTGCTTGAAGCGGAAACGCAGATAGCCACGCCCGCCCTGACAGATGAACTGGCTCAGAGTGTCAAGAGCCTCATCAGCAGACGAGAACGAAGAGCCGTCAGTGGGCAGAGTGTAGAAATGCCGCAGTTCATCGATGCGCAGTTGACGCACGTTCACCTCGCCGCCGTGGCGGTCTATGCTTACCATGCTGACGGTATGGGGATAGTTCTCGTCGCAGCTCACATGGAGCGCACTGCCCGAATAGCGTATGACTGGCGCCGGATACATAGCGGTCTCAATCATGGCATCCTCCTGTCGGCCTATGGTCTGAGGCTTGTGTATGTGACCAAGCGCAAGATAGTCAAAGCCGTCGCCCATATCGCCGGCATCAAGCGTACGCAGGTGGCCAAGGTCGAAGTCGTGGCCAGTGATGTCAAGTCCCGTCACTGCCTGGTGCGCCATCATCACCACAGGCAACCCGTCTATGTTGTCGGCAGCCACCTTGTCAAGTATTGACTGTATCACCTCGCGCCGTCCGCCTGTCATATATGGCAAGGCAACGATGAAACCACTGTCGAGACGTATGATGTATTGCCGCTGCCAGCCGTCAATGCCATTAACGGCATTGGCTGCCGGCGGTATGCCGACAAGATGAGTGTTGGCCAACTGCCATACGGCACTGTCGGCCTGTATGCGTGAGGCGGAGTCATGGTTTCCGGCTGTAATGACAATGTGCATTGCAGGGCACAGGCTATGCAGTCGAACAAAGTAATCAGTAAATGTTTTTCTGACGGCAGCCGACGGTTGCTGAATGTCAAACACGTCGCCACTCACGAGCAGTGCGTCGGGCTGTTCATTGCGGCACCATTCCTCCAGCTGACTGAAGAAATGGGCATGTTCGTCGCTGCGGTCATAGTTCTGGTATATAATCTGCCCAAGATGCAGGTCGGCAGTATGCAGTATTTTCATAGGACGGGATAGATATAAGATTGATGATGCAAAGTTACATTTTTACAATGGAATATGCAAATGTTAGTTGCATTATTTCACCCATACAGAAGGGATATCTTCTTCAAAAAAGGTTAAAAAGGCGTTTTATTACAGTGAAAGCGTTGTCAATGTCAACATTATTTGTTACCTTTGCAAAAACATACTAATAATACAATTAAAACAAAACACAAAACATTATAAATAAAAAATGGAAAGAACATGGCGTTGGTTTGGCAAGAAGGATAAGATTACACTTGCCATGCTGAAACAAATTGGTGTGGAGGGCATCGTGACTGCCCTGCATGATGTACCTCTTGGCGAGGTGTGGACCCGCGAGAAGATTCACGAACTGAAAGAGTACATCGAGAGTTATGGAATGCGCTGGAGCGTGGTGGAGAGTCTGCCAGTGGTGGAGACCATCAAATATGGCGGACCTGACCGCGACCACCAGATTGAGGTATATAAGGAGAGCCTGCGAAACCTCTCGGCTGAGGGCATACACTGCATCTGCTACAACTTCATGCCTGTGCTCGACTGGGCACGCACGGACCTCTTCCACGAGAATCCTAACGGTTCTACCAACCTTTACTTCAACTATGCTGAGTTTGCTTACTTCGACATCTACATCCTGAAGCGTGACGGTGCGCGTGAGGAATGGGCGAAGTTCGAGTTCCCTGCAGGTGTGGGCCAGGGCCGCAACGTGCTGGCAGAGTGCGACAAGCTTGCCAAGACCATGACACCTGAGATGGAGCACAAGCTGGTGGAGAACATCATCATCAAGACACAGGGCTTCGTATCGGGCAACTTCAGCGAGAACGACGAGGCACCTATACAGAAGTTCCGCGACTTCCTCGACCTCTACAAGGGTATCGACAAGGCACAGCTCCGCGAGAACATGAAGTATTTCCTCGAGGCCATCATGCCTACCTGTGAGGAATACAACATGAACATGTGCGTGCATCCCGACGATCCGCCAATCGAGGTTCTCGGCCTGCCACGCATCGTGCGCACAGAGGAGGACATACAGTGGTTCCTCAATGCTGTGCCAAACAAGCACAACGGTCTCACCTTCTGTGCAGGTTCGCTGTCTGCCGGTGCATACAACAACGTGGTGGAGATGGCAAAGAAATTCGCTTCACGCACTCACTTCGTGCATCTGCGCTCATGCCACATCTTCCCCAACGGCGACTTCACCGAGGCTTCACACCTTGGCGGACGTGCCGACATCATCGAACTGTGCCGCATATTCGAGAAGGAGAACCCGCAACTGCCTATGCGTGTGGACCACGGCATGACATTCACCGATGAGCCGGGAGGCATCATGGACGAGTCAAGCCACGGACACAACGCCGGCTACACACTGCTCGGACGCATGTTCGCACTGGGACAGGTGCAGGGCATCATCGCCACCGTTGACAGGGAACTGGGCATAGAGTACAAACAGCCGGGATTCTTTGATTAATTTAAAATGATTATCGTCATATCGTAATCCCGAAATAACGTTATAACGAGCAAATCGTCATTACGAAATAACGAAATATCGAAATAACGAAACAACAAAAGACAACAATGAAACTTAACGATATTTTCAGCGGACAGTTTAATGCCGCTGAGTGGGAAGCCAAAGGCTACGAGCTTCCAAAGTTTGATATCAAAGCAGTGCGCGAGAAAACCGCAAAGGAACCTACATGGGTGCACTTCGGCGGCGGCAACATCTTCCGCGCTTTCCCTGCCGCCATCCTCAACGATGCACTGAACACGGGCAAGTATGATCGCGGCGTTATCGTGGCAGAGACCTTCGACTTCGAGGTGGTTGACAAGGCATACACACCTTATAATAACCTCTCGCTCCTCGTGAGCCTGCAGTCATCGGGCACCATTGAGAAGAAGGTCATCGCATCTGTTACCGAAGCCCTCAAGGCCGACCCGCAGTTTGATGACTGGAAGCGCCTCGTGGAGATATTCAAGAACCCGTCGCTCCAGATGATTTCATTCACCATCACCGAGAAGGGCTATACATACAATGAGGCTGACCTCGCCCGCGGACTTGCACCTGTGTTTGCCATGGGCAAGGTGTGCGCACTGCTCCTGGAGCGCTTCAACGCCGGCAAGCTGCCACTCACCATCCAGAGCATGGACAACTGCTCGCACAACGGCGACAAGGTGAAGGCTGGCGTCTTTGCATACGCTGAGCGATGGGTGAATGACGGACTGGTGCCTGCTGCCTTCCTCGACTATCTGAAGGACGAGACGAAGATTACCTTCCCATGGTCAATGATTGACAAAATCACTCCGCGCCCACACGAGAAGGTTAAGGAGATGCTGGCTCAGGACGGCTTCGAGGACAATGACTACATTGAGACGGAGAAGCACACCTTCACCGCTCCTTTCGTGAACGCAGAGGAAGTGCAGTACCTCGTCATCGAAGACAGCTACACCAACGGACGTCCGCCGCTCGACCTCGGCGGTGCTCTCTATACCACACGCGAAACTGTCGATAAGGTGGAGACCATGAAGGTGACCACCTGTCTGAACCCGCTCCACACCGCCATGGCGCTTTACGGCTGCATGCTGGGCTACACGCTGATTTCTGCTGAGATGGCAGACGACGACATACGCTCTTTCATCCAGAAGATTGGCTACATGGAGGCAATGCCGGTGGTTACCGACCCAGGCGTGCTCAACCCATACGAGTTCATCGGCGCCGTCATCAACCGCCGTCTGCCTAACCCGTTCATGCCTGACGCCCCGCAGCGCATCGCCATGGACACCAGCCAGAAACTGCCTATCCGCTTCGGCGAGACACTGAAGAAGTACATCGCCCGCGGACTCGACAAGTCTAACCTCGTGCTCATCCCTCTCACACTGGCAGGCTACGCACGCTACCTGAAGGGAATCAAGGACGACGGTACTCCATTCGAGCCTTCACCCGATCCGCTGTTGGCAGAGATGCAGGCCATCGTGGCACCTCTCGAGGTGGGCAAGGCCGATCAGGACTACTCATGCCTGAAGCAGCTCTACAGCCGTGCCGACGTCTTCGGCGTAAACCTCTACGAGGCCGGACTGGGCGAACAGGTAGAGGGCATGGTCAAGGAACTCTATGCCGGCAACGGTGCCGTTCGCAAGACCCTGCACAAGTACGTTTCTGCAAGATAAACAAAGATAAAAGATGTGGTATATACGCTTATGCCCATCATCTGCGACATCTCGCTGAAGAAAGGCATACGCCTGGAGCGTCCCTGCGCCGTGGCATCCGTGGCATCGCAGGTGGGCATAGTACCTGCTCAACCACTCGTTTATGATGCCTGGCCTGGTTAGTGTTACCGTCAGCATCGTGGGACTTATCATCACGACGCTGGTGTATTGATATTTATAATTCACAATGCAAAATGCACAATTCACAATTACCATGCGGTACCTAATTGTGAATTGTGCATTTTTAATTATGAATTATGCATTATGCATTGTGCATTATCATAACGTTCAGTCGCAGTATTTCTTCAGTGCCCTGGCCACGCCGTTTGCCCATGTATCGATACCGCCGTCCATGTCGAGCGACGACACCAGCTTCACCACGTGCTCTATAGGCATACCATAGCGCAGCACGCCCGATATGAGCTTGGCATAGTTCCAGTATTCCTTTTTGAATTTCTCAGACAGTCCCTCCATCGTGGTCTTGTAGCCGCGCTTGTTCACAAACTGGAAATCATAGCGTTTCGTACCGTCGGGGAGCACACATTTTATTATCTTGCCAGAGTTGACACTCTTTGGCAGTATCAGTCCGTCTTCATCGTCTTGCAGACCAGTGAATATCTCGTATGGCCGCCCATCGAGCAGTCCCACGAAAGCCAGCCATTTCTCTTTCTCATTCTGAAAGCGCACCACGTCACACTCCAGCACCTCGGGGCGGCGTTCTGTGGGGCAGGAAACCAAATTATCGTTCTCGTTCATAGCCTATTAAAACATTTGCATTATGAATTAAGGATTATCCGTTATTGTTCTCACCGCAAAGTTACGAAAATAATCCCGAACCGCCAAATATAAGAAAAAAAATAAGGAAAAAGTTGCACGTTTAAAATATTATCATTAAATTTGCAACGACATACTTGAAAAAGAGCGTTCCGCACGCTTCATTCTCATACAACGAAAATCGCCAATTTTCAAACTAATAGAGAAGGATGAAGAAAAAGGATTCGCCCTATCTTGTATATGCACGTATGCGTACGGCAAGATTGTCTCCACATAAGACAGACACCCACGCCGTATAGCTCGAGCATATACGGCGTGGGTGAAGCAGTTTATATTTATTTCTCTATATGGTGTTTGGCGATGCCAGTTGTAAGGTGGATAGAGACGTTCATCCCGCTTTTTCATACCTATAAACAAAACTACTCAAATAACGACTGACACCTAAATGCCTGTAATACCATGAAGAAGAAACTCTGCATACTTACGTTGATGTCGGCCATGGCTGTCACCATTGCTGCTCAGACATGCCAGAAAGGTATGGTCAGAACAGCAGGAAGCAGTGCGCCCAGCGGCAAAGCAGTGAAAGGCAAGCGACTTGGAGCCGTCATAATAGAAGTGGATGGAGGCAAAGAGGTGATGAGCGACGAAACAGGACAATTCACACTTGTGATACCCCGCAAGACATATTTCCTTAAAAATGTAATAAAGCAGGGATACAGGCTACTTGATGACGAAGTACTGACGCGGCAGTATTTCTACAGTGAAAACGTGCATGAAATAGTAATGGTAAACATAGCCCAGTCTGCAGAAGCCAGATTGTCACAAATGCAAAGGAGCACAGCCACAATGCAAAAGCAACTGAAACTGCAGCAAGACGAAATAACACGGATGCGCAACGAGAAACAAATCAATGAAGAGGAATACAGGCGCAGACTTGCAGAACTAACGGAGAACAATGAGAAAATACAGAGCAGAGCAGACGAACTGGCAGAGCATCTCAGCAGGATAGACTATGACCGCATTGACGAACAGGAAAGCGAGGTGCTTAGACTCATAGATGACGGAATGCTTGACAGTGCAGACTCCTTACTGCACGCCATGTGTGACATACATGCAGCCGTGAACAACCACCGTGAGACTATGGAACAGCTGAACAGGGATAAGGCCAAGCATCCAGACCGTGTCGACCAGTACGGAAGAAAGATAAGACGACAGCAGGAAAGGGGTGAAACACTCGCCGCACTCTGTCTCGACCACTACAGTATTGCACAACTGCGTTTTGACACCCATAGTGCAGAGGACTATATTGAACTGCGAGCATCTATCGACACTTCTGAAATAAAGTGGCAGATGGATGCGGCTGCTTTCCATACCAGAGAAAAGCATATCGCCAAGGCGATGAATATATATACACGCCTAATATCATGGCTGCGACCCAGCGCAGTGGCGGAGCCATCACGCTGGGATGCTGCACTCAGCGCAGTGCTTAACAACATGGCCATACTGCACAACGACAGAGGCGAGACGGCAGAGGCAGAGCAACTGTATCGCGAGGCTCTATCAATACGCCAGAGACTGGCCATGACTGCCAACGAAGTTTACGCCCCATACGTAGCACAGACGCAAAACAATCTGGCTGTATTGTTTCAGACCACAGACAAAACCAAACAGGCAGAGAAACTGCTTACGGCAGCACTGGCCACACGCAGGACGCTGGCAGAGAGCAACCCTGTAAAGTATGGTGCAGACAAAGCGGTAACAATGGTTAATCTGGCCGCTGTATATGCAGAGCAGAGACAACATGAGCGCAGTGCAGCACTGTACTTGGAAGCACTTGACACATACAATCAACTTATACACAACGGCTTCAGTGCGTATGAGGCAGACCGTGCAGCTGTGCTCAACAATCTGGCCGTCATCTGCCGCATACGTGGAGACTTGAAACAGAGCGAGAAATACTGGTGGGATGCCCTAACGGCCTACTGCCACCTGACGCAGCGTAACCACCAGCGACACTACTCACATCTGCAGAGCACGCTTGGCAATCTGCTTGACATATATGATGCAAACAACTGTGAGTGCCTTGAGAAACGACTTACCGTATACAGACTGCTCGCAGGAAACCTGCCTGCCGACTATGCCCCTACTGCCGCACAACTGATGAACACGCTGGCAGACTGCTATGACCGTGAGCTGAATACTGAAAAAAGCAAAGAACTATATACCGAGGCTCTGACAACGTATGAGAAACTGGCAAAGAACAATGCGCCCAAATACACGCCATACGTGGCGCGCCAGTTGGGCAACCTATCATTCCACCACCTGCTGACGGGAAAGTTTGACATAGCCGAGGAATATGCACGGCGCGGATTACAGACAGACCCTGCAAAGACTTTCATACAGGCAAACCTCGCAGCAGCATTGTTGCTCCGTGGCAAATATACCGAAGCTGAGAGCATCTATTCTGCATACAAAGACGAACTGCGCTCATCATTCTTAGAAGACCTACAGACATTTGCAGAGCGCGGAATCATACCTGACGAGAGAAAGACAGACGTAGAAAAAATAAAGAACCTACTAAGAGATAATTATTAACTATTTACCCTAAAAACATCAAAGCTATGAAGAAAACATTTTTAACCCTATTCACGGCAATAGCCGCCACGATGGCAGGCTTTGCACAGGAAACAGCAGACAGCACAAGTTTCATAACCCTGAACGACATGGTGAAGCGCGAGGCCGCGACCAAGGCACAGCAGGAGAACCAGGCTTTCCATGAAAAACTGTGGGACCGTCGCTCATACCTCAACATATCATACGTATCGGCCACGCTGAAGTCATCTGAGTTGCCCACAGTAGGCGGCACATACTCTGGGGAATACAAAAGCAACGGAGGAGTGAACCTGCAATACGGTCACACCTACGACTTCCACCAGAAGCCTATTGCCGACATGGTATTTATCGGCCTCAACTACACAGGCATCGATCTCAGCTACGCAAGTTACAGTGCAGACGTACCATCGCCATACTATCAGCCTGGTACCAACACGCCCAATAACGCACCGTGGCATAACAAGAAACAGACCATAGACTATGGCATGGCTTTGGGACCTGCCGTCACGGTCTACCCCTTTACGACGCTTGGCAACAAGCATACCGACAAGATACGCTTCCAACTGTATTTCCAAGTAGGCTACAATGCCAGCCTTACCATACTGCAGGACGGTATAGTAGAGCAGTCGAAGAACAAGACAAAAGATATGTATGCCTTCGCACACGGTCTGTCCACGAAGTTCGGCTTCAGCCTTACATGGGATTTCGTGGGCTTGGGCTACGAGATATGGAATGCGCCGTCATACAAGAACATATATTTTGACGACCTTGTTGACACTGGCAAGATGAAGACCAAGGTAAAGTCAAACCGCGTGTTCCTACAGTTCAGATTCTAATCAAACAAGACAAGCATGACAAGATTACTAATAACAATTCTTACCGTTGCGTTGCTTAATATAAGCGACGCAACGGCACAGGAACATGCCAAGGGCAAGTGTACGAACGACATAACGTGGACTTATGACGGTCAGACACTTACGCTTACCAACGTGTCAGACCCGTTGGAACTTGCAGACATACCCGACTATAATGCCGAGGGCGATGTAGCGCCGTGGGTAAAGCGCGGCCTGCGCATAAAGAAAATACGCATAGGGCGTCACATACGCCGCATAGGCACTTTCGCCTTTGCCAACTGCACACTGTTGGAGGACGTGGAACTAGAAATAGAACACAATTTACGTCAGATAGGCATGGGGGCATTCCTTAACTGCACCAGCCTGTTCAGTTTCCCTTTCACATCGTCACTGACCAAAATTGAGAAAATCGCTTTTGCCAACTGCCAATCGCTGCGCTCACTGAAACTGCAGGGCAGCACGAAGGTTGAAGACTATGCCTTTCTGTCATGCAGCAACATCAGCCAGCTTGACCTTTCCAACGGCGTGCTACTTGGCAAGATGGTCTTTGCCAGAGAAACGACTGTGGGAGGTGTAAAGAAATACGACTACTTCAACGGAATGATACGCAACCTGCCCACCACTGTCACGCCTTCAAATAGCAAGGCATACGGCATTGACGACAATACAGTGAGAATGTTTATTGCAAGAAAGGACAAGCAGACAGAAGAAGACACGGAAACACAGCCGACATCATCAGTAGACATCAATCTTCCTGAAGCAAACATGTCCCGCCCTAATTACTATGCGCTCATAATAGGCAATGAGGACTACCGTTTTGCGCCTAAGGTGCCATTTGCGAAAAGGGATGCACAGGTGTTTGCAGAGTATTGTGAAAAAACGCTTGGCATTCCTTCACGTAATATCCATATGTTGGAAAATGCCACCAAGCACATGCTGCTGGAACAGGAACTGAATGATTGGTTGCAGAGTATCAGCACGCGAGAACAGAAGCAGTTGATAGTCTATTATGCCGGCCACGGCGTACCTGATATGGAAGACAACAACAAGTCGTATATTTTGCCGGTAGATGTCTACTCTACAAAGCCGCGCTATGGCATTGCCCTTGATGAATTCTATGACAAGTTAGGCGAATTAGGATTCGCTGATGTAACAGTGTTCATAGATGCTTGCTTCAGTGGTGTTGACAGGAACCATGCTTCAGTAAACAGCGGTGAACGCGGCACAGAAGTGGAAGCCGAGGATTCCCGTCCAACAAAGGGCAACATGGTGGTGTTCTGTGCAGCCCAGGGCAATGAAACTGCCCAGGGATACTATGAGCGCGGCCACGGACTGTTTACCTACTACCTGCTCAAGGAACTGAAACAGTCGAAAGGCAGCATCTCATACTCTAAACTGGCCGAAAGCATCAACCGTAACGTAAGAGACACTGCACCTACCCTCGACTTGAAGAAAGGACAGACGCCAACGGTAAAAACCTCTGGCAAATCACTCAGAGACCGATATTTCTGATAGAAACGACAAAAGCTACCACACACGCCACTACTCATGGAACCAACACATCAGGAGTATAAATACTTCGCATTTATCAGTTACAACTCCAAGGATATGGAGTGGGGCAAGCGCATACAGCGAAAACTGGAGCACTACCGCATGCCGGCCACTCTGTGCAGCGAACGCGGATGGAAACGCAAACCCATTTCGCCAATATTCTTTGCACCCACGGATATTCAGGGAGGAGGACTGAGTGCCGAACTGCAAGCGCGTCTGCGTGCTTCTCGCAACCTCATTGTGGTCTGCTCGCCCAATTCTGCAAAATCTGAATGGGTTGGCAAGGAGATTGAATTCTTCCACAACCTGGGACGCACCGACCACCTGCATTTCTTCATCGTTGACGGTATTCCTCACAGCGGCAACAGCGACACCGAATGTTTCAACCCCGTAGTTAAAAAGTTGGGCATTCCCGAGATTCTGGGCAACAACATACATGAGAAGATATACCGCTGGCCGTGGCTGAACAAAGAGCGTGCCTATGTGCAGCTCATCTCAAAACTACTCGGCGTGGAGTTCGACTCCATCTGGCAGCGCCACAAGCGTATGTTGGCACAACAACTGGTGGCCTGCGTCATAGGCTTTCTATGCGTGATTGCAGCACTTGTCGCAGTATGGGCGAAGAACCAACCTGTCGACGTGAGCGTAACACTGCACGAGCAACTGCCGATAAACACAGTACTTCCTCCACTGCACGACGCTGTGGTCACTCTACATCTTGACAAGGAAAAGAAAACCGACACGATACGCAGCAATGGCCACTGTGCAGTATTTGCCAACATCCCACAAAGGTATCTTGGCAAGGAAGTCCGGGTAACGGTGAACTGTGCAGACTTCCTTACGACTGACACCACCCTGCTCATGTCGCGCAACATGAAGGCCGGCATAAAGCGCAATCCTGCCATATATGGCAACATACTCTTCACACTGTGGGATACGCGCAGGGGGAAGCCTATTGCGAATGCAACCGTCACGGTGGCAGGGCGCAATGTGCAGACCGACAGCCGTGGACGCGTCAGAATGCAGATACCTACGGACAGTCAGCAGACCTCATATAAGGTCAAGTTCGCCCGCCCACTTTATCATGACACTGTCAACATGCCGTGCGGAGAGAACGACGTAATAAGAACTGACGACTGAGCTGATGCAAGCATACAACAAAAACAAATTCAAAACGACATCATTATGAACTGGGCATCATGCATCATTATTTCTGCGCAACCCACAGCAACGCAGCTGCTTTCTGCGTCACGCCTTGCCACTTCTCTGTGGTGGCTGCTCTCGTGCATAACCCTGCTGATTGTGCTGAGTTTTCTATACAAGCCTGTCAGCGTGGAGACAAAACGCAGGTTATGGTCGTTTGTTGACCGCTCACTGATGCCTGCGTTCGCCGTGCTGTGGACAATGGGTTTCGTGATATATGCCATAGGTTCGTGGATGCCCGAACTTAGTGATACCGGTGATTTCTGGGCAGTTGTACCGTTTGCGATTATCGATGCCACGCGCATGTTTATTTTCTCAAGCGACCTGCCTGCCGTCAACCCCATACTGAAGCAAGACGTGCTTTACATGGGACTGTTCAGCGCAGTGCATTTCGCAGCCTCGTTCTTCAGCCTTATCTTCGTGTTGCGTCACTTCGGTTTCTATCTCATTGAAAAGTTGCGTGTATGGCTGGCAGGAGTACGTTCTTTGCTACCAAGGTGGTTCTTCGGACGCAGGGGACGTAAACTTTATGTAATCTACGGCACAGACAGCCGCTCACTTATGATGGCCGACAGCATAAGGCGCAGTGTTACGGATGCCGATATCGCCGTGGTGCAGAATGCCGGTGATGACGACGTGCACGATGCCGCCATGGGCATATCGCGCATACTTGGCAGAGCCAGTCTGAAAAACAGTCTGACCGACAGTCTCAGGGGGATGGGCTATCTCATAATGTTCACGAAACACAACCTTACAAACGGCATGTTCGAAAATGGTTCACGCATAATACGCGACACACTGGAGCTGACTTCGCTGGAGCGCATCATGCGGAACTCAAAGGAAGAACTGCTTCTGTTCTTCCTCGGCGAGGATGAAGAAGAGAACTTGAGCGCGGCGGTGAACATCCTCAAGGACTCTGTCTTGCTGCGCATTGCCGACAGGCAACCCGTCAGGGTGTTCTGCCGTGCGCACCGCAATTGCGTAAACCGCGTCGCAGAAGACAGAAGCCCTCACGAGAATGTGACCATAAGGCTGGTCGACGCTGCCGACATCAGCATAGAGATGCTCAAGCAGTCTGCCGAGAGCCATCCAGTAAATTATGTCAGCGTGGAAGCTGACGGCACCGTATCGTCATTGTTTCATGCACTGATCATAGGCTGCGGCGACACTGGACAAACTGCGGTACGGTTCCTTTATGAATTTGGAGCGTTCGTTGCCACGGGCAGCACCGACGCCGACATACAAAGATCCCCGTTCCGCTGTGACGTGGTAGACAAGGACATGCACACTCTGGCACCTCTGATGATGGAAGACATGCCGGCCATGGACATGTCTGTTGAAGACGGCTCGCTGGTAGTACTTCACGACATAGACACTGGCGACAAGTTGTTTTCTGACTGTCTGCGCAAATGGATATGCACACTTAACTACGTGGTGATTGCCACTGAGGACAATGAACGAAACATGATGCTGGCCGTGCGCATACTGCGCCTCGCCATGAGATACCGCAGGGGAATGGATTACTTACGCATAAACGTACGCATAACACGGGATGCCGACGGTCATCTGCATGATGCAGCCGACCACTGGAACCGGCTTGTAAAGGCAGAAATGCATGCTGTCGATGGCACAGGCCACTGCCACCAGAGAATAATAGAGAGCGACTGCCGCCCCGACGGACCGATTGTGCTGTTTGGCTACGACAGGGAAATCTACACCTACGACCACGTGGTGAAAGACAAAGTGCGCATCCGCGCAAAAAAATACAAGCAGCATTACGATGAAACGGTGAACGCACTGCTGCGCCAGTCAGGCGAAACGGAAAACAAGGTAGTGAGCTGGGACACCGAGCAAGCATCACTGATGCAGTTGACAGACGAGTGGCGAGGCTATTCGCCTACATATTCGGCGGTAATGCGCTTGAGACGCATACAGTCGCAGAACATGCAGAACAGTTTCCACATCCTGACCAAAAGGATGCTGATGCGGCGTGCACTGGGAAACGGCGAATATGAGCGGTTACTTACTGCGCCGCCACAGCGCAAGCACGGCACAGTGGAATATGAGCACAAGTCAGAAGACAGTGCTGCGATAAAGGCACTCCACACTCTAGCTCGCACCGAGCATCTCAGATGGGTGGCATCACATGAAGCCCTTGGATATCAAGACTATGCCACAGAGAAAGACAAAGATGAGGCGCGGCTGCTGCACGGCTGCATGAAACCATGGCACGAGCTTTCCGAACTAGTGCAAAGCTATGATTACGATGTGGTTGACACATCATTAATACTTGACATTTAGAACTTTTGAAAAATGTCAGAAAAACTCACCGTTTTCTGACACATTGATTTCTGCAACCGCTGTTTCCTTGCGATATTCTGAAATAATCTCCCGACGGTTTCGTATGGCGCGAAATTCGCTGCATCGTAACACACTGATAATCAGTAACGGCATTTTCATCGGATTGTAAAAGCTATCTGATTACACTGTAATCGAGGCCTGATTACATCGTAATCGCACGTTAATTACAACGTAAAAGCAGCCTGATTGCAATGCAATCAGGCTGCTTTTACTATTTATGCCGTCATAAAACGCTGTTCAAACTATGTTTTCTGCTTTCCATGCAGCATCTCGCCGCTCTGGTTTGCGTTTCGCAACCGACATTTCTGAAATGACACTTTGCAAGAAAACCGTGCGTTTTTCTGACAATCTGTTTTTTCATTTCACAGATTTTCCATAGGCGAATAATCCGTGCAATCCGTTGTTGAACCTCACACAGATTGAAAGGGCATGGAAAACTTCAATCCTTCAATTCTTCAATCTTTCTACCGAGCCCTTACGGACAGACCGGACGCACAGTGATTGCCTCAAAACGGAAATGGGTTTTGATGTTGGTTGTATTCTCGCCGCTCGAGTCAAAGTACACGTACCACGCACTTTCCGGGTAGTTCTCGTAGAGCGAAGCCGACCAGTAAAAGCCGAACATGCGTGCGAATTCGCAGTACTTGTAGTAACGGTAACCGGCAGCAGGAAGAAAAATGTGAGTATCGCTGAGCGAATACGCTGCTTCTGTTATGTTGTTGACACCGCTCTTCCTTTTACCCATATCTTTGTGGTCCTTGACCTTATAGACTATATAGCCTTTCACGCTCTTGTCGTTATAGCTCGCCGTCCACTCCCAATAACAACTATCCAACAGTGCCTTCAATTCATTGACTGTCGGCATGCGCCACGCGCCGCCCCAGTTCGCTGTTGCGGCATCGTCCTGAGATTCGAGGGTGAGTTTGTTGTCAACAGTGCCGTAAGTTTCGTCATTGTTGTACTTGTTATAGGTGTAGTTATTTCTACCATTGCCCCATTTGTATGTATCCCAATCGTAATTGTTCTTCGGCTCCGTCTCACCCCATGCGAAGTAGTCGCCGTAATCCCAAGGATTATCTGCACCGACATTACATGTAGCCCACTTGACTGACAGACCGAGGTCAACGTATTCGTGGCCGTTGGCAGAAGAACCAGTACTGCCAGTAAGAAACATGTTTACAATCTGGTTGGCATCCGACATGGTGATAGTGCCGTCGTTGTTCACGTCGCCAGCCGTCATGTTGAAGTCACTCGGCTTGGTGGTCGCAAGATAATAGTTCACCACCACGTTGGCATCCGACATCGTGACGGTGCCGTCGCCGTTCACGTCGCCCGGCATGGCCGACACATTCATGCTTAACGCAGTCGTCAGCACAAGGAAGAGGCCGAAGATTCTGTTTAGTTTGTTTTCTGTTTTCATCTAGTCATTATATTGTATGTAATTAATCCTCTAACTCCCACAGATTCCACAGATTTCCCATAGGCGAATAATCCGTTGTTGAACCTCACACAGATTGAAAGGGATTGTAAAGGATTATTTAACTCCCACAGATTTCGCAGATATAACTGATTGTTGGTAGCTTAATCTGTGTTATCTGCGGAATCTGTGGGAGTTACATGTCTGCTTAGAGAGAAAAGGATTGAAAAGTTAAAGCACCTATCCGCATGGAAAACTTCAACTCTTCAATATTACATGGACATTATATGTTTCAAAGAAACGTAAAGCGTCCGTTTAACTTTTACTTACAAACCGACATCTTACAAACTCTTTATTTCGTCAATCGTCAGTCCTGTAGCGGCGGCTATCTGTTCATCAGAAAGCACGCCCATCGCCTTCAACTTTCGCGCAGTATCAAGTTTCTCCTCTGCACGGCCTTCTGCACGACCCTCTGCACGGCCTTCTGCACGGCCTTTCTCCAAGCCTTTCTCCATTCCCCTGCGCTCACCCTTCAACTCGGCAGTCTCAAGGGTACTGGTGTAATCCCAGTATTCTTTCTGGCTTTCTTCATACTGGCGGCGCTCCGAAGGGTTGTATTTCGCTATCTCTGCCTGCTCGAAGAGTTTCGTGAAGACACGTTCCTGCAGCGCAGCGGGACGCTCAAGCAGGTTTGAAAGATTGTGAAGCACATACATCCACTTGTCAAACATGCTGCTGAGTTCATCAACCGTCTTCGTAAACTTGGGCATCTCAAGATAGACAAACGTCAGTTTGTCGTAGAACACGTGGTTGTCCTCCACGTCCTTCAACTTTATCTCATGGCGATATTTCTCTGGTGGATATTCATTGTTGGGGAAGGTGAAGTTTAGTATGCCAACTGCATAGACATCGTCAAGGTGATAGTCCCACTTTCCCTTGGGTGCCTGCTCACGTATGGCTGCAGTGGCATAATATACGCTGCGGTCTTTGAAAAACACCTGCTCGGCTTTCTGCATCTCCACAATGAAGCGGCTGCCGTCGTCGGTTGTGCAATATACGTCGAACACCGAGCGGCGGTCACCGTAGCCATCACCGAGGTGCTCGCCGTTGAGGTACTGCACGTCGGTAATCTCCCCCTTCACCGTTTCCTTGCTTTCGCCCATCAGGGCATTGAGAAAACTGATGAGCAAATCCTTGTTCATCTCCGTACCGAAGAGTTTCTTGAAACCGAAATCGGTATATGGGTTTATGTAGCGCCCTGTGTCCGTCATGCTCAACTTTAGTTACTTTATCATGTCACAGCCCATGTATGGAACGAGGGCTGCAGGCACGCGGATGCCTTCCTCGGTCTGGTTGTTCTCAAGTATGGCGGCCACGATGCGCGGCAGTGCGAGTGCAGAACCATTGAGCGTGTGGCACAGCTCGGTCTTCTTCGTCTCGCTGTTGCGGTAGCGGCACTTCAGGCGGTTGGCCTGATAGGTGTCGAAGTTGCTGACTGACGATACCTCGAGCCAGCGGCCCTGTGCCTCTGAATAAACCTCGAAGTCGTAGCAGATAGACGACGTGAACGACTGGTCGCCGCCACAGAGCAACAATATGCGGTATGGCAGTTCGAGCTTCTTGAGCAGTCCCTCCACGTGTGCCAGCATCTCCTTGTGTGACTCCTTGGAGTGCTCCGGCTTGTCGATGCGCACAATCTCAATCTTGGAGAATTCATGCAGACGGTTCAGTCCGCGCACGTCCTTGCCGTATGAGCCGGCCTCGCGGCGGAAGCACTGAGTATAGGCGCAGTTCTTTATCGGCAGGTCTTTCTCGTCGAGGATGACATCGCGGTATATGTTTGTCACCGGTACCTCAGCGGTTGGGATGAGGTAGAGGTCGTCCACCTCGCAGTGGTACATCTGTCCCTCCTTGTCGGGCAGCTGACCTGTGCCGTAGCCAGAAGCCTGGTTTACCACTGTAGGCGGCATTATCTCGGTGTAGCCAGACTTGCGTGCCTCGTCGAGGAAGAAGTTGATGAGTGCGCGTTGCAGGCGTGCGCCCAATCCTACATATACGGGGAAGCCGGCACCAGTTATCTTGACGCCCAGGTCAAAATCGATGAGGTTGTATTTCTTTGCCAGTTCCCAGTGTGGCAGCTTGGCTTCGTCGTTGGCGGGGTTGGCAGTCCATGTGCCTACGGTGTCGGTGCCGTCGCACTCTTTCTGGTTGCTCTTCACCACCACGTTGTCCTCAGCGCATGAGCCTTCAGGCACCTCGTCGTATGGTATGTTTGGAATCTGGCAGAGCAGGGTCTTCACCTCCTCTTCGGCGGCAGCCTTCACGTCTTCCAGTTCCTTTGACTTCTCTTTCAGCTGAGCCACAGCAGCCTTGGCCTTCTCTGCGGCCTCCTTATCGCCGGCCTTCATCAGCTTGCCGATTTCGGAGGCAGCCTTCTTCTGTTCAGCCAAGCAGGCATCGAGTTCCTGCTGTGCCTCACGGCGTTTCTTGTCAACAGCCAGCACACCGTCGATGGCCTCGGCGGCACCATTGAAGTGTTTCTTCTCCAGTCCCTTGATTACTCTTTCTTTCTCTTCTGTAATGAGTTTAAGTGTAAGCATTTTCTTATCGTTGTTATTCTTATTTTACTTCGTCTGTAAGTGATTGCGGCTCGCGTCTGGTATGCCAGAAAGCCACTATGTATACTGTATCCTTATCAATATAATATACAATTTTACTCAGCCCATTCACAGTCACACTACGATATGTTTTATTTCTGTGCGGCAATAACCGTTCTACCTGTCCAATCTCGGGCATGACTGCAAGCACATGCTCTTTCGCTGACACCATACCTGCGAATTTCTCTTTAGCACGTAGTCCAAAATTCTCTACGATATAGTATGCAGTCTCTTCAAAGGACTTTTTAGCCTTCTCTGACCAAAAAACTGTCATGCGATTTTACGGATTTGCGGTTTGCCAATTTCTTCAACAGCTTTGAATACCTCTTCGCTGGTATAGTATCTGCCAGTTCTAAAGTCTTCTTCCCCCTCATCAATCATGGCGTTAATTTCATCCATGGTATATGGCGTGGGGTCCTCGTCTTCCATCGACTCCAAGGCCAACTCTGTAGAAAGCCATGCCATGTCTTCCTTCGTCAAGGTTCCGCAAAGGTAGTCACGCAAATTATTTAATGCAGTTTCACTCATAGACTGATTACGTTATGATGTTCATGTGCAAAGTTACTCAATTTCTGTGAAATAACCGCATAAAATGATTAAAAAATCATTCCACACAGTCATTTTTCCATCTTCATCAGTGTGTTGTTTGCGGCGTGGCGCAAGTAAAGCGGCGCATCGGCATCATTAACCACTGCCTCTACACGCACAGCGAGCGCCTGCAGTTCGGTATCGCTGAATTGCCATCCTTTTGTCAGCAGCCGCGCCACGATGCAGTAGCCGTGCAACTGTGTCATTGCATCACCGTCAGCCGTCAGGTTCATTGCCAGTTCTGCAGCGTATGGCAGGTGCTGATACAGGTTCATGGAAGCTACCTCGGCTATCTCCTGTGTCTTGGTCTGGCCAATCCACTGCATTGCCATGTCACGTGTAAGCATGTCGTGGGGCATAAGAAGCGTGGCCATTATCTTGCTCTCGCGCACGTCGTCATTCCACAATTCCGTAGCGGTGTCATAGTCCTTGCCATACTCGTCGGCCAGTTCACGAAGATGTCCCAGTGACGCTCCCCAGTTCAGGTGATAGTCCATGCCTTTCTCGCGCAGCGACTGTGCCGTAACGCCGTTCATCAGCAGTCGGAACTGCTGCCGTATTTCCTTTGCCTTGCTCATTGTTTTAAAAACGCAGTCCAATGACTGTCATCGGCAAAGGTAGTAATTTTATATCTTGCACGCAAGGAAATTGCTGAAAATATGAAGCTACACGATTGTTTTTCTGTGCTGCTGCTTGCGTAATCAACGGGAAATGATTAACTTTGTGGGTGATATAAGCCACCTTTATTATGAATAACCCTACATTATACATACAACGACTCAAGCAGCTTCTGCTAATGGAACAAGAGGCTGAGCGCGAGGAGTTCCGCATACAGTCAGAGCGGATGCCGCTGGAACGCAAGATAAGGCGCGGCGTCTGCTGGTGGCCTGTCAGGGCAGGACGCTCTTACTATAACTCGCTCAACCAACTGGTGGTGGAAATAGAAAATCTGTCGCCGGCTGCCTCGGAAGACGATGAGACCGAGGCTGACACGCTGTTGGAGTACGGCAAACCTATACAGTTTTTCCAGCCACCGGCTGCCAAGGACGGCAAGACAAAATATCTGTCGTTTAACTCCACCATCAGTTATGTGGAGGGCAACCGCATGGTGGTGACGGTGCCGTCGGCAGACTGCATAGCCGAACTGAGCACTGCGGAGAGACTCGGGCTGCAACTATACTTCGACGAGACAAGCTACCGCACCATGACACGCGCACTGGACGACGTGATAAACGGCAAAGGCAAGCGGATGCAGGAACTGCTAAAAGTGTTCGGCGGACTGCAAGCCACACGCCAGCTTACCATAAAGCCGATGTCGTTTCCGTGGCTCAACCCCACGCAGGAAAAGGCAGTCAACGAGGTGCTGCGTGCCAAGGACGTAGCCGTGGTGCACGGACCACCGGGGACGGGCAAGACCACCACGCTTGTCGAGGCTATATATGAGACGCTGCACCGCGAAACACAGGTCTTGGTTTGCGCACAGAGCAACATGGCGGTAGACTGGATTTCAGAAAAGCTCGTTGACCACGGCGTGCCGGTGCTGCGCATAGGCAACCCCACACACGTAAACGACAAAATGCTGTCGTTTACATACGAAAGGAAGTTTGAGGCACATCCCGACTATCCCGAACTGTGGGCTGTGCGCCGCGACATACGGCAGGTGCATCAGCAGAAGCCATCAAACAAGCACCAACGGCTGGCAAGGCTGCGCGACCGGGCGCAGGAACTGGAGATGCGCATTAATGCCGACTTGTTCAATGAGGCACGCGTGGTGGCATGCACCCTCGTGGGGGCGGCTAACAAACTTATGGTGGGACAGAAATTCTCAACGCTCTTCATCGACGAGGCGGCACAGGCCCTTGAGCCAGCCTGCTGGATAGCCATACGGCGTGCCGGCAGGGTGATACTGGCCGGCGACCATCAGCAACTTCCGCCAACCATAAAATGCTATGAAGCCATGCGCGAGGGACTGGGGCGCACCCTGATGGAACGTATCGTGGAGGCGCAGCCGGAATGTGTGACGCTGCTCGGTGTGCAGTATCGCATGAACGATGCGATAATGAAGTTCTCGTCAGGCTGGTTCTACGAAGGAAAACTGCAGTCTGATCCAAGCGTGCGCCACCGCTCAGTACTTGACTATGAAACTCCGATAGTGTGGATTGACAGCGAAGAACCAGAACAGTATGTCGGCGAGAACCACGGCAGGATAAACAAAGCCGAGGCCGACCTGTTGCTGCTCCACCTGCAGGGATACATAAACAAGGTGGGAATAAATCGTTTCCTTGAGGAAAGGATAGACGTGGGCATCATCTCGCCCTACCGCGTGCAGACGCACTACCTGCGACAGCAGATACGCCAGCGCGAGGAATTCCGCCGCGTGCGCCACCTTATCACCGTAGGCACTGTCGACGGCTTTCAGGGACAGGAGCGCGACATCATACTGATATCACTGGTGCGAAGCAACGAACACGGCCAGATAGGATTCCTCTCCGACCTGCGACGCATGAACGTGGCGATGACACGCGCAAGGATGAAACTGCTCATCTTCGGCAACCGTGCCACACTCTCACACTGCAGTTTCTACCAGCGGCTGATAGAATACATCGACTCACTGTGATTAAAGGCTGGTTCTACCCCCCATCTAAACCTCAATGCGGAAGGTGGTGCCTGCGCCTACCTCTGAGCGCAGTACATAGATGCGCCCGTGGTGATACTCCTCTATTATTCGGCGAGCAAGCGAAAGGCCAAGCCCCCAGCCACGTTTCTTCGTGGTGAAGCCCGGGCGGAACACATTCTTTATATTGCCGCGCTCAATGCCCTTGCCAGTGTCGGAAACATCTATTATGCAACGGCTGCCCGACTGCCGCGCCGTAATGGTGATGCTGCCCGAGCCGCTCATGGCATCAACGGCATTCTTGCAAAGGTTCTCAAACACCCACTCAAACAACTGGCGGTTTACCATAACTTTACAGTCGGGGTCGCTCATGCTGAACGTGATGCTGACGTGCTGCGACGTTCGGCGGTTCATGTATTCAACCACATTCTGCAGTATGTCGTGCAGGCTGACATCGGTGCGCTCAGGTGCAGAGCCTATCTTTGAAAACCTGTCGGCTATCAGCTGCAAGCGCTTCACGTCCTTGTCCATTTCGGGTATCAGCGTGTCGTCGGGATACGTCTCATGCAGTATCTCCGTCCATGCCATCAAACTTGAGATAGGCGTGCCGAGCTGATGCGCAGTCTCTTTCGACAGTCCCACCCACACCTTGTTCTGCTCTGCCCGCTTTGAGGTCAGAAGGGCAAAGATGGCAACCACCACAAACAGCATCACCACTCCCAACTGTATATAAGGATACCATGCCAGCCGCGTAAGCAGCAGCGAGTCGTCGTAGCACACAAGCAGGTAGTCGTCCCTCCCCTCGCCTATCTGCACGCGTATGGCCTGCTGGCGCCCAAGCATACGCCGGGCTGTCTGTGCAGCCTCAGCGGTAGAATCGGCTCCGGTGGCACCATGCAGCTTGACATTACGGTAGGTCTGCACCTCGCCTGCGGCATCAACCACGATTACGGGTATGGTGTTGTTCTGCTCTATCACCTTCAACACAAGGTTCAGGTCAGTCTCCTCGTCAGCCTGGCTAAGGGTGTGCATTGCCTCAGCCCATATTTCCATGCGCTGCCGTTCCTCGCGTGCCAAGTCGCGCACGAGGAAATGGCTCACCACGAGCGATGCCGCCGCAATAAGCACGGCGGCGCCCACGAGAGCGATCTTTACCTGCCGTATCTTGTCGGTCCAGACCATCAGTCGTAACGCTTCTTGCGCTCCTCCATGGTGTTATAAGTGTCGGTATATATCACTGACAGCGTGAAAGCCGTGTTAGGGTCAATCTGCAGGACTACGCTGCCATAGTCCATTGTCATGCCGTATTTTGGCAGTGTCTTCATGTCGCCAGGCTCGTTCACCACCTCGCCCTCAGAACAATATTGCTCCGTGACGGCCTGCTTCATAGCCTCGTAGAACGGGAGGAACTCGCCCAGCTCCTTTATCTCGGCAAACGTAAGGCGCACGCTCGTCACCTGATTGGTGTGCAAGCCATAGTGTATGTTGAGCTTCACGGGCGTATCATTGAACGTGCCTACCATGTAACGGTTTCCACGCGGTATAATCTTGTTTTCAGTATATGGCCTGAAGCCCTTCTGCTGCATGGCCACGGCAAAGCTGTCGACCGACTGTCCCAGCGAGACTTCCATAAACTCCATGTGTCTCTCAGCGTATGTGGCCACTGCGGCAAACAGTGTCAAGAACAATAATAGCGTTTTCTTCATGTCACATCAAAGAATTGAAAAATTGAAGAATTAAAGAATTGAAGAGTTGAAAAATTGAAATTATGAATTATGAATTACTACATCCCCCGCGCCTTGAATATCCGTTCCTTTGCATCGTTGATTTCCTGAAACTTGCGCTTGGCATTCTCCTGCACGTCCTTTCCCAGTGTCGACACGCGGTCGGGGTGATACTGCAGAGCCATCTTGCGGTAGGCGCGGCGCACCTCGTCGTCGGTAGCCTGCGGCGACACTCCCAGCACGCGGTAGGCATCGTCAAGCGTGCCGCCGCCAAGCGAGAGCAGCTGCTCCACCACCGACGCATCCATCCCGAGGGCATGTGCCACGTCTTTCATGGCCTTCACCTCGGCGGGGTCTATCCTGCCGTCGGCCTTGGCTATCCCGGCAAGCAGCGCCATGAGCTGCAGGCACTGCTCCTGCGTCAGTGCAAACGTGACGTTGCGGCACGACTGCACCACCCTGCGCCGCCACGCCTCTGCCGTCAGCTGCTTTCGCTCCTGGAATATGGTGAGCAGGCGCTCGCCGCACGCCCGTGCCGTGGCCGCGTCGAAGTTCTGCCGCAGGAACGCGCGCACCACCTCCATCTCCGAGTGCATGATGCGCCCGTCGGCGGCTATGACGTGGGCCGTCATCTCAAGCAGGCTGTTTAGGAAGAGCGTGCGCGGACTATCCGTGGCGCTGCCCGCCTGCCGGTGCCCATACGGGCGGTTGCCGCCGTATGCGTGGTATTCCCGGTTGCGAGCATACTGGCTGCTGCTGTATTCGCTGCCGCTTATGCCGCTGCCTATACGCTGTATTACTGCGCCTATGAAATAACCTGCTACCGCCCCGAAGAAGCCTCCGAGGCTGAAGCCCACGGCAGCGCAAATCCACTTTATCATTGTCTGTCTGTGTGTATATATGTGGTATGGTGAACCGACGGCAAACGGAAACGCCCCGACCGTGCCGTACCAGGCGTACGGTTCGGTGGGGCGTTTTAGTCTTTTAGTCTTTTTTTACTAACTCTAAAATAGACTCTTACGATTAGATGAGGCCTGCTCCTGCCTTGAACTTGGCAACCTTCTTGGCGGCAATCTTAATCTGCTCGCCCGTGCGTGGGTTCTTGCCGGTGCGTGCGGCGCGCTCAGCAACGCTGAATGTACCGAAACCGATGAGCTGCACGGCGTCACCACCCTGCAGTGCCTCCTTGATTGACTCGAGCGCAGCCTCGAGAACTGCCTTTGCCTCTACCTGAGAAACCTCTGCCTTCTCAGCGATTTTCTTTACAAGTTCTGTCTTGTTCATTGTTTAATAGTTTAAATTAGTACTAATTGAAATAGTTCTGGATGCAAAGTTAATTATTTTCCTTTAATTTCCAAGCATTTTTACAAAAAAAAACAATGTTTTCAGCAAAAATAGTGTTTTTTTTATCTTATTTTAGCATAAACGCCTGTTTTTTCCGCCGCAAACTGCTTGTTTTATCGGTTATTAGCCCTATCCTTGCCGTTATGCCATTTCTTACTCCATGCCTTACGCTGTGCAGCATGATCAGAGTCACTGAGCGTGACGGGACTGTTCAGATTATCGAACGAATTTACGACTGCCGATGATGTTGAGGCCACGGCCAGCAGTGCGAATACGCTGACCAAGCGCGTTGTATATCTTGCCATGATATGCGTTTGCGTTTACGCTAAGTATGTCTTCGTTTTCGTCTTCGTTTTCGTTTCCATCAGCCTTCACCTGCACGACACCTGTAACGCTGTCTATGTAGTCAGGCAGATAGAAACTGAGGTGCGGCGGTTGGTTATAAGCTGATGTCTGCCATACAGTAGCCATGCGATACTGATGGTCGTGCATCAAGCACGGCACACGATAGTCTGACTCATACGGAGTAGAGAATATCCACAGGTGTGAGCGTGTGGCGTTGTCGTAGTATATCTGTTCCTCACGCCAGTCGCCGAAGATGTCGGCCTGCAGACATGGGGTATATTTAATAAGGTTCACGCCGGCACCATATTTTGTCCGCATGTTCACCAACGATGCGGCACTCTCTGTCCTGCTGCGCCATTTGGTTATCTCGCCCTTCTCTGTCAGTTCCTCCTGCAGGTCACCATCCCAATATGTACGGAAGTTGATGGTTGGTCTCTTTGTTGATATCTGGTTGCCCTCGCAGTCATACACATTGGTGTCCGTGCCCCAGTATTCACATCCGCGCACGGTAGGGTCAACGTCTGCACACATGCCGCGTCCCACGTCGGTACCGAGGAAAAGACCTGACAGATGCTCGCCCGTCATGGCGTCGCGCATCTCTATGCCGTATTCTGCCGTTGTCTCCTCGTGTACCATCATCACCTCAAGTCCGGGGCGGTCAGGCATCAGGTCGCCTACGTGCAGGGCATCGCCGTGCCCCAGTCCCGTGCGGTAGAGCAGGTAGCCGTCGTCGTCAATGGCACACGAACCGTATATTATCTCGTCGCGACCGTCGCCGTCAACGTCAGCCACGCTGAGGCCGTGGGCACCCTCACCGAACGCTCCGTAACCGCCATTGGTGGAAGAATGTAGCCAGCGTGTCTGCAGTTGCCAGCCATCAAAATCCACAGCCCACAGGAATGCCGCCGTATAATAACCGCGACACATCACGAGTGAGGGGTGCTCGCCATCAAGATAAGCCACACATGCCAGATAGCGCTCAGAACGGTTGCCGTAGGTATCGCCCCATGTCACTGTGTCGCGAGGTGGATTATAACGGCAGGTAGCCAGTTCCTCTCCTGTCTCTCCGCTAAATACGGTCAGGTATTCCGGCCCTGTTTGTATCATGCCCGACTTGTTGCTGATTACCGCACGATAGTCAGCCTCAGGGTCGTCAGTACCCATAATGACAGCCTTGCCCTTGCCGTCAATGGTGCCGGGGGCAGTCTTGCATGCCACCTCTGCCTTGCCGTCGCCGTCGAGGTCATAAACCATCAGTTGCGTATAGTGCGCTCCGGCACGTATATTCTTGCCCAGGTTGATGCGCCAGAGCTTCGTGCCGTCCATGCGGTAGGCATCAATCAGCACCGGACCCGTATATCCACTCAGCGAGTTGTCCTTCTGTCCAGCCCCGCCTTTGTCGTTTACCATTTCAGGGTTGGTTCCGTCCCAGTTGGTATTGGAAGGATCCCACTTCATTATCACCTCGTATTCGTGGTCGCCGTCAACGTCTGCCACCATGCAGTCGCCTGGCACATACATGTATTCGCCACTCTCCGTGGTGCCGTTGGCAGGCAGGTCAACGGGAATATCGAGATATCCTTTTGCAAGGTTGAGTGCTGTCGTTGTCTCACATGCAGCAGCATCCGTCTGTGAAATGCTCTCCACGGTGTAAACCGACGTTACCGTACCGCTCTTATCAAGCCAGTTAGTCTTGTCTGTAAGTGGCTCGGCGTTTAGCTTTGTGCCATTGCGATAGACGTTGAAGGCTATGTCTGCCGGGTCATTGATAAGCCAACGCCAGTTTACGAGCACGCCAGTAGAAGCCTTCGTGGCTACTGCTCCGCGCGAAAGTGCTTCAGGGTTGAGCACGTACGGGCGTCCTTTGTAAGGCAGGTTTAGAGGTATCTCCACTTTTTCCTCCGCCGTAAGTGAAGAGTGCAGCCCTTCCTTCGTAGCGGCAGCACGCAGGCGCACTGAGTGATTGAGTGTTACAGGACCACTGTAAGCGCGTGCATAGTCCCACACGGTGCCGTGATCTACCGTGGCATACCATATCTGTGCACCCTCTGTGACGCAGGTGATGGTGGCGGTATTGCCACTTACACTTATCACGGGTGTAGCCACATACTCCTGCGAACGTTCCTGAAACACGCCTATCTCATTAATTATTACGCCGCCGCTGTTTGTGAATTGCACGTCGCCATCAGCCGCAACGACAAGCGTAAATGTCTTGAATGCATTGTTGGTGTATGTGCCACTGCCATAGTCGCCCGTCAGGTTATTCACGGCAGAGATGCCGTTCATTGCCGTTGATGACGAGCGCAGGGATATTTTCAGTATCTGGTCTTTCTTCAGATTCTTGATGGTAAAGGGTTGGGTGGCCTGTGTCTGCAAGCCGTTGCCGTCTTTTCCCCGGTCGTAACACAACAGAAGATTGCCGGCAGTTATGCCTTTGCCTACATACAGGCCGTCGGTTTCTGTTATAACCACGCCACTGGCTTTTAGCAGGTTGCCGTCAGTTGTTGTGACGTTCTGATAGCGTCCGCCCTTACTGTTTAACTTCCAGTTGGTAGCGTCCGCCGCCATGTTTGCCACGCTGACATCGCTGAACGAATGTAGATTCCATATACGGATGGTATCGAGCACGTCTTGAGCAGACAATGATGCAACGTAAAAGATTAGAGCTGTAGCAATAAGTAAATATCTTTTCATTAATTTGATTTTAAGGACTATCCAAGTGCAAAGGTATACAAAAAAAGTATAACTTGCAAGAAGACATCTGAAAAATTTTGTCGTTTCGGAAATCTTTCGTAACTTTGCACTTGGAAAGATTGAAGCAAAGATTGAAGGATTAAAAAATTGAAAGATTGAAGTTAATACCGCATGGCAACTTCAATTCTTCAACTCTTCAATTCTTCAATTCTTTAATTCTTCAATTCTTCAATCCTTCAATCCTTAATCTAACACCCGACATGACAAAGACTGAAGATACAACCACAGAGGCCGCACAACCGCAATATAACGGCAACGACGCACACGACACCTTCATGAGAATAATGAAGGCAGGCGGAGCCACGCCCGAACAAATGGAGGACGGCAGATACCGCTTCAACTACCGCGACGAGGTAATCGTGGCAGAGGTGCCCGAGGGCGGCATGCTGATGCGCCTGTTTGACTACAACTGGCACAGCGTGAGCCGCTGGGATGCCGAGGAGGTGACAAGGCTGCAGAAACTGATCAACCGAGTGAACTCCGTAAGCCGCGCACGCATGGTGTATAACTTTGACGACGACGACGAAATGACCATCAGCAGCATAATAGTGGCACCGCTAACGGGCATGATAGAGAGCACAGAGGCTTATTTCTCAGCACAGCTCGACGCTCTGCTTGACCTTCATTCCCTGATTAAAGACGAAAACGAAAACGAAAACGAAGACGAAAACGGGAACGGAAACGAAGAGGAGGAAGGCGATGCAGAATAACTATGTGGTGATAATGCTGGGATTCATGGTCCTGGGATGGGTATTGATGCAGTGGCTATGGCCTCTCCTGCTCAAGTCGCTCAGGCTAAACAACGAAAACAAAAACGAAAACAAAAACAAA
>JAFPVC010000036.1 GCA_017413085.1 Prevotella sp.
ATTCACCGGTAAGGCCATAAGCAACACTGAGCCAACCACCGTTACCAGTCAGGACGGCATGGTAAGTTTCATCGGCACATACGGCACCGTAAGCCTTGCTGCCAACGACAAGAGCAACATCTACTTCGGCTCTGCCAACAAGCTCTTCTGGCCTGACCAGAACGTGACCGTCGGTGCATTCCGTGCATACTTCAAAATAAACGAGAACGATGCTGTCAACGCCAAGGGCATAACAGGATTCGTAATCGACTTCGGAGAGAACGACGAGGAGGCAACGGGAATAAATGAGGCGGCAGCTGATTCTTCACTCTTCACTCCTCACTCTTCACTTTCTGAATGGCACACCGTTGACGGCATCCGCCTCAGTGGCAAGCCGTCGAAGAAAGGTATGTATATACACAACGGTAAGAAGGTGGTGGTAGAGTAATGTGGGGAGAGGCCGAAATGACACTTTGACACGATTTTAGCGATTTTGCTTACAGAATGACATTTTCAAATTGTCGTCTCCAGTGTGCAATCTAGAAGTTAGCTCGCAACGAAATCACGGTTGAAGTGCTGATAAAACCATAAAAAAACAGAAAACCGTAGCAAGTTTTATGGACTTGCTACGGTTTTGCGTTGTAATCAGTATGCTTTTACACTGTAATTTGCCCCTGATTACAATGTAATCAAGCCTCAACTACACTATAATCAGGCCTCAATTACGTTGTAATTAAGTGCTGATTACAACAGCAGAAAAACGTCCAAAAATCTAAATGGTTGATTTGGAGGAAATTAACAAAAACGCTATATTTCCGCTGTACGGAACTGAGGGAAATATTTTTTGAAATACGCGAGTATTTCGGCACTACGAAAAATCACTTTGTCAGCAAAACAGTTGTTTTCCTGACAAATCTTTTTTATCATTATCGCCTTCGGCGAGACATCTTTCAAATATACTCAAATCACTCAAAAAGATGAAAGATTTGAATAGGTGGTTATCTCAAACACATCAACGGCATTGCCGCCGCCGTTGCTGCGACCCTGCGATGTGGTTATGAGCCAGCGACCATCGGACGAGATATCAAGACCTACTGGGAAGGAATCAGCTTTTATAGAACCAACCACCTTCATCTCTTGTGCTTCAACAATCACCAGACTGCTGCTGGAGTTGCATGCAGCAAAAAGCCAGCGGCCATCGGGCGAGATGCAGATGGTGCGCGCACCAGGGTTTACCTTGCACGTGGTGAATCCCTGCACACTGGCAGTACGCCCTAACTCAGAGGATTTCCTACAGTCAGGAGAGCGCAGCTTGCGGATGCCCTTCAGCAGGTCTGCTATCCTGATGCGCTGCACATAACCGTCGATGTTACAACTCAAGTACAGGTATTCTCCGCTTACAATCATGTGGCGCGTATTCTCAAGCATGCCGGTAAGCATGCCGAGGTATTTGCCGTGCTTCACGTCAACCACTCCGAAACCGCCTGCACCGCACATACGGCTGACGAGCAACAGACTGTCGCCGGGCAGGAAGACGGTGCCACGAAGTTTCAATCCGCTGTCAGAATCGCGGTCTATCTGCTTCGTCAGACTGTAGTTGAGCGTCAGTTTCTTTGTTATGGCAGGGCATGACTCATAGCGCCATGCAAACGGGTCGTTGCCCTCAATGTTGATGATACCCACGGTATTGTCGCCCCAGTGCGTCACAGCCAGTCGTTTTCCGTCAAACGATGCTATCACCATCTTTGGCAACGGGCCTGTCTCCATCAGGCGTACTATCTCGTCTTTCTCTGTATCAATGACACACAGGGCCGACGGGTCTTGTGCGTTGATGTCGAACGTGCGGCGATAGTATGGCACCCAGAAGTATCTGCCGCCATGTGAGAAGCATCCCTCCACAGGCTTGCCTTGGAAGCAGTTGACATTCTCAAAGTAATGACGGAACGGAAAAAACTCACTCTTCTCACCCCACAGCTGTGTCTCTGTGCCGTCAAACTTATGGCTGATGACCTTCAGTTTTTTGTGTGTGGCGGCATCAAAGACTACCGTGCAGCATCCTTCGAGGGAGTTGACGTAGTATTTCCGTCCATCTGAAGTGAAGTTAACCGACTTCGGCGAGTCGATGTCTGTGTCGCGTGTGTCGGCACTGCCGTCTTCGTAATTCTGGTGCTTGGTTATGAGGCGCAATGCCAGCTTGCCGGGAATGACAAGGCTGTCGCCTATCTCCGAATGTACCACAGGATAGGCATGTATGCCTGCCGTGCATATCACGGTCAACAAACACAATGTAAAAACTTTTTTAATATATCTGTTCATTTTCTTAACTAATTTTATGACAGCATTGCAAGAAATTCATCCTCGCTCATAATCTGAATGCCGAGTTTCTGGGCTTTCTCCAGTTTGCTCGGCCCCATGTTGTCGCCGGCAAGGATGAATGATGTCTTGCCGCTTATCGATCCGACGTTCTTGCCACCGTTCTGCTCTATTATCTCCTTGTATTCATCGCGGCTGTGGTGTGTGAACACTCCACTGATAACGATGCTCTTGCCTTCGAGCAACGTGCTCTGCTGTGTCTGCTGCTGCTCGCTCAACTGCATCTGCAAGCCGTAACTGATAAGGCGGTCCACAATATCAATGTTCTTCGGATTGCGGAAATAGTCAACGATGTTCACGGCTATTATGCCGCCCACGCCGTCAACCTCCGTCAGTTGCTCAACGGTGGCATTGCGCAGTGCCTCGATGCTCTTGAAATGTCGTGCCAGAATCTTTGCAGTCTGCTCGCCCACCATGCGTATGCCGAGAGCGAAGACCACACGTTCAAACGGAACCTGCTTTGAAGCCTCGATGGCCGCCACTATCTTGCGTGCCGATTTCTCACGGTTGCCCTCGTAATTCAGTTGGTCGGGGGTAAGCGTGTATAGGTCGGCAATGTTTTCTATGAGTCCGCGCTCATAATATGTGTCAACGGTCTCAGGTCCGAGACTGTCGATGTTCATTGCCTTGCGGGCTATGAAATGCTCTATGCGACCTTTTATCTGCGGCGGACAGCCAGTGTCGTTGGGACAGTAGTGCGCTGCCTCACCCTCCACGCGGCGCAGTTCGGCACCGCACTCCGGACAGTGTGTGATGAAACGCACCGGCTGAGCCGACGGGTCACGGCGGCTCTCGTCAACGCCTACTATCTTCGGGATAATCTCACCGCCTTTCTCCACGTACACCCAGTCGCCCTCGTGCAAGTCGAATGAACGGATGAAGTCTTCGTTGTTCAGCGTGGCACGATGCACACGAGTACCAGCCAGTTGCACCGTCTCCATATTTGCCACAGGTGTTATGGCGCCAGTTCTGCCCACTTGATAAGTCACCTCCTGCAACCGTGTACACACCCTCTCTGCCTTAAACTTATATGCTATGGCCCATCGCGGACTCTTTGCCGTATATCCGAGGTGACGCTGCTGACGGAGCGAGTTCACCTTCAGCACTATTCCGTCGGTAGCCACGGGCAGGTTCTTGCGCTCCTTGTCCCAATAACTGATATAATCGAAAATTTCCTGTAACGAATGTGCTACACGCACACCGTCGGAAATCTTGAAGCCCCAGCGACTGGCCTGTTCTAAGAGTGAAGAGTGAAGAGTGAAGAGTGTAAAATTTGAATTACTTTTTGAGTGTATGTTATCCGCATGGGATTCTTCACTCTTCACTCTTCTCTCTTCACCTTCTTGCGGAACAAGCAGATAATAAAGATACGCATCCAGTCCACGTTCAGCCACCACATGCGAATCCTGACTCTTCAGTGTTCCGCTGGCAGCATTACGCGGATTGGCGAAAGGCTGTTCGCCGATGTCCTCGCGCTCAGCGTTGAGACGGTTAAATGATTCCCACGGCATAAGTATCTCACCGCGTATCTCAAACCCGTCTGGCCAACCAAGCCCCGGCTGCAATACAAGAGGAATGGAACGTATTGTCTTTACATTCGCAGTCACGTCATCACCCTGCACACCGTCGCCGCGTGTAACAGCCTGTGTCAGCCGCCCATGCTCGTATGTCAGCGATATCGAAAGACCGTCATACTTCATCTCGCAGCAGACCTCAAACGGTTCGCCCTCAAGACCACGGCTCACCTGATTGTACCATTCAGCCACGTCCTGCTCGCTGTAAGTGTTGGCGAGCGACAGCATGGGGTATTTGTGCTTCACCTGCTTGAACTCCTTGGTGATGTCGCTTCCCACGCGCATCGTAGGCGAATTGGCATCATACAACTCAGGATGGCGTGCCTCAAGGTCTTGAAGCTCGTGCATCATCAGGTCAAACTCCTGATCGGAGATAATGGGCTGGTTTAGCACATAGTAACGGTGGTTATGTTCGTGCAGTTGACTGCGCAACTGCTGTATGCGTTCTTGTTCGGTCATGTGTAGAAGGATGGAAGAATTTAAAAATGGAAGAATTTAAAAATGGAAGAATTTAAAAATGGAAAAATTGAAGGGTTGAAAAATGGAAAAATTTAAAAATTGAAAAATTGAAGAATTGAAGGGTTGAAGAATGGAAGGATGGAAAATCTGTCCGCATGGTGACTTCAATTTTTCAATTCTTCAATTTTTCAATTCTACTTCAGAAGGTCGGGACGCAGACGCTTTGTCCTTTCAAGTGCCTGCTCCATTTCCCATTCCTTAATCTTGGCTTCATGGCCGGAGAGCAGGATATCCGGCACCTTCCAACCCTTATAGTCGGCGGGACGCGTGTAGATAGGCGCAGACAAGAGGTCATCCTGAAAGCAATCGGACAGAGCACTCTGTTCATCGCCTATTACACCAGGAATGATGCGTACTATGGCATCCGCCATGACAGCAGCAGCCAGTTCGCCACCCGTAAGCACGAAATCGCCTATGCTAATCTCACGCGTGATGAGGTGGTCGCGTATGCGCTGGTCTATGCCTTTGTAGTGGCCGCAAAGAATGATGATATTGCCCTTGAGCGAAAGGTCGTTCGCCACATGCTGGTTGAACTGTTCGCCATCGGGCGATGTGTATATCACCTCGTCGTAATCACGCTCAGCCTTCAATGCGCTAATGCAGCGGTCAATCGGTTCGCACTGCATCACCATGCCGGCAAAACCGCCGTATGGGTAGTCGTCCACGCGCTTCCATTTGTCAAGCGTATAGTCGCGCAGGTTGTGCAGGTGAATTTCCGCCAGTCCTTTCTTCTGGGCTCGTGCAAGGATGGACTCGTTGAAGAAGCCCTCAAGCATCTCTGGCAGCACGGTTATAATGTCTATTCTCATATTCTAATTCTCTAAAGACGGGTTCTAAAAAAAACAACTACAACATACACGTAAGCCACACGGCATCCTTCCATCCGGCAGCACAGTGCAACCAGTCATGCAACAGAGTCTCATTGGCAAAACCAGTTTTCCGAAGCATGGCAAGCGAAGAGGCATTGTCGGCCGGAACAACGCAATACACCTGATGCAGTGCAACGGTGTTGCGACAGTAGTCTTTGAGCATTTCTATGGCTTTCGTGGCATAGCCTTGTCCCTGATGCTCGCAGAGTATTGCCAGCCCCATCTCTGCACGCCTGTTTGCCGGCGAAAAATTAAACAGGTCAATCAAACCGACAGCCATGCCGTCTACCCTTACGACAAACCTGACTTGCTTGTCAGAGAATATGTCGTATTGCTGATTGGCAATATAGCTGCTTAAAGCATAGCGGCTATAAGGTGCATTTGTATCAGAAACACACCATTGCTCCACATCGTTCTCTATGGTGTAGAGCAACTCAAGGTCTTCGGGTTCAAGAGCCGACAAGGTCAGTTTGCCATTCATAATGAACTATATCGAGCTGTTAGCCTTTCCTTTCGGCAATGCAAAAGGCATCATCAAGTAAGCCATTAAGGCAAGATAAAGGAATGCCACGTTGGGCACGACGAAGAACAACACGACACACGCATAAGACAATACTGCGGAATACATCAGGCGCATAAGACACACACTGCGGTAATGGCCATACCCGTCTTCACCACCATTCACATAACGCTCAGGGCGCACATACCACAGCAGGAAAGGCACACTCACGACAACCAGCATAGTCATAACTATCTGCACATAGTAAATGCTCTTTGAATAGACAGACTCTACCGGCCAGCCCTTAAAAAGCCACATGACCAGCAACATAACTGCCGGTGCGGAAAACAACAGCCATACAGCTACCTTTTCCATCTTATTTCTTGTATCTTCCTGATTCATTTTCAAACTCTAATAACAAATGTTCATAAATACTTGACTACAATCACCCTTTGGACTCGGTTATCAATCCATGACGGTATGCATAGAGCAACGCACGCAGGTCTTCTATCTGCTGCTGCAGTTCACGGCCACGGTCGGTATCGGCCACATGAAGCCTGTGACCAGTGGTGGCAACAATCTGCGTAGTCGACTTGATATCCCTACCCTCTCGCACGGCATCGTCGACATTGGTGAACGGCTCATGCTGCACCAACTCAAACTCGCGGCTGTGGTATACCAGCGTATATCCTGCTATGCCTGTCTCCTTATGATACGGTTCGGCAAAGCCACCGTCTATAACCATCAGTTTGCCATTGGCCTTTATCGGACTTTCACCTTTCTTCACATGCACAGGCACATGACCATTTATAATGTGGCGGTTATCACCCGTCACCCCGAATGCGTCGAGCACAGTATCGGCCATACGCTCTGCAGTGACATCGTCCTTGTCGCGCAGTTTGAAGAACCAGCCTTTCTCCTCTACATGCGTTTCCTTCTCAGCAAGGAAATAACGCTCAAACGTAGCCATCTTCGACTTGTCAAACAGGCATGAGTCAGGCCCACACCACAGATAGAGGAAATAGTCTTTTGCATACTGCTTTTCATCTTTGGGAGTGTCGCTGGCGAAAGCCGAACGAACCAGCATACCGGCACGCTTGAGCAACAGTCTGCCAGAGCACTTCACGCCCGGCATCAGTTCCACCTCGCGCAGCGAACCGTCTTCGTTGAGCGGAATAGAGGCATGAAACAGCAAGTTGTTGTTATATACAGCATACATGCAGCCATGAGTCAGTAACGTGCGTATGTGACGCTGAAGCTTCTCCGATACGCGGAAAGAATGGTGAAGCCGCTCCATGAGCAGTTCCTCCTCCTGAGTAAACTCACTCGGAGCATCCTTACCCACTGTTGGGAAGAGCATATCCAACATCTTATATTCACCGTCGCCCACACGGCATGTACCCTTGCTGAAGTCAATGTGGTCGAGCATACAGCGGTCGTTCATACCCCATGATGGATTACGGCGGTAGATGCGCGCCTCAGCCTTAAACTGCAGCACAGTAATGGCCTTGTGCATCATGGCCATGAGTCGCAGAGTCTTCTCATCGTAGCGGTCTTTGTTTTCCGTATTGAGTATCGGTCGGAAGGCCGTGCACGGATCATTGCCATAGGTTTCCATGGCAAACGTGGCCAGCGGTGTCAGGTTGATGCCGTAGCCTTCTTGCAGCGTAAGCATGTTGGCATAGCGCAGCGAGAGGCGTATGACGTTGCAGATACAAGCATCGTTGCCCGCACAGGCTCCCATCCACAAGATGTCGTGGTTGCCCCACTGTATGTCCCATGAATGATACTGCGAAAGTTTGTCCATAATGATATGCGCACCCGGTCCACGGTCATACACGTCGCCCAATATATGCAGTTGGTCAATAGCCAGACGCTGAATGACGTTTGCAAGAGCCGTTATGAAATCATCGGCACTGTCGGTAGAGATAATCGTGTCAATGATTACATTGACATAAGCCACCTTGTTTGCCTCGTCAGTACGCGTATGAAGCAGTTCCTCCAATATATAACTATATTCAGCAGGCAGCGACTTACGCACCTTCGAGCGTGTATACTTAGAACTGATAACCCTGAACACCTTGACCAACTGGTGCAGCGTCATGCGATACCAGTCGCCCAAGTCCTCCTCGCGGGCTTTCACAAGTTCCAGTTTCTTCTCCGGATAATATATCAGCGTACACAACTCTTTCTTGGCCGACAACGGCAGGTATTCGCCGAATATCTCGTTCACCTTCTGCGATATGCGTCCAGAGGCATTCTTCAGCACATGCAAGAAAGCCTCATGCTCGCCGTGTATGTCGGCGAGGAAATGCTCAGTGCCCTTGGGCAGGTTGAGTATGGCAGAGAGGTTGATTATCTCTGTAGACGCTGCCGCTGCATTCGGAAAAGACTTTGAAAGCAGCTGCAGGTAGTGTATGTCTTTGTTCTGATCGTATTTCATGGTAGAAACGTCTGCGTTTATTTACCAGTTGAAAAGAAACCGCTGGGGGCTAAAAAATGTCGTAGCCGTGCGGCATGGCATAGTGTTTGCCAAGCGTCTTCTGTATCTTCTTGGCAGTTTTCTTCAATCCGAGCCGCTTTAACTCCTTAGCCACGTCATCCTCATTGAAGTCAATATGGCGGAACAGGTGATACAGCTCCGTCCAATGCCGCAGTGTCATCTTCTTCTTTCCCACGCTCTGTGCCTTGCCAATAAGCGTCACAGCCAGAAATTCCTCCTTATGGTCTGCCGAAATCTTTATTTTCCTTGGCTTTGACGCTACATCAATAAGAGCACCGCGCTGCTTTGAATTCTTGTTTCTGTAGCGTGGCAACTGCTCCACATTCAGTTGTGGCGGCAGCTGCACCTGCATCTTTTCGGCTCCCTGAAGCAAGAGGTCTGTGACATCCTCATCCCATGCATACAGGAATATGCGACGGAACGACAACCCCTGCGTAAGCATCTCGCCGGCGGCACCCACATGTGTATCACTCACGGCTGCCACAACTGCGTCATGCACGAATCCCTTCTCCTCTTCAGTCATATAACTGGCGTATGCCGTGTCAAGTGACTTGCGGTACAATGGCATAAGTTGCTCCGCAGCATCCGTCAGAAGTTCAATGCGAGCCTCTGCCCTCAGTCCCTGATTCTTGACATCGGTGCGCTCTGCCTCGCTCAATGTCATTATTGCCATGGAGCGCCGCATCATGCCGTTTTGATAAGCCAACATGCGCGGCAGACGGTACTGCCAGAAGTCTGGGTTCACTATCTCTGGAGCAAGTCCGCCATGTGGTGAGACTATTGTGACTATCTTACGCTTGCGTGCTGCCTTCTCAACCTTTGCCGCACAGAAATCCCACGAGGCATGAATGTGAACAACATCTGGTGCAAGCGACTTCATAATCTTCTTTGCCTTACCGCCCAAAAACAAGTATGACAATGGATTGCTACGCCTCGGTGCATCAATGTAATGCAGCACGACACCATACTGCGAGGAGAGTGTCTGCTCTATTTCCACAGGCAGACGGAAAACGGTCAACAGATGGTTTTCCGCCACTTTAGCTGTGGCGGAAAACATACGACCGACCGACTGCACCGTGTCGTCGCTGGTATTTCTGAAGTCACGTATATAATGCAGTATCTTCACAGTTTGTGGGTTATGAAGTCAGTCTTGTCAGCAAACATGTATCGTACGCGGAGCACAGCATTGCGCAGGTTGATGCCCCACTCCATTATTACGGCTGAGAGCGAGCCAACACTACCGAAATATTCAAGCACACTGCTGTAGATGCAACAACGCTCAATAAGTGATATTATCCAAAGCAAAGCCGAACCGCCAGCCAGTGCCAAACCGTCATACTGCAGAACGGCAGCCTTAATGACAGCAGGGAGTTCTGCAGGGATGGCTCCATACTGCACAGCAGCCAGCACGCCTCCACATGCCATAACAATAAGCGTCAGTACGTTGTATACATGCATCAGCATAAGGTCGGTCTTGAACTTAGTCTTAAACCAAGTTGCACGCTGCAATCCCTTCAGGGCGTCAATAGCATAAAGACGCTTCATAGTCCAGTATTCGCTTGTAGGCTCATACTGCTCAAGCCATGATTCAGGCTCAATGGCTATACCGCACTTGCCTTCAGCCCCAAACTTATTGACAAGGAACTCATACTCTGCCCTGGCAAACTCAAGGTTGCCGAGAAAACCTTTCTTTTCAAAGAACTCACTGCGGCGCAGCATTACGACAGACTGGTTGGTGCTGAACGGCTGACCGCTCCATGCACTGTGCAGATGATAGAGCATGGTGCGCAGATGCTCAAAGCGGTAGTAGCGCGGAGAGTCATACTCGTATGGAGTCATGCCTATCACCATATTGCGCTCTGCGGTAGCATGGCGTGCCATTGCAGCGAGCCATCCGTTTGACGACGGACGACAGTCTACGTCGGCAATCAGTACCCAGTCGAAACGCACGGCACGCAAACCAAGCGTCAGTCCCAACTTCTTTCGGCTAACATACCGCGAAGAATCAGGCAATTTGGTATAATACAACTGCGGATACTGCTCGCTGAGTATCTTAAGGTAATCCTCAGACTGAGTGTCACTCTGGTCTATCACCACAACCACCTGATAGCGGTCTGCCGGATAATCCTGACTGAGATATCTTGGCAGCACCTTCTGCAGGTAAAACGAACAGTCGTGTTCGGCCAGCACGATTGAGACCTGCGGGAGTTCTGCTGAGCTATCTTCTTCTGTGTCTTCATTATTGAGCAGTCCCTTCACTCTGCGGAACGGACTAAACAGTGGAGTCACTACAGCAAGCAGCAGCAACACCCCCAATGCGATTATTACAGGTATCGATATTATCATTTCCTATGTTTGATTACATCAAATATGCTTTTGGCAACTTACGGCAGTTGTACTGACATGCCATAATCTCACCGTATGCACCGGCAGAACGCAACGCTATCATGTCGCCACGATGACAACGCGGCAGCATCTCGTCCTTGCCGAAGACGTCGCTCGACTCACAAATAGGGCCAACGACATCATACTTCTCTTCAGCCTCAGCACTGGTCAGGTTCTGAATTGCATGATGTGCGCCATACAGTGCCGGACGTATCAAGTCGCTCATGCCGGCATCAACGATAGCAAACTGCTTGACGTGTCCCTGCTTCACATACAGCACACGAGTGATTAGCGAACCCATCTGACCCACTACGGCGCGACCAAGCTCAAAATGCAACTGCTGACCCTGACGCAACGGCAGTCCTGCTGCGTATGTGTCAAAATACTTTTTGAAGTCAGGTATCGGGTTCTTGTCAGGATTGTCATAGTCTATGCCAAGTCCTCCGCCCACATTAAGGTTCTTCACCTCAATGCCCTGGGCAGCAAGGCGATCCTGCAGTTCTATGATACGGGCGCAAAGAGCCTCAAAATCACCCATCTCAAGAATCTGTGAACCGATATGGAAGTGAAGTCCGATAAACTCCACATTCGACATACCTACCGCCGTCTTGATTGCCTGTTCCATATCCTCCATGGCAATGCCGAACTTGTTTTCGGCAAGTCCAGTGGTGATATGAGCATGAGTATGTGCACCCACGTTAGGATTGATGCGGAAGCATATTCTTGCCACTTTCTGCTTTGCCGCAGCCAGTTCGTTGATGATACTCAACTCCTCAAGCGACTCCACGTTAAAGCAGAATATGCCGGCATCCAATCCGAGGTTTATCTCCCAGTCGGCCTTGCCCACTCCTGCATACACTATCTTTGATGCTTCAAAACCAGCATCCAATGCACGCTGTATCTCGCCGCCACTGACAGCATCGACACCCAGACCTGCATCACGTATCACACGCAGAACGTCAATATTGGCATTAGCCTTCATGGCGTAGTGCAGGTGATAACCCTCATGCTGAGAAAGTTCACCGTTTATGGCCTGCAGCGTATCGCATAGCACCTTTTTGTCATAAAAATAAAAAGGTGTCTCTATATCCTTGAATTTCTCTATTGGAAACATTTTACCACCAATATCCTAATTAAACAATTTAGCAGACAGATTCTGCAGAGCCTGTTTCTTGTCAGCCTCACGAATGAGGAACGAGATGTTGTAGTTTGAGCCGCCGTATGATATCATGCGAACAGGGATATTGGCCATAGCATCGGTCACGAGAGTTTCAAATCCCACATTGCTCCAGTCGAGGTCGCCAGCCACGCAGATGATACACATATCCTCGTCAACTGTTACAGAACCGTATTTCTTCAACTCGTCAACGATACGTGTCAGGTTGCTCTTGTTGTCTATGCTGACGCTGACACCAACCTCCGAAGTGGTAATCATATCGATAGGCGTGCTGTTGTTCTCGAATATCTCAAACACCTTGCGCAGGAAACCAGTAGCAAGCAACATACGCGATGACTTTATCTTAATTGCAGTAATGTTGTCCTTTGCTGCGACGGCCTTTATCTTTCCACGAACCAGTTCATTGTTGATTACAGTACCCTCGGCATCCGGCTCCATGGTGTTCTTGATGCGTACTGGTATGCCAGCAAACTTGGCTGGCTGCACACATGTAGGATGCAGTATCTTGGCACCGAAGTAGGCAAGCTCGGCCGCCTCCTCAAAATTAAGCTGATGTACGGCATCCGTCTTCTCCACGAAACGCGGGTCGTTGTTGTGCATTCCGTCGATGTCTGTCCAGATGAGTATCTCATCAGCACCCAGAGCAGCACCAATCAGAGAAGCAGTGTAGTCAGAACCGCCACGCTGCAGGTTATCCACTTCATCGTATGCGTTGCGGCAGACGAATCCTTGAGTAATATATATCTGGTAGCCCTTGTTGGCTGCCATCACCTCTGCAAGATGCTCCTTGATGTAAGGCATATCCGGCTCTGCATTCTTGTCGGTGCGCATGAATGTAAGCGCATCAAGCAGAACGGTCTTCACACCCTGTTCGTTAAGGTAGTTAGTCACCATGTTGGTAGACATCACCTCACCCTGGGCTACAACTATCTTCTCCTCAAAAGAAGTGAAGGTATCCTTGGTGAACGAACGGAGATAGTCAAATTCCTTCTTCAAGAACTCACGGGTCTTCTGCTTCATGACCTCGGTTGAATACAACTCATTGACATGTGCCATGTATTTCTTCTCAAGAGTATTGATTACCTCCTGAGCACCTTCTGGATTCTTCTTATAGAGATAGTCTGATATCTCAACAAGAGAGTTGGTAGTTCCTGACATGGCTGAGAGTACTACAAAAGTAGGCTCGCCTGACTTCGTTACGAGTGTAGCAACACCCTGCATTCTCTGTGCAGAACCAACGGAGGTTCCGCCGAATTTCATTACTTTCATCGTCTTTATTATATTTTTATTTAGTTTTCGTCTATGTTTTAATGTGCAAAGATACTCATTTTTCTTGAAACTACCAAATCAGCATTGAATTTTTCTATCACAGACAAAAAAAATCTCCCCCCGCAGTCACTGCGGGAGGAGACAACAACACAAACACAAATATGCCCGTGCATAAGCACAAGCAAAAGATGATTACTTAGACTATTATTCTATTCCAAAAAGTTGTCTGAGACCACCATCAACGCCACTGAATCCCATGAAAGCCAGTGAAAGAAGAGAAGCGGTAATCAGAGTAATTGACACGCCTTTCATGCCCTTTGGCACATTGGCAAACTCCAACTGTTCGCGCAGACCGGCAAAGAGAATCAGAGCCAAGCCGAAACCGAGAGCAGACGCCAAGGCATAGTCAAGAGACATAAGCAGGTTGTAATCCTTCTGTATCACCAGGATTGCCACACCGAGCACAGCACAGTTGGTGGTAATAAGCGGCAGGAACACGCCAAGCGCCTGATAAAGCGGCGGCGACACTTTCTTAAGTATAATCTCTACCATCTGTACCAATGACGCAATGACAAGGATGAAGGCCAGCGTCTGAAGAAATTCCAGTCCGAATGGTGCAAGCACAAACATCTGTATGCACCACGTAACGAGCGTGGCCAATACCATAACGAATGCCACTGCAGCCGACATTCCCAACGATGTGCTGACCTTTTGGCTGACACCGAGGAACGGGCAGATGCCAAGGAACTGGCTCAAAACGATATTATTAACGAATATCGCTGCTATAAATATCAATAGGTATTCCATAGTTTATGCTTTTTTAAATCTGTTGATTATTGCTATGATAAAGCCCAGCGTCATAAATGCACCCGGGGGCAGGATGAAAAGCAACATGCCGAAGTCTTCGGGGATTATACGCAAGTCAAACACAGTACCGTTGCCGAGAAGTTCGCGGCAAATGCCGAGCAGAGTCAGTCCGAGCGTGAAACCCAGTCCTATGCCTATGCCGTCGAGAGCCGAATCAAGCGGATTGTTCTTGCCGGCATACGACTCTGCACGACCAAGGATAATACAGTTAACCACAATGAGTGGTATGAAGAGACCGAGCGACTTATTCACCTCTGGCAGATAGGCAGCAAGGCAAAACTGCACGATGGTCACGAGCGTGGCTATCACCACGATATACACGGGAATATGAACCATATCTGGCGTAAGGTTCTTTATGGCAGAGATGATAACGTTTGAAAATATCAGCACAGCCATCGTGGCCAAACCCATCATAAGGCCGTTAGTGGCACTGGTGGTGGTAGCCAACGTAGGACACATTCCAAGCATAAGCACAAAGGTAGGATTCTCCTTTATGATGCCGTTCATTACTATTCCGAATTTACTCATAATTGTTGATTCCTCCTTTCTGATTATTTCTTTTCCATATATGTGTTGTAAGCCTGTTGCACTGCACGCAGGAAAGAACGCGAAGTGATGGTCGATGCCGTGATGGCATCAATTTCGCCTCCATCTTTTGACACCGTCATATTGACCTTGCCTGGGTTTTTGCCGACAACACTCGACTTTTCGCTGTTTCCTCCGTTTGCAGGCGACTGGAACCATTTGTCAGCCTTGGCTCCGAGTCCCGGTGTCTCCGCTGTCTCAAGTATCGTGTAACCCAGTATGTCGCCACCGTCATTGAAGCCGACAAGTACTGTCAGGTTGCCACCAAAGCCGTTAGGATCGGTAGACTGCACGGCAGTGCCCTTGTCTGTTTTATACACGATGTAAGTAAGTTCCTTGCCGTCAACATTCCGTTTTACCGTATCGGGCTTCTGCACTTTGCATTTGCCACCCATAACTTGCTCTATACCTGCAGCGAGGGCATTGTCAGCAGCCTGCTGACGCGGAGCAGCCGTGAGGTCGTTCACATAAGCGAGGATGCCACCGCAGAGTACTGCCACAGTGGTCAGCACGCCTACCATATTAGGCAGATTGGATTTAAGTTTCTCCATAGTATTCGTCCTCCCTTATTCTTTTACAAGCACCTCACCGAAGCGCTTTGGTTTAACGTATGTATTGATGAGCGGTGTAAACGCATTCATAATGAGAATGGCAAACGACATGCCCTCCGGATATGCACCCCAGTTACGGATGATAATTGTAAGCACACCGATGCTAACGCCATAGATAAGTTGTCCCTTATGGGTCATTGGAGACGTGGCATAGTCCGTAGCCATGAAGATTGCACCAAGCATCAGACCGCCGGCGAATATTACTTGGAACGGGTCGGCAAACTGCTTATCATCGACAAGATAAAGAATTCCGGCAATGACAAACACCGTACCGATAATAGAAACAGGTATATGCCATGTGATAATCTTACGCCAAAGCATGAATGCAAGGCCAAGCAGCAGGGCAAGAGCACATATCTCACCAATTGTACCGGCACCACCGCCCTGCATGTTTCCGATAAACATGTCCCAGGCCGTCGGCAACTTATCAAGTGCACTTGCATCGCCCTTTACAGCCTGTTGCATCAGAGCCAACGGCGTAGCACCCGTATTAGCATCAGTGGCAGCATCAAGGAATGTCATATTCATCCCTTCCTTGGGCCATGTGGTCATGGCCGTGGGGAAGCTGACAAGCAGGAAGCAGCGGCCAACCAGTGCGGGATTGAAAGGATTCTGCCCTAAACCACCGAAGGTCATTTTGCCCACGCCGATGGCTATCAGTGAACCCACAATAATCATCCACAGAGGAAAGTTGGACGGTAGGTTCATGCCAAGCAGCAGACCCGTAACGATGGCAGAACCATCAAGCAGCGTAGGCTCACGCTTAAGCAGAGCCTTACATATAGCCCACTCAAAGAAAACGCAGGCTGCCACGCTCACAAGGCACACGATTAACGAACCGAGGCCGAAGAAATAAAACGATGCAAGCAGTGCGGGAAGCAATGCTATTATCACACCGTACATACTCTTCTCAACGGAATCACTGCCGTGAGCGTGGGGAGATTGAGAAACAATCAAATTTCCCATAGTTGTTTTTTATTTTTTTCTTGTTTACTTTATTTTCAGTAGTTTATATAGTTTCTATATTACCAATACAATCTATAGCCCCTATAAAAACTATTTTTATCACTATTATTTTGGCCAGTTGGCAGGCATTACCGCAGGCTTTGGACCACTCTTTATTTCCGGCACAGGATTTTGCTTTGGTCCAGAGAAGTCAATGTCCTTAGGCTCCACGAATGGTTTTGGCACAGTATTCATCGGCTTTGAAGGAGCAGGCTTAGCAGCCTGAGCGTCAGCCTTTGCCGTAGGAGCAGGCTTAGCAGCTGGAGCAGGAGCCGTACGGCTGCGTATTATACCTGTAACAGTGCCTTTACCCTTACGGATGTCATCAAGCAGCGGACGGTGGGCAGGACAAGTAAACTGGCACGAACCACACTCTATACAAGAGGTCACGTCCTCATGCTCAAGCATATCCCACTTTTCCATAACTGCACCCTTCGCAAGCAGGAAAGGCTCCAATCCCATCGGACACGCACTAACACATTTCGCACAGCGAATACATGGCTGTGGTTCCTTGCGCACTGCATCCTTACCACTAAGTATTGTAATCGAATTCTGACCTTTCCCAACAGGAACATCAATAGACGGCACAGCACGTCCCATCATCGGACCACCTGCCAACACTTTGTTGTCACCATCAGGCATACCACCGCAGAGACTTATAAGTTCAGCAAACGACGTACCCATACGGACGAGGTAGTTGCTTGGATTGCTCAATTGTTTACCCGTAACAGTCGTATAACGCTCAAACAAAGGCTTGCGTTTCATCACTGCCTCATATACAGCAACGGCGGTGCCAGCATTCTGTACAACCGCACCCACGTTTATTGGTATTGCAGGAGGCGCAGGTACCTGACGGCCAATGACAGCATCAATCAGCTGTTTCTCACCGCCCTGCGGATATTTCTTCTGCAATGGCACCACCTCAATATTGCTGATGCCCCGGCGCTGCAACTTTTCTGTAAGTTCCTTGATGGCTGCAGGCTTATTATCCTCAATGCCAATATATCCCTTATCAACCTTGACAGCTGCCATAAGAATTTTCAATCCCTCAATGAGTTCATCAGGCTTCTCCATCATCAAACGGTAATCAGAAGTGATATAAGGCTCACACTCCACACCATTTATGATGACACAATCTGCCTTTGCACCTGGAGGAGGCGACAGCTTAACGTGCGTAGGGAAGCAGGCACCGCCCATACCGACCACACCGGCATACTTAATACGGCTAACTATTTCCTCTGGTGTCAATTCTGGGTGCGACTCAAGACGCTCCAACTTCTCCGAACGGTCAATCGATTCTTCCCATACATTACCTTCTCCGTCACGCTGAACCACAATACCCGGTTTCATTGCTCCAGATACATCCAACACGTCACCTACCTTTATGACTGTGCCCGAGATAGAAGAAAATATGTTGGCCGACACGAAACCGCCTGCCTCAGCTATCATGGTGCCGACCTTCACCTTGTCGCCTTCCTTGACGACAGCCTTTGCCGGTGCACCTATATGCTGACTGAGTGGATACACAGCCTGCTTGGGCAGTGGCGCCTGCTTGGTGACAGCGTCATTGCTCAGTTTGTTTTCCTCAGGGTGTACTCCTCCGATTCTAAATGTTTTTGATTTCATAATTATCTGTTTAGCATAAAACATGCATTCTCATTATTATAATTAAGCCGGCCACCCTGCTGGCAAGACTGCCGGTTTCGGTCCGCACTTGATTTCAGGTACAGGATTCTGTTTCTTGCCTGAGAAATCAATGTTTGGAACAACAAACGGCTTAGGGTCAGTCGACATTGGCTTCAGTTTAACTGGAGCAGCAGGTTTGGCCGTTTCTGCCTTAACTGGAGCAGCAGCAGATGCGGCAGCAGGGGGTTCATCGCCTGCCGAACCAAGTATTCCTGCCACCTGTTCCATGACCTCTGCACCACCCACTGGGCACGACAATCCGTCAGTAGAACCTTTTTCCGTAGCAGCCTTAACAAGTGCCGCAGCAAAACCCGAACAGCCAGGAAATCCACAACCACCACAGTTTGCCTGCGGCAAGATGGCAGAAATCTGTCCGATGCGCGGGTCTTCCTCCACGGCAAACTTCTTAGCACAAACGTAAAGTATCACCGAAGCTACAAGCGCGATGATGCCAAGCGTAAGTACTGATGATAAAATTAAGCTCATAATGATGAAAAATTATATTTAGTTTGTTTGTTCTGATTTTTCAGTCCTTTGTTTTTTAACTGCCCCCCACTCCTTCATTCTTTCAGGAAGAAAGTCAGCCGTCTTTCTATCTGCCGTCTAAACACATAGAGCAAGGCGTAGTATGGGAAAAGTACAGCCATACCTGACAATGCAGCCGTAAGTTCCTTACCAGTCAAATGCAGCGTAACCACTATGGTCAGCAGAATCAGTATAAGCGGTACGACAAAAGCAATGACAACAGCCTTCATCCCAACTGCCTGTGCCGCCATCACGACAACTGTGTCACCAACCATGCGGCCATCCGTATCGTTACACCTCACATCAATTATTTTCTCCTTGCTTTCAGCCGAGTTACAATATGAAGCCACCTTACAGCTGCTACATGCGCTATGCTGAACGATGCGCACGCGCACCACTCCCTTATCGATGCTGTCGATAACTCCTGTATGGGATATGACATTACTCATAGTATTCCTTTTAAGGAAACAAGGCATCACGTGCCTCACCTAATGCTGCGTATCTACGACTTAGGTCTTTGGATTTGCGGATTTGTGTTTATGAATAGCAAAATAGCTTAGATTGCAATGTGGAGATTGCAATTGCAAAAGTAACAATATATTTTGGAAAAAACAAAAATATTGCAAAAAAAACTTTTATAAACCCTAAATTTTCGCATATTTTAGCAATTTATTTTGTCTTTTAATGAAAAAAATGTATCTTTGCATCTAAATTGAAACTATTTTGTAAAAGAAAAACATATAATATAGGACACGTTATGAAGCAGACAAAGATAGTAGCATCGGTAAGTGACCTGCGGTGCGAAGTTGATTTTATAAAGCAACTCTATGAAGCAGGTGTGAACGTCATACGCATGAACACCGCCCATGCTACTCCTGAGGGACTGAAGAAAATCATACGCAACGTGCGTGCGGTATCGCCGAGTCTTGCCATTCTCATTGACACCAAGGGACCGGAAGTGCGCACTACAGGCACAGACAATCCTATCGATTACAAAACAGGCGAGAAAGTTACCATAATCGGAAATCCAGACCAAGACACAGCACACGATACCATATGTCTGTCTTACCCCGACATCTGCAAGGACGTGAAGGTGGGCGACGACATTCTGTTTGATGACGGAGAACTTGACATGCAAGTGGTTGCTAACGACGGGAAGCAACTGACCGTCGAGGTATTGAACGACGGCAAACTGGGTTCACACAAATCGGTCAATGTACCAGGAGAGCACATAGACCTGCCTGCACTGACAGAGAAAGACAAACGCAACATTCTGCTTGCAATAGAAGAGGACATCGACTTCATCGCACACTCTTTCGTGCGTTCCAAGGAAGACCTCATGGAAGTGCAGAGGATACTTGACGAACACAATTCTGACATCAAGATTATATCAAAGATAGAGAACCAGGAGGGTGTAGACAACATCGACGAGATACTTGATCACTGCTACGGCATCATGGTAGCACGCGGCGACCTCGGCATAGAGATTCCTGCCGAGAAAATCCCTGGCATACAGCGCATGATAATCAAGAAATGCGTATTTAGGAAAAAACCCGTGATTGTAGCCACACAGATGTTGCACACGATGATTAAGAACCCACGGCCGACACGTGCCGAGGTAAGCGACATCGCAAGCGCAGTGTTCCACAATACCGATGCGCTGATGCTCTCTGGTGAAACCGCAAGCGGTGCATATCCCATTGAGGCTGTAAAAACCATGGCAAAGATAGCCGAACAGGCTGAAGCCGACCGCAGTCTGCACGCACCAAAGCTTGATGTAGACGGTGCCAACACCAACCTGCGCGACTTCCTCTGCAAAGCCGCAATTGAAACAACAGCCAAGCTTGACGTGAAATGTATACTGACGGACTCAGGCACCGGTGACGACGCACGCACACTGGCAGCCTATCGCGGTCCTCATCCAGTGGTGGCAATATGCAAAAAAGAAAAACTGCAACGCTGGCTTGCATTGTCATACGGTGTCATTGCTACATATCCAAAGCAGGATGAGTTGGAACGTATGTTCTACAATACAGTAAAAGATCTTTACAAACAAGGCATGGTGACACTTGACGACAAGGTAACCTACCTGTCTGGCCACATGAACATAGGCATATCCGACAAATCTGCAGGCGTATCAATGCTTGAAGTCAACACCGTCAGTGAGGTATTTGCCAACTACGAGTAAGCCGTGACACCACATCATAGCGCATATTATATATAATGTATAACCCAAAATTAAGAGAATACAAACATTACACTGTCAGCAAGGAGACACAGCTCTTGGAGTTTCTTCTCGACACGCTTCCCGGCTCGCGCACTAAAATAAAGAGCACATTGCAAGGACGTGGCATAAAAGTGAATGGCAAGGCCGTCACTCAGTTTGACTATGCACTGCAGCCTGGCGACAAAGTGAGTGTAAGCCAGTCGAAGAAGAACGACACATTCAAGAGCCGCTACGTCAGCATCGTCTACGAAGACAAGTATATCATCGTAATAGAAAAGAAGCCCGGCATACTGTCTATGGCAGCGGGGCACTCGACTCTGAACGTAAAGACGGTACTCGACGAATACTTCAAGAAAACTCGCCAGCCGTGCCGTGCCCATGTGGTGCACCGCCTTGACCGCGACACAAGCGGACTGATGATTTACGCAAAAGACATGGAAACAGAGCAGATACTGGAGCACGAATGGCATGACATTGTGTTCGACCGTCGCTACGTTGCGCTTTGCTCTGGAGAATTTGAGGAGCAGACAGGTACTGTGGCCAACTGGCTCAAGGACAACAAATCGTATGTTACATACTCCTCTCCCGTGGATAACGGGGGTAAGTATGCCGTGACACATTTCTATGTGCTTGACCGTTCCATAGAGCATAGTCTTGTGGAGTTCAAACTTGAGACGGGACGTAAGAACCAGATACGCGTACACTCTGCTGATATGGGGCATCCCGTATGCGGCGACGTGAAGTACGGCAACGGCGACAGTCCGTTGCACCGCTTGTGTCTTCATGCCTACGTATTGTGTTTTCACCACCCTGTGACGCATCAGCCAATGGAATTCTCAACACCCATACCGCCACAATTCAAGGAAATAATAAACAAGGATAAAAAGAAATGAACGAACTATCTTACTATGCACTGGCCATCGTGGCCATAATAGTGGCAGTGATACTGCTGAAGCGTTTCGTTGGATGCCTGTTCCGCATCATCGTGACAGTCATACTTATGGCATTGCTCGGTGCCATATATTACTACATGAAATTTTACCAAGGATGATAACTACAATGAAGAAGATATTTTTCATAGCACTATTTTCGCTCTGCATGGCATCCGCAACCAATGCTCAAGGAAAGTATAAGAAGCCGCAGGACATGACGACAGTCCAGGAGGAAAAGCCGCGCCGCGGACTATTTGACAAGGACAAGACTCCTATCGACAAGAAATATCTTGAGGGGGCATGCCCAATGGTTGGCAACAAGATTGTGTGGCAGAAGTATTTCTATGCTGACGACAAGACAGCCAAGGAAATCTATGATATCATGCTGAAATTCCTTCAGAAGATGACCAAGGAAGAGGGACAGACGAAAAAAAGCGATGTAGCGGCAGTCAATGAGGAAGAATATCAGATAGGGGCACGCTTTGTTGAGAAAATGGTATTCCAAAACTCTGCTTTATCGCTTGACCAGGCAGTATTCTCCTACCAGTTGCTCGTTTATTGTATAGACGGTCGCTGTGAGGTGGTAATGAAGAACATGAACTACATCTATGAGGCTGACCGTGATGGCGGCGGACAATTCCCTGCAGAGGACATGCTTGCCGACGACATTGCCCTCAACAAGAAGAAAGACGGCTTCCACATAGGCGGATATAAGAAGTTTCGCATGAAGACCATTGACCGCAAGGATGAGATATTCACAAAGATATCTCGCGCCCTTAAACAAAGCGGAAATGGCAACGGCCAGAATAACGACACAAGCACTTGGGAATAATAACAACATAACAGGTGAATTGGAATATGGAGCAGGAAGAAGGAATAGAGATTAGACACCGCCGGCGTTACGGACAGTCCGACGTACCGCACGACACGGTATTCAAGATACGCCAAATACTCAACTGGGCCTTTATCATCGTGGGCATCTGCGGTGCCTTGCTCTATTCATACGGTGTATGGTACCGCAGCAACACACGCTTTGAAATGATGGGGGTTGTCGTGGTGATTATTGCCGTGGTTATTAAGATGTCGGAGTGTATGCTCAGATTGAAGAAATAAATGAACAGGCTGTTTGTTTCACTCACTTTGCTGTTTATGTTTGCCTGCGCCGCAATGGCACAGATAAACGATTATGACGATGGCTTCACTGTCATCGATGACACGTTTAACCCCAACCGTGCACGCGACTCACTGAAGTCTAACCACAAGGAGGTGCCCAAAGGACTGTCGATATGGACTATCGACAATATGTTTGGCGACCGTACAGCACAACTCCCCGATACAGCGCAATATCTCTTCATGAACTCTATTTTCACCACGGGACGCTACGGAGAGTATAACACCACGGGAAACTTAGGTGCCCCGCGCATAGCACGAATAGCCACCGACCGCAATTTCAAGTCGGCTTTCCCATTCACCGAACCATACGGATATTTCATTACGCCACCGTCAGAACTGCGTTTCACCAACACATTGTCGCCAATAACAAACTTATCTTTCAACAGTTGCGGCAACAAGACAAACGGTGAGGATCACCTTAAGGCTCTCTTCGCAACCAACATCAACAAGGAGGCCGGAATAGGGTTTAAGTTTGATTACCTCTATGGGCGTGGCTACTACCAGAATCAGTCAACCGCACTGTTCGACTACACCATGTGGGGGTCTTACATCGGCGAGCGTTATCAGGCTCACCTCGCAATGTCGTTCGACCACATGAAGACCAGCGAAAACGGCGGTATAACCAACGACGACTACATCATACATCCCGAAGCATACCGCGAATCGTATGCAGAAAACGAGATTCCTGTATTGCTCACCAACAACTGGAACCGCACCGACGCATTCCACACGACACTGTCGCACCGCTATAACGTGGGGTTCTACCGCAAGGTACCAATGACCGAGCAAGAGAAGGAAGCTAAGCGCTTCGTCCTGAAGGCAGAGAAGGAAAAGCGCGAGCAGGAGGTACTGATGAAAAACAAAAATACCGAAAAAGCCTCGACTACCACAACTAAATTTACAGGACGCCCTGATGATGCGAAAGTAGTTGGCGACCTGAACAACGACTCTGTGAAACAGGCTCTCAAACGCATGGCAGAACAGGAAAAACTATTGAAAGACAGCCTGCTGGCCCTGCGCGACACCGCCGCAGCTGACACTTCATGGTTCAAAGACGAATACGTGCCTGTAACGAGCTTCATTCATACGCTACAACTTGACAACTACAAACGCACGTACATAGCCTACGACACACCGTCCAACATGTATATGAACCGCTTTACAGTGCCAGAGCACCGTGCACTGGGCGACTCACTGTATGACGAGACATCACTTTTCCGACTGCGAAACACCCTTGCCATAGGGTTGCTCGAGGGTTTTAACAAGTATGTGCCAATGGGAGCTAAGGTATTCATATCCCACGACCTGCGTCACTACTCTCTGCCGGCAGCCTATACTAACGGCATGCTGAGCTATAACGAGAGCGACATCAATGCAGGTGCTGAGATTGCAAAGACAACCGGCACCACCCTGCATTATAAGTTGCTGGGCGAATTTGGCTTGGTGGGCAAGCATTTTGGTGACATACAACTTGACGGAGAGGGCAGTCTGAACCTGCGTCTGTCACGGCGCGACTCCATTAGAGTGTCGCTGCGCGCCTTCTATCATCTCACCACCCCCACGTTCTATCAGCGTCACTACCACTCCAAGCATTTCTGGTGGGACAACGATGACCTAAGCAAGCAGATGCAGACACATCTTGAGGGCGAGTTTTCACTAAGCCGTACGCACACCACTGTCCGCGTGGCCTACGACAATTTCCAGAATCTCACCTATGCTGGCGTATCATACAACCGCAATACCGACTACAAGGTTACGGAATACGTTGCCAGCATACGTCAGACATCTAAAAACATCAGTTTGCTAACGCTTGCGCTGCATCAGGACTTCCGCACAGGCATACTGAACTGGGAGAACCGCATTACATTCCAGAAAAGCACCGATGACGACATTCTGCCCGTACCGGCGATCAACGTATGGTCAAATCTCTACCTCAATTTCCGCATTGCCCGTGTGCTCAAGGTACACTTCGGTGTAGACATGCGCTATTTCACAGAATACTACGCTCCGGAGTATGTACCTCAAATTTCGCAGTATGCAGTGCAAGAAAACAGCGAGGTGAAGACAAAGGTTGGCAACTATCCCATTATCGACGCTTACTGCAACTTCATGCTTAAGAACTGTCGTTTCTTTGTGATGATGAGCCACATAAACGCAGGCACCGGCACACCAAAGTATTTTCTGACACCACACCACCCACTGAATCAACGTGTGCTGAGACTCGGACTCAGTTGGACATTCTATAACTGACACCAAACAACCATATAATGAAAGACAGCATATTGATATACAGCGGCGGCATGGACTCCACCACTATGATGTATGAATACCGCGACCGCATAGCCATAGCACTCAGTTTCGACTACGGCAGCAAACACAATGCCAAGGAACTTGAGTGTGCGTCATGGCATTGCAAACAACTTGGCATCAAGCACGTGATAATACCATTGGCTTTCATGCAGCAGTATTTCAAGTCATCACTGCTTATCGGTGGTGAAGATATACCAGAGGGCAGTTACGATGACGAAAACATGAAGTCGACTGTAGTGCCATTCCGCAACGGTATCATGCTTGCAATTGCCGCTGGACTGGCCGAAAGCAATGGACTGCAGCACGTGATGATGGCAAACCACAGCGGCGACCATGCCATCTATCCCGACTGCCGACCTGAGTTCGTCAGCAACATGAGCCATGCAATAAGTGCCGGAACATACGAACACCTTACCATTCTCGCACCATATACAGACATCACAAAAGGTGACATTGCCACACGCGGCAAGCGTCTGGGAGTGGACTACGGCCACACATGGTCATGTTACAAGGGTGGTGACAGACACTGCGGCAAGTGCGGCACATGCACAGAGCGCAAGGAAGCACTGCGCGATGCAGGGATAGAAGATACCACGGAATATGAAGACTGACATGGCTGCAAACAGGATACAATCGCTTGACGTTATAAAAATCACAGCCATGCTGATGGTGCTGATGCTGCATGTCAACGTATTCAAAGACTGGTCTGGGACAGGTAACACGGGAGCCTATTACGCACTTGCAGGCATTGCCATACCATTGTTTTTCATGACAAGCGGCTATATTATGGCAAATAAACAGATAGACTGGAAATACGCAGCCCGCAAGATATGGGGAATTCTACGCTTTACACTGATTATATGCTTGACAATCTATGCCATAGATTATGTCACATACGGCAAAGCACATTTTCAGTTTCCCGAATGTTATATACAACGTGGCGGCCTGGCTGTATTCTGGTATTTCGGAGCAATGATTATAATCTATGCTTTTCTGCCCCTGCTGCAACGCATAATCAACAGTCGAAAGTTGCTTCTGCCGTCGATTATTTTCCTGGTTGTTTTTGGAAACATAATCTTCGTCGCCAACCACTGGGGGTTTGAGGGTAGGCATCCCTGGCAGACATTCCGTCTGCACTACTGGTTCCTGTATTTTCTAATAGGTGCATACATCCGCAGAAATCCTGCATGTATAGGCCAGATACGACTATGGTGGATAATCCCTGCTGCATTCTTATATGGCCTATTCTATCACCTCGGTATTGTAATAACCGGCATAGAACACTACTTTGGCTCACTGCCATGCATGGCATACGCTTTTATAACCTTCGGTGCACTGCTTAAATTGCCAATCCATGACAGCAAAGCCATAACCAGGCTCTCGGCTACTTTCCTGCCGGTGTATGCTTTCCACTGGTTCTTCCTGCAGAAATGCTTCCACAACGATCCCTTTTATACCATCAATAATACCATGCACTTGCTTCCTGCCACGGCAATCGACTATGTAATCACCGTAGCAGTAATGCTCACATTCGGACTACTCATAATGCGTCTGCCATACGCTGACAAGATTTTCAGAGTATAGTTCACACTAACCGCAAAAGTGCATAGTTTAATACATGATAAACAACACGCAAAACAGTACGAAAATAGTGCGTTTTTCCTCCGTTTTCTTTGCTGTTACAAGAATAATTTGTAACTTTGCACAAGTTAAGAAAATAACAATGGCTATGCAATGAAACTGAAACTCATCACAGGTTCGGTAGTGGTGGTGATACTGCTGGCGATGATGTTCTCTGGGCCACGCGACACCTTGACCGTGCAGCGCATAATGCTGCACGCAATAATGCCATTGCTAACTGTCATGCTGTTTTGGATTAACTATCTGTGGCTTGCTCCACTGCTTACATTCAAAAACAAAAAATGGCAGGCAATAACATCCAACGCCGTACTGATACTGTTATTCGGATCGTTTCTCACCTTCTGGCATGACTATGAATTTCTGTATGAGCGAAACGACCAAAAGCCTGAATGGATACAGAAAGAAGAAAACCGAAAGGACGAAAGAAGAATACCTGAAAACAGACGAGAGGGCAGATGGGATGACGGACCAGAAAGAAGAGAACACGAAAAAACAATGGCGGAAGACAATGGTAAACCGCCAGAGATAATGGACGGTCCCAGAGGGGAAATGCCACCTGACGGAATGGACAAGCCCGACAGACGCGACCACCGCAACAAATGGAAGCGCAAGGAGCGTCGTGGACACCTAAACCTGCTGGCCTCGCTCCGCGACACGCTGAATTTCCTATTTGCCATAGTTCTCGCCTATTACATACGCTCGCAGCAGCGCATAGCACGCTTACGCGAGCAACAGCAGCAGGCAGAGATGGCACGCCATGACGCAGAACTGCGCAGTCTAAGAAATCAAATCAGTCCACACTTCCTGCTCAATACGCTTAACAACATCTACGCCCTAGCGGCCATCGACACCGAACGCACACAAGATGCCGTGCTGAAACTGTCGAAAATGCTACGCCACCTGCTCTACGACAATCAAGCCGAACTGGTGACACTGCACTCAGAAGCAGAATTCATACGTTCTTACATTGACCTAATGCGACTGCGTCTGGCACGAAACGTGAAAGTGGAAGCCACATTCGACATCAGGGAAGACAGCAAGACGCTGGTGGCTCCGCTACTGTTCATATCACTTGTAGAGAATGCCTTCAAGCACGGAGTGTCAAGCACCGAACCATGCCTTGTGAGCATCACACTGAAAGAGACCGACGAATCGATAATCTGCGACATCTCAAACTCCAACCATCCCAAGGCACAAACAGACCGCAGCGGTCACGGTGTGGGGCTACAATTAGTACAGAAGCGACTCGACATGGTTTATCCCGGACACTACACATGGAATAAAGGCGTAGGAAACGACGGTCTGTACCACTCGACAATCATATTAAAACACAATGAAGTATTTGGAAAAAAATCAGTCAAATCTTAACTCTATTAAAACATAACAACAATGACCTGCGCAATCATAGACGACGAACCGTTGGCAGCGGAACTGCTGACCTCATACGCAGAAAAGACAAACTTCCTGCATCTTACTGGTACCTACAACAGTGCCATCGAGGCTATGCGCACACTGCGCACTCAACCTGTTGACCTGATATTCCTCGACATTCAGATGCCTGAACTGTCAGGACTGGAGTTCGCCACCATACTGCCACCACAGACCATGGTGGTGTTCACCACGGCTTTCGACCGCTATGCCGTCGAAAGTTACAAGGTAAATACCATAGACTACCTGCTGAAACCCATATCATACGACAACTTCCTCAGTGCCGCCAACAAGGCACTAAAGGCATACGAGTTGCAACAGAAAGCAACAAGCACAGCCACACAGCCGCAAGACCGCTTCATATACGTAAAGAGCGAGTATAAGCTGGTTCGTATCTTCCTTGACGACATACTCTACATCGAAGGACTGAAAGACTACGTGCAGATACACCTCTGCACGCCGCAGAAAAAGGTGCTGTGCCTGATGAACATGAAAACGCTGGAAGACTATCTTCCACAGCCAGAGTTTATGCGCGTACACCGTTCCTTCATCGTCCACATGCCAAAGGCCGACATAATAGACCGCCTGCGCATAGTCTTCGGCGACAACTACATCCCCATATCCGAGAGTTACAAGGAGACTGTGCAGCAATACATTAACGAACATACACTGAACTAAAAATTGAAAAAAAGCAAGATTCTTATCATAAGCGACATGTGCGGCTACGGCAAGGTAGCGGCAGCTGCGCAGATGCCCATACTGTCATATATGGGTCACGACGTGTTTAACCTGCCTACTATGCTCGTAAGCAACACGTTCCCGTATGGAAAATATGCAGTTCTTGAGAGCACCGACTACATAGCCGAGGCTCTACAGAAATGGCACGAGCTCGGTTTCCGCTTCGACGCCATAACGACAGGATTCATGACCTCAGAACGACAGGCGCGGCTAATAGCAGGATACTGCCGCGAACAAGCTGCGATGGGCACGAAAATATACGTAGACCCAGTAATGGGTGACTATGGCCGTCTCTATGGTGGAGCCAACGAAGAAACAGTAATATGCATGCGTGAGATGCTCAGCGTGTCGCATCTCTGTTTTCCAAACTACACAGAAGCATGCCTGCTCGCTGACATACCATACCACAGCGAGGGTATCAGCGAAGAAGAGGGACGCGAACTCATCAACCGTCTGCGCCGCATAGGTGCTCTGTCGGTTCTAATAACCAGTTGCAAGGTTAATGGCAGCAATGCCGTAATAGGCTACAACCATTTCTCGGCAGATTATTTCTCACTGGAGTATGAGGAAATACCAGTGCAGTTCCCCGGCACGGGCGACATCTTCTCTTCTATCATCGTAGGCCGTCTGCAGGACGGTGCTACGCTGTGCGATGCCACGCTGTCAGCCATGACCACCCTGTCGCGCTGGATTGACGCAAACAAAGACAATACCGACAAAAACAGCGGAATACCAATAGAACGACATCTGACAGAACTTTCTTTCTGACATGCAACATCATTCCACGTTGTTATAAATCAAAAAGAAACAACTGAAAACTTAAAAAGGCGATACAGTTTTTCACTGTATCACCTTTTTTTTGTAATTTTGCACATTATATCATACGTTGAAACTCAACATAAAAAAGGCAAAGAAACACCAATGAACCTTAAGAGAATATTCTTCACTACACTGCTCAGCATCATAGTGATGATGGCTCACGCAGAACAAATCACCGGCGTGGTAATAGATGCCGACACTGGCGACAGCATCGGATTCGCCAGCGTGACATACCGCGGTCACCACATCGCAGTGGTGAGCGACGGTTACGGCCAGTTCGCCATAGACTTCCACATGGGATGGAATCTCACATTCTCCGCAGTGGGCTATAAGCCAAAGACATACGCCGTAATTGACCGTACCTTAAAGCATCTCGTGGTAAAGTTGAAGCCAGATTCAAAAAACCTTGACGAGGTGGTGGTAAAGGCAAAGAAGGCAAAATACTCGCGTAAGGACAACCCTGCCGTAGAACTGATGCGCCGCGTGATTGCTGCCAAACAGCAAACAAAACTGGAGAACAAGGATTTCTTCCAATACCGCAACTACGAGAAAATGACCATCTCGCTCAACGACATCACGCAGGAGCAGATGACAACTGGCGCATACGCAAAGAAGGACTGGCTTAAAAACCAGCTTGAGGTAAACCCCATAACCGGCAAGTCAGTACTGCCGGTGATAACGAATGAGAAGGTATTTCACCGCTACTACCGCAAAGAGCCAAACAAGGAGCGCATATACATTGACGGCGAACACAGCAAGGGCGTGAACGACCTGCTGCAGACAGGCGACATCTTCACGGCACTGGCAAAAGAAGTATTCACTGAAGTTGACATATATGATGATCAGGTGCGTCTGTTGCAATATCCCTTCACATCACCAATAGGCAAGGACGCCATAGGTTTCTACCGTTTCTATATAGTCGACACACTCGAAGTGGCGGGCGACTCGTGCATAGCTGTGTCGTTTGTACCAAACAACCAGCAAGACTTCGGTTTCCGGGGCGACCTGTATATTCTGAAAGACTCCACGCTACACGTAAAAAAGGTACACCTGAGCATACCTAAACGCTCTGACGTAAACTTCGTGCGCAACATGTCCATCGATCAGGAATACCTGCGTCTGCCAACTGGCGACTGGGTGCTCAGCATCAACGACATGCTTGTTGAAATGTCGCTAGTGGGGCAGGCCGGCAACTTTCTCATAACGCGAACGAGCCGGCGTGGCGACTACTCCTTTGACCCTATTGACGAGAAAATATTCCGTGGCAAAGCCCTTGAGAAACGCGACCCATACTCAGAGATGCGCGACAACGACTATTGGCAGGACAACCGTGAAGTGGAACTAACCCACGGCGAGCAGGGAATGGACAACTTTCTGCAGGGCATGAAGAGCACCAAGGGATTCGGCTGGCTCCTCATTGGCATGAAAGCCGTGATGGAAAACTATGTTGAAACCACCAAGGGCGATAACCCGAGCAAGGTGGACATCGGCCCAATCAACTCCATGGTGTCATCAAACGACATAGATGGATTCCGTATGCGCGTATCGGCACAGACCACAGCAAACTTGAACCCACACCTATTCCTGAAGGGCTATGTGGCACGTGGATGGCGCAGCAAAAACAATTATTACAGCGGAACACTGACATACTCCTTCAACAAGAAGGCATACTCACCTGACGAGTTTCCTATGCGCAACATATCGTTCACGTCTACCTACGATATCTGCTCTCCATCAGATAAGTTCCTCAACGTAGACAAGGATAATGTCTTTGCAGCCATAAAGTGGACGAAGGTGATGAACCAAGCTTTCTACAAGCGACAAACCATCGACTTTGTACGCGAAGAAGACTGGGGATTCGCCATAAGCGGCGGACTGAAATTTGAAGAAGATGAGGCTGCCGGCCACCTGCGCTTTGAGAAGATGAACGAGCCATTACCTGATGGCTTCCAAGGAAAATATCGCTTCAGCGAGGTTTGGATGCAACTGATGTTTTCGCCGGGACAGTCATACGTAAACTCAAAACAGAAACGCTCTGCCGTAAACCGCGACGCACCAGTATTCAAGTTGAAACACACCATCGGCATTAAGGGTTTAATGGGAGGTCAGTATAACTACCACGTAACAGAGGCAAGCATATACTACCGCCAGTGGCTCAAGTCATGGGGCAAACTCGACACTTGGATAAAGGGCGGTCTACAGTGGAATCAAGTGCCGTTCCCTCTGCTGATAGCACCAGCAGCAAACGTGTCATATATCTGGCAACGTGAGACTTTTGAACTCATCAACAACATGGAGTTCCTGAACGACCGTTACGCATCGGTGCAGTTGGAGTGGGACTTGAATGGCAAAATTCTCAACCGCATACCATTACTCAAGCGACTGCAGTGGCGCGAGCTGATAGGTTTCAACGTGCTCTGGGGCGGATTGTCTGACAAGAACAATCCATTCCTCGACCAGAACAAAGACAGTGAGCGCCTTATGTACTTCCCCGAAGGCGTATCACTCATGGATCCACACGAACCATACATGGAGTTCCGCGTGGGTATACACAACATACTCAAAATGCTCACTGTGGAATACGTGCACCGTATTAACTACCATCAGCTACCCACTGCCACGAAGAACGGTGTGCGTTTCGGTTTCCGCTTCACTTTCTAAAGACACAATCATGAACGATACTTCTCTGCCACTGATACTCATATCCAACGACGACGGCTATCATGCAAAGGGCATAAACTCGCTCATTGACATGCTCAAAGGCATGGGCAACATCATCGTTTGCGCTCCTGAAAGCGCACGCTCGGGTTACTCACGGGCATTCAGCACCACACCGCTAACGATGAAACACCGCCGACACTATGACCATGAGGACACCACAATAGACGTATGGAGCTGCAGCGGCACACCTGTTGACTGCATAAAGATGGCCTACCATCGTCTGTGTCCAAAGAAAGCCGACATCATAATCGGTGGCATAAACCACGGCGACAATGCAAGCACAAACCTGCACTACAGCGGCACCGTGGGCATAGTGATGGAGGGTGCACTGAAGCGCATACCAAGCGTAGCATTCTCTCTGTGCGATTATGACGACGATGCAGATTTTGAACCCATGCGCCCACTGGTACAAAAGGTAGTCGGACGAATTTTAAAAGAGGGGTTGCCAATCTATACTTGCCTTAACGTAAACGTTCCAAAAGACTGGAATGGCGAGACGCACATCACACGCATGGCACACGGACACTGGCGCAATGAGGTTGAGGATCGGCGGCATCCGAAAGGTACACCATACTACTGGATGGCCGGATACTACCAAAACGACGAACCTGATGAAACCGATACCGACGCATGGGCAGTAGCTAACGGATTTGCCGCAATAACACCACTTACGGCCGACCAGACAGACTACCAGTTCATCAGGGAGAATGAAGCATTCTTGACACAGTAAAAAGAAACAGAAAGGAAAAGTCCAGTATGAAGTATTACCTCATCGCAGGAGAGGCATCGGGCGATCTGCACGCCTCCAATCTCATACGCTCACTAATAAAAGAAGACAGCACGGCAGAGTTCCGATTCTTTGGTGGCGACAATATGCTTGCCGCTGCCGAGGGACGCGGTGAGATGGTGAGACACTACCGCGACCTGGCTTACATGGGATTCATACCAGTGCTACTGCACCTGCGTACCATAATGCAGGGCATGAAACAGTGTAAGCAAGACATAAAAGAGTGGCAGCCTGACGTGGTAATACTTGTAGATTACGCTGGTTTCAACCTTAAGATAGCAAAATACGTAAAACAACAGCTTACAAACATTCGCACCTATTATTATATAGCCCCAAAGATATGGGCATGGAAGGAATACAGAATAAAATCGTTCAAGAAGTATGTTGACGAGATGTTCTGCATACTGCCTTTCGAGAAACAGTTCTTTGAGGACAAGCACAATTACCACATACACTATGTAGGCAACCCTACAGCCGACGAGGTCAGAAACTTCATAAGGACAACTGAAACAGACAACGATGATTTCCTTCTCCGCAACAAGTTATCAGAAAGCAAGCCAATAATAGCACTGTTGGCTGGAAGCAGACGACAGGAGATTAAGGACAACCTGCCCGCCATGCTTGAAGCCACGAAAGACTATGCACTCACGCACCAGATAGTCATAGCCGGTGCTCCTGCCATTGACCACGAATACTACGACTCTTTCACCACGGGATATGAAGTGACAGTGCTGAAACGCGGCCAGACTTACCAACTTCTATACAACGCTGAAGCCGCACTTGTAACCAGTGGAACTGCAACACTTGAGACGGCACTGTTTCATGTGCCACAAGTAGTATGCTACAAGACCCCACTTCCCCACCTGATGCGCTTTGCCTTTAATCACATTATCAAGTGCCGCTATATATCGCTCGTGAACCTCATAGCCAACCGCGAAGTGGTACTGGAACTCTTTGCCGACCGTTTTTCAGTTAACAACATACGCAAAGAGCTCCACAACATTCTTGGCAGCAAGCGCCAGCAAATGTTAAGCGACTACAAGGAGATAGAGCAACTGCTCAGCAGCGAGTGTGCACCTGACAACGCCGCACACATCATGATGCAGTCCTTGGCGGCGCAGGCAGCGTCTGCTTGATTTTCTGCTCGCGATGCTCCAGCCTCACCTCTACCCCGAACTTACTGTTTATATGCTCTGCCAGATGCTGCGCACTGTATACGCTGCGGTGCTGACCTCCAGTACACCCAAATGAGAACATCAGCGACGTGAAACCACGTTGCAGATACCTTGCCACGTGAGCATCGGCTAGTTTATATACTGACTCCAAGAACGTGAGTATCTCACCGTCATCCTCAAGGAAACGAATGACAGGCTCATCCAGTCCCGTCAGTTGCTTGTACGGCTCATATCGACCGGGATTGTGGGTAGAGCGGCAGTCAAACACATAGCCGCCGCCATTGCCGCTTTCATCCTCGGGGATTCCCTTATGGAAGGAAAATGAGAACACCTTGACCACAAGCGGACCTTTACCGTCATATTTTGAGAACGTAGCCTTACCGTCACTCGGTTTAGCCGTATATGGATTACGGTCGGTTGTCTTGTACCCATCCTTTCGCGGTGCAGGCTGCTGCGGTTCTACGGCAAACTGCGGCAACGAGGTAAGACGCTGCAACATATCCACAAGGTAAGGATATGGAAAGTCATTGCGTTCAAGCAACTGACGCAGGTTCTGCATTGCCGGCGGTATGCTCTGTATGAAATGTGCCTTGCGCTCAAAATAGCCTCGGAACCCATACGCTCCAAGCACCTGCAGTGTGCGGAACAACACAAAGAGCTGCAGGTTCTGACAGAACTCACCATACGGCGGCACCTCTGTATACTGGGTCAGCGCATCATAATATACGCGGGTCAGTTCTTCACGCAAGGAATCGCTGTAACGGGCAGAAGCTTGCCAAAGAAATGAGGCCACATCATAATAATACGGTCCGCGTCTGCCCCCCTGAAAATCTATAAAACACGGCTGTCCCTCAGGTGTAAGCATGACATTACGCGCCTGAAAATCACGGTAGAGGAAGCCCTGCGCTGCATCAGGAAAAGCAGTCAGGTCTTTTGCCAGCATACGGAAACTGGCCTCCAACTTCAACTCATGGAAGTCAAGTCCCGTGGCTTTCAAGAAACAGTATTTGAAATAGTTCAAGTCAAACAGAACTCCCTCTTGGTCAAACTGAGGCTGAGGATAGCACACGGAGAAGTCCAGACCGCGTGCACCACGAATCTGTATGTTTGGCAATTCACGTATGGTACGGCGCAGCAGCTCACGCTCCTTCAAGGTATATCGTCCGCCAGCATCACGTCCACCCTTAATGGCATCAAAGAGCGATACTGTGCCTAGATCCTCCTGCAAATAGCACATCTCGTCGGCACTCGACTTGAGTATATGCGGCACAGGCAGTTTGCGCTTGGCAAAATGCGCCGCAAGCGCAAGGAAAGCATGGTTCTCTTCGCGCGACGTGCCTTTGCAACCTATCACACTGCGACCCGCTGCATCGGTCATGCGGAAATACTCACGGTTGCTGCCGGCTCCCGGCAACCGTTCCATTAGCTTTGGCTCCTGCCCACACCATTCGGCATATAATTCTTTCAGTTGTTGCATATAGCCTCCATCAACAAATTGCTGTCACCAAGTTTCCCATTAATCACGCACACTGCCTCGACTTTTGCCTTCAGGCATAGCTTATCATCGGCCGCGCGGTATATATCCTGCAGGAACAAATAGCGTATTCCCTCTTTCTTTACATTCGTACGAACAATATACTCGTCGCGGCTGCGCAATGGTACTTTGAAACGCATCTCAATGCCTGACACTACACAGTCAATGCCCTGCTCATGAAGTTCAGCAAAACTAATCTTTTTCGACAGCAGGAACTCATGGCGTGCATGTTCCACATAATGCTGGTAATTTGCGTTATTAACTATGCCCTGCAAATCACATTCATAGTCGCGCACCTTGTCACGGTGCTCATGTATATAATTCATAATATCTATTCTATATTTTATATATCAATTCTCAATCCATCATTCATGATTATCCGAAAAGCATACGCAGAGCCTCCTCCACCTTGCCCACAGGATGTATCTCTATTGCAAACGACTTACCCTTAAGTGCAGCCATGCTCCTGCGAGGTATGACAATATCGGTAAACCCAAGTTTCTCTGCTTCTGTTATGCGCTGTTCAATACGCGACACAGGGCGCACTTCGCCCGACAATCCCACCTCACCGCAAAGGCAGAACCTTGCATCAACAGGCATGTCCACATTCGATGAGAACACAGCAGCCAGGATACTCAAGTCCATAGCCATGTCTGTAACCTTAATTCCTCCAGCTATATTTATAAAGACGTCTTTCTGTATAAGTTTAAAACCCACTTTCTTTTCCAGCACAGCAAGCAACATATTCAAACGCCGCTGGTCAAAGCCTGTGGCAGAACGCTGCGGCGTACCGTATGCAGCCGTACTTACCAATGCCTGCGTTTCTATGAGTAGCGGCCTCATCCCTTCTACCGCAGCCGATATGGCAATGCCCGACATTCCCTCTCGGTCTTCGCTGAGCAGAAGCTCCGACGGATTGCTCACCGGACGCAACCCATTCTGCAGCATCTCATATATACCCAATTCAGAAGTTGACCCAAAACGATTCTTTATGCTCCGCAATATGCGATATATTCCCTGACGGTCGCCCTCAAACTGTATCACTGCATCCACGATATGCTCCAATATCTTCGGGCCGGCGATAGTACCTTCCTTATTAATATGGCCTATCAATATAACCGGAACTCCACTGGCCTTGGCAAAACGCAACAGAGCACTGGCACACTCTCTGATTTGCGTCACACTGCCAGGTGCAGAGTCAACGGTTTCCGTCTCCATGGTCTGGATAGAGTCTATTACGACAAGATCAGGAGCCGACATACGTATCTGGTCAAACACTTTCTCTATGCTGGTCTCACACAACACCGACACAGCATCATTCACGCCCCCTTCTATGCGTTCTGCCCTCATTCTTATCTGATGGGCACTCTCCTCACCGCTTACATACAGCACGTCCCGCTCTGGCATACGCATAATTGTCTGCAACGTAAGTGTACTCTTGCCGATGCCTGGATCACCGCCCAGCAGCACTATGCTGCCGGGCACCAGTCCACCGCCAAGCACGCGGTTCAGTTCGGCATCATACATATCCATACGCGGTGACTCATGGGTTGGTATGTCATGCAGACGCACAGCACCGGCACCGCCCTCTCCCTTATTGGCAGAGCCGCTGCGCCTTACTGCTGTAAGTTCACGCGCAGCCAAACGGGCACTCTGCTGCCCCACCTCACCTGCTATGCGTATTTCCTTGAAAGTGTTCCACTGTCCACATGATGGGCACTTGCCTATCCATTTGGCAGACTCCTGTCCACAGTTGTCACACACGTATGCTATCTTGTCCTTAGCCATTTCAATACAACAAAAGAATTATTCAACTGCAAAGGTACGAAAAAAGGGCGACTAAAAGAAGCATTTAATGAAATAAACACACAAAACTTTTGTAAATTCTGCCTTTTTTAGTAATTTTGCACGAAATTAGCATTTTACCAGCAATGAGATTCTACTCTGTAATAATAATAATATTGTGCATAACAGCCTCAGCCATCAGTTGCGGACGCAGTGCCGAGGAGGAACAGCGCATCAACCAAGCCGAGCGCGACTCGCTCCGCCGCCTTGATTCATTAGCACTGAAGGTTGGAGTGCTGCCCACAGAGGAATGTTTGCCTATTGTCGTGGCAGAAAAACTGCGGTTGTTTGATACGCTTAACGTAAGCGTCCACCTGAGGCACTACCACGCACTGTCGGAATGTCGCATAGCACTGAACAACAAACTTGTGGAAGGTGCGGTTATCGATACCATGCTGGCTGCCATCATGGACTCAGTTGTTTATTCCTCCATGCGGCTGCCCATGACATGGAAACTACTCACAGCAAAGAAAGCGCGAATCAGCAGACTTGACCAACTGGCCGACAAGATGATTGCCGCCGACAGCCACGGTTGCTCACACGCCTTGGCCCAGCAGGTAAACGACACACTAAAGGTTAAAAAGAAACAGGCTTTCATAATACAAGTGGAAGACATCAGAGTACGCACCCAGATGCTCACCACCGGCAATGTGGACGCAGCACTTCTGCCGGAACCTTTTGCCGCACAGGCCAAACGTGAAGGTGCTCGTGAGATTCCTCTTAGGAACGACAATGCCGGTGTAGTGGCCTTCCGTAAAAAAGGCATGAACGATGAATATCGCAAGAAACAGGAAAAATTGTTCATCAAGGCCATACAGATTGCCAACGACTCCATACACCGATACGGGAAAGACAAATACAAAAATTTGATTGCATGGTAAAAGACATCATACAGCGCGGACTAATCGGTTCTGCCATGACACTGCTGAAAGAAAAAGCCGCACCATATCCCGGAGAAGGGTTCTCCGACAGATTAGAGGCGTGTCACACGGAACTAAACTACATGAGCGACTTCATGCTGTCGGGCTATGAAGACCCACACCGTGCACAGGTATATGCCGAGATAAAGAAGAAACTGCTCGACATAGACTATGACTTGAGCGTGCGCTCAGGCTTAATGGAGCAACCGTATATCAAGGTGTGGCACAAACAGTTGTTCACACACGACACAACACCCGAAGGACTGCAGACTCTCCTGCTTGCCACCGCCGATGATGCCACGAGACATCATGAGGCACTAAACATTTCGTTCATGGCTCTGATAACATCGTATCACTGGACTGCTGCACTACGCAACGAATGGACTCTGTTTCTCTCGTCCGAACGCACGGATGCCACTGACCGCCAGACGCTTGTCAGCGCACTAACCATCTCCGCTATTGAGAATTTCGACTATGAGAAAGTTCTGTGCCTTGCAGAGGTATACCGCGACAGCAAAACTGAGCAGGTAAGGCAGCGTGCACTCGTAGGCTGTCTGCTGGCACTGTCAAGGGTAAGCGGCGATGAAATGCGCGAAGTAAGAAGTCCCATACTCGACACACTGTTGCCAAGCGATGGAGCCGTAACCGAAATATTCATGCAGATGCTGGCATGTGCCAACGTAGACAGGGACACACGCGAGATTACCGGCAAGCTGATGCCCAACATACTGCGCAACCAACCTTTCGAGATAAAGGACGGCAAAATCGTAGAGCGCAACGAAGACAATACTGATGACGAGAATGACGACAAAATAGAATTGATGGAGAATAGTGTCAAGAAGATTCTCTCCATGCAGAAGAACGGAGCCGACATATTCTTCTCCGGCTTCAAACAAATGAAGCGTCTTCCTTTCTTCAACAAGCATGTAAACTGGCTGATACCCTTTTATAAAGAGCATCCAGACCTGAGCGAAGAATGCAAGAAAGCCTTGGAGACCAAATTCATTGACCGCGTGATAAAGCAGGGACCATTCTGTGAGTCTGACAAATATTCTTTCCTGCTTGGAATGGCGAAAGCCATGGACAGCGTTCCTGACAACATACGTGAGATGATGGAGAACGGCGAGGCCGGCCCTATAGGCATGCACAAAGACGATGAAGACATGCAGAATCCGTCATTCCTGCGTCTACAATATCTGCAGGATTTATACCGCTTCTACCGTCTATGTCCGTTAGCACTGAAACTATACAATCCTTTCAGCGAACTTCATAAATGCCATTTAGGCATTGCCACGGCCACGCATATCAGTGACAACGAGAAACGCGACCTGTGCCTACTCCTGCTCAAGAAAGACAAGGAGATGCAAATACGCAACACGGTAGCACGTCTGCTCAACAGATTTAATGACCGTGAAACCTATGAACGGCACTTCTGCCATGCCCAACTGAAGATGACGACCGGCGACTTCGCTGTTGCCATCAACCTTTTCAACAAATGCATGGAACTGCATCCGGGCAGTCAGGCATGTATGCGCGGACTTGCCAAAGCATACTACCAGACGGCAGATTATGAGAAAGCAGCTTTCTATTACGATGCTCTACACACGCTGAAGCCAGAGAGTCTGTCTTACTTGCTGAACTACTGCATGGCAATGACACAGACAGGTAAAGCTAACGAAGTGACCAACGAACTGTTCAGACTTGACTTTGAACACCCGGATAATACAACCGTACTCAATACGCTGACATGGTCACTGCTCCATGCAGAGAAAACAGAGCAGGCTCTCAGTGCAGCGAAACGCATGATGAAGACAGAGGGCGCTGCAAGGAATTATTCCGCATGCATAAACGCTGCATACGCCTATATTGCAAACAAAGACATACCCGAGGGCATACAGGCCTTGAAGAATTATGCAGAGACCCTCAGCAGCGAAGAACGCACACAACTGCCAGAAACGCTGGCTGAAACCATGGCTGAAGACACCAAACTGCTTAGTCTTTACGGCATAGAAGAAGCTGAGAGAGCTATTATTATCAACCGTGTGACGGAATCGTAAGATGAGAATACCGCCATTGCTGACAATATGTGTCATGCTCTCCGCCGGTATCATAGTGGGACACTATGCCGGTTTACACGATTTCATAGCTACTCACACTCCTTTAAGTGTGACTGCCATCAGCGGCATCGTCACGCTGGTCATGGTATCGGCAGCAGCCATGCTTCGCACCAGCGATCGTCTGGCAACACTGCTATTGCTTGCGTCAACATTTTCTCTCGGGGTTTTCCTAATCAGCAACGACAACAACTCCTACTGTTTTACCTTTACCAACACAATTACCGAATATGCAAACAACTGTCGCACACGGTTACTGACAGTATTCAGTACCTGTGGACTGCAACACGACGACTATGCCATTGTGACCGCCATGACCCTTGGCGAACGTGGAATGATAAGCCATGACCTGCGCGAAGCCTACAGCATCAGCGGTGCCTCACACGTATTTGCGCTGTCAGGTATGCACCTCGGAATCATATATGCCTTACTGTCGGCACTGCTGCCACGCAGACTCATGTTTGTCCTTGGACGGTGGCACACATTGGGCGACTGGCTGCTCACACTTCTGCTGACCATCACTCTATGGGCTTACGTGGTGTTAACTGGCTGCCACCCTCCCATCATTCGAGCAGCCATAATGCTGAGCATCTATGCCATAACACGCCAGACGGCGCGACAACCGAGGAGCTCAAGCGTATTGATATTCACATTGTTTCTCATGCTGGTGATTTGGCCAGAATGGTTGTTTGATGTTGGTTTCCAGATGTCGTTCATGGCACTGGCATCCATAATACTACTGTTTCTTCCGCTTAACCGCAGGCTTACCGACACGATGCCACACAAGTGGTGCTACACCCCACTGCGGCTATTGCTGCAGACCATGCTGCTGTCCACTTGTGCCCAAATAGGCGTAGCTCCCCTCATAGCCCATTATTTTCACCGTTTCTCCACGTATTTTTTGCTAACCAACCTGCCCGTGCCGCTGCTTGCCACACTAATTATATACAGCGCCATGGCACTGCTCTTTCTTGCAACCACGCCATTCACAATACTGACATCTGCAGCTGCTGGCGCACTGCGATGGTTGGCAAGCGCACAAAACGACTATCTCACATGGATATCCTCACTCCCCCATGCCTCTATCGACAATATTCAAATAAACACAATGCAGACCGTCACTGCCTATGCAATAACGGTCTGCCTCTGCATGCTTGCATATCACCTGCGGCACCTGTTGCGCAAGCGTCTGTAATCATTCTTTCCTTAATATTCTATTTTCTCAAGAAACAGTGCATTGGCCGGCATTGACTCTCCTGCCTGAGTGCGTCTGCCGCCTTCTATCACCTGTCGGAATTCATCCAGCGTCATGCGATGTCTGCCCACCTCAACCAGCGTTCCCACGACAGCACGCACCATATTGCGCAGGAAGCGGTTGGCACGTATGCGGAAATACCACTCTGTCTCTGATGTCTGCACCCAACGTGCCTCTGTAACGTCACACAATGTTGTCTTCACATCTGTATGACTTTTGCAGAAACATGCGAAATCCTTATAGTCGAGCAGTAGCATGGCAGCTTCGTTCATCAAAGGGAAGTCAAGTTTGAAATGTGTCAGCCACGTATAGTGGCGGTTAAACGGATCACGCACAGTGCTTACATAATAATGATATGTGCGCGCAGTGGCAGAGAATCGCGCGTGCATGTCTGTGCTGACGGGTTCTATCCTGTGTATTGAAATGTCAGGAGGCAACATGCGGTTGACTTTATAAGCCAAGTCTGCACAGTCTATTTCACGTGTATCATCCACCATATCAAAATGCGCGGCCATCTGCCGTGCATGCACGCCGGCATCAGTGCGCCCTGCTCCTACAATGTCAATGGTGGTACGCAGTATGGTTGACAGACACCGCTCTATTTCACCCTCTACGCTGATGCCGTTGGGCTGTATCTGCCATCCATGATAGCGTGTGCCGTCATAAGATAAATATATGAAATAACGAGTCATAGCAAAACTACTTCAATTCATCAACCCTTCAATCCTTCAATTTTTCAATTCTTCAATTCTTCAATCCTTCAATTCTTCAACCCTTTTCTTGTACAGCTGCCACGAGTTGACCACATTGTGCCACACAGAGTAGAAACCTCCGGCCGTGGCACTGACAGGTGACAGGAAGGTATATCCAAGCCATATAATAAAAATGGTGTTCTTCTGTCCCATGGCCTGTCCGCCTTCCATGCGGTAGCCATAACGGCCACCCACCCATTTGCCGAAAGCAAACTGAAACACACATGCCACCAGCGTAGCACCAGCTATGGCAGCTACGTGCCACAGTGATTCCTCTGTATGCACCAGTGCCCTTACGGTAATGGCAATAGCCAGTGACAGTGCAACCGCCCATAGGTAAAAGGCAAGGTCGCGCGTAGACAGTATCATGCGGTGAACCCGCGGCATACAGTATCTTACTAACCATGCCAGCAGCAGCGGGAGCATAAGCAGTGGGAACACCTTTTTTATTATGGTGACGAATGCAGGAAGAAACGTCAGTCCCTCATGCGGATGTGCAAACGGCAGCAACAGCGGTGCCTCCATTGCCACTGCCAGGTTTATCATTATGGTGTAGGCCGTCGTCGTAGCAGAGTCACCGCCGAGTTTCTGCGTCACCACGGCACATGCCGTCGCCGTAGGACAGATTATGGCGAGCATGAATCCCTCCAGCACCAACCGTGCGCCAGTGTCAGGACAGAGCCACAGCACTGCACAGCATGCTGCAAACAGTATGCTTTGCGTCAACAACAACCACGCATGCCACCTGCGTGGTTTCAATGCTTTCGGACTGACCTTGCAGAATGCCACGAAAAGCATGACAAACAACAACAGCGGCTGCAGTATCTCAACACCGCCGAGCATTCTTTCTTTCGCATCAGGCGACAACGGCAGTTCTCTGGCCAAGAGATAAGCCAGTGCTCCTGTCAGCATAGCCACCGGCAACGTCCAGTTTTTCAGAAATCTGAGAATCATCGTTTTTAAAGTTCGCAATAACGTTTTCTTCCTCGTGCGTAATAATTCCACAACAGGAATATTGGAGTTATACCCTTTGGCTCTGCAACAGCAGCCTCTTTCTGGATGCGCTCTCGCTCCGCCTTAAAGTCTTTTTTCCATCGGTGGAAGTCACGACGTGCACGCACCACCGCCTTGAAGTCGCCAAGACTGCGGCCAAGCACGAGCATCTGCAGTGCGGCCACATAGTCAAGCAGCATGCGCATCAACATAACTCGATGCAGACGACCAGACGGTAGGTTCTTGTAGAGCATCGTGAGATTGTTGCGGAAGTTAAGGTAGGTTTTGCGCGGATTGCCTTGCGGCAGCGTTCCGCCGCCGAGGTGATATGCCACAGACTGTGGCATGCACACTACGCGCCTGCCCATCATGTTAAGTCGCCAACACAGGTCTATTTCCTCGTTGTGGGCAAAGAAACGTCCGTCAAGCCCTCCTACTGCCCAGTAGTCCGTACGTCTAACCATAAGGCATGCCCCCGTAGCCCAAAGCACATCGGTAACGGTGTCATACTGCCCATGATCCATCTCTACAGTGTCAAACACCCTACCACGGCAGTATGGATAGCCGTATTTGTCAAGGTATCCACCGCACGCACCGGCATACTCAAACCACTCAGGTCGCTCATCGCTGAGCAACTTCGGCTGGCAAGCCGCCACATCATCGTGCGTTTCCATGTAGTCCGTCATTGCATCAAGCCACCCCGGCTTTACGCGCACATCGCTGTTAAGCAGTATGTAATAGTCTGGCAGCGGCACCCCCTGTGCATTATTCTCTGTCTCATATTTCTCAAACGCCTTGTTGTAGCCGTCGGCAAACCCCCAGTTGCGGTCAAGCGTGACAATGCGTACTGTCGGAAACTTCTCAGATAGCATCTGCAACGAGTCGTCGGTAGATGCATTGTCGGCCACGACCACCTCAGCATCTCCGCTGTTTGCCACGACCGACGGCAGGTAACGCTGCATCATCTGCGAACCGTTCCAGTTTAGTATTATTATAGTTGTCATATATTATTAAAACGTTGTTGTCAAGAATCATCCTATCTCAGCCTTCAGTGCTGTCTTATCGTGGTTGAAGCCTGTGAGTCTCACACTCACAATCTGATTGTCGAGGTCTTCCGATGACTGACGTGCAGACAGTTCCACACGCACGTAATTCGGGGTGAAGCCGTGCATGGCTTTACCCTTGTCTGCCTTTTCAAATAATACAGGCATCTCCTTGTTTATATACTGTGAATAGAACTCCTCCGTCTTGCGGTCTGAGAGTTCAAGCAACCTCTGACTACGCTCGCGCTTGTCGGCATCGCTGACCACGTATGGAATCTTCAGCGCTGCTGTGCCCGGACGTTCACTGTAGGGGAAGACATGCAACTGCGTAACGGGCAGTTCTTCAAGCAAACGGTATGTCTCCTCAAAACACTCCGGCGTCTCGCCACGGCATCCCACCATTACGTCGACACCGATGAAGGCATCGGGCATCAACTGCTTGATGCGCAGTATCTTCTCACGAAACAGTGCCGTGTCGTAATGACGGTGCATCAGGCGCAGCACATGGTCGCTGCCGCTCTGCAGGGGTATGTGGAAATGCGGCATGAAGGCACGGCTGTCGGCACAATAACATATCAGTTCGTCGCTGATAAGGTCGGGCTCAAGGCTCGATATACGGTAACGCTGTATCTGCTCCACTCCGTCAAGGGCCTTGACCAAATCAAGGAACGACTCACCGGTGGTGCGGCCGAAGTCTCCTATGTTGACCCCGGTCAGCACTATCTCCTTGCCACCCTCGCCGGCCGCCACGCAAGCCTGTTCTACAAGCGAGGCAATCGAGGGGTTACGGCTGTTGCCGCGAGCCTTGGGTATGGTGCAGTAGGTGCAATAATAGTTACAGCCGTCCTGCACCTTTAGCCAGTAGCGCGTGCGGTTGCCACGGCTGCAGCTCGGTGCGAACGACCGTATGTCTTTCACCTTTTCTACTTTCCATTCGGTTTTGCTATCGCTATCATTCAGACATTCGCCCCATTTCTGACTGAGACGTTCTATGAGCGTAGCTTTTTCGTTGCTGCCCAGAATGAGGTTTACACCATCAATCTTGCTGATTCGTTCAGGCGACAGTTGTGCATAGCACCCCGTCACGACGACGAATGCGCCCTCGTTCTCCTTCACCATGCGGCGTATGACCTGACGGCATTTGCGGTCGGCAACCTCGGTGACGCTACACGTATTGATAAGACAGATATCGGCGCGCTCACCCTTCTGTGCGGTGCGCACACCCATTTCCTCCAGCATCTTGGCAAATGTGGAGGTCTCAGAAAAATTCAGTTTGCAGCCCAGCGTGTAGTAAGCCGCAGTCTTGCCCTGAAAGGCCGAAGTGTCAATCATGAGTGCAAAGGTACTAACTTTTCCTGAGACTGCCAAATCATTTCAGTCAAGATTGCTTATTGCGTCAGTCATTATCTATGCTGTCAGCAGCTTCCACTAGCACGCCGTCACTCACCAGCTCCTCCATATAACTGCGTATGCGGGCGAGACCGTTGCCATCAGGCCTGGCATTGGAACCACCCGACAGGATTTTAGAACCATCTGAGAACCTTGCACAGAAATGCCATCCCCAGCCATCGAGCACATGCAAGCGCGGCTGGTATGACTCCTTGTATCTATACATCTTCTCTTCCTCTATTATCTCACGGAAGCGTTTCATCTGCGACGCACCGATTACCTTTTCATACAGCGGCCCGTAGTTTTTCTTCATGGAGTGCACCACAAAGCGACCGGCAGAGTCGCGCTGCACGCTTCCCTCATACTGATTCTCCGCCCGACACGTATTGGTGCTGTACTCTATACTCACCAGTTCACCCTCCGGCATTTGCTTTGCAGGCGAACAGCCCAGCCAGCACATCACGCTGCCAAGCACAAGCGACATAAAACCAACTTTCTTCATATACCTTATATATATATTACACGGCAAAGTTACAAAAAGTCGAGCGAAAAGCCAAATTAATTTGTATTAAACTTACGATTCCTTGCAATAGAACATTTACATCACTAACTACGTTAATATTGCGCCATTTTCGTATAAAAACGGCTGTGTGCGAACACAAACAAACATTTAACTTTTGTTTACACTTTATAACCTGCGGATTATCAACGTTTTGCAAAAAAGTTACAAAACGAGGGTAAAAAAAAACATAAAAAACCTTGCAAGTAATAAAAAAAGTACGTAACTTTGCATCGGTTTTAATAAACAAGATTGTTTTACAGATTTTTAAAAAGCTTAGAAAAATGAAGAAATTAGTTTTCATGTTCGTAGCTATGGCTGCGATTTCATTCGCTTCTTGTGGTAACACAACTGAGCAGGGTGCTGCTAACGATACCGTTGACACCGCTGCTGTTGACACTGCTGCTGTTGATACAGCTGCTGCTGACACTGCAAAGTAAGCTATTAGCTCGAACAAAGCTAAGAAAGCTACACTGCCGAAATGACGAGAGTCACTTCGGCAGTTTTTTTGTATCCATACAATTCATATCTGCACCCACCCTATGCAATAAGGCGAAGGATGCCTACGGCCTCGAAGAACATGGCTATGCCGAGGTGGATGATTATGCCGCCCCACAGGTGACGGGTACGGTAAGCAAGAATACCAAGCGTGTAACCGCCTATCACCGACGAGCACAGTTCCAAGTCGGGCTTGCCCAGGTGTATGCACATATAGGTTATGGCCATAGGCAGCACAGCACGAGGTCCAAGCCAACGTGTCAAGCCAATAACCAATGCTCCACGAAACATACTCTCTACCCCGAGAAAGTCATTGGCATAGCACAGCTCAAACAAGCCAACTACCTGCCAGTTGCTCCACCCCATGGCACTATCATAAAACACTATGTCCATCTTGGGATAATAGCTGAGAAACTGCGGCGTAAACGACACCGCAAGGAACAGCGGCAACAGCACCACATATATCAACCCATAAACACGCAGGTATTTGGCGGAACGAGTAAGTCCATACAGTCCGAAACGACCATCGGTAAGCCACCTGAACACACACAGCGACAAGACGATGAACACCGAGCGGAACATGAACGAACCAACAAGCCGCATGTAATACATATCCTTGAACCACACGGCATGATCCTCAGCCCAACGATAATAGGCATGGAACCCCTGCCCTGCTCCATCAATACTGACTAACAAAGCCGGCAGCAGCCATGACTGCCACTTACGCATGCGCCACAGTTCGCCATGCATCCACAGCGTAGGCAGCAGTGTAAGGAAATATGCAGTCATGTAAACCATCGGCAACCTCAACATCGACGTTCCGTTGTCATACGACGGTTCGATGAGCCAGTCATACACATGAAAACGCAACTGCCCCACGATAATGAGCAACGCCAACGCAGCCACGTAAAGATACTTGGCAAGGCGGAAGTCACGGCGTATGAAATCGGCTATCTCGCCAATGAAGCATCCTACCTCATGAAGCAGCGTACCTTCACCTACAAACTGATGCCACCACCCGAACGGACGACGCTCATGGCGATAGTTCAGGTTACGCTCGTTGCCGTAGGCCTCGCGCTCGAAATACAATTTAAAATAGGCACGCATGAAACTGCGTTCCTTCACCGCACGGTACAGCCATTCCACGCAATACCACAGCATGAACCCCACATAGAGCATCTCGCGCTGCTGCAGGGTATGGATATACTCATGGTTCTCGTCGCGCTTACTCAACCTTCCTTTGTCACTACGACAGAATATCAGTCCACAAATGTTGGTGGCAAGAAACTTACCGAACGGAAAATATTTATTGTATATTACCTTCAATAATTAAGAATTATGAATTATGCATTATGAAACGGAGGTTTACTTTCTATCACCGTCAGTTTTCCTGTCACTGGATGTATGAACTCCAACCTCGAAGCATGAAGATACATTCTGTCTGCCGCCACTCTGCCATATAATGGGTCGCCAAGTATGGGACGGTTCAGACCATCACGATGAGCGCAGTGCATACGCAACTGATGCGTCCTGCCCGTCAGAGGACGCAGAACAGCATCGTTTCCGTTAATCTCATATTCCGTTACGGCCTCCTTGCCATGCTCATAGTCCACGCATTGGCGCGGACGGTTGAGGAAATCAGCCGACAGAGGCAACGACACGATGCCACTGGCTGGCGACACTCCATCTTCAAGCACAGCCACATATTCTTTCTTCACACCCTCATGGCGCGCGAACAGTCGCTGCATCTCTACAAACACCTCGTCGGTCTTGGCTGCCAGCAATATGCCTGACGTATCCATGTCGAGTCTGTGCGTAACCTTATAGCCTATCATATCCTGTGCATTGGGCAGTCCTCTGCGCCCAGGCACAGAGAGCAGTCCACAGGGCTTATCTACTGCAATTAGCCAAGGGTCTTCGTATATAAGTGAAGGGTGAAGACTTTCTCCTTTCCACTTTCTTCTTTCCACTTTCTTCTTTTCACATCCTTCATTCCCTGTCATCCACCATATTATTGGCTGACAGCGCGACTGACACGGTTCATAGAACTTACCATGATGACGCACCTCGCCATGCGGCGAAGCTCCATACCAGAACTCACGCAGTTCTACAGGCTTCAAGCCGTGACGGTTGGCATAGTTAAGCAATTTCGGTGCACAGCACTCGCCAGTGCCACTGGGGGGAACTGCCTGATGCAGTCCTTCGCATGCAGCATACTGTTCAAACACATGCAACAGCGTATCATTATCACCGCAGGGATTTGTCAACACAAACTGCGAGAAAAGCCACCGCTGCAATGCCTGTGAACGCTCACGGCGCTCCTGGCGTATGGCATCGAGCCGACGGCGTTCTTCGCCTTTCACATTGATACCACGGTAACGCTCCACCTCACGGTTAAGCGCAGTGATTTCTGCCTCATGCGTCTTGAAATAGCCATCGGGCTGCAGATAGTCAAAGATGGCTGGCACATAACCCTCCCAGTCCGAACGTCCGCATATCTGCCCGGAGTAGGCCTTCAGCACCTCACCAGAATCAGTAATGAGGAAGCCAAACATCTTACCACCCGACACCTCCTCACGCCATTCGTCGTGAGCTTCTATGTCTGCAATAATCTGTTGTTTGACTTCCTCAATACTATACATAGTCTATAGCAATATCACTTAACCCTGGTACCGCCTACATAGTATCGGCGACCATTGTGCAATATCACAATCTGCTTGTCATCAACAAACTTGCCGTTCTTTAATGATGCGTCATTGGCATTTACATCGCTGATGCCCGTTGCCTCCTCCTCATCGTCGAAGAAACCGCCGAAGAAGAGTTTTGCGTTAGCTGCTGCAGGACCGGTGATATATGCCGACAGGGCATTAAGTGTAGAACTGCTGCCACCCTTCATAATCTTGGCGTTGTTTGCCACGCCGTACTTGCCATACATAGAGAAGCCCGGTGTGTAGTTGCCCGTCATTGTCCAAGAACCTACAGAAGTTGTCTTGGCGCTGGCCTTATGTACAGCCAAGTCTGAGAACGACGGTGCATTGAGTGGCTGACTGAGATATATTATGCAAGGCATGTTTGCTTCAATTTCCTGTGTATTTGTAAACAAGAGTTTCGTCGTGCCATTGCCCTCAACCACATCGCTCAAATATGCCACGTATGCTTCTGTGTCGCCGCCAGTGAACTTCTCTACTGACATGTTGAACGGCAGACAGAGCGTAGAGTAGCCGGCCTTGAAGTTGCGGTCAACGGTAACTGTGCTGTATATTCCTTCTTCATAGTCAGGCAGGGCACTTGTTGACGACAGTGTGAGGTTGGCTGGCACAAGCTGTTTCAGTGTGATGTTGTCAAGGCACAGACCGCCATCGTCTTTACCTGTCCCGTAAGTCAGGTTGCCGACATATATCAGATTTTCGTTAATGGTGTATTTCTCTGAAGTGCCAGCAGCCTTGTCTGTCACGGTCATGAATGTACCGTCAGCAGAGGCATTGATGTTGACATGATACCAGTATGGCTCCAGGTTTGCAGTGAATGTGCCAGTCTCTGTGCGATTGAGAGAGAACGAGCCTGTTGAGTTTGCTGCCGCCGTATGGGCTTGTGTTGTCACTTTCCATAAGCAGAGTTCTGTGTTGCTAGTGTCAAGTATTCTGAACTCTGCGCTTTGTGCACCAGAACTGCTGTTACCATCGGTTGGGATTACAGCAAAGTCGAAGTCAAGAGAATATCCGCTTGCCGTAGTATAGTCATCACCTACGCTTGGCAGGGCAGAGAAGGTCAATGTGGCTCCATTCGTGCCTTTTGCGTTGAACAAGCTATAGTGACCATCTTCCAGTTCTTTCTGCTCGGAAGCATAGCGTCCTGCCGTACTTGTGCTCCAATACTCATCAATTGTGCTTGCCGTTTCAAAGTCCTGCTGATAAAGCACTTCACCGCTGTTCACAATGTTTGTTGGGTCGTTGCTTACGGTTTCACTCTCTTCAGCGAATATGATGCTGACAGATGGGTTCTGTATGTATGCACCACCGGCTATTGTTGCGTAAGCAATGATGTTGAGTACACCGTCAGCGTCTGCAGTGAAGGCATTGGTGATGTCGAATGTATAGGTGTCGAATGCTGTTTCCTCTGTTGCCGTACCTCCCTGAGCATCGCCCAATACGGTGATGGTCTTATCGGCGGTGTTGTATGTCATGTCGCTTGACCATGTGCTGGTGTTGTAACCTACGCCAAATATCATGGCGCGAGTGCCGGCAATGGCTCCCGAACCATCGAAAGTGAGCAATACGTTCTTGGCATCTTTGCCCTTGTATTCAGAAAGGTCAACCTGCATATAGGTGATGAAGTTCACTCCCCATCCTGTGTTGGCAAAGCCTACGCTGTTAGAAACACTGTTGAAGCCTGTCTCTGCAGTTTCTACCTCACCATACGACACTTCAGGATCGTTATAGTTCACATACGTCATCTTGACCTGCGGTGCAGCCTCTGTTCTCGTAACCTCAGGATATGTCATGTGCGAGTGGTCAACGGTGAAGAACAATGTTAGGGCATCTTCGCTGCAACCTGTATAAGTTGCGGTCAGGTTGTATTCGTTGCCGGTGTTGGATGTTATTACAGCCGTCACGTTCAGTTCGTGTGCGTTGCTGTATGTTACGGTCATGTTCACGTCGGCTTCTGCCATATCTGCAACGAATGTAGCATCGTCTGTCCAGTCTTTCGTTATCGTGACGTTGGATGCCGTGGTGCTGTGACCTGGAGCAAGTGCTACGCCGTCGGCACGGAAACTGAAGTATTCAGCATAGTCGGCGCGGTCAACGGTAGAGTGGCCTTCACCGTTCACGGCTGCAAGAATCCAGTTGTAGTTATCGTTCTTGCCACCGTAGTTGGTGAACTTGAACTCGCAGCTGTTTCCTGCCTCTAACGTGTATGACGGTGAGAACTCTGTCCAGATAGAAGAAATGTTATTCTTTGAACCGATGTATGCCTCGTTTTCAAATGTCACGTTGAGGTATATCGTGCCGTCCACATTCTCAAGTTTCTGCGCGGTGTTGCTTGCGAAACCAGTGGCGCTCTCTATGGCGATGTCGCTGATGTCGCCGCTGATGTTCTCTGCATCGCAGAGCGGATATGTGCCGACAGAGATTTTTGAATTGGCGGAGTTTACCTCAAATACCGGTGCAACGTATTCAGGACCGTATTCCCATACCGTCTTGCGCAGGTTGAGGTTTTCTACGGTCAGCTTGTCATACTGTTCTCTTGTTTTGTTGATGTCAAACACCACCCTTGCACCTTCGTGTAGGTTGAGGGTCTTGAATGTGGCGTTCTGGTAGTCAACATTCTCAGGTGATCCACCGTTCTCTGCAGCGGTCTCGCTGATGTAGAGCCTTGAACCATACTCCATGGTCACAGGCTGGTTGAATGTTCCTGCTGTGTAGAGAGCTGTGTGGCGGTTCATCCACAGCGGACTGTTCTGCATGGTGCCGTTGAAGGCAAGTGCACCTCCCCATACGTCGGTGTTGCCGTTGTATGTCTGTGTTACATCAGGCAGTTTCAGCGTACCGTCACCCTGCTTCACTATGCGGGTGTTGCCGGTGAAGGCGCTGCCCGTGAGCGTGTGGGTATAATACTTGTAGGTGATGTCGTATTGCATGGATGTTGCCTCAGACGGTGCTGAGCCCTGTACCCATGACGGAGCGTTGTCTATATAGATATAAGGAGAAGCACCGTTGGCTACGTTGACGGTCATGTCGTTTGTCTCACATGTAATCAGAGTGTTGTCGGTGGTGGTGATTGTTCCGCCGTTGGCAATCTCAGTACGTCCTGCCATCGTCAGTGCAGGTGGAGCGGCGGTGATGCCTTCCATCTCGCCGAGGAAGTATGACACGTGTGGAGTCTGGTTGTAACCACACATCTGCCATACCATAGCGTTACGATACTGGTGGTCGTACCATAGTGAGTAGTTGCGCCAAGGCGTCTCAATGGTAGTGGTGTAGATGCGGATTTTGTTTGCGGCGGTGCGCATGATAAACTCCTCGCGCCAATCACCCAGAATGTCGCCCATATAGCATGGGGTGGCCTTGGTCCAGTTGTTGGTCAGCGAACCAGTCAGTTCCTTTATCTGTCCTACTCCAAATTTATATATGCCGCCCGGATGATCGTCATAGTTGGGTGAACCAGTACCGTCGAATGTCTCCTCGCAGAGGTCACCGTCCCAGTAGCAGCGGAAGTTCTGCGACATACCGTATGTGCTGTATCCGCCAACGTGTTCGTTTGCCAGCAGGCCGATAGGATTCTCAGAGTCGCGAGAACTTGAAGCGATGGAACCAGGGATGTCATTGCTGAAGTTGCCGGCAATGGCGCGGCCGTCGTCTCTGCCAGCCACGAAACGATAATAAATCTTTGATGTAGTGAGGTCACGGTAGTTGTTGCCTGGGTTGTCCTCGTTACAGAAGAAACCCTCCTGTCCATGCACATACGGATTGAGGTCGCCGTGGTGCTGTGAGTCGCCGTGACCCAGTCCAGTGGTTGACAGTCCCATACCGTTGTCGTCGATAACCATACTACCCCATACTATTTCGTCGCGGCCATCCCAGTCCACGTCAACGATGGCGTAGTTGTGGTAGCCCTGTCCCTTCCATGGACCGTTGGAATTGTTCATCCAGCGCCAGCGCTCAGAGAGTTTGTGAGTGTTCTTGTTCACGTCGAGAGCCACGAACTTGTGGCGTGTGTAGATACCGCGTCCCACGAATATGCTTGGATTGCGGCCGTCAAGATAAGGAGCACCATAGAAGTATTTGCTTGAGCGGTGGCCATAGCCGTCACCCCATGCAGCACTCAGGTCAGTTTCGCCGCTTTCCAGTCGGGCGCATGGGAAATCAATAATGTCGTATATTTCACCAGTTTCGCCATTGCAATATACAAGGAACTCCTTGCCATAGTGAGTGAACCATTCCACGGACCTTGCTGTTTTGTCTAACTGGAATATAGAATATTCAGTTTCATTGGTTCCGTCATTGACGGTGACAGTCGTTGTGCGACCGGTGGCATGCACACCGTCACCCTCTGTTTCGTTGGCTGTAGTCGTAGCATACAATACACCGTTCTGAATGCTTGTGGTAACCCAGTCGTCTGCAGCTGTGGCCGTAGCATTGTTTGGAAGTCCGAAAGCCAGTGCCACAGTAGTTGCACCAGCAGCAAGGCCGCGTGGTTCACGGTAGTTTGTCCATGCAGTGCCGTTTTGTCCGTCGGCTCCTATCTGATATGTTGTGCCGTTAGACATGTGTATGGTGGAACCTTCCTCCAGTCGCATGAGCACCTCAGCCTTGCCGTCCTGGTCCCAGTCGTAACCAACGATGTTCTGTTCGTTGTTCTGGAAATCGCCCATGTTTGGACCGCAGTTCACCCACCAGCGTACAGAACCGTCAAGGTTCATTACCTCGAAGATGGTATGCTCATTGTACCAGCCGTTCTTCTGCATGGCATTATTTACCTCACTCTGGTTGTCATACTTTAGGAGAATCTCCACTTGGCCGTCGCCGTCAACGTCGGCGGCGCAGGCATCGTTAGGAACAAGTGTAGAGTGAATGTCTGCAGGATGTTGTGGCGTGATTTCAAGATAGTCGTTAGCCCATACGCTCTTTGCTGCACACTGCGCCTGTTCCACGCCTTTGACTACGGCAGAAACAGTGTAGGTGCTTGATGTCGTACCACTGGCATCTGTAAAGTTTGTCACGGTCAGCGGTTCGCTGTTTATCTTCGTGCCATTGCGATACAGGTTATACGTTACGTCGTAGTATTCCTCAGCCTGCTGACGCCAGCTTACGAATACTCCGTTGGAGACCTTGACTGCCACCAGACCACGGTCCAGTGGGTCAGTCTTTCTTTGTGCATTGGACGTGAGGGCGGTCAATGCTAAAAGAAGTAATATGAAAAGATGTTTTTTCATTTCTTGAATGTTCTAATTTGAATAGATAGTTAGCTAAAATTAAAGTTTGGCGTTGAGAGACATTAGTCAAACAGTCCCTCAAACTCCTCATCGTCATCAGCATCACCAGACGTATCGTCGCCGTTGTTAGTAAGGTCACCTGAAGTCTGCAGCAACCTCACCGGCCTCAACCTGGCAATCACCAATGCTGGAATAATGTAGTCTTTTTTCTTCATACCATGCGTATTTTGAACTGTTTTTTACGCCTACCATGCTCCGCTGTCATCGTCTTCATCGTCAATGAATCCAGAAAACGAAGACTTTGCCGCTGCCTCTTCATTTGGGTCTCCAAAATCAACGTTGGATTCTGCAAGCAGACGGGGGATGCGTAATTTGACAAGTTTAACCCGTGGGATTATATAGTCTTTCCTATTCATCATATAATGATTTTCTTGTTGTTTCTTACATATATACCAGGCTTCGATGCTCGTGTCACACGAACACCATTGAGATTGTATATTTCGTCAGAGTTTCCTCTGCCAGCCTTTACATTGTTCACACCCGTTACTACATCTTCATCGATTATGAATGTACCAATGCTTGTCGGTTTAGCTCCTGCACTTTGAAAGTTGTCACCTGCAATCGTGAGATACCATCGGTTAGCCTTGATAGTGGCAGAGCCAGTTGTACGATAACTCAGTTTTCCATTTGTAGCCATGTAATAATAGCCATTCTCTGGAGTAGCCGCAACAGCCGTATTCACACCAGTAACGGTGTAGGTCGCTTTAGATGTGCTAAAACTCACATAGCCAGCCTCAGCCGCACGGAGCGTAGCATTATCAGCAGTTATGGTCAGTGTACCGGCACTGTTCGCACGTATCAAATATGGCACATTAGCCACTGTCTGTCCAGTGGTCTTGCGGCGCAGCACAAGCGTTACATCATCATCCTCCGTTACCTGACCATCATTGTTTGTATCGCTCACCGGACAGAAATTATATATCTCTGCCAAGTCAAACTGACTTGTATAATCACTGACTTCAAATGAGAACGGCAGATAGAGAGCAGTCCATTTGCCAGCCAACGTTGAAGATATGCTCTTGGTGTATGTTATCACGTCGTAATCAACATCCACGTCCTGCGTGTAGTCGTCCCCATCAACGAGACTAATGACTGACACTGTGTAGGCAACAGCATTGGAAGTCGCTCCCAATCCGCCCATAATATTGGCGGCACGCACAGTGTAAGTGCCTTTTTCTGTCAATGCAAGCGAATTGGTCGTTGGATTGGCATAATATACACCATCCTTAAATACCACCCACGATGAAGCATAGTCGTCTGCCGTCCATGAGAGAGTTGAGCCTGAGAGCGTCAACACTGGAGCGTCACACTGTTCCGTGTACTCTGTAGGATCCCAACCGTCGGTAGAGCCCATCACGCGAGAGCGACTGTAATACGCTGCCTCTGATGCAGTGAGCACAGGGGTGTTGGTGTATGACGTGTTGAACGTGGTTTTGCGACCAGACAAACTGATGGCATTATTATTCGCATCAACAGAATTGTATTCTGCAAAACGCTTTGGCCATCCACCAGACATCTCACTCCATCCAATTGATGAAGGTTTTGCCTCCATTGTAGTGTTTATCCACAGGGCTACCGGAGTACCCTGTCCCCATGGACGGCCAAGGGTGTAGTTACCGTCAACAGTACCACTGACCGCAGTAGAACTTTCTGCCACGATGCGACAATTGTTCATCACCCATCCATATTCCTTTGGTGTGGAAGGCACGGCAAGATAACCGCCATAAATCTGTGCAAAGGTCACTCCCTCATACCAGATGTCGGCCTTGCCGCAGATGTAGTCAGTGCGACCGCGTATTACACCACCCTCAAAGTAAGAGCGACCGCTACCTTTGTTGTTAGTGTATGTATCCTGATAGCCATACAGGTATGTATTCTTGAATATCGTAAAGTTTCCTTTGTCTTGTACTGCTATGTCACGGCCACGGCCGTCGCCCATCGCAGAAGCAATCTTGATGTCCTGGAAATAGGTGTTGTTACCTGACAACTGCAACACGTCACCGTTTCCGATGCCTTCTGCTATACAGGTCGTACCATATTTGCCCTCGTATGTTCCTGGAGGCGTGTTGGTGATGGTGGTCGTTGAATTGTCAAGACCTACGATTGACACATTGTGAGCAGTCAAATAGGTTATGATGTCATAATAAGATGCATTTGAACTGCTGTTGTCGCTATATGTAAGTGTCACTTCTTTCTGCGTAGTTGTAGATGCAGGCATGGTGAACGTACCAGGCAATACGAGTATGCGGTAACGCTCTGCACTTGTTGAGGTGTTTGTCGCATTTGCTGTACTGATAGCAGCCGACAGTTCACTTACATTTGAAACCACAGCATCATATCCTTTCTTCGTTGCAGTGGCGCGTGCCGCAGTCGTAAGCGTCAGGTTCGTAGCATTGCCATACGTCTGGCCATACGCATCCGTTACGGTATTGGCTGCAAGAGCGAAGTTGTATGAAGTGTCGTAGTCGAGATTTGAATAAGCAAACGACAAAACATTGCCATCAACAAATCCTGTGAGTGTAGTTGTGCCAAGCGTAGCCGTTGGCGTAATGCTTGTGCTCAGTGGATTGTTGTATGTCAGTTTAATAAGTCCGTTGCGACTGCTGGATTTCTCCGATGATGACAGTGTGATAGGCTGCACCTCATACGAATATCCAAATGTTATTGTCGTGTTAAGCTGTGAGCATGATGTCTGATTATAGGTAACAGTAATCTTACTCTTTGCATTCAAGTTAGATACAGAGAACGAGTTTATCGACTTGTCTGATGGGAATGTCACATTGTTTGCAAGCAGATTAGTGCTGCCGCCATCTACATACACACCTGTCACCACAACATCGTAAGCATAGTTCGTTGCTCCAGTCAGTGTCATGGAGTTGATGGTGTAGTTCTCGTTTACGTTGATATCAAAACTCGTTGATTGCGTGCGCAACTTGAATGCCTGGCTGCTGTTGCCCTGTCCACCATTCAGGTTGCTTGCTATTGAGTAGGAATAGCCAGTGATAGCCACACCGCTTGACGACTGTGTAGGAGTAGTTTCTGTACCGTCAATGGTTGTAGTCTCTGACGAACCGCCACCTGACGAGGTAGTAGTCCGCGTTATCGCAACAGAAGTTATGCTTGTTGGGTCGCCAGAAGTACCTGTCTTATATATATATAATGTATTTTTATTAACAAGTGCGGCTGATTCAGTACCTGTTATCGTATATGGTGTTGTCACAGTTATTGCTCCACTGTTGGAATTGGTGCTTGCAAGTTTCCATGCACCTGCTGTTGATATGCTGATTACATCACCTGCTTTCAGCGAACTACCCAGTTCCAATTTAAGATAGCTGCCACTGCTTCCGCCCAGTTTTATTTGAGAATTGGCTACCATATCCTGTGCACTGCTTTTACCATTATATATAGAAGCAGTACCGCCCGTTGTCGTTGTGTATGCACTTAAACTCTGCGAACCGCCAGAAGCCAAGTTAAGGGTTTCACTGGATGTTACGTCAAGTGAGAACAATGTGGTTTCTGTAGTAACAGCATTTGCGGAGTTGAATATGAATCCGCACAGACGTCCCTTTGAACCAGCAAGAGAATAGGTATAGGTGCTTCCGGCTTTTACCTCAAACCGAATACCGCCACTCCAAGAGGAAGAACTTGGCAGGGTACCTCCAGCTGAAAGAGTAGTGGTGGTGAGCGCAGAAGAGGTAGTGCCATCAACGTCAACGAGAGTGGCACCTATCTGCGTTCCGTCTTCACAGACACAGATTGCTTTGCCTTTACCTACATTGTGCACGGCAAGTGTCAGTGTACCGTCTTCCGTCGGTTCAAAAATCCAATAGCTGTTGCCTGTCGGCTTGCTCGTTGCCAAAGTAGTGCTTGTGCTGCCATTTGAACTTTCTGCTACCGCATAGTTAGAGAATGTTACGCCATCGATGGTGACGCCGGCACTGCCAGATGTCCAGTCGGTACAAGCACCATAAGTCATTGTAATGCCATTAACAGAAGCTATCTCTGCCAATGGTGCAGGGTCGCTGCTGTCAACGCAATAGGCATTCGTAACGCTGAATGATGTTACCTCGTATGATGTTACGCCAGAGGTTGTCTTTCCACTGACTACGGCTATGGCCTTTACCGTGCATGCTGCATCAACGATAAAAGCCCCAGTGTACTGTGTGCTTGACGTTGTTGGCGTAGAGCCGTCGGTAGTATAATATATCGTGGCATTACTCTCAATATCCGAGATTGTCACCTTACCCGTATTGCTGGCTGTAATGTATGGAGCCGTAGCCACAGTGCTGCTGATAGGCGAAATTGCATTAGCGTCAAGCGGATAATACTCATTGAATGTTGCCGTAGCATCCGCGCGTTCTGCCTTTGTGATATTTTGCACGAGATAGTTGGCATACACCTCAAGGTCGGTATAGAAGCCATATTGGTCGAGAGTGTATGTAGCAGCATTGTTTACTGAGTTGTCCAGTCCGTGTGCTGTCTCCCATTCGTCAGGTATTCCATCCTGGTCGGTGTCTGTGCTTGCAGAACCACTGTATGTTGGCCATCCGCCCACATCGCTCTGAGTATCAATAAGACCATTGGTAGAACCGTTGCTACCACCGTATGTGGCTGTGCCTTTGGTTGCTTCTGTAGCTATACGTGTGTCAACAGCATCACGGCTGAGGCTTGCACCGGCATATGCCACGGTTTTCGTAAAGGCATTGTCGGCAGAGTGCAGAGAGATGGTGTTGTAAGCGCCGAAGTCATTGTCGCTTGATGTATAGCGACTATTGCTGAGACAGTTGGATGCAAACGAACTGAAGCTGTAGCCACTGTTCATCGTAATGTTGCTGCTGCTTGTAGATGACGTAGTCAGGCTGACGGTAGTACCGTTCACCTTATTGCCGTTGATATAGAACTTGCCTGGCACCACGTCAGTCGGGGAGGGTTTATTGCAGTTTTCGCAGCTGGTTGTAGGGTTAAGCAGACGGTTATAACTTGATTTAGTAAGTGTATATGGTCCCGGCTTGTAGTAGTTGTTTACCATATTGAACTTCTTCGGTTCAAGTCCTGGTTTGTTCTCACCGCCGTATGTGGAGTTACCTCCCCAGTTATACACCACGTTGTTTATATAGTCAACTACTCCAGCCAGTTCCGACACATAGCCGTGGTCGAAGCGTGGGTTACGCGAGTCGTGGTGAGCCAACAGATTATGGTGGAAGGCAGCCTTCTTGCCACCCCAGATGCCACCGTAACCGTGGCTGCCCTTGTCGTGCACGGAGTTACGAAGGGATTCTGACAGTATGCACCACTGCAGTGTGAAGTTCTCATTGCCATAGAACGAGCCGCACTCGTCCACACACCATGATACGGAGCAGTGGTCGATGATGATGTTCTGTTTCTCTTCACCTGTCTGATGACTTGCCGACATGGCATCGTTCTCGTTCAGAGCAGTGTCGCCCATGCGACAGCGAATGTAACGTACGATGACGTTGTTGGCATTGATGTGGAAAGTATAGTTCCTGAGGCAGATGCCGTCGCCCGGTGCCGTCTGTCCCAGTATGGTGCAGTTGTCCTTCTCTATCTTCAGGTCCGACTGCAGTTCTATTATGCCGGCCACGTCGAACACGATGATGCGTGCTCCATCTGTATTTATTGCTTTACGCAGAGAACCTTCGCCATCGTCGTTGAGGTTTGTCACATGGATTACCTGTCCGCCGCGTCCACCGGTGGTGTAGCGACCGAAGCCTTCAGCACCCGGGAATGCCGGAGCAGACAAAAACTGCGCCCACAACACTTGGGTACTAAACATAAAGAGCACCAGCATAATAATTGCCGGCATACGGTGAAAGAAACGTCTATGTAGTTTCATAATCTGTTTTTAAGTAGTTAGCCTTTAAGATTGATTGTATTTCAAACGGCAAAGTTAATAATTTTATATAAAACATGCAAGAACTTTGCCAACAAATCTCTACTCAAAAAGACAGATAAAGGAAAAAAGCCGACTAAACGAACAAAAAGACAACAGATTATACAGAAAACAAAAAACTATGAGTTTGCTACTACTCATAGTTTTCACGACCTATATTCTTCTCAGTGCTGAGCACAAAGACATCCTCGTCGGCACGCTTCATCTTATACCGCTCACGTGCTATGGTCTCAACACCTTTAAGACTGGCCTCAAAGTTGTGCAGGCGTATGGAGTCGCGTTCAAACTGCTCTTCATACGCCTGCAGTTCTTCGTTTTTCTCATTAAGCCGCATAGACAGCATTACCAGCGAACGCACACTGTTCTCATCGACTACACCGACGAGAACCGCTCCTATTACAACAGTGATAAGATACTTGTGGCGAGACAGGTAATACCATATATTATTTATGCGACCCATTTATCAATTCATTACGAATCAATTATATAATGTACTGCGATGATATGCTCTCGTTATTAATAACCCTGCGGATAGTCTCGGCAAACATATCGGCCACGCTGAGCTGCTTAACCTTGGCACAACGCTGGGCATAAGGTATAGAGTCCGTAAACACTATCTCCTCAAGTGCCGATGCCTGCACACGCTCACTGGCCGGACCTGACATGACACAGTGGCTGGCAACGGCCCTGACAGAGCGTGCTCCTGCCTCCTTCATAATGTCAGCAGCCTTGGTGATGGTGCCGGCGGTGTCAACCATGTCGTCAACAATCACAACATCCTTGTCCTTCACGTCGCCGATTATCTGCATCTCCGCCACCACGTTTGCACGGGCACGTGTCTTGTTACACAGCACGAGCGGACAGTCAAGATACTTGGCAAAGCTCTTTGCACGCTTTGCGCCACCAACATCAGGCGAAGCAATAACGAGGTTCTCCAGTTTCAGGCTTGCCAGATAAGGCAGTATGACACCTGAGCCGTATAGATGGTCTACAGGCACATCAAAGAAGCCCTGTATCTGGTCAGCATGCAAATCCATGGTAATCAACCTGTCGATACCGGCCACGCTGAGCAGGTCGGCCACAAGCTTCGCACCTATTGACACACGCGGTTTGTCCTTGCGGTCCTGACGTGCCCAACCGAAATAAGGTATTACGGCATTGATGGTACGAGCCGACGCACGCTTGGCTGCATCAATCATCAGCAGCAGTTCCATCAGGTTGTCAGAACTTGGGAAAGTGCTCTGCACAAGGAATATGTCGCGTCCGCGGATGCTCTCTTCAAAGCTTACGGCAAATTCGCCATCGCTGAAGCGTGTCATTACGAGGTTACCAAGCGGACAGCCGAGGCTGGCGCAGATTTTCTCGGCAAGGTAGCGCGTTGCCGTGCCGGAGAATACAAGGAAAGAATCTTTTTCCATTTACAGCGTTTATATATTAGCTTAAATTATTTTTTATTATACCAATTATCACGAATGAAGAGCCATGAAAGACTACGCATGTGTCACCCCACAGCCTTGCGCAGTTTGCGGAAATGCTCGATAATGCCGCGGAAGTCCACTTCCTGATGTATGCAGAAGCGATCCCACAGGTCGCCACAGATTACCACGCCACCGAATCCATATTCCTTTGCCACGTGGATATTCTCAAGTGCCATGCCCCCGAGAGCATACACATGACGGTCTATCAGTCCTGCCTTGCGCGCCGCGCGCAACTGCTCATCGGTGAGAGAGGCGCGCCTGCCGCCATGCAGAGAATCGAAGAGAGAATGAAGCATGACATAGTCACACTGTTTCTTCATCTCCTTCAGGTCGGCCACGTTAGAGGTGCTGCGCGAAACATGCTTGCGAAAGCCATCAGGCACCCTGTCGCCAGGATTGTCTAAATGAATGCCACGCAGGTCATATTCGTTTTTCAGAAAATAGTTCTGGTGTACCACTATGCGGTCACGGCGGCGTGCCGGCAACAGTGTCAGCAGTCGTTCAGCATACTCTATGTCGCTATCTGCCTTATTGATATGCAGCATGTCCATACCCTCATCAAAGAGTGCCGACAGTATCTTGTCTTCCTCCACGAAATACGTGGGCTGGGTCATTATAATCAGTTTCACGACTGCAAAATTAAACAAAAAATGTTAATCCTGCAATTTTCTCGAATATAAAAGTTAACTTTGCACTGTTTTTTTAAAAATAATTATGAATTGCGAATTATGAATTATGAATTGATACACCGTCCCACCTACGTGCTTGAAGAAGACCGCCTGCGCCGCAACTTGTCATTGATACAGAGCGTGAGCCAGCGCTCTGGTGCAGAGATAATACTGGCCTTTAAGGCATACGCCCTGTGGAAGACATTCCCAATATTCCGTGAATACATCAGCGCCACCACGGCAAGTTCTCTGTATGAGGCACAGCTTGCATTCGAGGAATTTGGTTCGCCAGCCCACACCTACTCACCTGCATACAACGACTATGAGATTGACGACATAGCGTGCATGAGCAGCCACCTCACGTTCAACTCGCTCTCGCAGTACAGCCGCTACCACCAGCGCGCCACGGAGGCAAACCCCGAATTGAAGTTCGGACTGCGTATCAACCCGCAGTATTCTGAGGTTGAGACCTTGCTCTACAATCCCTGCGCACCCGGCACGCGATTCGGCATACGCGCCACGGCACTACCCGACAAATTGCCCGAAGGCATCAGCGGGTTGCACTGCCACTGCCACTGCGAAAGCGGCAGCGACGTGTTCCAGCGTTCACTCGCCCACATAGAAGATAAATTCTCACGATGGTTTCCGCAGATTCAGTGGGTAAACTTCGGCGGCGGACATCTAATGACGCGCAGCGACTACGACGTGGAACTGCTGATACGACTGATACAGGACTTCCGCCGCCGCTATCCTTGGCTCAAGGTCATACTGGAGCCTGGCAGTGCCTTTGCATGGCAGACTGGCCCGCTCGTAGCTCAGGTGGTTGACATCGTGGAGGACGGCGGAATAAAGACTGCCATACTCAATGTGTCGTTCACATGTCACATGCCCGACTGCCTTGAGATGCCGTACATGCCGCAGGTACGCGGAGCAAGGACTATCGAAGGAATGGACGAAGTGAGTACCGAAGGATTCACATACCGTCTCGGCGGTTGCAGTTGCCTGAGCGGCGACTTCATGGGACTCTGGCAGTTTGACCACGAGTTGCAGGTTGGCGAGAACATCATCCTTGAAGACATGCTGCACTATACCACCGTAAAAACAAATATGTTCAACGGCATCAGTCACCCCGACATCGCCCTGCTATGCTCTGACGGCACACTCAAAACCCTGCGCCGCTACACCTACGAAGACTACCGCGACCGCATGGACTGATTACACAATGACACTTTTTTGCCCGTTTTGCTTACACAATGACTTTTTGAAACAGTCGTCCGCGCCGTGCAATCTGGAGATTTCTGCACAGCGAAAACACGGTTTAAACATGAAAAAAACGAAAAACCGCAGCAAGTTTTGTGGACTTGCTGCGGTTTTTCGTTGTAATCAGTATGCTCTTACACTGCAATCAGCACTCGATTAGATTGTAATTAGGTTGCGATTACATGGTAATTAGGCCTCGATTACAGTGTAATTAGGCCCCAATTACAGTGCCTAAAAAACGTCCTAAAACCTAACTACTTATCAAACAATATGTTGACAATCCCCTCCATATTTCCACTGTACGAAACTGTGGGAAAGTTTTTTTCAAATACGCGAGTATTTCGGCGGTATGCAAAATCACAGTGTCACGATAACTGCCGTTTCTGTGACACTGTGATATGTGTGGCACTTATGTCCTCGGTTTTGGCATTACCACCATCTCACCTTTCCGTTCTCGAAGTTGAAATTACCCGTTTGAACCCTTTGTTCTGCACGGCATATACGCTGTCGGCAAGACTGTATATCAGCGGTTCACACTGCGGATAGACGGTCTGGTGCTCAATGGAGGTCAGCCTGTTGTAGTATTCGTCCTGCAACTCACTGCGCACCGTGCTGTGGTAAGTCATATTGTCAAGCAGCCACGCCGTCGCGCGTTGCTTCTCCGCGTCATTAGAGTAGTGCTCCGTCAGTGTGCGCCTAAGCTCTGCCAGTTTGTCTTGGGCGCACATAGGCAGTATCGCCGTCAATGTAATGACAGCGAGTAGTATTGTCTTTCGCATGATTTTGTTTGGTTACATGGTTATTCCATCAACCACGGCTGGCAACATGCGTGGCTGATGGAATTAAACTAATCATTTGATTTTTTTGTATGGAATGTCCCCTGGTGTGACCCCGGAACGCGCTGGGCGATGTATAACCATCATTCCTCTCTTTGAGTCAAACTGCTTTATTACGACATAGGCAAAAGTGTTCAAGACAGAATTATATGATATTATATATTTCCCCCTTGTTGATTTCCCCACCCTTGAGTGTTCAAAGGATGACGGGATATAGTCCGAAAGGTAATATTTGTTCTGAACTGATGCCTCCCTCCCAGAAGTTTTAAATGTCGTAGTCGTTTTTCTGTAGGAATTGGTATATTCCGTTATGGTTTGGAAGAAATCATTTCCTGTTTCTGTTATTTTCCATTTTGTTCCCGACAAGTCCTTTAGAGAGACTGATACCTGAGAATAGCAGGAAACAGTGCAAAATATCAGGAATGTAAAAAATAATCTGTTCATATATATCTAAAAGTTAAGTTTTGAACCCTTGTAAATATGGATGGGATAATCATGTATCGCCGTCAGCATGATGGCGAGTAGTATTGTCTTTCGCATAATTTCTTTTTGATGTTTCCTCCAAGCGCGTCTTTTGAGCTTGGAGGAATTTAGTTACTTTTTTCTTACTATTGTTTTTTGTTCAGTCGAACTATAAAACCATCTATAAGGTATACATATGAAGTGTTGTGTTTTTTTCTAAATTCATGTTGTGTTGCATACTGATTGTATGGTATCTTTTTTTTATTATACCAAATGTAATCAATAAATTCCACATCATATAATTCAAATATACTCCTTAAATCCTTTGCCAATGTTGTTTTTTCCATTGCAAGAGGAAAAATACCTGACTCCTCATCAGGCTTAACCTTTTTTACGCTGTCGCATAATTCTGTAATATCAACATTCAATTCACCCAAATCCTCAAAACCAAATAACAAATGAGCAAAATCTTTCACACCTATTTTGGTTTCACATATAAAGGCTAAAAAACGGAGTATGTCGATTTGTTCTTTGTATGTGGTTTTATGTGGTTTAACATTAGGGTCTTTGGGGTTTATTCGTTCTTGCTTTACTAACCTTTGATAATCACAATCCACTTTCATAGGATCACCTTGAAAAAAGAATACTGCACAGCAATTATCTTTACCCTTTTCAATTCGTAAATGCACATCTAATGGTTCTCCATTTATCGTAGGAAGCAAATAGATGATATCTTTTCCCATTTTAGACTCTATTTCATTAGGGTTTAGATTATACGTATTGAACATTATTTCATAATCAAAGAATTGTTGTTCCTCATTCGTACTATAACATTTGTAATCCGCAGAGCAAGATGCAATGAAAAGAAGTGAGACTATTATTTGCAAAATTATTTTCATCTTTTTAGTATATAATAAGATCCCAATCACGAGTGTTATTTATATTAACTTCATATAAATGGCCATTTGACGATACAATATAAATCTTACGTAGATTTAAATTTCTAGCCGCTTTTTTATCCTCTACACTTACATATAAAGGATTTTCTTTGTTTCCAAAATCTATGTAAGGGTGAGTATGATAATAGTTGGTTATCATTTCTCCAAGAAAACAAGGTACACCATTTATTTTGTCATAATAGAGATTTGAAGAGTTCCACGTATTGCCGACATCCTTATAAACAACAAAATTTCCATCTGCAAGGGAAACAGCGGCAGTTTCAGTTCCTGTCGCACGTGTTCTTGACTGTAGAAGTTTTACCACTCTCCGTATTGTGGTGTCGTAATCTCCATTTGTCTTAACAACTAAATGTTGAGTGCTTAATCTTGATGTATCATACTTGGACAAAGGAATGCCATTAGGCCCTCCATATCCTACTGTGGCTGATGACATGCTGTAACTATTATAATCATCATAGCCATATTGGTAGCGAGTACCGTCTTGAAATACCACCTCCTGCGAGAAATCGCCGTAGTCGCTGAAGTCATTGAATTCGTAGCTGTCTTCGTCATACACCACAGTGTAGATGTCAGCATTGCTCGCCTGTGCCTTGCACCATATACCTGTGCTCTGGCTCGTGCATGAGGTGTTGCTGCCGTAACTCTCGTTGCCGTAGCTCTGGGCTGCGACTTCCACCACCGGCAGCAAAGTTAGCAATAATACTGCTAATGACAAAATCTTTTTCATTCCGCACCTCCTTTTTTAACAATTATTGTGCGAAATACCTGCTTTCCTGCGGAAATGTTCAGTACATAGTGCCCCTGCGGATAGAACGGATTGAACAGATCTTGCTTTCGCTGCGCTGGGCTGCACTGGCTAAACGGTTTTTATTTGAATTATTTTTGCAATCTGCGTAATCTGTGGGAAACTTCAATATCTGCGTGAGGCAGACTGCAAGGCCACAAACAAGCAGTCCCGCCTCCATCAGCAGCGAGCGCGACAGTGAGGGATACACGAACAGATGTGTGTCAATGGTTGCCGCCACACACGTCAGAAGATACAAAATGAATGTGATTGTTGTTATCGTCTTCCCGCTATTCAAAACTTCAATTTTACAGTTTTTATAATCTTTAATTCTGATGAAAGCGGATACAAAGGTAATAACAATTATTCACATTGTACAAAAAAAAAACAGACTTTAACACTTTTGTATAAAGTATTAAAGTCTGTTTTATTAATGGATATTAATAGAATTATATACTAATGGGAATCATTCGTTCCAGTCTACAAGACAGCTGTCAAGTTCTTTGGTTATGGCTTCACGGTCAAGGTGCTGGCCTATGAACACAATCTTCTGCATCCTGTCACCATAGCGGTCATCCCAATCACGATTTACACCAGGGTTGTCAATGCGGAACTGCTCCAGTTCTGCCGGCGGCATGGTGGCATACCACTGTCCGGCATTCTGCAACTGCACCTGACGGCCTGCCTGTTCGAAGATATAGCACAAGGTGGGCTGGTCCTCAAACCAACACAGTCCCTTGGCACGTATCACACTCTTAGGCCAGCGACGAGCCACAAAGTCGTCAAACAGTGTAATGTCGAACGGACGGCGGGCATAATATACAAACGTGCCTATGCCATACTCCTCTGCCTCGCCCTCGCCATGATGGTGGTGATGGTGGTGACAGCCACAGGTGCACTCGCCTCCATGATGCGACTCACATTTTTCGTCATGGTCATGATGATGCTCGTGCTCATGGTCGTGATGGTGATGCTCGTCATCGTCATGCTCATGGTGATGATGGTGGTGATGCTCATGCTCATCATGGTCGTTTTCGTCTTCGTCTTCGTTTTCGTCTTCGTTTTCGTCTTCGTTTTCGTTAGAATGCTTCTCTATTTCACCTATCCATGCGGCAGAAGTGGCTACATCGTCGAAGTTGAACCTGCCCGTACCAAGTATTTTCTCAAAGTCCACGTTGCCGTAGTCACAATCTATTATCTCTGCCTTGGGCTGAATGGCACGCACTATCTGGCGCACGCGCTCAAGTTCGTCAGGCTCAACCTCTGATGCCTTGTTGAGCAAGATGATATTGCAGAATTCAATCTGCTGTATCACAAGGTTTTCAATGTCTTCCTCGTTGCGCTTGGCACCAAGCAGCGACTTACCGCAACCAAACTCATCCTTCATGCGGAGTGCATCGACAACGGTCACTATGCAGTCAAGACGCGGTGTGCCGCCCACATTATACTGCGCCCCCATCGACGGTATAGAGCAGATAGTCTGGGCAATGGGAGCCGGCTCACATATACCGCTGGCCTCAATCACGATATAGTCAAATTTCTGCATCTTCACTATATCGCTGAGCTGCTGCACCAAATCCATCTTTAGCGTGCAGCAGATGCAACCATTCTGCAGAGCCACGAGCGAGTCGTCCTGCTGGTCTACCACCCCACCCTTCTGTATAAGGTCGGCATCAATGTTTACTTCGCCAATATCGTTGACAATGACGGCAAAACGTATGCCTTTCTCATTGTTCAGTATGCGGTTAAGCAACGTTGTCTTTCCACTGCCTAAGTAACCCGTAAGCAGCAGGACGGGAATTTCCTGTGTATTCATTTTCCAGTTGATTAATGATTATCCTTTCAGATTGCAAAATTACAACAAATAATCTGAATAAAGAAATATTTCAACTGGTAAGACTGTTATTTTTTGTTATCACGCTACCTGCGACGCAACAGTATATAAAGTATTACCGGTGCGCCAAACACTGGTGTGACGGCATTAAGCGGTATTATGGAGTTCTGCGGCAGCGTGCATATAACGTTGCAGGCAAGAGCTACAGCGGCACCGCACACCATAGTGGCAGGCAGAAGCGTGGAATGGTCAGCGGTGCGCGTGGCGAGCCTTGCCATGTGGGGCACAGCCAGCCCGATGAAAGCCACTGGACCGCAGAAAGCCGTGGCGGTGGCCGTCAGCATACCGGTAATTGCAAGCAGCAGCCAGCGCGTCAGCCTAAGATTCACGCCGAGGTTAGCGGCATAGTCATTGCCCAGCAAGAGGGCATTGAGAGGTTTAATGAGCAAGAGAGCCGAAATAAGAGCCGGACACGACAAAGCGAGCATCCACGGCAGTTGCTCACGCGTCACATCGCTAAAACTGCCCATGCCCCACATCACGTAGTTCTGCAGACTGTCGGCAGTAGCAAAGAAATTCAGCATCATGACCATGCTTGAGGCAAGATAGCTCAACATAATACCTATGATAAGGAGCATCAGGCCTGAGCGCACTATACCAGCCATGAAAAGCAAGAGGGCTATCACTGTCATGGCTCCCATGAACGCCCCAGCGACAACGGCAACAAAGCCAGCCATCGTGCTGCCGCCAATGCTAACCACACCACCGGTGACGAGCATGACGATACCCACACCCAACCCTGCTCCGTTGGTTATACCGAGTATTGACGGTCCCGCAAGCGGATTGCGGAAAGCAGTCTGCAAGAGCAGTCCGGCAGTAGAAAGCGATGCGCCACACACCATTGCTGTCAGAGCCTGTGGTATACGGCTTTCAGTCAAGATATACGTCCAGCTGCTGCGAGAAGTTCCGCCACCAACAAGCAAACTCAGCACTTCACGTGCAGGTATGCTTACCGAACCACAGAAGAGATTAAGCAGCAACAGCAATGCCGTTGTTATGATGAGCAATATAACTATGGCAAGCGGTCTATTCATGCAGTTTCTTGTAGAATCGGTTGTCGTTCTTAACCATGTCAGGATGCAGTATACTTGCAAACTCCTTCAGTATTACGTCAGGATGGAAAGGCGTTTCCTCGTAGAAACGTGTCTTCAGCAGATTGCACGCATAGACGGTGCCACGCTGGAAAGCCTTCATGCGTGAGTTCAGTGCCCACTGCTGTTTCAGGTCAGCGAGGGTCATGTCTGTGGCCTGATTATATTTCAACAGCCAGCAATCGGCATCCTTGGCCTTGTCATATACAGCCTCGGGACTGTAAGGCAATGCGCCTGTGGCATTCACGTCGTCAAAAACGTAATGACCTCCGGCATCACGTATGAGTATGCCCACTGTACTCTGTCCGCCCGCCACATACCACGTGCTGCCGATTTTCATTTCCGTAACCACTGTGGGACGGCTGGCAGCATCAGCTGTAAGGCTTTTCAAGTCGCTGTATCGCCCCTCGATGGCAGCAAAAAGGCTGTCGGCACGCTCACTGCATCCGAACAACAGTCCGTAGAAGCGCATCCACTCTGCCCTGCCGAGCGGCGATGTTTCCATATAGTCAGCACACTCAATCAGCGGTATACCCATCTTGCCTACCTTGCCGTATGTTCCACCATTCTCAAACGGTGAGAGCAGTATGGCATCGGGCTGCATACTGATTATCCCCTCGATGTTGGGTGTCATGCTTTCGCCGAGGTCAATGATGCGACCACGGGCAACATCGTTCTGCAAGCGTGGCATATTAATGTATCTAAGGTCACAAACACCTTTGATACTGCCGTATGCGCCCAGTTCGTCAAGCAGCGCACAGTGTACCGAAGTGTAAACGGCTGCATTGGTCACAGGAGTGCGTATTACATCGCCCTTGGGCAAATGGACAGGCAATGGTGCGCTGCGCTCCACCAGTACATATTCATGCAGGGTGCGCGTGGAGTCCCACGGGTCAAGGATTTTCGCCCTGATATAACCGTCGTGCTGCGTCAGCGTGAGCAACTGCGCATAGCGCATGGCTATGCCGTCGCCCCCGCCATTGTCGTATGCCGTAGTGGCGGTGCAGCACGTCAGCATTGCCGTAAGCAGCAATGCAAGGATAGCGAAGCAAAAATTGGATAGCTGTCTGTTCATCTTTCGTCTATAAGGTTATTTCGGCAGAACCGTAGCATCGGTGGTGGTGTTCGTCATAAATAACACAGAATTGCCCAGGCGCCACCCCATGTATGGGTTTCTCTGCCTTGACCAGATATTCGCCCTCTGGCAACTGACTGAGCGTGCCTCGCAAGAAGTCTGACGTATGGCGTATCTTGAATGTTATGTTGGTTTCTCCCACGTCGGTCGACAAGGCCTCAAAAGGAACCGTTAACCAGTGCATGTCATGCAGCCGGAACTGCTGCCTGTAGGCTTTCTCCGGGTCATAGCCATGACTTACGAAGAGAATGTTCTTCTTAATGTTCTTCTTTACAGCAAACCACGGTCCACCGCCAAAGCCCAACCCATGACGCTGTCCTATGGTGTGAAACCACAATCCCTTGTGCATGCCCACCTTCTTGCCTGTCTCGATGTCGATGACAAGTCCGGGCTTCTCGCCCAGATAGCGGCGCAGGTAGTCGTTATAGTTTATCTTGCCGAGGAAGCAGATGCCTTGCGAATCCTTGCGCCGTGCGTTGACAAGATGTTCACGCTCTGCTATCGTCCTTACCTCTTCTTTCATCATGTGTCCGATGGGGAATATGGCCTTTTGCAACTGCCAGTCGTATATCTGCGCGAGGAAATCTGTCTGGTCTTTCACTGGGTCGGGCGACGTAACAAGCCATTTCCTGCCCTCATCGTCAATCTCCGTCTGTGCGTAGTGACCGGTGGCGATGCAGTCGTATTCACGGCCACGTTTCTCATGGAATGCACCAAATTTAATCAGACGGTTGCACATCACATCAGGGTTGGGCGTATAACCGGCCTTTACTTTCTCCATGGTGTAGCGCGTCACTTCATCCCAATATTCCTTGTGGCAGTCTACAACCTCAAGCGCCAGCCCGTAGCGTCTTGCCACGGCCGTCGCCATCTCAAGGTCTTCCTCTGACGTGCAGTCCCACTCTTCTTCTTCCTCTGGTCCTATCTTGATATAGAAGCAGTCTGGTTTCAGTCCATGCGAGCAAAGCTCGTGTACTACCACCGAACTGTCTACGCCGCCGCTAAGCAGCACAGCAATGCGCTTATCCTTATAATATTCGTAATTCATAATGCAAAGTTACGATTTTTTTTCTAAAGTAAGAAGCAAAGTATGAAAAAAGAAAAGTATGATTATCGCAAGACAACAATCTGAAGTCTATGCGTAATCATACTTTTCACCTTATTATCCCTATTATCTTTTTAACCTTTTACACTTTTACTCCTTAACTCTCTCTGTTTTTCACTCTTCCATTCTTTCACCTTAGAACATACCGCCGCCCATCGGACCGCCGCCAAAGCCGCCACCACCACGTGGACCGCCGCCGCCGAAGCCACCACGGCCACCAGGAGCACCAGGGGCACCAGGACCTTCTTCACCGCCACGGCCACCGTTGCGTCCCTGACGCATAGCCTGGCGTCCAGCTTTGCCGCCGAAGGCATTGAAGCGATAGACTACGTGAAGCATGGCGTAGCTGTTGATGGAGTTGTAGTATGTATCGTTGCGCGATATAGCATTGAGGCTGCGTGAGAAACTGCTCCTCTGGTTCAGTATATCATAGAACTGCAGCATGACGGTGAGTGACCTGTTCTGCAGGAATGACTGCGATATCTGTGCATTCCAAATAAACTCGTCCGTATTGAACGATGCCTCGCTGTAACCACGGCGTGATGACATGTGCGCACCGGTAGAGATGCTCGTGCCCCACGGTGCTGTGGCTGTGATGTCAACACCATACTGGAACTGCCATGTGTTGAGGTTGGCATTAGGCTGCAGCTTGTTTCTTGCTATGTTGTAAGTCACGTTGCCGTTAGGCTCTACCTCAAGCCATGAGTTGCGGTATGACAGACCCAGACGCTCCGAAATGTTTGTCTCACGAGTGTAGTTCTTCGTGGCCTCAGCCGAACGGTTGAGGTTTATGTAGCTCACATGGTTCTGGTATGAGAAGTTAGTCATGCTGCTCAGGTTCCACACACCAGTGGTGTCGAGTGCAGTATTGAACATGAATGAGCTTCTGACGTTCCAGTTGCCATTGATGTTCATCGGCTTGGTGGTGCGTCCACCAGTGCGCTCGTCGTATGTAGTCATGTTCGACACGCTGTTTGAGGTATTCGAGTAGTCAATGAACGCCATGATGGTACGCATATGGCTCTGCACGTAGTTGTTGTAGCGCACGCTGAACGACTGTGTGAACGATGGCTTCAACTCTGGGTTACCCATAGAGATGTTCAGCGGGTCGGTATCGTCGGTAATCGGCAGCATGTCCGTCATTGACGGCTGCGATGTGTTGCCACGGTAGTTCAGACGTATACTCTTCTGCTTTGTGAAACGATAGCGGAAGTCGAGCGTCGGGGTGAAGTTTGTCACCGAACGCTGCACGTCATGGTGCTTGCCCAGATAATCGTATATCATATGCTGTGTCTGTGGCTGCAGCATGATACCGAGGTTGAGGTTGTAATTGTTGGTCACGCGTCGCCATGTCAGCTCGATTTCGTGAGTATAGTTGTTGTACTCAGAGTAGCGGCTGAGTGAATCGCTGTAGTATGTGCTGAGCGGCGCATAAGGATCCGTAAACGCATTGAAGTTGCGGTAAGCCCATTCAGCCGTATTAGAGAAGCCGTCAAACATGCTGTAGTCGTTTTTGTTGAAGAAGTCATACGTGGAACGCTCACTTGTGCGGTGGCTATACTGATACATATAGCGTAACTGCAGGAACGAGTACTTTGACAGGCGCTCCGAGTATGTACCCGTGAGCGAGAAAGTCTTGTTGTCGCCTGGTGTGAGGTTGTAACGGTTCTTATAATATATGGAGTCTGCCGTTGATGGACGGTACAGCGTCACATTCTGTGTTGACAGTGACTCGCTGTCGCTGTCGGTGTCGCGATAGCGTGCCTGCACGGTCACGCTGTTACCGCGGCTTGACAGTTTGCGCGATGCCACGAGCTGCAGGTTGAGGTTCTTGTTGGTGCTGTAGCTCAGGGAGTTGTTCTGTCTGCCGTTGATGAGCAGTGAGTCGGCACCAAGGCTCTCCATGTATATCTTCCTGTTCAGGGCATCAAGCTCAGCAGTGTTGAGCGGGTCGTTCACCTCATCGTATGAATAAGGGTCGGAGTTGTATGACATGCTGCGGCTGTTGGAACGTGAGTCATTGGATGATGCAGAGTATGAAGGACGGAACGAGATGGTAGTCAGTGTATCCGGCTTCCACTCCAAACGACCGTTGAAATTCCATGAGTTGCTGCGGCCATAGCTCTGTGAAAGGCTGTTGCTGAACGAACCTACGGTTGACACGAAGTTCTCACTGGAGCGTTTGTTCCATGTGTCGGTGTCGCCGTGTCTCCATTGGATACCGAAGTCGATTCTCAGTTTGTCCTTAATCTCATAGTTGTAGTTTGCCATCAGCATCTTATTTGCCTGCAGTCCGTTGCCACGGTTGCCAAAACCTCCACGTCCGCCAGTGCTGAAGCCGCGGTCGCCGGTATTGTTGGCACTGCCCATGATGAACAGTCGGCTGTTATCCTTCATGCTGCCAAACATTCCCTGTTCCGAATAGCGGTGCTTGGTACCGATGGACAAGTCGATGTTGCTGATGATACCCTTGTTCATGCCTCGCTTGATGTTGAAGTCGAGCACAGTCTCCTCCTCTCCGTCGTCAACGCCGGTGAGCTTGGCCATGTCACTCTTCTCGTCGTAAGCCTTCACCTTGTCTATGATGGCCGTAGGCAGGTTCTTCAGTGCAGTCTGTGTGTCGCCGCTCATGAATTCCTTGCCGTCAACCTTCACTTTCTTCACTTCCTTACCGTTGATGGTAATCTTACCGCTATCATCAATCTGCGCACCCGGCAGACGCTTCACCAGTTCCTCCAGGACGGAACCTTCCGGCGTGCGGTATGCAGCGGCATTATATATAAAGGTGTCTTCCTTCACAATCACCTTCGCTGCCACACCGTTGGCAACGACCTCCTTCAGCATCACGGCATCGGTCTCCATGTTCAGTCGTCCGAAGGCGAAAGACTGACCATCTTTTATGGTCACGTTGCGTGTTATGCCTTTGTAGCCGATATTGGTAATCTTGACAATATACTTGCCGTCCTCTGGCACACTGACTGAGAAATTGCCGTCAAGGTCACTCACCGCACCGCCGACATACGTAGAGTCAGCCGCCTTGAGCACCTGCACAGTGGCCTGAAGTAGAGGTTCCTGCTCCTCCTTATCGATAAGGGTGCCGCTTATGACTGTTTTCGCAGTGGCCAGCGAGTCCTGCGCCCTGGAATTAAGAATAAATAATGAGGAATGAAGAATGAGGATAACGATAAGTCCCCAAAGCCGGTGGTACGTCTTGTCCATTGATTGTATTGCTTTTATTAATTATTTTCCTTTTCTGCAATTATGACGCGTTTCATGCTTTCAAGGTTTAACAACCTGCAAACAATATTGCACATTAATCAAAAACAAACAGACAGAATGGACTTTTTCACCTACGAAACACCTGCATCCAACCACTTCTAATCCAAACACCCCGTACTTCTATCACAAAAACGAGGACACAACCATGTGGGTTATGTCCTCTGTTTTTATATCCTTCTGTCTTATGCTATAATTTCTGATGTTATTCAACCACCAGTTTCTTACCATTGTTAATGTAAACACCCTTCGTGGTCGGTTTGCAATTCAACTGACGACCGTCGAGCGTGTACCACAATGACGACGTGTTGGAAGCGCACTGAGTAACCTGAACGCTGGTTGCGTTATACGGTTCGTCGAGCCACTTATAATAGGAACCGTATGAACCCATAAAGGCGAGTTTCAGGAAAAACGTAGTGCCCTGTTCCACATGGTCCGATGTAGAGTCGTCATCTATCTTGTAAAGGGTTCCCTCACCGTCAGGATGGGCATCGCGGAACGAGAGGTAGTTGCCGTATGGCACCACCACGTCGTACTTGGAGTGTATGAACATAATACGGTGCTGCGGTTCCCAGCCTGTGGCAACACTGTTATCGTACAATGCACGATGGAGGTCCTTATAGGCGTCGCCCTTTTCTTCGGGTACGGTGACGAGGTTGTTGCTATTAGACTGATAATCATAGAACCCTGGGGTAAAGAGTTTGTCGAGCTTGCCAGTCACCTTGTTCGTCGTGGGTGATTCAAAGAGTTCTGCCATCTGCTCACTGGTGTATGTGTGACCGTTGTTCTCCACTCCCTCCTGCAACTGGGCATACCACATCTTATATATATCGTTGACTTTATACTCCTTGCTGGCTATCCACTCCATGATGCCTGTGTCGAGGAACTGCTGTGACAGGTAGTCCTCCAACTGGTGGTTCTTCATGTCGGGATGGCTGTCTATCATACCTTTGATAATCATTGGCACCACCATCGGCATGGTCGTGGTCCCCATGTGGTGTTGCGTCTCTACATCATAACCGTCGCCATTATCCTGCATATAGTAGTTCATGGTGGCTATGAGGTCGTATGGGCCATCGCCAGCCAGTGTGCCACGATAGTGCAAATCGTTGTCTATGTCGTTCTGTTCAATATGGCGTTGCACAGCCAGTGCTACGGCACCGCCCTGCGAATAGCCGAAGCCGAAGGTGCGCCAGTTGTCGGCAAAGGGCAGAGCCTTCTGTGCATCTATCTCCTTATTATATAACTGCAGACCGTACTTCACGCCATCAACAACCTGTTGGGCGGTAACATCCATTGCCAAATAAGGATGAGTGCTCTCCTTGGTAACACCATATCCTTCGTAGTCGGGGGCAATGACTATGCTGCGCGCTATGAAATTCTCGTCCTCGTTGAGTCCTATGCCGTAAGTACCTCTGGTAAGTGCCATCAGGACATGGATGTCGTTAGGTGTTGGCTCCGCCGTAGGACACTCCGCATCCGACGTTACCGTGTGGTGATTGTAGATGTGTACCGTCTCAATGGCATCGGTAGCCTTGGGGTCTGCAGGGTTCCACGCTATCAGCAGTGCCGACAGCACGACAGGCTCTCCCGTAACGCTCACCGAGGGGTAGTTGAACCTGTAGGAAACCACGTTCTCAATACTTGTGACATCTGTCTTCTGCAGTGCTTCCGACACATCTGCAGCCTGCGCCACCATCGTCAGTGTGGCAAAAACAAAAAGTAATAGTTTTCTCATATCTTGTTATCATTTTACTTTCCATACATTTAGCTTAATGCTACCTTGCGGACCATCCATTGCAGGCTCGCAGAGGAACAGGGCATTATTGAGCCATGCGTATTTGCTGTCTATTGGTGCTTCAAACTTCGGGGCGCAACGGAAGTAGAAAGAAGGTTTGCCATCGGCATCCTTGCCACTGCATATAAGACCGCAGTTGCGGATGTGGATTGTAACACCGTCATCGGTTCTTATGCAATATATGGCCTCTATCTCTGTCCTGCCGGCTTCCATGTTCTGCAGCTGGTAGTCAGCACCACCTTCAAGCACCTCACCCTTGATGTTTGGTCCTTCAAATGTTCCTCCCGTGATGGGGACGATGAAACGGTTGCCCTTGGCAGTCTTTCCCACGCCGTATGCCTGACCTAACTTCACGTTGAGGGTCATTACGTATTCCGTTTCGGGTCCTTTCGGAGCCTGTGCCCTTACTGTCATCACACTGACGAAAAGGGCGAATAAAAGTGTTAAACTTCGCATAGTTTTAATTTTTTGCTTGGTTATCGTATAATCTTTGTTGGTACGGCCTTTCCGTTTGAATCAGGTTATTATAACAGGTGTCTAAGCCTTTAGTTTATAAAAAACGAATACAAAGGTAATTAAAAATCTTTTATTTGCAAAATAAATATTCATTTCCTTACAAAAAGAATCATTTTCTCATTTCAAGTATGTAGACGGCTGATTAGTTTTTTCTTGAACACGGATAAAACAGATTGGACGGATTGGCTGCGCGATGGGATTTGATAGATGAATAGAAGACAACACGGACAACGACGACAACATCTGTATGACAGAAGTGGTGTGTGAAGAGAAGTTGTCCACGTTGTCCTAAGTTGTCTTTAAAAAGAATATAAGGCAACACAGATAATCTCACACCCTTTTCTCTTTTATTATAACCTTCGGTTAGAAATCCCCCAAAATCTGAATCATAATACTTGGGCTTCGCCCAGAAATATTTCTTATATAAGATTTTTATTTCGATTTTTAAAAGTCCATATTTAAGTTTATATTCCCTTTATCTGTTTCAATTTGCTGACCACCCTTTCCGCCAATGTCTGTGCGCCCTGCGCATCGAAATGCAGGTAATCCTGCTGTAACGAAAGGTCGGAAGCATCTACCACGTGGAAATGTTTCTCCTCGCGTTCCATACGGTACAAGGCATCGACTACAGTCTTACATCCTTGACGACTGTTTCTTGCAAATGTACCGCAGACCACAGGCAAATGCGCATAACGCTTGCGACCGGTACGCTCTACCAGATACTGACGCAGATATGCTATCACTGCACGCAGGTTGTCATAGTAGTGGTCGGCACATTGCTTATCGCTTTCCCCTTGATGCCACAGCAGAAACTTTATCTCGTAATTCTCGGGAAGATTATCCAGACACTTATCTATCTGACTGGTAAATGCCTTGAGCAGCGATTTTTCCTCTCTGACTTGTGTGCTCCAGTAGTAGCCGTGTGTACTGCCGCTGCACAGCGTATCGATGGCAGTACCGCCCATGGTCTGCTTTATGACATAGAACGGACAATGCCATTGTTGCTCAAGCATATAGTACACTATTGCATCGAATCCCCAACGTGGAGCAATGTCGGGACGTCCCACCGTAGGACGGAAAGGCGAAAAACTGCCGTCGGCTCGCACAAAGTCACCGCTACCATAGCTCCACTGACAGTAATTGTATGCAATGTAAGACGGGAAATCATCCATCGGCACGCGCCCGTCAGCGTTTGACTGTCCTGCTGTAAGTATTACCGGCACTGTTTTTCTGTTCCTCGCCGTCACACCTGCAAGGCACAACAACAGCCCGAAGCACAGTATAATATTTTTCATTTTTATTAGTTTAGTGTTGTTTCTATCTGCTGTACCAAGATGTTATTAAATCCTTAATCCCACGTCCAATATTTCCTTAGCTCACATACAATGTCATCCCAATCCTGCATAGCGAACGTACCTTCTCCCATCATCATTATTGTCATTTCCACAACATCAAACTTTTTATAAAGATTCGTGTCCCGAAATCCATTACGGAGGTAGAACTCATGCCTACGCTTCCTTTGTACCTTGTTGTCACATTCCTGTCTTGGCGATTCCATGTCAAGAACACATGTCTTACCCTTGTATTTCTCAATGAGAGTGGTTAGTATCTCCTGCCCCTTACCCTGGCCTCGCAGTTCTGGTAACACAGCAAAGTACCAGTACCAGTTTACCAGCTCATGTGGAAAGACAATAGTAAAGCCAATGAAATTCTCTCCCTCATAGTATGCAGTGAAGTCAAGGTGCATTTCACCAATCAAGCGTACCAAGTCCTCCCAGGGGATTTGCTCGTCCTCCGGGAATGCCGTCTGATATAGTTGCTTTATCTGCTCATTGACGTTAGCTGCTGTTATCTGCTTTGTTATCACACGGCGTCGTTATTCTCTACCTTAGCCTATAAGCTCTCTGGCATAGCATCATAATGACGAATAAAAATAGTAAACTTGACGGATAAAACCATGCTATTGTTGCCATGCATAATATAAAGGGGAATGGTAGCATATTCTTTTTCATACGAGATTAGTTGTTTTAATTGATGCAAAGTTAGTAAAATTATTTATATCTGCAAAATAATTTTACTCTTTTTCTCGTTTTGATTGTTTTATTATAGCAAGGGGTTCTAAACAAAAAAGCCACCATAAGGTGGCTCTGGGGCGGCGCGATAAAGTTCCTACCCCCACGCATACTCAGCGGGTAGTCATTAAAGACGCTACAAATTTACAAACAAAAATCCAAACCACCAAATTAAAATGCAAAAAAAATGATTTTTCGTTCATTTCAAGTATGTTGATAATTGATTGCTTTTTCTTGAACACGGATAAAACCGATTGAACGGATTGGCTGCGCAGTGGGCTTTAGTAGATGAATAGAAGACAACACGGACAACAATGACAACATCTGTATAACAGAAGTGGTGTGTGAAGAGAAGTTGTCCACGTTGTCATAAGTTGTCTTTAGAAAGAATAGAAGACAACATAGACAACGATGACAACAGTTGTATGACAGAAGTGATGTGCGAGGAAAAAGTTGTCCCAGTTGTACTGAGTTGTCTTCAAAAATAGATAAAAGAACAGTGGTTCTGTTTTGACTGGTTTATCATGACACGTATTCCAATTCCTGCGTCTTAACACTATAAAACACAAAAAGTTTGCTTCGGTACACAAGTTTGTGGTCCACAAGCTTGTGTACCATGTTTTTTTTTTGTAACTTTGCACTCATAAACAATAACAGAACTCATCTTAAAACGCACATACTAATGGACAGAGCATTTATTTACGGCATGTCTGTGGAGGGAGACAACTTCACGGATAGAGTTGAAGAAACCAAAAGGCTGAAACTTGATTTTGAAAACGGAGTAAACGTTATTCTTGTGTCACCACGCAGAATAGGCAAGAGTTCAATAGTCAAGAAAGTCAAATCGGAAATAACATCTCCGGAAATCAAGGTCGTCTTCATGGATATATATGACTGTCGCAGCGAATATGATTTTTACAACCGTTTCGCATCCGTGCTGATGAAAGAGACCGCAACAAAGACAGAACAGATAGTTGATAACATAAGACGATTTCTCGTCAGGCTGACGCCGAAAGTTTCATTTTCACCAGAACCGATATCTGACATTTCTTTCTCGCTGGGTATCACGCCGCAAAACTATCAACCAGAAGAAATTCTGCAACTGCCGGAGCTGATTGCTAAGGAAAAAGGCATACACATCGTTGTATGTATAGATGAATTTCAGCAGATTGGAGAATTTACAGACTCGCTCACAATACAAAAGCGCTTACGAGGTGTGTGGCAACACCAACGTAATGTTTCGTATTGTCTGTTCGGCAGCAAGAAACATCTGATGGTAAATCTTTTTCAGAACAGGAAGATGCCTTTCTATCAATTTGGTGAGATGATGTACTTAGGGAAGATAAACACAGAAGATTGGATACCATTCATCCGCTCCCGTTTCAAAAGCAAAGGAAAGAATATCTCTGATGAATTCGCTCGCAGAATATGTGAGAAGGTAGAGAATGTGTCGTCATACGTACAGCAGTTGGCTTGGAATGTTCTGGCTCAGACGACAGAAGACACCACGGAAGCGGATTTCAATGCCGGGGTTGACGCACTGCTTGCACAGTGCTCCGGACTATTTGAAGAACAGCTGAGGGGATTGACCTCACATCAGATTAATTTCTTGCGAGCTGTGTGTGATGGTGTCAACACCGAGTTTGGCAGTAAAGCCGTGCTTGAAGAATACAACCTTGGCAGTAAATCCAACATCTCACGCCTAAAATCCTCGTTGATTGACCGTGAGCTGATAGAATTTGATGGAGAGAAAGTTTATATAGAAGACCCTCTATTCCGTATTTGGTTTCGCAAGACCAAACGCCTATGACAATGACAACATCTGTGTATGACAAAAATGATGTGCGAGAAAAAAGTTGTCCTCGTTGTACTAAGTTGTCTTTAAAAAGAATAGAAGACAACACAGACAACGATGACAACAGTTGGGTATGACAGAAGGAATGTGCGAGAAAAAAATTGTCAAAGTTGTCCCAAGTTGTCTTAGAAAGAACAGAAGACAACACAGACAACAACGACAACACCTGTATGACAGAAGGGATGTATGAGAAAAAGTTGTCAAAGTTGTCCCAAGTTGTCTTAAGAAGAACAGAAGACAACAGCCGTAATAGTGTTGTTTTTTTCTAAATCTCCACAAAAAAATGAGGGAGATTTGTGAACAAATGACGCATGACTTTGCCCATCAAAATAGAGGCTAAAATAATTAACCATTCAAAATTCATAATGCATAATTAAGCTAAATGAAACAAAAAGAACGAATCATGCGTAACAATTATGAATTGTGCATTACGAATTATGCATTAATTTGCACCCTTTTACATCGTAATCAGCACCCGATTAAGAAGTAATTAGGTGCTGATTACATGGTAATTTGGGCCTGATTACATGGTAATTGGGACCTAATTACAATTTTGGGGGGCTGTCAGGAAGCGGAACCATTGGTTATGTTGCTGTGATACAGCAATATACTTAACGGGCAAAATTTCGGCGTATTTGAGAGAAAAATTGCGATTGGTGATTTCTATCGCAAGGAAACGGCAGTTAAATACATTTTCTGCCCTGCTAAAACAAAAAACATTTGTCTATTTCGGAATAAATAGTTACCTTTGCATAATGTATTTCGGAGACAGAAGGAGATAGAAGGAGATAGAAGGAGATAGAAGACAATACAACATAGGTTGTAAGACGACAGGCAGAAGAATGACCAACGAGGACTACATACTCAAAAACAGAGAGAAGGACGTGCGCTCCCTGGCACTGGGACGAATGCCGGAGGGCGTTGACCTTTCATGGTGCCTTAGGCAGATAGAGGGGTGGCAGTTGGCAAGGAAGAAACTGCCACGATGGGCCGCGACCGAGGGGCTGTGGTATCCACCGCGGCTGTCGATGGAGCAGTGTTCGAGCGAAGCAACGGCAGAGTACAAAAGACTCTCCCCTGCTCCCACCCAAGACGAAGGGGTGCTCATAGACCTCACCGGAGGCTTCGGCGTTGACTTCAGTTACATGGCACGCAGGTTCGGGAAGGCAATATACGTAGAGCAGCAGAAGGTGCTCTGCGATGCCGCACGTCATAATTTCCCACTGCTGGGACTTGACAATGCGGAGGTCATAGAGGGAACGGCAGAAGAACTGCTTACCAACACTGATTCCTTATTCTTCAGCAATCATTATTCGATGATATACCTTGACCCGGCGCGGCGCGATGATGCCGGAAGAAAGGTGTTTGCCATAGAAGACTGCACGCCCGACCTTACTCAGATACAAGACACGTTGCTCGAACATGCCGACTGCGTGATGGCGAAACTCTCGCCCATGCTCGACATAACACAGGCGCTGCGCTCGCTGCACTGCGTCACCGACGTGCATGTGGTGAGTGTCAGAGGAGAATGTAAGGAACTGCTCTTCATCATGCGCAGGGAGAGCGACGCGCCCGGCATTACATACCACTGCGTAAACCTTGAAACCAACGACGAGCCGTTTGTATGGATGAAGGACGAAGGGATGAAAGATGAAGGTTTACTGCACCTTGCTTCTACAGAGGACATACGGGAGGGCACATTGCTCCTCGAGCCCAACGCCAGCATACTGAAGGCTGGGATGCAGGACGCATACGCCATGAAGAACGGCATGAAGAAACTGCACCCACAGAGCAACCTCTTTGTCTGTAACAGCGACGTGGCAGCCGAGGTGCCGGCACGCACATTCCGCATCGTGGCGATGCACGATTTCAGCAAACAGTCGCTGAAGTCGCTGCAGCGCAACGTTAGGCAGGCAAACCTGACCATACGCAACTTTTCCTCCACCGTGGCAGACCTGCGCAAGCGACTGAAGATAAAGGAGGGAGGAAACGTTTATCTGTTTGCCACCACACTTGCCGACGGTTCTCATGCACTGCTGCAATGTGAGAAAAAGTGACTTTTCGCGTTGCATTTACTTTTTTTAACAAACATGAAAACCGCTGAATAAAAAAAATACGCTAACTTTGTAGCAATTTTAATTAGAATAACAAATAATCTATACAATTATGGTTGCATTAATTCTTTTAGTACTTGTTTTGCTCATCGTGTTCGTAGCGATAGCAGTAGTAATCTATTTCATCAGCACACAGCGCTCGCTGGTAAGTCTTGACGAAATGTGCAAGAACGCACTCAGTCAGATAGAGGTGCAGCTCAACTCTCGTTTCGATGCAGTGGTGGCACTGGCAAAGACTGCCGCAAAATATGCTGCCCATGAGTCTGAGACCATCATTCAGACAGTTCAGGCACGTGGTGGAAATACCGGTGCAGGCAATGCCGCAGCCGACAATGCTGCCGCCATCAACCAGCAGAGCGACCTGCTCGGACAGATGATGGGCAAGCTCAACGTGGTGTTCGAGCGCTATCCTGAACTGAAGGCCGACAACCTTTACCTCGAGGTGCAGGAAGGACAGAAGCAGTATGAGGAGAATGTGCGTATTTCACGTATGGTATACAATGACACTGCAACGAAGATGAACCGCATGGTGCGCCAGTGGCCTTCAAGCATAGTAGCATCAATGCTGCACTTCGACGTGAAAGAGTATCTCACCATCGACGAAGAGAAGAAGAAGGCATATCCTGACCTTGACGAAGCATTCAAGAAATAATTCACATAACGAGCACAGAAAGACGGAAACCACATGACAAAGCGTATCTTCACTCTTTGCTTCTCACTCTTATTATTCTCTGCCGTTCAGGCCGCCCCGCAGCTGCATAATCTTGACATCCGCGTGGTGCTCAGGCACAACGGCGATGCACTGATTATCGAGCGACGCAACATGACCATTGACGATGAGGGCACAGAGTGCTACATCGGACTGGGCAACATGGGGCCGAGTAAGGTAAAGGACCTGCGCGTGTCAGATGAATCCAGCGTAGAGTATGAAAATGTTGGAGAATGGGATGTGGACAAAAGTCGCGACTGGAAAACCAACAGATGCGGCATAGTCAATAAGTCTAACGGCTATGAACTGTGCTGGGGACTGGGTAAGCCTGGTCGCCGCATATATCTGACGGAATACGTTATCACAGGTCTTGTACGCTCCTATCCTGATGCCGATGCCATACGCCACGTGTTCATGGACTCTGGCGTTTCGCCCAAGCCAGAAAAAGCCACTCTAAGCATCGAGTCGGAGGACTCTCTGTCATTCACTGATGAGCACTGTGGCGTGTGGGGATTCCGTTTCGGTGGCGAAGTAGGGTTCGACGATGGGAAAATTGTAGCGTACAACACTGAATCCTTTGGTTCGGAAGGCGGTCTGTACATAATGGTGCGTTTCGACAAAGGAATGTTTGCACCGTCAGTTTCCGAAGACGCCACATTCGAAGAAAAGAAGGAGGAAGCCTTCGAGGGCAGTGACTATGACACTGAAAGCGGCAGCATCTCCGACTGGACGTTTGAGGACTGGTGTTCGGTCATCTTTGTCGTCGGACTGTTTGCATGGGGTATATTTGACAAAATCGGTGACTACGTCAGCGTATGGCGTGCAAGGCGTAAACTCAAGAAAAAACTTACGTGGTATCGCGACATTCCGCTTGACGGCGACCTGCAGGAAGCAAACAAGATTCTCAATGCCTATCGCTATGTAGGCGACAACGACAACAACCTGATTTCTGCCTGCATACTCAAGCTCATCAACATGGGTGTCATCACCATCGAAGAGCGTTTAAATGCCAAGGGCAAGATTAAGCCGAACTTCGTAATCCATCCTCTGGAGAACGCAAACGAACTGCCTAAACTGTTATGTACCATTCATGATATTTTCAGCAATGCAGCAGGAGAGGACACCGTGCTTGAAACCCAGGAACTGCGCCAATACGTTGATGCGAAATGCAACACCAGTAAGATGGAGTCGTTTGTAAGCATGCTACATTCTAAGACGTCGGTATCAAAATACAAGAAACGTGAAGATGACGTGCTGCAGGTGTTCGGCCTGAAGAAATACCTTGAGGATTTCACCTTGCTCAATGAACGTGGTGTCAAGGAAGTGGCTCTCTGGAAAGATTACATGATTTACGCTACGCTTTTCGGCATAGCAGAGAAGGTAATCAAGGACATGAAGGCCATAAATCCTGAATACTTCAGAATGGACAAGATAGCCGCACAGATGGCTAATGACGTGACGATACATGCCATATACTCCACTTTCAGTTCTGGAACAGCCCGTGCTGCAGCACGCAAGGCAGCACGCGAGTCACGCGCATCCGGTCACGGCGGACACTCGTCATGGGGCGGCGGAGGAGGAGGCTTCTCCGGCGGCGGCGGTGGCGGCGGCGTGAGATAAAGCCGGCGACATCAGAAGATACCAATCCACACAGCAAACAAAACAAACGACCATACATAACATACATGGGAAAAGGAAAACTGGCGAAATTCGCCGACATGGAGAAGTATGAGAATGTGTTTCAGTATCCCTACAGCGTAGTGGACAACGTGCCATTCGAAATGAAGGGACACTGGAGGGAACAGTATTTTGGCAATGACAACCCGATAGTGCTGGAACTCGGCTGCGGACGCGGAGAATATGCCGTGGGGCTGGCGGAACGCTATCCCGACAAGAACTTCATAGGCGTAGACATAAAAGGAGCACGCATGTGGACGGGTGCGACAGATGCACTGAACAAGGGATTGAAGAACGTGGCATTCCTGCGCACCAACATTGAGATAATAGACCGCTTCTTTGCAGAAGACGAGGTGCAGGAGGTGTGGCTCACATTCTCTGACCCCCAGATGAAGAACCCACGCAAACGACTTACCTCTACCTATTTCATGCAGCGTTACCGCCACTTTCTCGTTGACAGAGGCACGGTGCACCTGAAGACCGACTCAAACTTCCTCTTCACCTACACGCAGCTGATGGCCGAGGCAAGCAAACTGCCGGTCGAGGTATGCACCACCGATTTGTATAGTGAAAAAGACGATGCACCAGCCATCGCAGTTGCACAGAGCATACAGACGTATTACGAAGGAATGTGGCGCGAACGCGGTATCAGCATAAAATACATGAAGATGCAACTGCCGCGCGAAGGCGAACTGACGGAGCCCGACGTTGAAATAGAAATGGACGACTACCGCTCATACCACCGCGACAAACGCTCGACTAAAGACACTGCAAAATAAAAAAAACGACGCGCATACACTTAATGCGCGTCGTTTTTTTTCTTGAACTTGCCTGACACCTTACGCAGTGCGGTAAGTATCTCCTGGTATGCCGACCTCTGCTCGCGGTGCGACGTAGTGGCAAAGGTGAGTGTGTCGGGAGCCGGCCCGTGCTGGTCGGGAAACACAATCATGAGATTCGTGCCATGGTAATACTCCGTCAGTTCCTCTGGCAGACGGTCGAGAGCTGACTTGTAGGACACGGTGCCCTGACGAGCCGTCACGACAACAAGCATCTCATCGGGGTTAGTGCTCTTGGCCAGTTCTATCAATCCGTTCCAATGAGGCATGTCTCTGTATTCCGCACGCACGCTGGCATGACGGGTAGCCACATATTTCTTAATCAAGACAAGAGAATCGCTGCGGCCATTGAACACCAGCCTGCAACCGATGCTGCCCGAAAGTCTCGACAATCGTTCTATCCAACGATAGAAGCCAGGTTCAAACTCTGCGCGTGACGGTACAGCCACACGTATCGCACGCAGTGTGCTGAGCGGCTGAGTGCAGCGCGCTATGATAATCTGGCTTGACAGACCATTGAAGACACTCTGAGCAAACTCTCCCCAGAACACACGGCTGGAGTTAGGGTGGATATGCACGCCGAAGATAATCTCAGAACAGTCATACTCCTTGAAGGCATGCTTTATGCCATTGCCTATGTTGGTGGCCAAGCGCACCTGCGTCTGCAACCTGACATCGGCGGCACTGGCCTGTGCCACCATGTTCTCCAAGAGCAGCTGGCCACGATGCTGGTTACGCTCGGTATCCTCATCGTCATATACCACGTTGAGAGCGATAAGCCCACGATTGAGTTCGGGATTGCGCATCATGGAAGCCAGCGCCAAAAGCGTGCCGGCCGTCTCAGGGTATTTCACAGGAATAAGAATCTTCTCGTCGTCACCGCGCTTGCTATTATCAATATTCTCGTTTTCCTTATCCAGCAAAGCCGTAGCACGGGCAGCACTGTCAGTTACCATGGTAGAAATGATGCAGGTGAACAGAATCATCACCACCACACCGTTTAGAGTGTCGTCACCCAAAAGATAATGCCCTGGTGACACCTCAAGCCGCATACCAATCATTACGATGGCTATGCCGGCAGCGGCATGAGCAGAAGTGAGTCCGAACATCAAATGTCCCGACAGCCATGTCTGTCGCAGAACAACGCATGATATGTAGGCAGCCAAGGCCTTACCCAAAGTACCCACAATCACGATGCAAGCCACGGTACTGATGATGTCGGCACCGCCAAACAGCAGCCGCAGGTTGATGAGCATTCCCACGCCTATGAGGAAATAAGGAATAAACAGTGCGTTGCCTATGAACTCTATGCGGTTCATTAGCGGCGAGAGCGGCGGCACATAACGGTTCATTATCAGGCCGCTGAAGAATGCACCGAAGATACCCTCCAAGCCCACCAGTTCACACAAGGCCGCGCTGAGGAACATCATAGACAGGACGAAGATAAACTGCATCACAGAATCGCTGTAGCGTCTGAGGAACCAACGCGTAAGCCTTGGGAGCATGTAAAGCAACAAGGCACAGTAGCCAATGAACTTTATCACGAAAACCAGCCAGAACAATACGCCGGGTGCTTCACCACCACCTGCAGCACCGGTAGCGGCGGCCACCACCACAAGAGTGATGAGCAGCGAGAGCATGGATGCGCCCACTGAAAGCGTCGTGGCATAATGACGCTTCAAACCGTAGCGTGCCACTATTGGATAGGCTATGAGGGTGTTAGTAGACATGATGCAGCTGAGAAGCACCGATGCCATGTGAGAATACCCAAGCAGCAAACGCGAAGCAACATACATCAGCAGGAATGGCACGGCAAACGTGAGTAAGCCAAACAATCCCACCTGTCTGGCACGCTTGCGCAATCCCTCCATATCCATCTCAATGCCTGCGAGGAACATAATGTAGAGCAGGCCGACACGGCCAAACAACTCGAAACTGGAATCACGCTCAAGTATGCCCAGTCCGTATTTGCCCAACACGACGCCAGCAAGCACCATGCCGATAATATGCGGTATACGAAGTTTGCCCATCACTATAGGAGCAAAAAGTATCACCACAAGCACGATGAAAAACACCATCGTAGGATTGGTTATGGGAAAATATTGTGTCAGCAGCGACATGATTTAAGGTTCTTTTGTGCTATAAGTCAATAAAATCAAGTGCAAAGTAACAAAAAAAAACTGAAATATGCGAGAGTTTCAGCAAAAAATTGTAATTTTGCAAGGAAATAACAATAAGAAAAAGCAAAAAACAATAAATAAATAAGATGAAAGTAGCAATTGTAGGCGCCAGCGGCGCAGTAGGACAGGAGTTTCTTCGTGTCCTCGACGAGAGGAATTTCCCTCTTGATGATTTGGTGTTGTTCGGCTCAGAACGTTCAGCCGGCCGTAAATACACTTTCCGTGGCAAGGAGTATGAAGTAAAACTCCTTCAGCACAACGACGACTTCAAGGACGTAGACATCGCATTCACGAGTGCCGGTGCAGGAACATCAAAGGAGTTCTGCGAGGACATTACAAAGTATGGTGCAGTGATGATTGACAACTCATCGGCCTTCCGCATGGAAGACGACGTGCCTCTCGTAGTGCCTGAGTGCAACGCTGAGGATGCGCTGAAGCGTCCGCGCGGCATCATCGCCAATCCAAACTGCACCACGATTATGATGGTAGTGTGCCTGCAGCCACTTGAAAAGCTGTCACACATCAAACGCATACACATCGCTTCATACCAGTCTGCATCAGGTGCTGGTGCTGCAGCAATGGCAGAACTGCAGCAGCAGTATAAGGAACTGGCAAACGATGAACAGCCTACAGTCAACAAGTTTGCTTACCAGCTGGCTTACAACGTTATTCCTCAGATTGACGTATTCCAAGACAATGGATACACCAAAGAAGAGATGAAGATGTTCAACGAGACCAAGAAGATTATGCACACCGATGCACGCTGCTCTGCAATGTGCGTACGCATATCTTCACTGCGTGCACACTCTGAGGCTGTATGGATTGAAACAGAACAGCCTATCAGCGTAGAGGCTGCGCAGGAGGCTCTGCGCAATGCTGAGGGTGTGACGCTGATTGACGACCCAAAGAAGGTGGGAGCGAAAGCAAATGCCGACGCAACCAAGGAGACCATGGAAGGACTGCCCTACCCTATGCCGCTCTACACCGCCGGCAAGGACGATGTCTACGTAGGACGCGTACGTCAGGACTTGGCTAACGACAACGGCCTGACATTCTGGCTCTCAGGCGACCAGATTAAGAAGGGTGCAGCCCTTAATGCAGTGCAGATTGCTGAATACCTCATCAAGGTAGGCAACGTAAAATAATAAATGGACTATAAGTATTTAAACAACATAACATATCCGGCAGACCTCCGCAGCCTTCCTGTAGAGGTTCTGCCGGATGTATGTTCTGAGTTAAGAGACGACATAGTGAGAGAGTTGTCGGTCAATCCGGGACACCTGGCCTCAAGTCTGGGTGTGACAGAACTGACCGTGGCCCTGCATTACGTGTTCAACACGCCAGACGACCGCATCGTATGGGACGTGGGACATCAAGCATACGGACACAAGATACTGACAGGACGCAGGGAGACATTCCACACAAACCGCAAAATGGGCGGACTACATCCGTTCCCTACGCCGAGCGAGAGCGAATATGACACCTTTACATGTGGACATGCCTCAAACAGTATATCGGCTGCACTGGGTATGGCTGTGGCCGATGCACACAACGGACTAAGCCGCCATGTGGTAGCAGTGATAGGCGATGGTTCAATGAGTGGCGGACTGGCCTTCGAGGGTCTGAACAACGTGTCGTCATCGCCTAACGACCTGCTTATAATACTTAACGACAACAACATGTCCATCGACCGCAGTGTCGGAGGCATGAAGCAATATCTACTGTCGCTGAACACAAACGAAAGCTATAACCGCTGGCGCGATCGTGCTGCAAGATGGTTGCGCGAGCACGGTATGCTGAATGAGAAACGCCGCCGCAAGACCATACGTCTGGGCAATGCCGTGAAATCGGCACTGTCGCCACAAGCTAATGTCTTTGAGGGAATGGACATCCGCTACTTCGGTCCAGTGGACGGCCACGACGTAAAGGAACTCGTGCGTGTGCTGCGCCAGCTAAAGGACATGAAGGGACCGAAACTGCTGCACATACACACGATAAAAGGCAAAGGATACGCACCTGCCGAGAAAGCAGCAACGATATGGCATGCACCAGGCAAGTTCGACCCTGAAACGGGCGAGCGTCAGAAGCAGGACACTTCAAATATGCCACCAAAATATCAGGACGTATTCGGCGAGACACTTGTAGAACTGGCTCAGCAGAACCCAAAGATAGTTGGCGTTACACCCGCAATGCCTACGGGATGCAGCATGAACAAACTGATGGCTGCAATGCCCGAGCGAGCTTTCGACGTAGGCATAGCCGAAGGACATGCCGTAACATTCTCAGGCGGCATGGCTAAAGAAGGACTGCTGCCATTCTGCAACATATACAGTGCCTTTGCACAACGTGCATACGACAACATCATACATGATGTGGCAATACAACGGCTGAACGTGGTATTCTGCTTTGACCGCGCCGGCATTGTTGGTGAAGACGGTGCAACACACCACGGTGCATTCGACCTTGCCGCATTGAGGCCAATACCAAACATTACTATATGCGCACCGATGAACGAGCACGAGTTGCGCTGCATGATGTATACTGCGCAGCAGCCTGACATGGGACCGTTTGTGATTCGCTATCCAAGAGGCAGAGGAATGATGGCAGACTGGCGTTGCCAGCTTCAACCACTTGCAATAGGCAAAGGACGGAAACTACGTGACGGCAGCGATGTAGCAGTGCTATCAATCGGGCATATAGGCAACAACGTAACACGCGCCATTGAGATGGCTAAGGGAGTTTCCGTGGCTCACTACGACATGCGTTTCCTGAAGCCTATCGACGAGGACATACTCAACGAGGTGGGCAGAAACTTCAAGCACGTGATAACAGTAGAAGACGGAGTGCGCGAAGGAGGATTAGGCTCCGCAGTACTGGAGTTCTTTGCCGACCACGGCTACAATCCCCACGTGGTGCGTTTAGGTATGCCGTCAACTGAATTTGTAGAGCACGGCACGGTTGCCGAACTGCAACACGTGATTGGAATAGACGCTGAAGGAATTTGTAAATGCATAATGCATAATTCATAATGCATAATTAATCGGGCGTTTCATTAAACACGACAAGAATGAAAATCATCATCGCCGGTGCGTATGCCATAGGTAACTATCTTGCCTCGCTGCTCAGTCGCACCAATGAGGACATAACTATCATCGATGACAATGAGGATGCACTCGGAAGCATCAACAGCGACCTCGATGTACTGACGATGCACGCATCACCCGTGAGCATCGGAGCTCTTCGTGAAATCGAAACCTCGCGGGCAGACCTTTTTATTGCCGTTACGCTCAACCAACACATCAACATCACATCATGCACACTGGCTAAATCACTCGGAGCGAAACACACCGTAGCAAGAGTTGACGAGTATGAATACGCAAAGCCGCAGAATCAAGATGTATTAAAACGGATGGGGGTTGACTCAATAATCTACCCTGAAATGCTGGCAGCGCAGGACATCATAAACGGACTGAAAATGTCGTGGGTACGTCAGCGGTGGGATGTACACGACGGTGCCCTCATCATGCTGGGCATCAAACTGCGTGAAGGCTGCACCATACTGAACCGTCCGCTAAAAGACCTGATAGGCCCGGAAGACCCTTATCATATAGTAGCCATAAAGCGTGGAGGCGACACTATCATACCTGGTGGTATGGACACGCTACAGCTGTATGACATGGCTTACTTCATGACGACCAAGGAATTCATCCCGCTTGTGCGTCATATCGTAGGCAAGGAGGATTATGCCGACGTCAGCAACGTGATGATTATGGGAGGAGGAAAGACAGCCGTGAGGGTGGCACACACAATTCCCGAGTACATGAAATATAAAATCATCGAGATGGATGCAGCGCGCTGTGAGAAACTCGGTGACTTACTGCCGCACACAGCCGACTACGTCATTAACGGTGATGCGCGCGACACTTCGCTACTCATTGAGGAGGGAATACGCAGCACACAGGCTTTCGTGGCACTGACAGGAAGCAGCGAGACAAACATACTTGCTTGTCTTACGGCAAAGCGCAATGGAGTAAGAAAAACCGTTGCGGTTGTCGAGAACCTTGACTATGTAGACATGGCTGAAAGCCTTGACATAGGCACCATCATCAACAAGAAAGCCATTGCCGCGTCACGTATCTATGAGGCACTGCTCGAGGGCAAGGCAAACAACGTGCGTTTCCTTATGCAGGCCAGGGCAGACGTGGCAGAATTCACCGCCATGCCAGGCTCACGCATAACGAAGAAAAAGATATATGAACTGGGCTTGCCGAAAGGTATTACATTCGGCGGCCTTGTAAGAAAGGGAGAAGGCAAACTCATCTCGGGCGGCACACAGATACAAGAGGGCGACATCGTGGTCGTATTCTGCTATAACGCAGACCTGAAGCGCATAGAGAAACTCTTCAATTAATAAAGCATTATTGCAAATTTACGAAGCATTATAACAAACAGCAGACAAAAAAACAGTAGACAAATGATAGAACTGATACCAGCCATAGACCTTATAGAGGGCAAATGCGTGCGCCTGACGAAAGGCGAATACGACAGCAAGAAGGTATATAACGAAGACCCTGTTAGCCAGGCACGAGAGTTTGAGCAACTGGGGTTCAAACGTCTGCATGTGGTAGACCTTGACGGTGCAAAGTCGAAGCACATCGTAAACGACAGCGTGCTGCGTGCGATAACAGAGGCTACGAATCTCGTTGTAGACTTCGGCGGCGGCATTAAGACTGCAGAAGACATAGAGAAGGCATTCAAGGCCGGTGCCTCGATGGTCACACTCGGCAGCATAGCCGTAACTGCTCCTGACCTGTGCTGCCAGTGGATAGCCAAGTATGGCGCAGAGCGCATAGTGCTTGGTGCGGACGTTCGCAAAGGCAAGATAAGCATAAACGGATGGAAAGAGGATTCACAGGAAGACCTCATGCCGTTCTTGGAACGCTATATAGCCCTTGGCGTGAGAAACGTGCTGTGCACAGAAATATCACGCGACGGAATGTTGTCAGGCCCCGCAGTGGACTTATACTGCGACATTATGAAGCGCTGGCCGCAGCTCCACCTTATCGCATCGGGCGGTGTCAGCAGCAGCGACGACATACTCGAACTACAGGCAAAGGGCATACCTGCAGTGGTATTCGGCAAGGCTTATTACGAAGGGCGCATTGACCTGGATGCACTGAACATAAAATAAGGTGGGTTCTATAAATTCCCACCATAAGCAATTCATATTCATTATTCTATATTTTACGAAAGACTGTGTTAGCGAAAAGAATAGTACCCTGCCTTGACGTAAAGAACGGCGAGACCGTAAAAGGCACGAATTTCATTAACCTGCGCTCAGCCGGCGACCCAGTTGAGTTAGGTAAGATGTATAGCGACCAAGGCGCAGACGAACTCGTTTTCCTTGATATCACGGCGTCTCACGAAGGCCGCAAGACGTTTACCGACATGGTGACGCGCGTGGCACGCGAGATTAACATCCCCTTTACTGTAGGCGGAGGCATTAACGCCCTTGAGGATGTAGAACGCATGTTGTCGGCTGGTGCCGACAAGGTAAGTGTGAACAGTGCCGCACTGCGCCGTCCCGAACTTATCGATGAGATAGCCAGACGCTTCGGTTCGCAGGTTTGCGTGTGTGCCATTGATGCCCGCAACGACGAGGATGGTTGGCACTGCTATGTGAACGGCGGACGCATACGTGTGGAACGCACGCTGCTTGACTGGGCATGCGAGGTGGCCGACCGTGGTGCCGGAGAGATTCTCTTCACGTCGATGAATCACGACGGTGTAAAACAAGGTTTTGCAAACGAAGCTCTTGCGATGCTTGCCGATGCACTCCCCATACCAATAATCGCATCGGGAGGCGCAGGAACAAAAGAGCATTTCCGCGACGTATTCACTGAGGGCAAGGCCGATGCTGCACTTGCAGCCAGCGTGTTCCACTTCGGCGAGATACCCGTGCCAGAACTTAAACAGTGGCTGAGACAGGAAGGTGTAAACGTCAGGATATAATACCTTATATTATATATACATATATACGAATAAGCGCAACCGCTCAATGAAGCGGTTGCGCTTATTCGTATTTGTCAGCAATGCTATGCTGTATTACTCAACGGTAATCTTGCGTGTAACGACTCCATTGGATGTTTCCTCGCGCACCATATAAATGCCGCGCGGCAAACCTTCAACACTCTGCACGGGCAACGTGCGACCAAGCATATCACATACTGTAGTCTTGACAGGCGCAGTCTGCTGCTGAGCTTGATAGATACCGTCGGCCTCGCTTACGTGAACGGTCAGAGTAACCGTTTCCGTTTTTCCTGAATAGCCGGTCAGTACAACGGTGAAAGTATAGTCGCCCACTTCCGTTGGAGTGCCCTTTATTGTTATTGTCTGCTCCGTATTCTTAATGTTGCGCGTGAATCCCGTAGGCACACCACTGGTCTTGCTAACGCCAGAAGGAGTTACACTCTTACGCAGTGCTATCGTACTCACGTTCTTAGCCTGAGCAACCAGGGTGAACTCCTCACCCAACACAGCGTTCGTCTCCAATGCCTCCTCTTCAAAATGCGGACGTGTCTCGTATGCCAGGTTATATCCCAGGTGCGGCGGTTGGTTGTATGCCGTGTTCTGCCAGCATATCGCCATGCGATATGTGTGGTCGTGCATCAATGTTGGCACTGCATACTTTGTCTCAATGTTGGTGGAATATATGCCAAGACAAGTCTCTGCATCGTTTACACTGTAGAGTACGAGTTCCTCACGCCAGTCACCGAATATGTCGGCACAGAGGTTCGGTGTGTTCTTACTGCCGTTACATGTTGAGCCAGGACCAAGGTCATAGAAATTCACAATGCGCGTGAATCCATTGCTGCTGTCACTGTATTTGTCAAGCTTGTTGCCATCGAGCAGGGCATCCTGCGTTGTGCCGTCCCAGTACATTCGGAAGTTTGTCGTACCACTGGCAGTGGATGCCACAGCGTTGGTTGCAGCACTACGCTGTTGACGATCATTAGCAGAACTGAACCACCAGTCGTAAGTTTTTGAAGACACTTGAGCTGCCATGCTGCGGCCATTATCTGAGTTGCCAGTGGCAGAGTATATGATTTCTCCCGTGGCGGCATCGTGCAAATCCCATCCGTATGAACCACCCTCATGTACCTGGAACACCTGCATTCCCTCACGGCCTGCTATCATCCGCCCCATGTGTATGGCATCACCATGACCATAGCCAGTGCCGTAGAGCAGTGTTCCATCATTGTCAAGGGCTGCCGAACCCCATATTATTTCGTCGCAACCGTCACCATCAACGTCGCCAATGCTCATGTTGTGGTTGCCGTTCTGATACATGGTACCGCTGCCGCTACCCGACGTAGGCTTTTTGTTACTGTATGACTTCGTCGTGCTTGTGCCATCGGCACTATAAGTAGTGAGGCTGTAACTGTTAGCGTCTTTATGCGAACTGAGCCAACGCGGTATGAGCTTTTCACCATCAAAACTTACGGCCCAGATGAATGCGTAATCATAGTATCCACGACAGAATATGGCACTGGCGTTTCCTTCCGGGCCGTCAAGGTATGCAGTGGCCGCAAGGTAGCGCTCACCGCGGTTGCCATACGAACCAGTATCGTTTTTGCCTTCCACGCCCCAGTTGAATGTGCCAGATGCCTCACTTAATGCCGATGAAGTATTGCGGTTTGGATTATATGCTATGGTGTTGATGGCCTTGCCTGTCAAGCCCTCAAACACGGTAAGATACTCATGGCCACCGTTTATACGGCCGCCGCCAGCTGCAGCCCAGTCCTTCGTATTGTCTGCCGCCTTGATGGTGGCATTGTCAGTTGCCTGGTTTACATACTCGCCAGTACCGTCAAGTGAGCCTGGAGCTGTCTTGCATATCATCTCAGCCTTGCCGTCGCCATCATAGTCATACACTTGGAACTGTGTATAGTGGGCACCTGCGCGTATGTTGCGGCCAAGGTCTATGCGCCACAGCTTTTTGCCGTTAAGTTTGTAGCAATCGATATATACATTGTCTGTTATGCCGCCCTGTGAGTTGTCCTTGCTCGTGCTTGGGTCCCACTTCACGAATATCTCATATTCACCGTCACCGTCAACATCGCCCACAGAACAATCGTTGGGCGAATACGTGCCACCATTCGCAGCACCCGCAACCGGACGGTCAAGCAGAAGCTTCAGACATACATCCCCCCAAGGCTTCACTGGGTCAGTCGTACTGACCACTTCACCATCCACTTTTGTAACAATCTGATATTTATCCGTCAACAAACCATATTGGTCATTGTAGTTTGTCACCTTCAAGTCCTCTGCAATCGTTTCACCGTTGCGTAACACGTCAAAGGTTGTCTTACTCATGTCGTCTGTGCCGAGCTGACGCCAAGTAACGAGCCAGCCCTTTGACGATGATGATGCAGGCACTGGTACTGCCACCACGCCACGTCCAAGATTCTCCATCTGGCTCACAGGGGTGTTCTGTGCCTTAATTGTAACCGTTGCTGCAAGCAACAGCATAATCAAGTAGTTTTTCTTCATCTGTATTTTTATATTAGTTTTGCCTTTGCGTACAAAGTTACTATTTTTTTTTCATTACAGCAACTTTTTTCTAAAATAATGCTTACATCGGATCTACATCATAGTATATCATCAGCGACTTGTAACGCTGGTCGCGCATCAGTGCGGCAGTACACAGCCTTATGCTCTGGCGTGTCTGCTGTATCGGCAGTGTAGTCTCTGCCTTCAGCATGATTTTGCGTATGTGCATTTGCTTCACACGTGCCACAGCCGGGCGGTCTGGCCCCAGCACACGGGCAGCAAACACCTGACGCAGCCTGCTCGCAAGTTCTATGGATGCGCTGTTTACTACCTGTTCGTCACGGTGCTTCATATATATATATATCAATCTGGTGAATGGCGGATAGCCGAAGTCCCGTCTCTCGCGCATCATCTGACTGAAAAACTCTTTGAAGTCGTTTCTCACTATCTGGCCTATCACAGGCAACTCTGGCCGCGACGTCTGCAGTATGACCAGTCCGTGCCGTCCCGTTCTTCCTGCACGCCCCGCCACCTGTGTCATCATGGTGAAGGCATGCTCGTATGCACGGAAGTCAGGCTGGTTGAGCATCGTGTCGGCAGAGATTATGCCCACTACGCTCACGCCGGCAAAGTCAAGTCCCTTCGTCACCATCTGCGTGCCTATGAGCAGATTGGTCTTTCCTGCCGAAAACTCTGCAATGATTCTCTCATACGCATTGCGTGTGCGGGTAGTGTCAAGATCCATGCGCGCTATGCGAAGCAAGCCTCTGGCCTCATCCTCCTTGCCGCGCAGTCCGAGTTCGTCGGTCAGTTCGTCGATAATCATCTCCTCCACCTTCTCCGTGCCAGCCCCGCGGTCGCGCAGGTCGCGGTTCTTACAGTCAGGACATTCCTGCGGCATCGTCATCGTGTGGCCGCAGTAATGGCACGTCAGTGCAGTAGTGGTCTTGTGATACGTCAGCGACACGTCACAGTTGGGACATTTCGGACTCCATCCACACTGATGGCACTCTATCACGGGCGAGAAGCCGCGGCGGTTATGAAAGATGATAGCCTGTTCGCCGCACCGCAGAGCCTCGCATACAACCTGTTTCAGCTGCGGCGACAACATACCGCGCATAATCTTGCGGCGACGCAGGTCCTTGGTGTTCACCACTTCCACGTGTGGCAGTTGCAAGTCTCGATACCGGGTGGTCAGTTCCACAAGGGCGTATTTGCCCTGCATTGCATTATAGTATGACTCTGCCGACGGAGTGGCGGTGCCGAGCACTACCCTCGCCCCCGCCCAGTGCGCCATCATCATGGCAACAGAGCGTGCATGGTAGCGCGGCGAGGGGTCTTGCTGCTTGAACGATGTCTCGTGTTCCTCATCTATTATCACGAGTCCCAAACGCTGATAAGGCAGGAACACAGCCGAGCGCGCACCGAGTATCACGTCGTATGGTTCGCTGGAGAGTTGTTTCTGCCATATCTCCACACGCTCTTCGTCTGAATATTTTGAATGGTATATGCCCAGGCGCTTGCCGAACACACGTTGCAGGCGTTGCGTTATTTGCACCGTCAGTGCTATCTCTGGCAACAGGTAAAGCACCTGTTCGCCACGCTCTATGGCCTCTTGAATGAGGTGAATGTATACCTCCGTCTTGCCCGACGACGTGACGCCGTGGAACAATACAGGCCTCTTTTCCTCACTCCTTATCTCGTCAAATGCCGTGTGTTGCGCCACACTGAGTGCTTTAATGTTTCCCGTCTGCGGTTCGATATCGCAGTTCAAGCGCCCCACCTCAACGTCGTAAAGCCGCAACACACCCTTGTCAACCAGGGCTTTCACATGTGTGGTGTTGCAGTGCGATACGTTTATGAGCTCCTCACGCGTAATCTGCTTGTCGGGCTGAAGGGTTATCCAGCCACTCAATTCAAGGAATGTGGTGAACACCATCTGCTGTTTAGGCGAACGCTTGAGCATGTCGAGGGCATTATGCAGCGACCTCTCATTCTGGTATTCATCGGCAAGTCGCACATAGACCTCTGTTCTCGGACGATAGCTTTCTTCTTTCTTCATGCCGTGGGGCAATGCTGCCTGCATCACATCGCCCAGCGGCGACATGTAGTAGCCGCTAATCCACTGCCACAGGCGGTATTGCTCAGGGAGCAGCACCGGTGCATCATCTATTATTTCAAGTATTGACTTGACCTCAAAGTCGCCCTGCGGCTTGTTGTCATGGCCGTTCACTATGAGTGCCGTGTAGGTTTTGGTTATGCCGAACGGCACCTTCACCCTTACGAACGGTTGCACGCGCTGCGCCATCTCCTGCGGCACGGCGTAGGTAAACAACCCCTCAAGGGGCAGGGGCAATATGACATCTACATAGTTCATGGTGTACCGCAAATCACATAATCATGCACCGGGTGTCAGTTTGTTCTCTTCCATCCGCTGCATGTAACTCTGTATTATGGCCTTGAGTTTCTGCGTCATTCCCTGCAGCACGGTCTTGAGTGCGGCATCGCCTGCCATGTTGTGCTGCATCATCCAGTCTTTCTTTATGTTGTAGGCTGCAGTGAGTTTCGCTCCGTCAAACTGTATCACGTAGTCGCCGCTGACATACTGGTATGTGCCGTTTGAGTAGTTCACCGCCCACGTGTCGGCCGACGGTGTGTTGAGCAGGTCGCACCCGAAGGCCACGTAAGGCTGGTTGTAGCCCAGATACTGCAGCACAGTCGGCATGATGTCTGTCTGCTGTGCTATGCCACTGCGTCGGCCTCGCGGCAGCTCGCCCGACGGGTCAAATATCATTATGGGTGCCACGAACACGCCGAGGTCAGTCATGTATTCCTTGTGGTCGGGTATGTTGGTATGGTCTGACGTAAGCACGAATATGGTGTTCTTATACCACGGCTGCTTCTGCGCAGTCTCAAAGAACCGGCGCAACGCCATGTCGGTATACCGTATGCACTTGTGTATGGGGTTGCTGCCCTCTTCCGTGAACTTGCTTGAATATTCTTCCGGCACATTATACGGCGAATGGCTTGACGCTGTGAACACCGAGGTGACGAACGGTTCGCGCATCTCGCTCATCTTCAGCGCATAGTATTGCAGGAACGGCTCATCCCATATCGCCCATGTACCGTCAAAGTCGTTGTCGCCACGGAAGCGCTTGTCTGCATTGAACTCCGTGCGGCCATAGTAATGCTTGTAGCCCGTGGTGCGCGAGAAGGCCTCGAATCCCATGCTGCCGTTCTGCGCTCCGTGGAAGAATGCACTCTCATAACCGCACTTGCCAAGGCAGTCGGCCAGTCCGCTGACATCGTTGAGCGAAGCTGCCGTGAGGAAGAACGGTTCAAGGAAATGCGGTATACCTGACAGTATCGAGGGCATTCCGTCAATGCTTTTCCTGCCGTTGGCAAAGGTATAGTCAAAAGTCAGCGACTGCGTGAGCAGCGAGTCGGCAAACGGTGCAAAGCCTTTGTAGTGACCGCCGTCAAGCGAACTGTTGTAGCCGCCTATGTATTCACGACCAAAACTCTCTACTATCAGCACCACCACGTTGCGACGCTTCTTCACTGCCGGCTGTGCCGTGGTGTCGGCCTTGGCATTGAACACCGGCGTATACAGCTTGTCAAGTTCCTCCTGAGTATAGTAATGCGGATTGCGAAACGTTTTCTTGCCCATGGTGCGTATTATTGAAAACGGCGTATTCAGCACTATGGCGGCTTCTGCAGGACGGTTCACGTATTGATTGGCATTGCTGATTGTTATTGGGCGCACTGCCGTGGTGAAACCACCGCGCATACCTGCCACGCACAGTGGCACATAGATGAGCAGCATCAGTGCCTGCACCAAGTAATAGTATGTCTTGTTCGTCTTGCCGTGACTGTAGAAACGCAGCTCTTCACTGCTTACCGCAAGGCGGCAGACGGCAAAGACAAGCAATATCCACAAAACAACGAGAAACCAGTGGTTCAACAGTTCAGTGCCGATGATTTGAAGCAGGTTGTCTTCGTTAGAGAACTCACTGAACACGCTTGCGGTCGTACGGCGGCCTGTGTATTTGAAGTAGGCGGCATCTGCAAGGTTTGCCGCCGCCATAATGCTGTTTACCAACACGAACAGCCAGCGTGCAACAGCCTGCCAGGTGGGATGCTCCTTCCTATGCAGCGGCACGAGCATCATCAAGGCATACAGTGCGTTGGTGTAAAGTATGGCTGAGGTGTCAAACAAGAGGCTGCCGTGCACCATATCGACAGTCGACAATGCACTCCATCCACTGCTGAAAGCACCATAATTCGACAGAATAAATGCTATCCTGCAAATAAAATATAAGACATAGGCCAATGCCATGTTGATAAGAAACGCCGTAGCGCAAGACGCATAGCCAGCCTTCAGTGTGGGGTGAGAGTAACTATTGTTGTTCATTATCGTTCATAGGATATATTCCCTGCAAAGTTAATATTTTCTTTTCAAATAAGCAAGAACACGATATGCTTTTTTATTGCGAGCATGAAAAAACGCACTGCTGCTCTTCACGAGTGGCAGTGCGTTTTAAAGTATGTTTAACTTAAAGCCTTTTCAAATCGAAATTATGACCTCACGGTCTTGTTTCATCATCCAAGAGTTAAACAATCTTTTTTCTAACCTAATAACTAAAACCTAAATCTATTATATATCTACTAACCTAAACAATATCTCTAAAATAATATTATGGTCGAAATTTTTACCTTCTAATGTTATAGTCGATTTTTACCTTTACTATGTCAAAGATATTAATCCTGCAATCTTTATTACCTATTAACAAAAAAAGCGTACAGCTAAATTATTATTGGTAAAAAGAATTTTCACAATGCAAAGTTACTTCTTTTGCGCCACCTACAAAAATTTATGCAAAAAAAACATGTTCTATTTATCGTATTATTGACATTTATCAAGGTTTGTTTGCGTACACATACTTAAAAACAGAAGTATTTGTACCACTTACTGAATTTTGTTTCTGGACATCGTTCTGCTCTGCAAGAAGTCGCTCTTTAGAGCAAAAAAATTGTATTTAAACTGCATTTCCTTGCGATAGAAATCACCAAACTCTATTTCGGTCTCAAATATCGCAAGGAAATCGAGTTACAATTAACAACCTGAATATCAACATATAACAGAAAGCCTTACGGCTATAAGAAGCCTGTCGCAACGTAATTGGGTACCGATTACACTGTAATCAGGTAGCGATTACACTGCAATCAGGCCCTTTTTACATTGTAATCAGGCTGCTTTAGGAGTGTAATCAGGCTGCTTTTACCCGAAAATCACTCAACCAGTGAAAAACTACCTGGTAGATATTAGAACTTTACTGGTCAATATTTCGAACGATTTACTTTTTTAGAAGATTTTTTCCTTGCGTCATTTGTTCACAAATCTCCCTCATTATTTTTTACTAAAAATTCAGGGAAAATACCACTATCATTTTGTCATCTATGTCGTCTGAATTTTAAAAAAGACAACTTTGGACAACGAGGACAACTTTTTTCTCACACATCACTTCTGTCATACAGATGTTGTCGTCGTTGTCTGTGTTGTCTTCTGTTCTTCTTAAGACAACTTGGGACAACTTTGACAACTTTTTCCTCGCACATCACTTCTGTCATACAGGTGTTGTCGTCGTTGTCTGTGTTGTCTTCTGTTCTTCTTAAGACAACTTGGGACAACTTTGACAACTTTTTTCTCACACATCACTTCTGTCATACAGATGTTGTCGTCGTTGTCTGTGTTGTCTTCTGTTCTTCTTAAGACAACTTGGGACAACTTTGACAACTTTTTCCTTGCACATCACTTCTGTCATACAGATGTTGTCGTCGTTGTCTGTGTTGTCTTCTGTTCTTCTTAAGACAACTTGGGACAACTTTGACAACTTTTTTCTCACGCATCCCTTCCGTCATACATTTGTTGTCATCGTTGTCTATGTTGTCTTCTATTCTTTTTTAAGACAACTTAGAACAACTTTGACAACTTTTTTCTCACATTAATCCCACTGCACAGCCAATCTAGTTAATCCGCGTAATCCGTGGTCAAAAAAAATCAGTCATCAACATACTTAACAACAAAAAACAAGCCGCAGGGGACTTATTCCTGCGGCTTGTTTTTGTTTATCCATTAATGAAAGCCTCATGTGGCGTTTCTTGTTTCAAATCTTCATAGAAATGTGCGCGTGCCGTATATATGTACGGTAGCAGAAAGAGATAGCCTATGCCACATGACAGTATGCAGAGCAGAATCCAGCCAATAAAACTGAGGTCGAGAAGGAAAAGTTTCATCTTGTAACCCTCCATCATCTGCATACTCTTCTCTATGGCGGCGTTCTCCGTTATCTCCGGGTCATCCTTCAGTATGTATTCTGTCATAGCGTAGGAATAACTCTTGATGATGCCGGGAACGATTAACAGCAACGTCCACAATACTGTGTAAACCATCTTCAGCAGCATGGTGATGAGAATGCGCGACCAGTTGCCACGGTAACCGTCAAACAGTTGGTCAAGCACAATCTTCTCCTGTCCGCGTACTACGTTGAGGAATATGATGATAAATCCCCACGTCATCTGAATGGTGGCAAGCGTCCATAGAAGACTTGCGTTACGGAATACGGTAAAGTTCATGATAAGTCCGACTCCACCTGTTATCAGCATATATATCAGTGTAACAATGGCAGCATCGCCCCATTTGCCTTCAAGGGAGGCTATCGCCCTGTCCTTGTATCCGGTGCAGGTGTCCATCATAGCCTTATTCTATTACCACGCGTGTCCAGTTGTGAGTGTCAGGCTCAATGCCATACTGTATGTCACGCAGTTTGGTGTATAGTTTCTCAGACCATGGACCTGGCTTGTCACCGAAGTTATATTCCTTGCCGGTCTCTATATCCACAATCTTTGAGATTGGCGAGATAACGGCAGCCGTGCCGCATGCACCTGCCTCCTCGAAGGTTTCCAGTTCTTCCTCAGGAATCTGACGGCGCTCCACCTTCATGCCGAGGTCTTCTGCCAACTGCATCAGCGACTTGTTGGTGATTGACGGCAGTATGCTGGTTGACTTAGGAGTGATGTAGGTATTGTCCTTGATGCCGAAGAAGTTGGCTGCGCCAGCCTCGTCGATGTATTTCTTCTCTTTCGCATCGAGATAGAACTCGCAGGCATAGCCGAGATCGTGCGCCTTCTTGTTGGCCTGCAGCGAAGCAGCGTAGTTGCCGCCTACCTTGTATATACCTGTGCCGAGCGGAGCCGAACGGTCGTGGTCGCGTATGATGACGTATGGGTTGGCGAAGAAGCCGCCCTTGAAGTACGGACCTACTGGTGTAACGAAGATGAGGAATAGGTATTCCGTTGCAGGATGTACGCCTACCTGTGCCGATGTACCGATGAGCAGTGGGCGTACATAGAGCGTCGCACCGCTTTCGTATGGTGGAATGAACTCCTGATTGAGGCGTATCACCTTATCGACCATCTCATTGAACTTCTCCGTAGGCAGCTCAGGCATCAAGATGCCGCGGCATGTTGACTGCAGACGTGCTGCGTTCTCGTCTGTACGGAACACGCGCACCTTGCCGTCCGGGCAGCGGTATGCCTTCAGGCCCTCGAAAGCCTCCTGACCGTAGTGCAGGCAGGTAGCAGCCATATGCATAGGGATGGTTTCTTCGGATGAGATTTCTATCTCACCCCACTTGCCGTTGCGATAGTAGCAACGAACGTTGTAGTTTGTCTTACGGTAACCGAATCCGATGTTACCCCAATCTAAGTTTTCCATATTGTATCAAGTTATTTTTTAATGACTTTATCTGTTGTCGTCGTACCGTCGCTGTATGTTATGCGACGTATGCTTACGCCACTCTGTGGCGTGCCGAGCTGTGTGCCGTCAAGTGCGAAGTATTCTACCTTTATGATAGAAGACGTTTGCGCCTTGGTTGTCTGTATGGCATCTGCCGAAGGCAGCTCGGGGAAGTATTCGTCAACCGCAGTTATGGCTTCAGCGTTTCCGCCCTTTACTATGTCTTCGACAATGTTGTTGAGATATACCTCAAGGTTGGTGTACCAGCCTTTTGCATCAAGCGTGTAGAGCACAGCGTCGGCTGCACTGTTCTTGTCAAGTCCGTTAGCATCCTCCCAAGCGTCGGGTATTCCGTCTTGGTCAGTGTCCCAGTTTGACGGACGGCTCTCACTTACCAGTTCTGGATATGACACGAGCCTACTGTCTTCTGTGGCTGCAGGGTCATTTATAAGATCAATGATACCTGGTAGTGGAGTGACAGTTGCTCCGTTGCCTGCTATGGTCACTGTACCATTATACGTTGTTGTACCAGTTCGTGCTTCCTCCACGTAGCGAGCGTCAACGGCATCGCGCATGAGTGATGCTCCGGCATATTGCAGCACTTTATCGTAGGCCTGCTGTGCTGAGTGGGTCGTCACGTCACCATGCTCTATCGGTGCATCAAGGTTCATGCAGACGCAGTCGGTGCCGTCGATGGTCGTATATTCTACTTCCGAACCATAGTAGTGGTTAGGGTCGGGACAATAGTATTTGCCGTTCTTCGTCTTCAGTCCGCTATCGTACTTTACGCCCTTCCAATCGTAGTTTTCCGGGCTGCTTGCTGCCTTGACGTAGTTGCCGTTGATGTAGTAGCGTGAGTAGTAGCCCCAGTATTTTTTGTTGTCTTTCGACGAGGTACTGTTAGCCACGCTCATAGTGGTCACTACCGTAGGAAACGACGTAGCAGGCCCCCCCTTGTAGTAGTTGTTTACAATATTGATGTAGCCGCCTCCAGGACCGCCGTAGCATCCGCCAGAACCCCAGTTGTACATCACGCAGTTGCGGAAGTCAACCTGCTCGGCCTGTATGGTATTCTCATATAATTTAGTGTCAAGGTTGCCAGTGTAGTCATAGCGTGCACCATTGAAGCGTGGCACGCGGTTCTGCATGTGGCACAGCATATTGTGGTGGAACGATGCTCCCTTGCCTCCCCAGATACCACCGTATGAGTGTTCGCCTTTCGAATGACCGGGGTTGCGCAGTGCCTCTCCCAGCATACACCATTGCAGGGTGAAGTTCTGATTGTCATAGAACGATGCCAATTCATCAATAGACCAAGAGAAAGAACAATGATCAAGGATTATGTTCTTATGCTGACGTCCCCATGCTGCATCGGCACCGTCGTTGATGTTCTTAATCTGCGAACGGCGGAAGCGAATGAAGCGTACTATTACGTTGTCGCAACCAGTGAACGACACCGTGAAGTAACGTATCGTGATGCCTTCGCCTGGTGCTGTCTGTCCGGCTATGGTAGTATTGCTATATATGGGCAAATCCTTTGTCAGGTCGATGTATCCGCTGACGTCAAACACTATGGTGCCGCCGTTGTTTTTCGTCTTGTTCACCGCCCAGCGCAACGAGCCGGTGTTTGTGTCATCAGCCAGTCGAGTGACGTGGAATATGCGTGCTGCCGTTGTGGCGTTGCGTCCGCCGCTTGTGGTGTATCGCGCAAATCCCTCTGCTCCGGGGAATGCAGGAATGTTGTCGGCGTTGGCGTTAATCGTTAGTGTAGCAACAGCGAGTGCTGCTATGCTTTTTTTAGTAGTCATTGTTATTGTTGTCGCTCTGTTTAATTTTGTTTTTGCAAAATTACACTTTTTTCTTGAAACGACCAAATAATATGCAAATAAAAAAGTCTGCGAGCATTATACTCGCAGACTTGTATCTGAATGATAACTAAATTCGATTAGAAGTTGTAGTAAACACCGAGGCTGATGTCTGTGTTGTCAGCATTGATGCCAAAGTTAGAACCACCACCGAATACGTCATCGCTGTACTTGCTATAACCAAGATTGCCGAGGATTGCTACGAGGCTAACTTTGTCTGAAGCCTTCAGTGAAACACCTGGACGAACACCGATTGAGAAGAGAGAACCAGACTTGTCATACTTGACATCGCCACGGAAATTAGTGCTTGAGAAACCTACATAACCATCAGCGAAGAAAGAAGCTATGCCAGTCTTGGCAAAAGTGTAACGAACGTATGGTGCAATAGTGAAAGATGTACCAGTGAGGTTTGCCTCCAAACCATTAGTGAGGTTGTTAGCCATACCGAAACCTACCTGTGCACCTACAGCCCAGTTGTCGTTGATGTTGTAACCTACTTCAGGAGCGATGTTAAGGGTTGTCTGTGAGTCTGCATCCTTAGATTCTTTTGTGAAGTTAAGACCAAAGCTACCACCGATGTACCACTGTGCGTTTGCAGATACAGCTGCTACAGCCATCACTGCGATCATAAAAATCTTTTTCATAATACTTTTGTTTATCACTTTTTGATTAATAAATAGAGTTTTGTCTACACATTGTCTCTTCGTCTCTTTGTCTAGTCATCCTCTCCTTTCTGGCTGCAAAATTATATGCTTTCTGACATTTAGCGAAAACTTTTAACAGGAAAATGCGTTTTTTACCGCACATTCTTGACCGCCGTCAATTCTCACTGCGGTTTTGCACACTTTTTCAGCCTTCTGTTAGTTCAAGTTTGCGGCAGGAGTTGTCTGCCAATACTTGGTTTACTATCTGTGTTATCTGCTGCTTTAGTTCGTTGATGAATGTGCCGGCATCGTATTTCTGATGCTCTATGTCACGCAGTTTCTTCTCCCAGATGCCTGTCAGTTCGGGCGACTTTAGCAGTTCCTCGTGAATGAGGCCGATGAGTGCTATGCCTGTCGGCGTAGCCACGATGCGCTTGCGTTCACGCTTTATGTAACGACGTTTGAACAGGGTTTCTATGATGTTGGCGCGTGACGACGGGCGGCCTATGCCGTTCTCCTTCATGGCAGCGCGCAGTTCCTCGTTGTCAACGAACTTTCCAGCCGTTTCCATGGCACGCAGCAGCGTGGCCTCTGTATAATAAGGTGGCGGCGTAGTTTTCTTCTCCGTCAGCGTAGGAGTGTGTGGTCCGCTCTCACCTTTGACGAATGACGGCAGTGTCTTCTCTTCTGCTTCTTCTTTCTTGCCGCCCTCTTCATCTGTATTCTGTGGCTCCGTTGCCTTTGCCTTGTCAAAGACCACACGGTAACCCGGTTCCAGTATCTCCTTGCCCGTAACCTTGAACTTCACGTCGCCAGCCTTTCCCTCCACCGTAGTGGTTGAGAATTTGCAGTCGGGATAGAACACAGCTATGAAGCGTCGTGCTACAAGGTCATACACGTTGCGCTCCATGTCGGTAAGTCCGGCAGGCACAATGCCCGTAGGGATGATGGCATGGTGGTCGGTCACCTTCGAGTTGTCAAACACCTTCTTGCTCTTTGCGAGGGGCTTGCCGCCAATGGCGCGTATGAGGTCAGCGTATGGACGCTCACCGGCAAACTGCACCTTGAACACGCCGTTCAGTGTCTGCGGACATTTCTTATATATGTCGTCGGTCAGATACTGCGTGTCAACACGCGGATAGGTGGTCACCTTCTTTTCATACAGGCTCTGTATGATGTTGAGCGTCATCTCTGCCGTGTATGAGAATTTCTTGTTGCACTCCACCTGCAGCGATGTGAGGTCGAAGAGCTGCGGCGGAGCCTCCTTGCCGTTCTTCTTTGTCACGCCGGTCACTTCAAACGGTTTGTCCTTTATCTCCTCGAAGGCAGCCTCGCCTTCCTCCTTTGATGTGAACTTGCCCTTTGTGGCGGTAAACAGCGTGTCGCGGTATATGGTGGACAGCACCCAGTAGGGTTCCGGCTTGAAATTGTCTATCTCCTTCTGCCTGTTTACGATGATGGCAAGCGTAGGCGTCTGCACCCTGCCTATCGACAGTACGCTGCTGCCGTCGTTGGTACGCTGGCGGTTGTCGCGGTATTTTATGGTATAGAGGCGTGTGGCATTCATGCCCAGGAGCCAGTCGCCGATGGCACGCGACAGTCCGGCAAGATACAGCGGTTCATACTCCTTCTGGTCTTTCAGCGTGCTGAAGCCCTCCTTGATGGCATCCTCGGTAAGCGATGAAATCCACAGGCGCTTCACCGGACACTTCACGCCGGCCTTCTGCATCACCCAGCGCTGTATCAGTTCACCTTCCTGACCGGCATCACCGCAGTTTACAATGCTGTCAGCCTGTTTGAACAGTTTCTCCACCACGGCAAACTGCTTTACGATGTGGTCTTGCTCTATGAGTTTAATGCCGAAGCGTGTGGGTATCATCGGCAGCGAGCCCAGCGACCAGTGTTTCCACATCTCCATATAGTCGTTGGGTTCTTTTAGCGTACACAGGTGACCGTACGTCCATGTCACCTGATATCCGTTTCCTTCTATGTATCCGTCGCGTGAGGTCGTGGCTCCCAGCACTTTGGCTATGTCACGCGCCACGCTCGGTTTCTCTGCTATACAAACAATCAAGTCAATTAAGAATTAAGAGTTAAGAATTAAGAATTGAAAATGCCATGTGCGGTAATAACTTCAATTCTTCAATTTTTAAATTTTTCAAATCTTCGCAGTGCAAAGTTACAACTTTTTGTCCAAATGACAAAGTAGATGTCAAAAAAACAATTGTTGCAAATACCCAAATATGGTTAATGCATACAGACTTTTTACAGAAACGCGATGATTATTTACTCATTTTTAGGCATTGCGTATGTTGCTAAATCATAGTACCTTTGCACCGCAATTTCAACAAGCATGTAAAAAGGTAAAAAGTGTTAGTTCAACATTAATAAAATAAATATAGAAACAGAAATCAAGAAGATGAAAAAAACTCTATTCTCAATGGTGACAGCTGTCATGCTGTTCTCAGTGTTCACATCATGCTCAAGCGATGAAGATGTCGTAGAAGACAAGTTCACCGCACAGACATTCAACACATGGAGCAAGGTGGTGTTTGGCTACGGCAGCATGTTTGATGCAGGCGAGACACTGAATGTAAGCGACAGCAAGGCAACATTCCACTCCGATACATGGGGCGACGGCACATTTACTGTCAGCGAGCTCAAGAAGAATGCCGACGGCAGTTATAGCCTCATCGGCAGCGGCACCATCACGATGGCCGGCCACGGAGGTGCCAAGGACTACGAGGCCACCATTACAGGAAACATTGCCAACAGTGCTAAGACATTCACCATCAGCATTCCGTCAGTCATGGGCGGCACCGTGCTCAACGCTACCGTGGGTGAGATGCCTATGGCGGCTGCAATCGACGGCACATACAAGGGCGGTACATATGTCAACAGTAAGTATTTCCTGCACTATCAGCCAACAGAGAATGAGAAAGTGGTCATCAAGGCCAACGATGCTCTCGATGCTGCCAGCCTGAGTTATACGTCAGAGACATGGGGTGCATTCACATTCGAGACCGTCAGCGTGACAAAGAACAATGACGGTTCATTCACACTCTCTGCCGAAGGCAAGACTCTCATGCCGGGCATGAACGGCGAGTCAAAGGAATATGCTGCAACATTCGAAGGCACACTGACCGACGGTGCCCTTGTGGCAACTTTCTCTGTCCCAGCCGTAATGGGTGGAACAACTGTTTATTTCAATGCGGCAGACTTTGATGAGGTTCTCGCAGAGTCACAGAGCAAATGAGAATGATGAATATACGCAAACAACTGTTTAACGTGCTGGGAATGGTCTCGCTTGCGGGACTGTTCCCAGCCTGTGATGTATTGGAAGGCGCATACGACAGTCCTGAGGTAGCAGTGCAGGAAGGACAGTATTATATTGATGCCACCGACTACGCCAAGTGGGTTTACATCAACTTGCACACCCCCACGCCCACCATCACCACGTCAACCATAAACATAGATGACCTGACGGAGACCGGTGCCCCTGAGCAATGGGACATTGCCCAGCACCGCTATGACGTAAAGACCAACGGAGCGGCAGTTATGATGACAGACTATCACAGCATAGAAGAACTGGAGGCTGCCGGACTGCCCATGGGCGGAGACTGGATAGAAGATGAGGAGAGCGAACAATCTGTCATCATCGATATGTCACACATGATGGAGGGCTGGCTCACATATGCCCCAGGAAACAAGAACACAGAAATAGGCAAGTGGGTGGAAGTTGACACCAGTAACATGCCGCCCAGCTACACCATGCATGACAACGTGATGCTGCTGCGCCTTGCCGATGGCACATACGCCGCCATTCAACTTGCCAACTTCATGAGCACAGACAGTTATCAGATAAAGGGATGGATGACCGTGAACTACAAGTACCCGATGTTTGAGAAATGAAGAAGATATATGTCATATTTGCGGCCGCACTGCTTTCCACCGGTGCGGCGTATGCAGAAAACGAGTCAGACGACTGCGTAACGTGGAACAAAGACCCGCTCGGGCTGGAGACGGTCGTGGTAACAGCCACCCGCACTCCGAAACCGCTCCTCGACATTCCCGTGGTGACACGTGTGATAACGGCAGACGACATACAGAAGGCAGATGCCACCAATATCAAGGATATGCTACAGCAGGAAATCCCTGGTTTGGAATTTACTTACTCCATGGGGCAGCAGGTGCTCAACATGGGCGGCTACGATGGAAACAACATACTCTTTCTCGTAGATGGCGAAAGGATGGCGGGAGAATCAATGGACAATGTTGACTTCTCGCGTCTCAACCTCTCCAGCATCGAGCGCATAGAGATAGTGAAGGGTGCAGCCTCCACACTCTACGGTTCATCGGCAATGGGCGGGGTCGTCAACATAATAACAAAGGGACCTTCCGACAAATGGGCTGCCAATGTGAACAGCCGCTATGAGGGAGCTACGAAGGAATGGCACCACGGTGCGAGTGCTGACTTCAATATCGGCCGACTTAACTCGCTGACCACATTCCAAATGACCGATGCCAAAGCACTGGACCTGGGCGAGAACTCATCGCTCCCTACTTATGGAGGCAAATCATATAATGTAAAAGAACGCCTAATATGGAATATGTCAGATGCACTGAAGTTGACAGGCAGGATAGGATACTTCTTTCGTGAGAGGGAGTCAGGCACTGTGAGCCATGAGCGCTACCGTGACGTGAGTGACGGACTGAAGCTGAACTGGAAAATCAATGCACTGCAGGACCTTGAGGTGGCATACAGCTTTGACCAGTATGACAAGTCAGACCTGAACATGCTCACCGACAAGGATATCCGCGACTATTCCAACCGTCAGAACATAGCCCGTGCGCTATACAATCTCCACATGCCGTCATGGAAATCGCAGTTCACAGCAGGAGCAGACTACATGAACGACTATATGATGACATATCAGTTTTCTGAGGACAACAACCACCGCTCGCAAAACAGCTATGACATCTTTGCACAGTGGGACTACACTTCCTCCGGCCACTGGGACATCATAGGCGGACTGCGCTACGATTATTTCTCTGCCGCAAAGAAAGGCAGGCCTACGTGGAAGTTGGCAGCCATGTATAAGACTGGCAAGCACCAGATACGCGTCTCATACGCTTCTGGTTTCCGTGCTCCGTCGCTCAAGGAACTCTACATGGACTTCTTCATGGGCGGTATATTCATGATTTACGGCAATACCGACCTGAAGTGCGAGACCAACCACAATTTCTCTCTTTCATGGACCAACCACGGTTCAGTAAGCGACAATCTAAAGTATTGTCTTACTGCAACGGGCTACTATAATTTCTTCAACAACTACATAACCACGGCGACCGTGCAGCGTGACGGAAAGACGGCTCAGATGTATACCAACATCGCCAACCAGCAGATAGCAGGGGCGGATGCCAGTGTGCAACTGCACCACCAGAACGGTATAGGTGCAAAGGTATCATACGCTTTCACAAAGAACATAGTGAAGAAAGGACAGCCCGACCTTACGGCGGCTCGCCCACATTCCCTGACATGGCGAATAGACTACGACCGTCAGTTTACTGAGAAATATGGTCTTTATGTGGCTTTGTCGGGACGTTTCCTGTCTGCGGTTGACGTAACGGAATACGCATCCACAGAACTGGATGAGATGACCAAGACGCATTACGATGGTTATTCTATCTGGAAGTTGAGTATGTCACAGAGAATACTCAAAGGTATCAATATCAACTGTGCCGTGGACAACCTCTTCAACTACAAGCCAGATAATTATTATGCGAACTCACCCGTCACCCTCGGAACCACACTGACGGTCGGGGTGTCAATAGACCTGCAGAAGCTATTCTGAGGATTAACCGTTAAGTAGTGTCTTAACTCCTTAAAAACACATTAATTCATGAGAAAGATAAGATTGAAGAAAAAGTATATATTCCTTGGCATACTGGCTGTGATTCTTGTCACAGCCTTTGCCGCATTCTGGCGTTCTATGTGCGGCCGCACGGATATCGCCTTCGTCAACTATCAGGTAATTATGATGGGCGAGATATCCAAGGCCAATGCCAATAGCTTCATACGTCTGCATGAAGCACCGCTTGACGATATTGATTCATGGGACGACTATGATGTGGTACTCATCAACGGCATGGGACTGCGCATAACCGAGGAACAGCGCACAAGGATTCAGGAACTGACCGAAAAAGGTTTGAAGGTGCTGACCACGCAAGCCACGAACCCAGCAAACAACATTGTGAGCCTTGACGAATGGGATGTAGATTCCTTGAAACAGTACCTTTCTGCCGGTGGCAGGAAGAACTACCGTAGTTTCCTCAACTACCTGCGCAACGATGTGGACGGGAAACTGTTTTTCGTAAATGATGTCGAGCCTGTGGAGGAGCGTAATGAACCACTGCTCTATCATCCAAACCTTAAGGATGCGAATGGTGAGGAACTCGGATTTGCAAGCATAAAGGACTACAACGTATTCCTTACAGAAAACAATCTGCATAAAGCCAGTGCACCACGTATCATCATAAGCGGTATGATGGGCGATGCCACCGACCTTATCAGTGCGCTGGAAGCATCGGGCGACGTAGTGTATGCCACAAGAAACCTTGCCACGCTGATAAAGACAAATGCCATAGACAGCATCAATCCGTCGGCCATAATCAACATGGCGCACGGACGTATTGGCGACTTTGCCGTGGAATATCTGAAAAAGCAGAATATCCCGCTTTTCTCAACAGTCAACGTGAACCGTATGACTGCCGACTGGGAAGAGGATAAGAAAGGTATGCAGGGTGGTTTCTTCTCGCAGAGCATCATCACTCCGGAGATTGACGGAATGATTCGTCCGTTCGTATTGTTTGCCATCCGCGAGGGAAAGGACGGACTTCCCGAAGCATATACTATTCCTGAACGCCTGAAAACATTCGTAACTGCGGTAAACAAGCATGTAGCGCTTAAACACATCGCCAACAAAGACAAGAAGGTAGCGATAGTCTATTTCAAAGGTCCTGGCTCGAATGCCCTTACTGCATCAGGGTTGGAGGTGGTTCCTTCACTCTATAACATGCTGGTTAGGATGCGCGAGGAAGGCTACAATGTGCAGGGACTGCCGGCAACGGCGGATGCTCTGGCACAGATGATTCAGCACTCCGGCAGTGTCTTCGGCACTTATGCAGAGGGTGCGCAGGCGAAATTCCTGAGTGAAGGCAACCCGCAACTTGTCAGCAAAAAGGATTTTGACTTTTGGACTGACACTCTGTTCTCTGACAAGATGCGTAAGGAAATGAATAGTGTCAATGGCAAATTCCCAGGCAACTATCTGGCAAAAGATTCCGAAACACTTGGCTTGCCTGTCATCCGTTTTGGCAATATCGTACTGATGCCACAGATGCCAGCCGGCACAGGCAGTGATTCATTTAAGATGGTACACGGCACTGAGAGTGCACCGCCATATCCTTACATAGCACAGTATCTGTGGATACAGCAAGGTTTCAAGGCTGATGCCCTGATTCATTTCGGTACCCACGGTTCGCTTGAATACACGCCCGGCAAGCAGGTGGCATTGTCGCAGAACTGCTGGAGCGACCGTCTGGTCGGTTCGCTTCCGCACTTCTACCTATATACTATAGGCAATGTGGGCGAAGGAATGATAGCCAAGCGCCGCACATACGCATCGCTGGTGTCTTACCTCACTCCGCCGTTTATGGAGAGCAACCTGCGCACGCTCTACTCAAAGTTGAGCAGTGCCATTGAGGCATACGATAAGAATCCGAGCAATAATGCTTCGCTGGTGGTGAAGTCCATCACCATTGAGATGGGCATTCACAGGGAACTGCACCTCGATTCCGTAAGAAACAAACCTTACACAGAGAGTGAGATTGCCAGGATAGAGGCTTTTGCCGAGGAACTGATGAATGAGAAGATAACGAGCAAGAACTATATCATGGGCGTGCCATACGACATGGAACGCATAAACTCATCGGTCTATGCCATGGCTTCCGAACCAATAGCATACAGTCTGCTTGCGCTCGACAAGATGAAGAAACGTGTGGCGGATGACGTGGAAAAGCACAAGTCACTCTTTACGGCACGTTATCTTAACCCTGCCAAGACGCTTGTAGGTGGTCTGCTTAACCGTCAGGGCAATGCCTCAGATGAGGAGATCTGCAGAATTGCGCATATCAGCATGGATGACTTGCGGCGTGCCCACCATATAGACTCAGTCATCAATGCACCCCAGCAGATGATGAGCATGATGATGAGCATGGCCGTTCAAGGTAATAGTGCGAAACACAAAGCCTCTGGCAAACATCCTGCAGGCAAACAGAAAATGCCGACAAGCAAGGAAAAGAAAAGAATGCACGAGATGGCCAAGGGCATGAGTCCCAAGAAGGCTCTTGGCATAGCGAAGATGATGGGTGCCTCGCCTGAGCAACTGAAGAAGATGAAGGAGGGCATGATGAAAGCCAGGGGTGGCAAGCCTGACGCACATACCAGTAGCAAGATGGCCAACATGTCACCGGCAATGCAGGCAATCGTTGATAAGGTTGCTGAGGCTGCCGTACTCACCAAGGAGGATAAGAATTTCGCCCATGCTGTATTGGAGGTGGAGCGCACCATAAGGAATGTTGGCAACTACAAGACGGCGTTGCTCTCTTCGCCAAGGATAGAGATGGAGTGTCTGCTGAATGCCTTGGCGGGTGGCTATACAGTTCCGTCACCGGGCGGTGATGTCATCAGCAATCCTAATGCCGTGCCTACGGGGCGCAACCTCTACGGGGTAAATACCGAGGCGTGTCCTTCTGAACAGGCTTGGGAGAAAGGCAAGGAACTGGCAGAGAATACCATCCGCCTTTACCGTGAGCGTCACCACGACAGTATTCCGCGCAAGGTAAGCTACACGCTGTGGTCAAGTGAATTTATAGAGACTGGCGGTGCAACCATCGCACAGTGTCTTTACATGTTGGGTGTGGAACCGATACGTGATGCTTTCGGAAGGGTGACTGACATACGCCTCATTCCTTCAAAGGAACTCGGACGCCCCCGCATTGATGTGGTGGTGCAGACCTCTGGCCAGCTGCGCGACCTTGCTGCTTCGCGCCTGTTCCTTATAACTCGTGCAGTAGAAATGGCTGCACAGGCCAAGGGCGATGCTTATCCCAACATGGTTGCAGAAGGCGTCAAGACAGCGGAGCGTGTGCTTGTGGACAAAGGCATGTCGCCCAAAGAGGCGAGGGAGGTAAGTGCATACCGTGTGTTCGGCGGCGTGAACGGCAACTACGGAACGGGCATACAGGGCATGACGATGGCAAGTGACCGCTGGGACAAGGAGTCGGAACTGGCAGAGGTATATCTCAACAACATGGGCGCTTTCTATGGTAAGGAGGACCAGTGGGAGAATATGCGGCAGTATGCCTTTGAGGCGGCACTGGCAAATACCGATGCCGTCATTCAGCCGCGACAGTCAAATACGTGGGGTGCGCTGTCGCTCGACCATGTATATGAGTTTATGGGTGGCATGAACATGGCAGTGCGTAACGTGACGGGCAAGGATCCTGATGCATATCTGTCAGACTACCGTAACCGCAACAATGCAAGGATGCAGGAAGTGAAAGAGGCTATCGGTGTGGAGAGCCGTACCACACTATTCAATCCTACATATATAAAGGAGAAGATGCAGGGCGGTGCCAGCGATGCCAATGCGTTTGCCGAACTGGTTCAGAATACCTACGGATGGAACGTGATGAAGCCCGAGGCCATAGACAAGGAGATGTGGGACGGCATCTATGAGACATACGTGAAGGACAAGTTCCAACTCGGCACCCGTGAGTTCTTTGAACAGAAGAACCCGGCTGCACTGCAGGAGATGACTGCGGTGATGATGGAGTCTGCCCGCAAGGGCTATTGGAAGGCTTCAGATACACAGCTCAAGGATATTGCGAAACTGCACACGGAACTGGTACGGAAGTATGGAGCAAGTGGCTCGCAGATGGTTGGCGACAATCAGAAACTGCAGGATTTCATTGCAGAAAAGGTTGATGCTGCATCTGCCAAGGAATACAAGAAGCAAATCAGTGAGGTATGCGAGGAGAAGGTCAGCGACAAGGATGGAAAGGTGCTGAAGAAAGAAGAGATGAACCATGCGGAAGAAACCACGACGATTGTCAGCAACATTGTTGTGGCTGCTATCGCCATTGTCTTCATCGTGCTACTCGTATTGCTTGTGCGCCGACGCCGTAACATTAATAATAAAGAGAAATAATGGAAACGGTAGTATTGGTAATGATAGTGCTGGTCTGCTTTAATTTCATACTGAAGCAGACCTACCGCAAGTCGTGGATGGTCGGTGCCATCTCGATATTGTGTGCCTTGTTCATTATTTTTACATGGCAGTGGTCTATAGAACAAAGCAAGCCGCAGTTGCACGACTGGCTCAACAACCAGCAACTGATGCTTGATGTCGCAGTGGTGCTCAGCATAGAGGTGGTAATTCAGATGGCATACTGCATCATGGCTGTTCACTTGATGAACACTGGGCGCGTGCGTCGGCGTACGCTGATTGCCTACAAACTGTTGCGCTGGTTTCCCGGACTGCTCATTTTCCCTGTGTTGTTCCATGTTGAGACCATCTGCATGCAGTGGCTGACGGGAGTGGACTTTGCCATGATTGCCTACATGCTGGCAGCGGCAGTTGCCATTCTTGTTCCCGTCCTTGTCTGGTGTGTCAGGTGGCTTGTGCCGGAGAAAGAGCTGCGCCTTGAGATATTCTTCCTGTCAAACGCCCTTATTGCTATTCTCGGTGTCATCGCCACCGTGAACGGCAGGACAGCAGTTGCCGGCATCTCGGAAGTAAATCTCAATGCTCTGCTTGGTGTCGTGGGGTTGGTTGCCGTCTTGGGCGCAATAGGATATGGAAGGTACAAATTAAGAGTTAAGGAGATAAGGAGTTAAGGAGATAAGGAGTTAAGAAGTTAAGGAGTTAAGGAGTTAAGACATTACGTTGGCAGTTCCTATGGTACTACATTTGTCTTCGCTCGGCGCTTGCGACGCTTTGCTTGCAAAGAACTACTGACTACTTAACTACTGACTACAAAGTGAAACAGCTCAACTTTCGCAAGCTCCAGTTTCGTTGAGGTTTAAGGTTTTGAAGTCGCTTCGCATCAAGGTTTTAAGGTGATATTAGGCAACTATTCACCACAATTAAACATATTTCACCTCATGACCTTACGACCTAATAACCTGATAACCCAACAAGTTGAGCGCATGCGAAACTTGAATGAAACAGAAATAAAACATAATTAAATCATGCATTACATTTCAGACATACTTTATTGGATATCTACAGGACTGCTTGTGCCTGTAATCGTTCTGCTTATCGTTATTTTTGGCCGTGCTTTGTTGATCATTGGCTCGTTTTTCGGACAGTACATATCGGTGCGCAAGACAGAATCTCTGTTGAAACAGCAATTTGATTCCCTTGACAAGGACAACGTTATGGCTTTGGCCGACGGACTACCGAAGCGTAAGGACTCGCTTGTGCTGGCATTTATCAGGAAGATGCTGGAGCATAAGGATAGTGAGGCTCACTTGCAGAAAATTCTCTCAGACTTTGAGATTGCGGCTGCATCTGACCTTGCCGCAAGTAAGACTCTGGCAAAGATGGGACCGATGCTCGGACTGATGGGAACGCTGATACCTATGGGACCGGCACTGGTGGGACTGTCGTCCGGTGACATCGCCTCCATGGCATACAACATGCAGGTGGCTTTCGCTACGACGGTAGTAGGACTGTTCTCTGCTGCCATAGGCTTCATTACCGAACAGGTAAAGAAACGCTGGTATCAGCAAGACAGAGTGAACCTGCAGTTCCTAGCTGACCTGCTGACGTCTACAATTAAGAATTAAGAGTTAGGAATTAAGAGTTAAAAGGATGTTGAAAAGAAGAAATACCTCTTTGCTTGACAGTCAGGAAGATGTCGACCCAATGTCTGTCGTCAGCAACCTCTTTGATGTGGCTATGGTCTTTGCCGTAGCCCTGATGGTGGCGCTTGTCACACGTTACAACATGACGGAGATGTTCTCGCAGGATGACTTCACCGTGGTGAAGAATCCCGGCAAGGACAACATGGAAATTATAACCAAGGAGGGTCAGAAAATAAATCGCTATACCCCAAGTAAGGACCAGTCAAAATCCGATGGTACGAAGGGCAAGCGCGTGGGCGTGGCATACGAACTCGCAGGCGGCGAGATTATCTATGTGCCGGAGTGATTATGCATTAACATGTTGTTTCTCCTTACAGAGGTGTAAACAAAATCGGACACATTAAAAAAGAAATAACATTGGCGGCCACTCATTTGTATTATGCAAATGAATGACCGCCAATGCTATTTTATCGTCACGGATTCTTTATGTTCTTTACTAATCCGCATCAGGGAGATTAATCGCCCTCGCCATCCCACCAGGGGACGTTCCTTGTGGGGTCTCCGTGTTCTTCCTCCTGTTGTGGGTCACCGCTTTCAGCCAACAGGTGGCACGCATATTCCATATCTATTACCATCATTGATGGCTGCTCGTATATCTTCTTTTTCATTGTCATGCACTCTATTTGTTATTTGATTACAATCATACGTCCATTGTTCTTGCCTTGCAAGCGACCAGAGGTCGAGCGGATATATATGCCCTTGCTGCTTGGCTTGCCATCAAGACGCACACCGTCCAGCGTGTACCACGTCTCGCTGTCACGCTCGGCTTTGCCGCTTTGCTCGTCAAAGAAGGACAGCTCGCCCGTCTCCATGTCGAGGGTGCCGATGGCGGTTGTTTCGCCGTCACGATTGATGAGGCGCACGGTGATGCTCTGGGGCAGGTCGTCGGTGGCGGCTGCGCGGGTCAAACCTTTAGCCGGGGCCGGGGTCTCCGTGCCGACATACGACAGATAGCAGCGCATAGGCTTGATGAAGGCACCTATAGTGAAGCGGACGAACTGCCCAGCCTCTACTGGCTCACCTCCAACAGCTTCGCCACTTTGGGCTGCAAAGCCGTAGTCATTGCTGGCAACTGCCCAACTCTTCCATTTGTACGTGCCGTGGAAATTCCAGGCTGCATCCGTCGTGGCAGCGCCATAGACACCGTCGTTAGCCGTCGTGGTCTGTAGCGTCACGACTCCGCCCGTCATGCTCTCAATGTTCGGGAACGTCATCGTTGGCTCGTTCGTCGTCGCGTCATCCGGCATGAACAGATACGGCGTGTTGGCCGTCAGCGATGTCACGTTATTAGAGCCTTCTTCGCCCGGCTCCTGCATCGTGCAGACCCACTTGTGCTGGTCTTCGTCGTACACCACTTCTTTGAAGCCGTAGAACTTGCCGCCCTCGTCGCCGTTGCAGATATAGCTGAACGGCAGTATCACCGTGGCGGCCTGTGCTGTGTTGAACGGGCGGTTGTAGGTCACGCTCTTGATATTGCCTACCTCCTCCGTGATGTTCACGCCCACGACGTTGACGCCTGTTTCCTGATTGTTTGTGCCGTTGATGGTCACGTCGGCCCTCTCAATCCAGTCATTGAAGCGGTATTCCACCACTGCGTCACCGTACTTCGGCGTGTAGTACTTGCCGTTGTAGAGGAAGCCGTTCTTGTAGCCATCCACCATTCCGTGGTCGGTGGTCGCATTGCCGAGGTTG
>JAFPVC010000037.1 GCA_017413085.1 Prevotella sp.
GCCGCTTGCTGTTACGAGTGAACCGAATGATGCCCAGTCCCATCCAAGGAATCCTCCGAGCGTGGTGAAGATACCAACGCCAACGGTTACGATGCTGAGGAATATGAGTGGGAATGTCATTGTCCATGGTGCCTCGTGTGGTGTGTGATGAGCGTGCAGTTCCTTGTTCTCTGTGCCCCAGAAGATGCCGTAGTACAGACGGAACATATAGAATGCCGTCATGGCAGCCACTGCTGTCATCCACCATCCGCAGATTGGTGAATAAGCAAAGCATGCAGAGATAATCTCGTCCTTAGAGCTGAAGCCAGAGAAGAACGGAATACCTGCGATGGCAAGACACGAGATAAGGAATGTTGCGTGGGTTATAGGCATGTACTTGCGCAGACCACCCATCGTTGACATCTCGTTAGAGTGAACAGCATGTATTATACAACCAGCACCGAGGAACAGACACGCCTTGAACATAGCGTGAGTGAAGAGGTGGAACATTGAAGCCATATAGCCCAGTGAACCGTGGTTGTCAATAATGCCATGCTCACCATGTCCTGGCAGACATACACCGAGGGCAACCATCATGAATGCAATCTGTGAGATGGTTGAGAATGCAAGTACGCGCTTGATGTCGCTCTGTGCACAAGCCACTGCTGCTGCATAGAACGCAGTGAACGCACCAATCACAACAACGATAGACATGTGCTGTGGTGCATATTCTATCCACAGAGGGAACATACGTGCTATCTGGAACACACCGGCAACGACCATCGTAGCAGCATGGATAAGTGCTGATACAGGTGTCGGGCCTTCCATGGCATCAGGCAACCAGATGTGCAGTGGGAACATAGCTGACTTACCAGCACCACCGATGAACATCAGTACAAGTGCTGTTGGCAGAATCAGACCGCCGGCAGCCCAAGCCTTGTCGGCATTACAGAGTGTAAATGTGTTAGCTGCGTCACCGATAATCTCAGTACCTGTGAATGAGAAGTTGAATGAGCCTGTGTAGTAACCGAAGATAAGTATGCCGACAAGGAAGAACATATCGGCAAAACGTGTTACTATGAATGCCTTCTTAGAAGCGTGGACAGCTGCCTGCAACGTATAGTAGAAGCCGATGAGCAGGTATGAGCTGACACCCACAAGTTCCCAGAACATATACATCTGGAAAATGTTGGTGGCTACCACGAGACCGAGCATTGAGAATGTAAACAGTGACAGGAAAGCGTAGTAGCGCTGGAAACCTTTCTCACCGTGCATATATCCGAAAGAATAGATGTGCACCATGAGTGACACCGTAGAGATGACGATGAGCATCATCACTGCAATAGGGTCGAGCAGGATGCCGAGGTCAAAATGCAATGAACCAAGTGGCAGCCATGTGGTGTTGTAAGGCACTACTGTGGCAAATGTGCCGTCTGCCAGTCTGTCCATAGAGAAATACTGGAAAGCTGTAATGTAGCTCAGCACTGTCACTGCACCCAGTGAGCAGGTGCCAATAAGTCCGGCAGCCTTGTGCGACCAGCCTTTCTTTCCTCTGAAATAATCAGTCAGGCCGATTACCAGAAATGAAAGCAGAGGCAGAAGAAGTATACCAATTGTATATCCGAATTCCATTTGTTTTCTTTTTTATTTGGTTAATGTGACTGATTATTTTATAGTTTCATATTCTGTATGCTTGACACGGAATCACTGTTGAAGTGACGGAAAGCATTGATGATGATTGCTATTGCAACTGCACTCTCTGCTGCACTGATACCGATGGAGAAAAGTGTGAAGAACATACCCTCCATTGCTTCAGGATAAAGCAGACGGTTGAATGCTGCAAAGTTGATGTCAACGGCATTGAGCACCAACTCAATGCTGACAAGCATGGCAATCATGTTGCGACGGGTTACGAAACCGAATACGCCGATGAAGAACAGTATCGCGCTAAGCACGAAGAAACATTGTACTGGTACCATAACTTATTTGTCCTCCTTTTGATTACGTGAAACAACGAGTCCTCCGATGATACATGCGAGGAGGAACAGCGATATGAACTCAAACGGCAACACATACTGGTACTTGTCGGCACCCATGAGCGTGTTGCCAATCTTTTCCATCGGAACCTCAACGTCATCAACAGAGCAGAACTTCTCAAAAAACTCTGACTTAAGCTGTGCTACAACGACCGTTACGAATCCTACCAAGGCTACCAATGCAGCCACGGTCATGCGCTTGAAGTCGATTTTCTCCTTCAGACCCTGCAGGCGACGCTTTGATATGAGCTGTATGGCGAAGATGTAAATCATCGTCATGCCGCCAGCGTAGATGCTCAACTGAGCCGTACCGAGGAATGTGTAGTCAAGCAGGAAATACAGACCTGCTATGGCAAAAAGCACAAACAGCAGTGCCGTAACAGCACGCATGATGCTCTTTGTCATCACAGAGAAGATGGCTGAGCAGATTATCACTGCTGCCAATATAGCGAACATTATAATATTTGCCATGATTATTTGCCCTCCTCCTTATTTGGTTTAACATTTGCATCGTCTGCCTTGGCTGCGGTCTTTGCTGCTTCAGCCGCCTTGGCTGCGGCAACCTTAGCATTCTCCTCGTACTGCTTCATCTCTTCCTCCGTTGGTGGAACATTAAGGTGCAATTCAAGAGCCTCGCGGCTGAATGTTGCATTCTCAAAGTCCTTGACGAAAGAGATGGCACCGAAGTTGCACGCATTGACACACAACTGACAGAACATGCAGTCGCCGAGATTATACTGATAATCGGTGAGCAGTTTCTTCTTCTTGCCATCTGCAGTGGTTACCATCTGCGACAGAATCTTGATACTGCCATTAGGACATGCCTTCTCACACAGCGTGCATGCCGTACACTTGTTCTTGCCGTTCTCATCGTGTGGCATGACAAGTCTGCCACGATGACGCTCGGCAATATGCTGTGTCTTGCGGTTCTCGGGATATTGCTCCGTTATCTTCGGGGTAACGTATTCACCCATGGTGATATCCATACCCGTCAACAGGGTCTTTATGCCCGATATGACACCGCCGAAATATGAATTGTTCTTAGCCATTTCTTTTTACTTATCTTTTTTAACGGCGATGTCAACGCCTACAAGTTTCTGTTCTTTAGCAAATGCCGCACGGAATTTCAGTGCGCGTACTGCAATGACGGCAAATATTACAGCGATAACTGCAGCCACTGCGATGCCAGAGTAGATTGAGCCAACTATGTCGAATGCTACACATACCGTCATAAGCACAAGATTGAGCAGTGCCAACGGCATGAGATATTTCCACTCAAGGTTCAGAATCTGGTCGATACGCAGACGTGGGAATGTCCACTTAATCCACATCAGCAGCCATACCATAGCGAATGCCTTTCCAAGGAACCATACGATACCGGGAATGTAATCCATGACTGCATCAAAGCCTGCGATACCGATGTGTACAGGACACCAGCCACCGAGGAATACGAGTGTCGTCATACCTGCAACGATAAAGAGGTTCAGGAACTCTGCAAGATAATAGAAGCCGAAGCCCATACCTGAGTACTCAGTATGATAACCGGCAGTCAGTTCCGACTCAGCCTCTGCCAGGTCGAAAGGACCACGGTTTGCCTCTGCATTTCCAGCAATAAGGAAGATGAGGAAGGCGATGATTGCAGGAACGTGTCCCTGGAATATCAGCCATCCGAAAGGACCTTGCTGAGCCTCAACGATACCTGACACCTGCATGGTGCCTGTAAGTATTGTAGCTGTGATAAGACACAGACCGAGCGACATCTCGTAAGAAATCATCTGCACGGCACCACGCATGGCTGATACAACACCATACTTGTTGTTGGAAGACCAACCAGCAAGGAACACGCCGATTACACCGATAGCACTTAATGCTGTATAGAGGAATATACCCACATTGAAGTCAAGCACAATAGCGCCCTTGTTCCATGGCAGGAATGCAAAAGCTCCGATAGAACCCATTATTACGAGTATAGGAGCGAGTGCATAGAGCAGTTTGTCAGCCTTGTCAACGAAGAATATCTCCTTGATAAGCATCTTCAACACGTCGGCAAACACCTGGAGCAATCCCCAGGGACCAACACGCATAGGGCCGAGGCGGCACTGGAAATAGGCGCACACCTTACGTTCCATGAATATCAGTGCGATGGCAAGCAGGGCATATCCCACGATGATGAGCAGTCCCACCAACACGCACTCAATGGTAAGCACCAGCCACTCAGGCATCTCGAAGAATCCGAAGCCTGTCAGCAGCATCTCATGCAACCATGTTGTTACTATTGAAAAATCAAACATTTGTTTTATTGATTAAGGATTATGGATTAAAGAATAAGCTTTATTCTGTATTCCTTACAACTTTATTCTTAACGGTCGATATCAGGAATGATGTAGTCAAGACCTGCACCGACAGCGATAAGGTCGGCCACCTTGGTACCGCGCAGCATTTCGTCGAGCGCACCTACCAATGACAGGGCCATTGGACGCAGTTTCATGCGGAATGGCGACTTATCACCACGCGAGTCAAGATATACACCAAACTCACCGCTTGTACCTTCTACAGCATAGTACCACTGACCTTCCGGACACTTGATGATTGGCTTCTGCTTGATGTAGTATTCACCTTCAGGAATGTTGTCGATGAGTTGTTCAATAATCTTGATTGACTGTTCAATCTCCTTGATACGCATGTAGTAGCGATCCTGTGCATCACCATTCTCAAGAACAATCTGTTCCCATTCAACCTTGTCATACATGTCGTATGGATAGTTCTTACGCAGGTCGTTTGCCCAGTTAGAGGCACGGCCGTTAGAACCAGATACGCCGTAGTCTATGCACTGCTCCTTTGTGAATACACCCACACCCTCAAGTCGCTGGTGTGTTATGACGTTCTCGCCAAACACATTCATGTACTCGTCGAGTTTCGGCTTCAGGTATGCACAGAGTTTCTTCACATTCTCCTGGAAGTTCTCGTCGATGTCTGCCTGCAGACCACCAATGCGGTAGTAGTTCTGAATGAGGCGTCCACCTGTTGTCTCCTCCATGGCATTCAGTACATACTCACGGTCACGCATACAGTACAGGAATGCAGTGAGTGCGCCCAGGTCCTGTGCATAACATCCGAGGAACAGCAGGTGACCGTCGATACGCTGAAGCTCATCCATGATAGTGCGGATGGTCTTGATGTGGTCGTTGAGTTCTATGCCAAGAGCCTCCTCTATGACACCACAGATAGCATGACGGTTCATCATTGCTGAAAGATAATTCAGACGGTCGGTCATGGCGAGAGTCTGCGGATATGTCATTTCCTCAAACATTTTCTCCACACCACGGTGAATGTATCCAAGATGAGGATAAATCTTCTTTACTGTCTCACCGTCGAGGATTGTCTCAAGTCGCAGCACACCGTGTGTTGATGGGTGCTGAGGACCAATGTTTATCACGAAGTCATCCTCTTTGAACAGAGGAACCTTCTTCTCAACCACGTTACCCTCAGCGTCAAGGCTGTACTGTGAAGTGCAGTCCACTTCCTTGTCGTCCTCAAGTGAATAGCCGTCCTTAGCTTGGAAATCCTTGCGGAAAGGATAGCCCTCAAAGTCGTTACGCAGGAAAAGACGACGCATGTCTGGGTGTCCGAGGAACTTTATTCCGTAGAAGTCAAATACCTCACGCTCCAGCAGGTCAGCTGTTTTCCAAAGATTAGTTACAGTATAGATAACATAATCCTCGCCTTTCTTCTCCGCCATGGTCTTCACTGATATACGCTCATGCGTATCAGTGTTCTCCATTATATATATACAGCCCAGCTCGCCTTCGCCGAAGTCTTCGCCTATAATTGTAACGAGGTAATCGAAATGCTTCTCGTTGCGGAGCTTTGCCATCTCTGCGGCAAACTCACCAAAAGAATATTCTATATTGTTAAGTTTCATTCCGTATTACCCTCCTTATTTAAAAGTGTCATTAATTTCCTTTTTCACTGCTTTGACGCAAGTGTCGGCTACCGACTTCATCTCTGCAATGAATTTCTTAGGAATATCCTTTATCACGAGTGGATTAGGATTCTTCTGCTTTTTGTTCACACCGCCGAAGAATTTCTCCACCTTCACCTTGCGCTGCAACTGCATCATACCATAAAGAATTGCTTCCGGACGTGGAGGGCAACCAGGGATGAATACGTCAACAGGCAGGAACTCGTCAATGCCTTTCACTACGTGGTAGCTGTTCTTGAATGGACCGCCAGATATAGCGCAACCGCCAACAGCGATGACGTATTTCGGCTCAGCCATTTCGTCATACAGACGCTTCAGTACCGGTGCCATCTTGTGTGTAATTGTACCTGCACACATAATGAGGTCAGCCTGACGTGGTGAGTTACGTGTTACCTCGAAACCAAAACGAGCGAAGTCATATCGTGCACAACCGCACGCCATGAATTCAATACCGCAACATGATGTCGCGAACGTCAGCGACCACAGCGAGTTGCTGCGTCCCCAGTTAATCAAGGCGTCAAGGTTGCCGAGCACTACATTTACTCCGCCCTCGTTCAGTTCGTTGATGATTTTCTCTAAAGATTCGTTATCCTTCCATTCCTCGTATGGAATGTTCTTAATACTGGGCTTTCTTATTTCCATTCCAAAGCCCCCTTTCTCCAGGCATAAGCCAGGCCAAATACCAGTACCAGCATGAAGAAGCCAATGCTGAACAATGCCATGGTACCAAACTGTTTAACTACTACTGCCCAAGGATAGAGGAATACAGTCTCCACATCGAACATAAGGAAGAGAATAGCGAAGAGGTAGTAACCCACATGCATAGGCAACCAAGACGTGCCACGCGTAGGGATACCGCACTCAAATGGCTCACCCTTCACCTTATTGTACGTACGCGGACCCAGCAACTTAGCGGTAATATAAGCCGCTACTACCAAGAAGGCAGCCGTAATAATAACGGTGATAAACAAAGTGAAATACATAAAAAAAAAGTGTGTATTTTAATAATGAATTTTCGAAAATGCGACTGCAAAAGTACAAAAAAAACTTAAAACAGCAAAACCAATCATAGCAAAATTAGGCGGCCTCTTGTATTTTCTTGTTTATTGCAAACTCCGTTTTACAAAACCACAAACACATCAACACACTACACATTTCAATACGTCCACCAAGAGAAAGAGCAAGAAACAACACGACACATGACACTTACACATGACACATATTAAACACTTATTTCTAACAAGACAGTTTATTTATAGAAAAACTTGCAGGTATGAAAATATTTTTGTAATTTTGCACTCTAATATCATTTAACAAACTTTTGCGGAATGACCATACAAATAAGAAAAGCCGATACAAAAAAAGAGATGGATGACTTCGTCTCACTGCCTCGCCGCCTATACAGAGATAGTAGGCAATACGTACCGGACATGGACAGTGATATCCGCAATTTTTTCAACCTGAAGAAGAACAGGAGCCTGCCTTTCGCCGACGTACAGCCTTTCGTGGCATACAAGGACAACAAGTGTGTAGGAAGAATCACAGCAATCATAAGCCACAAGTCAAATGAGACATGGAAAAAGAAGATTGTAAGATTCACACACATTGAATTTATTGATGACCCTGAAGTCTCAGAAGCATTGCTTGATGCTGTAAGCAAATGGGGACAAAAGCGAGGCATGGACGAAATACAAGGTCCAATGGGCATCACTGACTTCGACAAAGAAGGAATGCTCATAGAGGACTTCCAACTTGACGGCTGTTTCATGGAGTTTTGGAACCCTCCATATTACCGCGAACACATGGAGGCTCTCGGTTTCACAAAGGCCGCTGACTGGCTGCAGATACGCTTTCAGGTTCCGACAGAAGTACCAAAGCGCTTTCAACGTGTAGCAGACTACTCAAAACAAGAGTTTGGAATAAAAATCCTACAAAAGACAAAAAAAGAGGTATATGAAAGCTACGGGCAGAAAGTATTCGATCTGCTGAACGAAGCCTATACCCCACTCTATGGATTCGCTCCATTCTCGCCAGAGCAGGCCGACGACGTTCTCCACACGTTCCTGCCATTGGTTGACATGGACATGGTGCCGATTGCAGAAGACAACCAAGGCCGTTTAGTAGGTGTAGCCGTAACGTGCCGCGACTTCTCTGATGGAATACGGAAGACAAAAGGAAAACTATTGCCTCTCGGCTGGTTCCACATACTGAAAGCAATAAAATTTGGGCACCAAGACAAGGCACAGTTGATGATTATCGCTGTAAAACCAGAAATGCAAGGCATGGGGGTAAACGCAGCAATGTTTGCACACCTAATACCTATTTATAATAGGAGGGGCATCAAATGGTGTGAAACAAACCCACAACTCGACACGAACATAAGGGAACTGTCACAGTGGAAACCACTGAACCCAAAGACTGTAAAGCGACGCAGGTGTTGGAGAAAAGAAATAAATAATAACGCATAATTCACGATGCTAAACGCATAAATAGAAATATGAACAGAGTAGTAATAACAGGAATGGGCATTTGGTCATGTCTTGGCCAGACACTTGACGATGTACGTCAGTCACTCTATGAAGGAAAGAGTGGCATAATATTCTCACAGGAGAGGAAAGATGCAGGGTTTCGCTCTGCTTTGTGCGCCAACGTACCTATGCCAAACCTGAAGCCCATGATTCCACGTAATCTGCGTCAGTTCATGCCAGAAGAGGCGCAGTATGCCTACATGGCAACAAAAGACGCTCTTGAGGCGGCAAAAATAGATCAGGATTTCCTTGACACACACGAAGTAGGCATAATCTATGGCAATGATTCCGTTGCAGAAGCAACAATGAAGGCTCTCGACAAATTCCGCGAGTTCAAGGACACCAGTGCCTGCGGCTCTGGTGCAATATTCCAGTCAATGAACTCTACGGTAACGATGAATCTTGCCTGCTTGTTTAAGCTGCGCGGTATAAACCTCACATCATCAGCTGCCTGCGCTTCAAGTTCACTTGCAATAGGCAACGCATACCTGCTTATACAAAACGGTCTGCAAGACTGCGTCATCTGCGGCGGTGCACAAGAAGCCAATATGTATTCCATTGCGTCATTCGACGGCATACAGGCATTTTCGACACGTGAGGACGAACCCACAAAAGCCTCACGCCCATTCGACAAAAATAGAGACGGACTGATACCTGGTGGAGGTGCAGCAACAGTAATACTCGAGAGTTATGAGCACGCTGTAAAACGCGGTGCACCAATACTGGCCGAGGTCGTAGGATGGGGTTTCTCAGGCAATGGTGACCACATTTCCACACCAAACGTAGCAGGCCCGGCGCGTTCTCTTGAATTGGCCCTGAAAAACGGAGGCATAGATCCACGACAGATTGGATACATCAACGCACACGCCACATCAACACATGCCGGAGACGGACGAGAAGCCATGGCAATTGCACAGGTATTTGGCGACTACAAAGTTCCTGTAACATCAACAAAATCACAGACTGGACACGAGATGTGGGCAGCAGGTGCAGCTGAAACTATATACTCCATGCTGATGATGAAAAACGGATTCATTGCCGGCAACATCAATTTCAGCGAACCCGACGAGGAAACCGCCTGCATCAACGTCATACCTGAAACAAAAACAGCAAACTTTGACATGTTCCTGACAAACTCTTTCGGCTTTGGAGGAACAAACTCCACATTAATAATAAAGAATCTATAAACATACTATTATTATGACACGCGAAGAAATTATTGAAAAAGTAAACTCAGTACTTGCTGAAGAATTTGAAGTAGAAGAAAGCACTCTGACCCCTGATGCAAGCATCAAAAACACACTGGCTCTTGACAGTCTGTCACTTGTAGACCTCGTGGCTATCATACAGACAGAGTACAAAGTTAAGATACCAGCAGAGGATCTGCCAAAGATTCAGACTTTCAACGACCTGTACGATTATATCGAAGCACACGTTTAATTTGAGATGGACATAAAAAAACTTATACCGCAACGCTCGCCGATCATGATGGTCGACGAGCTGTTGTGCGTTAATGGAGATGAGGCAAAATGCCAACTCACCATACGCAACGACAACTATTTCATTGACGAAGACGGGCTCTTGGCCGAGCCTGGGTTAATTGAACACATAGCACAGTCGGCATCCGCCTTTGCGGGATATCGCGCCATTAACTCTGGAGCGACAGAACCGCCTATAGGTTACATTGGAGAGGTAAAAAACTTTCACCTGCACCGCCGCCCTGCTATAGAAGAAGTACTCACCACGACCATTACGATGGGAGCGGAAGTGGACGGCATCACCATAATCCGTGGCGAAACCTTCGTAGATGAAGAAATCATTGCCGACACGACAATGAAAATATTTGTAAAAGAATAAGATACAATGCTATTAAAAGATAAATTCTACAAAGTTGTCAACGCAAACACTGACGACAACAACGGGACATTCACACTGAGCATACTTCCTGACTGCGATGTATATGAAGGGCATTTCCCAGGTGACCCAGTATGCCCAGGGGTGTGCAACATAGAAACCATAAAGGAGTGTACCATGATGCTCCTTAACAAGGAGCTGCGCATCAAGGCCATAAAATTATGCAGACTGACAGCCTTAGCCTCTCCTACCATCTGCCCAGAAGTAAAAGTATCTATAAATGCCACCGACAACGGTGACGGCACGTATCTCATAGTTGCAAGCATTGCCGATGACAAGCAGCAATATATGAGTTTTAAAGGCACTCTATCTATCTGACGAGAGCTTGCGACTATCTGACGAGAGGTTGTGAATTACCTGTCATGCCAGATTTAGTCCGCATAGAATCAACACGAAGGGAATCCTTGCGCAAACTGTCAGCAGGCATCGTTTCTTTCGGTTTTACAGGTGGTTCCGTATGCGTATGAAGCAACTTGACATTACGCACGGCGGCCAACCTCAAATGCTGCATCACACTGTTGTTTGAAGAGTCAGAACCAAGACTATGGCACAACATAAAATATCCCTTAATTAACTTGACATGACGCCGCGACATTTCGTCAGATATAGTAACGATGCCATGCCCGTCGCTACTCACATGAGTAGTATTAGTTGCCACACTGTCACCCTCATATACGACCACTAAGTATGCCGTAAGGTCACGGAAGCCGTCTTGAAAGATAAACTGTGCATCAAACTGCAATGCTATCCTATCCCCGTCCTCAAACGTGGAGTCTGGTTCAATAACGAATGACAATGAATTATAAGGAGCCTGTTGCATAAGTACAAACGAAGACTCTGTATTCCACACATTTGCAGTATCAGCATCCTCACCCTGCACGCCATCGACCTTGCCACCCAAAGCAATAACGTTGCTTTGAATGCGCTCATTCAACCTGACATATATATTATGCAGCACGTCGGCATTACGACAATAATAATTAAAAGAGGAATCCCATTCTGCTTGTGTAATATCATACTTTCGAAGCACACTGGCTCTTATGCTCAACAAGTCCGCATCTGTATTGTGACCATCGCCCATTGCCTGCGCCACATGCATATCATAGAGGACGTCCTCCATATCGCCCTCTGACAACACGCCAGACGGACGCGATGGCGAACACGCGACAGACAGCATTGCAAAAAAGACTACTGACACAAGAAAATATAGTGATAAACGATGTCTATTCATAACCGCGTGCAAAGTTAATACTTTTTTTTAAAATACAAAAATAATACTATTTCTTTTTATTGAAATAATTTATTGCTTTTTTCATACAATTTATAAAACAAAATTTCAATAAAAATAAAAAATATAATGTTCAGTTTTGCTATTACGGAAAAAAATAGTAATTTTGCACTTATATGAAAACACCACTAGATTATAACATTGTCACCAATGCCATCAATGAAATGGGACTCGGTGATTTTTCACAGGCCACGATACGTGACCTGCAAGGACTGTCACAAACACTTGAGAAGAAGACTGGGCAGCAGATTATACACCTTGAGATGGGTGTGCCAGGACTGAAGCCGTCCGAGATAGCATTAAAGGCTGAACAAGAGGCTCTGGCCAATGGTTGCGCTACCATGTACCCTCCAAACGGCGGCATACCACGAATTAAAAAAGCTGCATCAGAATTTGTAAAAGCATTCATCGGAGTAGAAATAGACCCTCTATGTTGCATACCTACCACAGGCTCGATGCAGGGGACATTCGCCACATTCATGGCCATACGCCATGCAATGGACGGCACAAGCAAAGACACCGTGTTGCTGATACAACCAGGATTCCCCGTACAGGCCACACAGTGCGACGTTATCGGGTTGAAACACACAGGGCTTGACATTCACGGTTACAGAGGCCAGGCATTAATATCAAAATTAGATGAAATGCTCGCTGCAGGAAACATCTGCTCCATTGTTTACTCCAACCCTAACAATCCTTCATGGGTATGTTTCACAGAGGAAGAGTTGAAAGGCATAGGTGAGTTGGCTACAAAATATGATGTCCTGATACTTGAGGATTTAGCATATTTTGCCATGGACTTCCGACGCGACCTCTCCCACCCTTACCAAGCACCATACCAAACCACAGTGGCACAATACACAGACAACTATGTATTATGGATTTCTGGCTCAAAGGCTTTCTCGTATGCAGGCCAACGTATCGGTGTGACATGTATCTCAAACAAACTGTATCACCGCATATACGAACCATTAAAACAAAACTTCGGCGTAGGCGAATTTGGAAATTTCCTGTGCAACCGCCTTATGTACACACTGTCGAGCGGTACAACACACAGCGTGCAACATGCAATGGCGGCACTGATGGAAGCTGCCTGCGAAGGACGATACAATTTCCTTGATGACGTCAAGGAGTATGGCAGACGCGCCAAGTTCATGAAGGAGGTATTGCTGGCAAACGATTTCTATCTTGTATATGACAACGACATGGGTGCCCCTCTTGCTGACGGATTCTATTTCACTGTTCAATATCCGGGAATGAACGATCTCGAACTGACCCGCGAACTGATGTACTACGGCATAGCCGTATTCCCGCTTGACACGATGGGGTCTACGCAACAAGGTGTGCGTATCTGCACATCATTCTTCCAGAAAGAACAAGAGCCCCTGTTCAAAGAGCGTATAGAACTGTTCAAGGAGATGCACAAGGCATAAGGACAATTCACGATAAAAAGCAACCCATTAAATGAGAGTCTCTTTGCTTCAAACAAACATAGTATGGTCTGACCCTATTGCTAACTTCCACACGGCAGAATGTCTTGTAGAACGAGCAAAAGGGTCAGACCTTTACATTCTACCAGAAATGTGGACCACAGGTTTCGTTACCGAACGTAATGATATAGTGGAAGAAAGTGACGAACACGGACTATGCAACACATTTCAGTGGATGCGAGATATGGCACATAAATATAATGCCGCTTTCACAGGTTCGGTTGCGTTGCGCCTTCCCGATGGAACTTGCCGCAATCGAATGTACTTCATATCGCCTGATGGAGGCGAGATATATGACAAACGGCATCTGTTCACATACGGAACCGAGGACAAAACATTCACTCCCGGTAACAAACGTGTGATAGTTCATTGGCGCGGAGTGCGTTTTCTAATGCAGGTATGCTATGACCTGCGTTTCCCTGTTTTCTCACGTAACAAAGGTGACTATGACGCTGCCATCTATGTGGCCAACTGGCCTGACAGCCGTCGAACAGTATGGGACACCTTGCTTAAAGCGCGCGCCATAGAAAACCAATGCTACGTGATAGGCGTAAACCGCGTAGGAGACGATAAGCAATGTCACTACAATGGTGGCTCAGCCGTAATAGATGCCTACGGAAGAACAGCAGTAATGGCAAACGATGACGAAGAACAAGTGGTGACGACAACGCTCGACATGGAGAAGTTACGCAAGTTCAGAGATAAATTCCCTGTTCTAAATGACAGGGACAATTACAGTATACATTCATAAATTAGAACAATCCAAATAACAACAAATCATATAATTATTACATTAACAAACAATTCGATACAATCACATGAAAAAAATTCTAACCATTACAATATTCACAGCAATACTTACAAGTTGTTCCACTGCTATTTTTGACACAGAAGAAGACAACAACGATAAGCATCTGCTTACACTTACAACATACAGTGGCAGTAATGCTATCACCTACCCTATCGACTTGTATGCATACTCTGGTGGAAACGAAATTGAACACATTACGGTAACATCATCAGAGGAAAAGCCTGTAATGGAGCTTAGCACTGGCAATTATTCCATATATGCAGTGAGCGGAAGCCGAGACTTTACTGATAAAGGATACTCTACAACGCCACTAATGATTGGCAGCACAATAGTCACATTAGGAAAAACAGACAAAGAAACTGCGATAACAATGCAGTATGCGGTTGCAAAAGTTTCAGTAGCACTGTCTGACGTTCCTGACAACATAACAGCTGTGCAAGTAAAAATAGGGCAGCAATATAACTATATCAACGAATTAGGAGAACTAAGCGGTAGCAAAGAAATCAAACTAACCTGCAAAAAGTCAGACACAACATGGGTAAGTGACACCATCTACGTTTTACCCGGCTGTGGCGCAAGCACATCTATTGAAATAGGATGCAAGACAGATGAAGACAACGTTACTGTAAAACAATACTCCTACGAATATCCGCAACCGCTACAGGCTGGATGTCCATATAATTTCAAAGGCTCGTATGACTCTGGCATAACATATTCAAAGATTTCATTCTCACTTGAAGCCTCCGGCTGGAGTGAAACAGTAGAACACTCGTTTACCTTCGGAGAAGGAGCCAACGAAAACCAAGATGTTATCCCTACAGATGCCTCTACATTCAATGTTGACGAATTGCCAACTCCATGCTCAGCATGGAACGGACATGTGGTGGCGACTATAGACGAAGAAGGCAATGCGTTGTTACTAAGTTTAAGGGAATGGAGCGAAGTTTCCTCCGCAGATGAAGGAGCATCAAATCCCACACAAGCACAGGAAACCGCAACAAACTATATTGAAAACGAACTTCTGTCTTGGTCAATCCCTACAGAAGAACAAATGAAAACGATAGGAAATGCCTTAAAAAAGAAATACCAAAAAGGATCTATCACATTGATTCCAGAAGCTGACGAACTACAATTTAACGAAAGCTATTACTATCTATGTGATGATGCCACATATAAATTTTGCTTCTACAATAGTGGCACAAGGTCTGGAACAAACAAAAAAGACAAATATTACCTCCGTCTCGTCAAACCAGTAAAATTCATAACAAATCAGTAAACAATTCAAAAGCAGTTCCGCCCTTGGTAATGTGTTACCAAGGGCGGAACTACTTTTATTCCTTATCCTCCTCTAAAGTCTCTGGATTAAGAATATGAAGTTGGAATGCACGTGTGACAAGCCTCAGAGCATTCACACTTTTCGCATGACCATCAGGAAACAATTTCTGAACGAGGTCAGCCTGGCGTTTCTCTAAACTCTTCACACCGAACGGCATACCTTTCAGTGCAGTAATCTGCTCCTTTGTATAACCAAGAGCCAGATGACGCAGGAAACGCTCGTCATACTCGTCAATATCATATCCAATAGCAGCCTCACGGCTCATAATCTCACCCGAAATGCTACTGCGGAAACGTTCTATGATGGCATTCATGACAGGTTCGTTGAATACATAACGTCTGCCTTGCATCACGCTTACGATATTGTCGCGTGTAAGCATCTCGCCAGACTTCAATATTATTCCATCTGCACCTGCATCAAGCACATCAACCCACAGTTTCTCATTTAGTATCTCACCTGTAAACACAAGGATTTTTACACCACGGTGTTCAGCCTTGGTGTTTCTACACATCTCCACACCTATGGTGGTATTACCCTGCAAGCCGAGATCAAGAAGCACCAAATCAGGTGTCACGGTTCTCATTAATTTAAGATACTCAGCCTCGTTTTGCGCCGTACCAACAATTTCAGCCTCCGGCACCTCTGAATGTAACAGTCCTTCAGTGCCTTTCAGTTCCAGTGGAACATCTTCCACAATAACGACTTTAAATTTTTCCATAGTGTTCCTACATTATGATGTGATAGAAAAAGAGGTTACACACGTTCAGTATATGAATCGAATGTAACCTCTTGATATCTTGTATTAATGTAATACTCAGTTATTACTTATTTGAAGAATGCCTGAACGTCCTCGTTACGAACCATCTGCTCATCAAAGATGTAAGCACCAGTCTTAGGACTCTTGACCATCTTAATTACCTTTGAATATGCGCGACCATCCGTAGAACCTTCATGGAGGGTAGCGACCGCTTTCTTTGCCATAGTGCTTTATTAGTGTTAAGTGTAATTAATTACTTAATCTCCTTGTGGAGCGTCATTTTCTTGAGGATTGGGTTATACTTCATCAACTCAAGACGCTCTGGAGTGTTCTTACGATTCTTAGTAGTGATATAGCGGCTTGTACCTGGCATACCGCTGTTCTTTATCTCTGTGCACTCAAGAATCACCTGCACACGATTTCCTTTTGCTTTCTTTGCCATAGTACTTACTCCCCTATTACTTTAATATCTTTCCAATCTACATAACCCTTTGCTACAGCCTGCTTCAGCGCAGCATCAAGTCCAACCTTGTTAATCATGCGCAGACCAGCAGCAGAAATCTTAAGGCTAATCCAGCAATCCTCTTCTACATAGAAGAATTTCTTTGCGAAAAGATTCACATCAAAAGAACGCTTTGTGCGGTGCTTTGAATGTGATACGTTGTTACCGATCATTGCTTTCTTACCGGTAATTTGACAAATTTTAGACATTACTATCTTTTCTTTTTAATATCGTTAAATGATACTTATTCCAAACAGTGTGCAAAATTACTACTTTTTTTTCTAATAAACAAAAAAACAGTTAAAAAGCTCTGTATTATTAATTTTTTTTAAGAAAGACAGGCTGCTGATATTAATTTTTTGAATATTTTCTCTTGTTTATTTGCAAGTTTCAATTTTTCTTTGTACCTTTGCACTCGCAAATTTAGGGATTGCCGATATGGCTCAGTTGGTAGAGCAACGCATTCGTAATGCGTGGGTCACGAGTTCGAGTCTCGTTATCGGCTCACAAGGTAAGAGAGATTGTTATAATACAATAATGTATATGGCATTCTCTCTTTCCTATTTGCGGTAATAGCTCAGTTGGTAGAGCAGCGGCTTCCCAAGCCGCAGGTCACGGGTTCGAGCCCCGCTTACCGCTCCGGCAAAATGGAAACGCAAAAACGGCAATCATTCGAAGTGTTCGATTGATTGTCGTTTTTGTTTTGTTACTTCAGATATGGTTTGAGGAAACTCGCAGTCAAGCTATTCTTTTTCTTTATGATTTCCTCCGGAGTACCAGTGGCAAGAATGGTTCCACCCTTACGTCCACCTTCTGGACCGATATCAATTATATGGTCAGCAAGCTTAATCACATCAAGGTTATGCTCTATCACTATAACGGTGTTTCCCCGATCTACAAGACGCTGCAATATATCCATCAGCACCCTAATATCCTCAAAGTGCAAGCCTGTAGTTGGCTCATCAAGTATATAAAGAGTCTTGCCAGTGTCACGCTTTGACAGTTCGGTAGCTAATTTTACACGCTGACTCTCACCGCCTGACAACGTAGTTGAAGACTGTCCTAACTTTATATAGCCAAGCCCGACCTGCTGCATTGCTTTTATCTTTTGCAGAATGGAAGGAACCGCCTCAAAAAATTCCACAGCCTGATTAATCGTCATATCCAGAACATCGGCAATGGACTTACCCTTATACTTCACCTCAAGCGTCTCACGATTATAGCGCTTACCCAGACACACCTCACACGGAACAAACACATCCGGCAGGAAATTCATCTCAATAGTCTTATATCCATTGCCACCGCATGTCTCACACCTACCTCCTTTAACATTAAAAGAGAAACGTCCAGGCTTATAGCCACGGATTTTTGCTTCCGGCAATTCAATAAAAAGCTTACGTATATCTGAAAACACACCAGTATATGTCGCCGGCGTGCTTCGCGGTGTACGACCAATTGGCGATTGGTTTACATTAACCACCTTGTCGATATTCTCCAACCCCTCTATGTTTTCATAAGGTAGTGGAGTAAGCTTTGAGCGGTAGAAATGTTGCGACAAAATTGGATACAACGTTTCATTAATCAGTGTAGACTTGCCTGAACCACTTACGCCTGTCACCACTATTAGTTTACCCAAAGGAAACTCTACTGTCACATTTTTAAGATTGTTACCACTTGCGCCTATCAGTTTTATACTAAGAGGATTATTCTTCTTGTCCACCTTACCTGCTCTACGCTCTTTCGGAACTTCAATCTTCCTCGTTCCATTAAGGTAGTCAGCGGTAACAGTGCTTTTCTTGAGCATGTCACCGACAGTACCTTGAAACACAATGTTCCCTCCCTTGCGTCCTGCAGCTGGCCCTACGTCAATAATATAATCCGATGCGAGCATCATGTCCTTGTCATGTTCAACAACTATTATTGTATTACCTGTATCACGCAGTTGCTTAAGAGAGTTTATCAGCCGTTCATTGTCACGCTGGTGCAATCCTATTGACGGTTCATCAAGTATGTAAAGCACATTGACAAGCTGCGAACCAATCTGCGTTGCCAGTCGAATACGCTGGCTCTCGCCCCCCGACAATGACATAGACTGACGAGCGAGCGACAGATAATCAAGCCCCACATCAAGCATGAACTTCAGTCTGGTTCTAATCTCTTTTAGTATTTCTGCTGCAATCACAGCCTGTCTTTCCTTAATATGCGAGGGAACTTCCTCCAACCAATCATATAGTTGGTCTATATCCATGGCAGCGAGTTCAGCAATATTCTTGTCCCACAATCGGTATGACAGGGCCTCCTGATTAAGCCGCGCGCCATTACAAGCCGGACAAGTCACAACAGCCGTTTCTCCTTCTTCATCATCACTTATCTCAATCTCAGCCAATGGATCGTCTGCATTAACCACTCCCAAGCCCTTACAATAAGGACATGCACCTTCCATAGAATTAAACGAGAAGATATTAGGGGCAGGATCTTTATATGCCATACCAGTAGTTGGACACATCAGCCTTTTTGAATAGAAACGTGTTTCTCCTGTTTCTTTATCAGCAACCATAATCAGGCCGTCGCCCTGTCTCATTGCCGTCTCTATACTGCCCCGAAGCCTGTCTTCGCTATCGCTACCGACCTTCAGTTTATCAACAACCACTTCAATGTTATGATTCTTATAGCGGTCAAGTTTCATTCCAGGAAGCAGTTCCTGTATTTCTTCGTCAACACGCACCTGCAAGAACCCCTTCTTGCGCATCTGTTCAAACAGTTCACGGTAATGTCCTTTTCTGTTTCTAATCAATGGAGCCAATACATAGATGCGTTTACCAGCATAACGCGCAAGTATCATTTCCGTAACCTGTTCCTCTGTATATTTCACCATTTCCTCGCCTGTAGCCCAGCTATACGCTGTGGCCGCACGAGCGAACAAAAGACGTAAATAATCATAAACTTCTGTCGTTGTCCCTACTGTAGAACGTGGATTCTTACTTGTGGTCTTCTGCTCTATTGAAATCACCGGCGAGAGCCCCGTTATTTTATCCACATCGGGTCTCTCTGTCGTGCCAAGAAAATTTCTTGCATAAGCAGAAAACGTCTCGATATAACGCCGCTGTCCTTCCGCAAATATCGTGTCGAATGCCAGCGAAGACTTACCAGAACCAGACAACCCAGTAATAACCGTCAGGCTGCCTCGCGGTATGCTCACGTCCACATTCTTCAGATTATGCACACGAGCGCCCCATACATTAATATATTTATCTTCTGACAATTCCTCTGACATCACGCTTACCTGTTTAAATCAAACATATACGTTAGTTTGACATAGATGGTTGAGTGGTTTGACGTTCCGAAATAATCGCGTTTCGAATCTCCAAAAATATTTCCCAATCCATAATAGTAACGTCCCTCAAGTGCAAAACGCCCTATTCCCTGCCTATGGTATTCTACTCCCGCGCCGGCAGTGATGCCATAATCAAACGTATTCTCTATCGGCATAGACTCCTGTACTGATACAACATTCACCCTGCCAGGGGTATCATCACCTCCGAAGTATGGCGTATCATAAGTTTTATGAGTGCCCTCTGACAAACTAAAACCAAATTGCGGCCCAAGATTCAAGAAGCCACACACTCCGTTTTGTTCCTTGCCCCATGCTAAATGGGCAAGCAGGGGAATCTGTACATAGTTCTGGTCACGGCTGTACTCTTCCTTCACGCCTGTTGCGGGATTAACCACATCCTTTCCTTCTATGGTCTTTATATCCTGTTTCCAACCCAACTGAGCATAGTTTACCTCCATCTGTACCGCACAGATTGTGGAAAAATACTTCTCACAAGTATAACGCAAAGCTATGCCGCCTGTTATCCCACCGTGCATCGTTTGCGTTACAGTCGGTTGAAACGTCACTGTATTCAAGGCATATCCACCTCCTATGCCAAGGCTGAACACATTGCGGTATTCTCCCACCTGAGCCTCGGCACACACTACGGAGCACACTAACACCAACGTGTATATTATTCTGCGTATCATCATGTCTTAGTATGTAATGGCATCAATGCCTCCGTTTGTTTTATAGTGTATCAGCATATAAGCCTTGTTTCTGTATCCGCCCTTCGGTGTCTTGACGAAATTCAGCGGAGTCTGCACCCACTGTCTGTTGGATGCAAGGAAATACATAGCGTGATCATATCCAGTCAAGGCAAACCGTGGCTGTGCTGTCATCAAATCCTGATGGAAACGCCAGCGATACTTCTGTTCAAACTCTTGAGTGGAAGTTGAGACTGGATTATAATAGAAATGACTCGGAATGAAAGTATCATACTTTGCAAAACGCTCCTTATTCATTTGAGTGTAAAGCAACCATTCTGTATAACCGAACAAGGCAATCTGCACGCCTTGGTTGTTTGCAGTTAACACGTCAAGCTTATTCAATGCCGCAGTCAATTCTGGAGACCGACCAGTATTAAGTATTACAATATTTGGCTGTGACAACGAGAAAGAACGGGCGAACACATCATCTGCCGACCTTAAACTCGTAATATTGTATTGCACACCCTTTTGTTGCATGACACTACGCAGTGCCATCGTAAAACTTCCTTTATTCGACGTAGAATCATTGCAGTCAATAAAAACCGGGTGGCAATTGGCAAAATGGTTTGTTATCTGCTCTATCGTAGCCTGATTGAATTGGTCAGGCGACTGATAAACCTGATATATCATCGGATTCTCATCCACCTCATTACCATTAATGGAGAAAGGTATCACCATCTTTATGTTATACGCACGGCAGAAGTTGCCAAGATCCTTTACCTGCTTTGTATAGAGCGGGCCAAATATAATGTTACACTTGTTAGCTCCATCCTGCAAGAGGGTAGTTCTGATGTCGGCATCTTCTGGCACGTTCCAAGCATGAACATTAACGCTATGCCCTTCGCTTTTCAGTTTCTCCACCGCCATCAGAAAACCACGGTAATATTCTGTCATACGCCTGCCGTCACCGTTAATATTATGCAAAGGCAGCATAATTCCCACATTAATTACTTGTGAAGACTGTGCATTTGCCATATCAATGACACATGCCTGCAAGAAAAATATTAAGAACAGAAGTTTCTTCAGTTTCATATTGCAATCTGTTTTACGTTTGCATTTTGATTTGATTTGCAAAAATAGAAAAAAAATATTGAAAAATCAAGGATAATACAAATAATTTGAGTAATTTTGCAAAAAATATTGATTTTATGTACAGAGTACCACTTTTTATATTACTGTCTTTTTTTATAACGACAAATATCTTTGCAGACAATGACAATCCATCTGTTTCAATAACATTTGATGCTGTTTCATCTGATGAGCAGACGGTTGAAAAGCAATCCACTTTTGAAGGTTCGGCACCTATTGAGGTTACCTTCAACATGGAATTGTTTGACAGCGATGGTTGGACGTATGAATATGAGTGGCGATTCTGCCATGAAGGCGGCAACCTTGACGAACCGTATATGATAAGATACGAGGAGTCACCTGTTGTAACATTCACACAGGCTGGCACAGACAGCATAGCCTTGTATATAACATTCACACGCGGTGAGGAAGTTCGCAAGATGACACGTATGTATTGGTCAGAGAACACACCGCTGACAATCAAAGCCAGCGAGAGCAACCTTGTCTTCCCCAACGCATTCTCTCCCAACGGCGATGGTGACAACGACACATACATGCCGAAGACTTTTCAATCTATCGTTGAGTTCAAGGCAATAATATACAACCGATGGGGACAGAAAATATACGAATGGGACGATGTGAGCAGCAAGGGTTGGAATGGTAAATTCCATGGTTCCGACGTCAAACAGGGTACGTATTTCGTATATGTAAGGGCACGCGGAGCCGACGGACGTCAATTTACGATAAAGAAAGACGTGAACCTGCTCAGGGACTACAATATATACGACACAGGCACTTCCTCTGCCTCTTCGTCAACAACAACCCCTTAAGCAACTACTTTCCAAATTCCTTTTTAAACATAATGCCCACTCCTTGCGTATTCAAAGAGTTACGCGTAAAGTAGCGGTCGTTTGACTGATTGTACATTTTTACAGAGATATTACCATTCGGAACGAGCAGGTACTGTATGCTGAAGTCTCCTATAAAGCTCTGCGAGTTCTTAACTATATTGTCGCGATAACCAAACTGTCCGTTAAACAGCAGACGGTTATTGAACATTCTGCCACTCAGCAGGCCCTCATATTCCGCATTGCTCAACCCGTCAGTTCCGGTTGCTATGTTTGCACCGAACGTCCAATTATCATTGTTTGTCAGGCTATTCAGCACCTGATTGAGTTGCTGTGAGAAAGTTCCGCTCAGGAAACTTTGCATAGCCAATGCTGTCTGTCCCGTGTATTCCCCCTCCATATTCGTATTGTTCGCCGTGGAATAGAAACGTCCGATTGCAAGCAGATACAACACCTGTTGGTTCATTGACTCTTCACTGTTAATCAAAGCGTGAACCATCTGTTTAGCATCAGTGTCAAGCGTTGGCAAATCCAAGTCGAAATCCACCTTCGGCTGTCCCGCAATGCCTGTGATATTCATCAAGCAATTAACAGGCACATTATTAGTCTTGAAGGAAGTACCAATGTTCAGGTCCGCCAATGACACGCTGTTAAGCTTATATGCAGCCTTCATCGCTAACGTAGCCTCAAACGGGTCTCCGCCGAAAGATATCACGCTACCGTTTTGGAAGACGAAATCACGTCTGAGCACATTCTGTATGGTCATTCTGTAATCTCCTCTGTCTACATTATAATTCCCGAATATCTGCAATGAGCCTTTGTTATAATACGATATCTGCAGTTCTCCGTTACCATACAAATCTATGTAGTCACCAGTCACAGCATCCATCAGAAGGTTCAACCTTGCATCAGGTGTCACGCTGACGTTAAACCTCATTCTAATATTTGTACGGTCATTGCCTGCGTTTACAATCTGCTCATCTGACACTAACGCCACTTCTGTCGTGTCATTCTCTCTCTCATTCATGCTTCCCCATGTTATAAATTCCTTAGTGGCTATAGCATCAGGCGATGCTGTGTTGTACGTTATGTATGACCCCGGCAATGTTTTTGCACGAGCTGTTATCAACAGTTCGTTACCTTTGCCGTTTATGCTTACGTCTCCGCCAATCATAGCCTTGCCACAGAATGTAGAGTTATCCAGACTATTGATATCGTATGCAAGCATTTTGTCCGTCTCTACATTAACATCGTATGACATACGACCAAGGTGGCTGTGATGTATACCGCCACTTACATACGCCTCATTGCCATATTTGTCCTTAATCATGGCACGGTTGAACTGTATATCGTCAGGCACGAGCCTTACAGTGTCCGACACCAGTTCATAACGACATTGTGTTGATGTCACCGTAGCATATCCATTTGCAACAATCTCACCCGTCAACTCCAATGCGCTGAACGGCCCATACAGTCTCACCTCACCGTCACCGTGCAAATCGATGTCATTAAGAAATGAACCGCAGAAGCTTCGCATAAAATCAAGTCGCGTGTTTTCTGCTTCTATATTCAAGTCAATGCTGTTCTTTCCTGGTGAGATATAACCTGTTATCAATGTCAAGCCCTTGGCTTCCTTATCGTCTGCCATTGCCTCTAAATCTATCTGTTGCGTAGTACTGCTGTATGACGCGTCAACATAGAGCGTACCCATATCTCCTCCCTCAAACTTAAAATCCGCCACCTGCAAGTTAGCGTTTGCATCAAGTTCCCGCATAACACTGCACGCCGTAACCTTACCTGTTGCATTACCACTAAATTCCACTGAATGGAAATTCACCAAATCAAGTATGTAGCTCACATCTATGTCCTTTAATGCAACCGCAAGAGTGTCATTTTCTGATTTTGAAGCAATGCCATTAATATACACATGCTGGTTATTATTGCCAATGCTCAGATTGTCAATTGTCAAGCGATTGCCTGCATAATTTATGTCATTAGCACTGATATTCCATATAGTGTCACCTATCTCAAAATCAGAGTATGGTATGCTGACATTGAACATGCTTGAGCCGTCAACCGAATGATAAAAGCGAGTTTCCGTATTAATCTTTCCCCTGAACACATTCTCTCTTTGATTGTTCCAAGCAACAGAACCTATCAATTTGTTGTCAGAAGCCTTGCAGTCAATAGTCAGGTTAACCGGACTGTCGCTGGTTTCAAGTTGTGTTGTCAATGCAGCCAACAAACTTTTGTTTGGCGTGAATAGATGCAAATGGGTGTTTTTCAGATTCTTCTCAAATATACCTAAGCCTGGTGCAAACACTTCCATGTCGATGAACCGTTCGTCATCCTTTACCCTTCCCGCAATAGTAATGGGCTGCGACAACTCCAACGGCATGTCTGATATTTTCTTCAGAAAATCCAGGTTATGCACCTTTGCCTCAATCCTGTAGTCATTGTCCGTTACAGTATGCTTTTGTTGTGAAACGGCATACGGCAGATAATGTGTCAGCAGGTGAGTAAACGACTGTGGCAGTGACGACAGCGTGATCTTACCCTGCAACGTGATATTGGCAAAGTCGGTATTCAGGTCATATCGTCTTTCGGCACCGTCAGAAGCGGCCGACAATGTTATATTGTTAACTCCTATGCCATACTGTGCGACATAAAGGTCGTTAATATCTATCTGTCCCTCCAGGTTATCGATACTTCTGTTTTTCATTTTTGCATCGATATCCGTTTCAAATCTCAGCAATGAATTGTTTACAGATACCTTGCCAACAATAGCCTCGCCAATATATTTTCCATCTATACTGATATTCTCGTAAACCTGATTGTCAACTGTTATCTGTGCAACATCCCCCTTTAGCTTCACATTCGAAGGTATCATATCTTTACTCAACTCCCCACTCACGGCAATGTGTCCCTTAACATTTCCAATAATGCCATTGCCTACTATGTGCGTTAAATCCATGCCGTCCGTCCTCACGTCGGCATCAACAAGCTTTTTCCCACCTACCTCGTTATAATTCAGTTGCAATGCCACATCTCCTGCTTTCTGCGTTTTTACCGTTGTGTTTACATCGTAATGCGCAGTTCCATGCATAACGATGTCGGCATCTGCATCTATTGTTCCCAGTCCAAGCAGCTGGCTAGGAACATCACATATCTCTGTCAACTGCTTCACAAAATTCTCTGAGACATGCAGTTTGTTCACGGAAACTCCACCCGTAACATTAGTGAATATATTATTTCCCCTCAACACCAAATCCGCCACTAAATCCTTGCTGTCTTTACTCTCAATCAAAACCCCAGACTTCAATTTGGCATCTTTGATGTTTAAGGAGGTTTTCAAACGCAGTTTAGGCAGTTTATCTACGTTTCGCAATTTAAGCAACGGTGCAAAATCTTTGGCAGATATAGCATCAGCCATCAAATCTGTGGACAATATGAGAGAGTTCTTGTCTATCCCTTTCTCATCAGAAATGAATGACAAGGTGGTTTCCGTACTTTTTATGTCAGTATCAGGCATGACGAGGTTAAAGTTCCTCACTCTGACACTCTGCCTTCCATCATGCTTGTCTAAGTTCAGTTCACAAGCCAGATTGCGACAGTTCAACCCTGATGCTTCCCTGAACGACAGCCGCCCAACTTCCGCTACGACATCATCACCGACGAACTTGTCAATGGAAATATTTGCACGAAGTTGACTTATATCCACATGATTGGTTGAAAACACACCACTTACCTTTGGAATATCCAACCTGTCATACTTCAGCGAGCAGTTTCTTATTATTAATGACGAGATGTGCAAATCAAGCGCAGACGGCTCATTATCCTTTGATGACAAGGAGTCGACCGCAAACTGACAATTGAGCGGAGCGTCGGCATTTTCTTGATAGAGATATATGCCCGCACCGAACAACTGTGCGGATGACAATGACACCTTTCCATCCAACAACTGCAATAGATTGACAGCAGCAGAAACCCTGGATGCCCTGAGCATTGTTTTTCCTTTCTGGTCACAGATTTCCACATCATCCACCACGACGCGGTTTGGCAACCGCACATCGACGCTGCCCACATGCACTCTACTACCAATCTTTTCCGACAGTGCCTTCTCTATATTATGTGCAATAAAGGTTTGTGCTGCTGGTGTTCTCAGTAGCACAAACCCTGTCAGATACAATATTACTGCTGTCAGTAATACGCCGTAGATAATATGTTTAAGCGTGTTCTTCAAGAAAAGATCCTCGACCCTACCCTTACGTGGTTAGAGCCACACTCCTGGGCAAGCATATAGTCATGGCTCATTCCGTATGACTTTACGGTGAAGGCCTCTTCGCCTGCAAAATAGCTTTCCTTGAATTCTGCAAACAATTTATCAGCCTCTGTAAACTCTCGCTTTACCACAGACATGTCATCAGTATTGCTTGCCATCATCATAATGCCGCATATACGAACATGCTGGCAGTCGCGCCATTCGCCATTATCAAGCATCTCACGACACTCCTGCGGAGTCATACCACTTTTTGTTTCCTCCTGAGCCAGATGCAACTCCAACAGTATGTCAATAACCCGGCAGTTCTTTTCTGCCTGACGGTCTATTTCTTTCATGAGCTTCAGGGAGTCAACTGCCTCAATCATATCTATATATGGAGCAATGTACTTCACCTTATTTGTCTGCAAATGACCGATGAAGTGCCATTTAATATCCTTAGGCAACGCCTCATACTTGACACGCAGTTCCTGCTCACGACTTTCGCCAAACACCCGCTGTCCCTCTGCGTATGCCTCTTCCACCGCAGATATGGGGTGATACTTGCTCACGGCAACCAGTTCCACTCCCTCGGCAAGAGACTCTCTTACCTCCTTCAGATTATCCTTTATCATCTGTCCGCTATTCTAAGCCTCTTCGGCATTTTCCTGTGATTGTTGCAACTCCGCATTTAGCGCATCCTCATATTCCGGACGGTCATCCGGCTCCTGCATTGGTTTCTTCTTCGTTCCGTCATGCTCAAACACATCCATGAATGATGTCTCGACTATTGAAGAAAGCCTCCAGTCCTGCATACCGGTGTTCATTACCTCTTCTACATTCTTCACTGCATTCTGCAGAGTATTTCCCTGCACAAGATAATTCACTGCCGACAGTTTTTCCTTTCCGCTCTTCTCGTCAAGTATGATAAACTGCAGTTTCACCTTATACCACCTGTCGTCACCAGGATTGTCGGTAAAGAATATCTCACTGTATGGTGCTTTTTTTATATCTGTAATTTTATAGTCACCAGTGATGTAGGCGCTCATTTCCTCCGTAATGGACTCTTCGGCCTCTGTGAACGACAAGGCATCTACCACGTATGCCTCAGACACTTTCTTCTGTGTGCCGTCCTCCATCATCTTCTCATATCTAACTTTGGTTTCAAACCATTCTGCGGATCTTGATCTCATTTTTTAATTTCAAAAATATATAATTCAAAAAAATTCTATTACCCTAATACTCTCTCTATAACTTGCGGAAAGTTTTCCTGTTCCAGCACGTGTATCTTCTGTTCTATGTCCTCAATTGTGTCATTAGGTGTCAGCTGAGTCTTAAACTGCTCTATAATCTGACCACCGTCAATCACATTGTTCACATAATGAACTGTGATGCCTGTTTCGGTCTCCCCGGCTGCTTTTACAGCCTCATGCACGTGATGTCCATACATTCCCTTGCCGCCATATTTTGGCAACAATGCCGGATGCAGGTTGATAATCCTGTTCGGATATGCCTCTATCAAGTAATCAGGCACTTTCAGCAGGAATCCTGCCAGAATGATGTAGTCGCAATCCTTAACCTGCTTAAGCACATACTGCGGCTCATCATTAAACTGCTGACGCGTAATGACCATGTTCTTTACACCGAGATTCTCTGCACGCGTCAGAGCATACGCATCAGCACGATTGCTTATAACCACGCCAATATTGACATCGTCATTATTCTTAAAATAGCGTATTATGTTCTCACAGTTAGTGCCGCTCCCACTAACGAATATTGCTAAATTATGCTTCATGAACTATGAATTGAAATTATGATTTTTACTTTCAGAATTACGCATCAAAACTGCGTCAAGTATTGTTATCGCCGCCATGGCTTCCACTATCGGCACCGCTCTTGGCAACACACATGGGTCATGCCGGCCGCGTGCTTTCAATATTGTCGGATTTCCATCCATATCGATGGTGGGCTGTTCGCGTAACTGCGTTGCTACTGGCTTGAATGCCACGCGGAAATAGATGTCCTCTCCGTTTGATATGCCACCTTGTATACCACCGCTGTTGTTTGTCAGCGTCTTTCCCTTACGCTCTGCAGTTACATCATACAAGTCATTCTGCTCGCTACCGCGTTTTTCCAGTCCGCTGAATCCCAAGCCATATTCAAAGCCCTTTGCCGCATTAATCGAGAGCATCGCGCTGCCAAGAAGCTGATGCAACTTGCCAAACTCTGGTTCACCCAATCCTACGGGACAGCCCTTCACTACTCCCGTAACGGTACCGCCGATGGTATCCCCAGCGGCCTTAACATCTCTTATGAGTGCCTCCATCTCCGAAGCCTTAACCATGTCTGGGCATCGCACAGCATTTGTCTCAATCAACGCCGGGTCATATTTCTTGTAATCTGTATCAAGGGCTATTCCGCCAACCTGTGAGGTATAGGCGTAAACCTCTATGCCCATTTGCCTGAGCACCAGTTTTGCAAACGCACCAGCCACACAGCGACTTATGGTAATGCGTGCCGATGTGCGGCCGCCTCCACGGTAATCACGTATGCCATACTTCTGCTGATAGGTAAAGTCTGCATGTGACGGGCGAAAAAGGCAACGCATATTCTCGTAGTCCTGCGAATGTTGGTTGGTATTGCGTACAAGAAATCCTATGGGGCAACCTGTTGTCTTACCCTCAAACACGCCAGAGAGTATTTCAACCTTGTCAGCCTCTTTTCTGCCTGTAGTAATGTCGCTCTGGCCAGGACGGCGGCGATTCAGTTCTGCCTGTATGAAGTCCATGTCAACAGCCACGCCTGCCGGCATACCGTCAATCACACCACCGATTCCCTCACCGTGGCTCTCGCCAAACGTCGTTATTCTGTATATTCTGCCGAATGTGTTCATCTTCCATCAAAATTATCAATGGCAACCGCCACATCCGCCACCATTGCAATGTCCTTCTCCCTCACCATGACAGCCACCTTTTTCTTCTCCGTGGCAACCACCGTGACAGCCTCCGCCGCCACAACCATGACAGCCACCACCAGACAGACTGTTCACCATCTGCTGAATCTCTTCATTTGTGGCTTCATGGCAGTCAATCACTTTGCCCTGAAACTGCAAGTCACAGCCTGCCAGGGGGTGGTTCAGGTCAACAGTAACCTTTGTATCGCCAACTTCTGTCACCTTTCCCATGAAGTTATTGCCGTCAGCATTCTGCAAAGGAATGATGGCACCTTCGTATATCATCTCTGCAGCAAACTTGCCGTCAATGTTGAATATCTGCTTGTCAAGTTCAACCACGCGCTCCTTTACATACTCACCAAAAGCATTTGCCTGCTGAACAGTGAAATCAAAGTCATCATCCTTGCCCAGTTTCTCTATCTGCAACTGAAACTCGGGTATCGTTGTACCAAATCCCGTTATGAACGTAAAGGGCTCCTGCGCCGTTACTTCCTCACTAAGCGTACGCTCACCATCTTTTATTGTATACAGCTTATATTCTACTGCATAAAAATTGTTTGTCATTTCTTTTATAAACTTTTTTCTGCTTTATTAGTATAGGTGGGTTCTAAAAATTCCCACAATTTAAATTAGCAAATTATTCGAATATCATTATGTCATATTTAGAACCCACCTTTAGTCAAATCCTTGGCCAATCTTATGATTCATCACATCCTTGTCGGCCTTGGTGAAACCGCTCATGTCATCCTTGTATGAGGGGTCGGGCATATACCAGAACAGGCTCTCAAAATATTTCTTCAGCTTGGCATCCTTGAACACATGCCCACGGTGGGCAAACGGCAGGTTACGGCATATACGCTGACGGAAAGCCTTGTCGGCCGGCACTACTGTATGATCACCGGCCACATCCGCCATATAAACATAAGTTGGACTTGACCTGTCATAGAATGCGCCATAATGGAATTCCCCGTCAACCGAGCCATAACAATAGTACTCGTCAGCTGAAGAAAAATGAAGTTCATGCTCCGCATCTGGTCTGAAATTAGCAACATGCATCTGTATCGCGCCATTGCGCATCGCTATTTCCCAACGTCCTTCCCCGAAGTTATCTCTTGACGGAAGGGTGCGCATCTTCATCAAACCGCTCTTCTTGACGAAACTGTTCCCTGCGCCAAAAATACCCTTGTCCATTATAAAGTGCTTGGCAGTGTTCTCTGCCTTTATGACCAACGTAAAGTCATCTATACGCTTATTAGCCCATCGGGCGGCAGGAGACAATTTGTAACTCAAAGCCCACGTCGTTCCTACGATAACCGACAGGCAATAAGAATACGTATGATGCACTACATTCATGCCTGGCTTGAAACGGGCATTAAAATAATAGACATAATCGAACGACTTCTCCTCGCCCGTAGTCTTGTTGGTCAACGACATGCCCATACCATTGTCTACGTCGAAATTCCATTCGTTCACATTGATAATCTGCGGCAGTTCATTGTCGTTCGACACTGCCACAGCATTGCGGTGGCTTATCTTCTCACCGTTCATCTCCACACTGAAATTGTTTATATAGGGATGCACGCCGCTTGGATAAAATTCATACGCGTCGTTATAAGGCGGTTCCGCCTCGAAACCCATCAACACTTCTCTGGCCACCTGCCCAGGGTTATAGAACTCATAATAGACATCGACATCCGCATAGCCATTATCACGCAACGAAATCGTAAGCACCTCTTTCTTCACGCTAATCTGCGTTTCCTGAAGGGGTACCAACTGATTACCAGAGGTGAAATACGTCCCATCGTTGGCCACTGCTGTCAGTGTGACCAAAAGCAGCAAACTAATTAATAAGTGTCTCATATTCTCAGCAATTTCATTTCTACAGTTTTTACTTGGCACTTAACCAACTGCAAAGGTACTTATATTTTTTTATATATGCAATTTTGACAAGCGTCAATTAACAAGTTTTGACACTTGTCAAGAAAACTGTGTGCGCACACAGTTTTTTGTAGAAATGCTTTGCGAAGTAAAGAGAAAGCAGTAATTTTGCACTTGCAAACTCGCAGGAGCGACCGTGGGCCAGCTTACGCAGATACTCACTGTTTGCTTCATGCGAAAAAGCACTCGCAAACTCGCATAAGAAAAGTTTATAAAAGGAGATTATTTTTTAAGGTGGGTGGTCCGCTTCGGTTCTTATTGACAGCTTTATGTTGTTAGTAATGCCAAGCGGACTTTTCCATTGATACAACTTTACATTTTGTCACAATAATCGCCAATCCTCTTACAATTTGATTTTTACAACCCACGAAATACGCGCTTATTTGAAAACTTTTTTCAAACGATTATGTACAGGCGCAAATATCGCGATTTCGCCAACACGCTAACAAATAAGGACTTACACTTCCACCCATTAGACAGGCATTGCAATCAGCACCTGATTACATTGCAATCGAGACTTGATTACATTGCAATCGGGACTTGATTACGATGTAATCAGGCCCAAATCAGAAGGCAAAAGCACGCTAATTACGATGCAATATGGTACAAATTCCAGCAAAGAACAGATTTGAAGCATAAAAAAACACTATACAGTCACCACAAAAAGCCTCAAATTCACATTAGAGTTCTCTAAAAGCCCATCCAAACACGAGAGTACTAAAAATGACACTCTGTAAACCAAACAAGTAGTTTTGCTTACACTTTGCTCAATACAGGCTCAAACCTAATGGTGCAGAACAATATAAACAAATAAACGCTAAATGAGCAAGGTGAGTAAAAATGTTGCAAAGAAATTTGCTCGTTACACGAAAATTTATTAACTTTGCACTTAATATACATATTTAATACGAAAGAAAAACCCGTCAACTGATACATTCCAACTATGGACAACAGATACATGATGCGTGGCGTAAGCGCTGCCAAAGAAGATGTACACAACGCTATCAAGAACATTGACAAGGGTATATTCCCACAGGCTTTCTGCAAGATTATACCTGACATTCTTGGTGGCAATCCCGATTATTGCAACATCATGCATGCCGATGGTGCCGGTACGAAATCAAGCCTTGCCTATATGTATTGGAAGGAAACCGGCGACTTGTCTGTATGGAAGGGCATTGCACAGGATGCCCTCATCATGAACACCGACGACCTGCTATGCGTTGGTGCCGTAGACAATATTCTCGTCAGCTCAACGATAGGCCGCAACAAGATGCTGGTGCCAGGCGAGGTTATCTCCGCCATCATCAACGGCACTGACGAACTGCTTGCAGAAATGCGCGAGATGGGCGTTGGCATATACGCTACTGGCGGTGAGACAGCCGACGTGGGCGATTTGACACGCACAATCATCGTAGACTCTACAGTGACATGCCGCATGAAGCGCAGTGACGTCATTGACAATGCCAACATTCGTCCTGGCGATGTCATCGTTGGCTTGGCAAGTTTCGGACAGGCTACATACGAAAAGGAATATAACGGCGGCATGGGCAGCAACGGACTGACATCTGCACGCCATGACGTATTCTCAAAATACTATGCAGAGAAATATCCGGAAAGCTATGACCACGCTGTACCAGAGGAGCTCGTTTACTCTGGCGGTTGCCGTTTTGAGGACAAAGTGGAAGGCGCACCTGTGAATGCAGGAAAACTGGTACTCTCACCCACCCGAACATACGCACCGGTTATCAAACGTATACTTGATGAGATGCGCACTGAAATTCATGGTATGGTGCATTGCACGGGTGGTGCACAGACTAAGGTGCTGCATTTTGTCAGCGACAACTGTCGCGTGATAAAAGATAATATGTTCCCTGTGCCACCACTGTTCAAGTTGATACACGAGCAGAGCGGAACAGACTGGAAGGAGATGTACAAGGTCTTCAACATGGGACACCGCATGGAAATCTATGTTGACAAGAGTCAGGCACAGAAGGTTATCGAGATAAGCAAGAGTTTCAATATTGATGCACAGATAGTCGGCCACATCGAGGAAGGCGCGAAATCTCTGACCATCAAGAGCGAGTATGGAGAGTTCAACTACTAAAAAACGACATGGACAATAACAGCATACTACAGAAACTCGACGGACTTGAAGCAAGATACGAGGAGGTGACAACACTGATCACCGACCCGTCGGTAATAGCCGACCAGCAGCGTTTCGTGAAACTCACTAGAGAACACAAAGACCTTGGTGACATCATGAACATACGCAAACGCTACATCAATTGCCTTGAGGCTATAAGCGAGGCTAAGGACATCATAATGAACGAGGCTGACCCTGAGATGAAGGAGATGGCCCGCGAACAACTCAGTGAAAACGAGGCTGCGCTGCCTGCACTGGAAGAAGAGGTCAAGGTGGCTCTTGTGCCGAAAGACCCAGAGGACGCCAAGAACGTACAGATGGAGATTCGCGCAGGAACGGGGGGTGATGAGGCTTGTCTCTTTGCCGGCGACCTGTTCAACATGTATAAGCGTTTCTGCGATTCCAAAGGTTGGAACCTCAGCGTCACCGATGCCAATGAAGGTGCTGTGGGTGGCTTCAAGGAAATAGACTTTGCCATCAGTGGTGACAACGTGTATGGAACGTTGAAATATGAATCGGGCGTGCACCGCGTGCAGCGCGTTCCCGTAACGGAAAGCAACGGACGCATGCAGACATCTGCCGCTACCGTAGCAGTACTGCCAGAGGCAGAGCCATTCGACGTGCAGATAAACGAAGGCGAGATAAAATGGGATACATTCCGTTCATCAGGTGCCGGCGGCCAGAATGTGAACAAGGTGGAGTCTGGAGTACGAGCACGATATATGTGGAAAAATCCAAATACGGGTGAGGTGGAGGAAATTCTCATAGAGTGTACGGAAACGCGTGACCAGCCAAAAAACAAGGAACGCGCACTATCGCGCCTGCGTACGTATATATATGACCGCGAGCATCAGAAATACATGGATGACATCGCAAACCGACGCAAGACTCTCGTGTCAACAGGCGACCGCTCTGCGAAGATACGAACATACAATTTCCCACAGGGACGTGTGACCGATCACCGCATCGGCTTCACCACACATGACCTTAACGGGTTCCTCGGAGGCGACATACAACAGATGATTGACGCACTGACCGTTGCCGAAAATGCAGAACGCATGAAAGAGGCGGAACTGTAGGAAAATGAAAGAATGGAAGAATGGATAAATTAAAGAATGGAGAAATGGAAGTTCCAACTGAACAGAACTTCAATTCTTAAATTCTTCAATTTTTCAACTCTTCAACTCTTCAATTTTTCAATTCTTAAATTTTTAAATTCTAAAAAAATGGGAGTATTCACAAGTATCAAGAGAAAAGAAGACAAGGAGGATGAGCGCACAGTGCCAGCCTCTGAGTTCATAGAGCGCATAACCAAGATGCAGCAGGAGAAAAACCAACTGAAGGATATTCCCAACACTGAAATGCCCAAGGACAATTAAAATCATGACAAGACAAGAACTTATACAGAACATATTCAAGAAGAAGTCCTTCCTTTGCGTAGGACTGGATGTTGACCTTGCAAAAGTGCCACAGCACCTGCTTGTAGAAGATGACCCGATATTCGAATTCAACAAGCAGATAATAGATGCTACCGCACCTTACTGCGTAGCATATAAGCCAAACCTGGCATTCTATGAGGCATACGGTGTGAAGGGCTTGATATCATTTGAAAAGACTGTGGCATACTTGCAGAAGAACTATCCAGAGCAGTTCATCATTGCAGATGCAAAACGCGGCGACATAGGCAACACTTCAAAGATGTATGCCAAGACCTTCTTCGGTGAATACAGGGTGGATGCCCTTACCGTGGCTCCATATATGGGTGAAGACAGCGTTGTGCCGTTCCTTGAGTATGAAGCAGAGAAAAAGCCTTGGGTCATATTGCTCGCCCTGACGTCAAACAAGGGTTCTTTCGACTTTCAGCAGACTACCGACACAGAGGGAACACGCCTGTTTGAGAAAGTGATTAAGAAAAGTCAGGAATGGGGAACGCCAGACAACCTTATGTACGTTGTTGGCGCAACACGCGGAGAAATGTTCAAGGACATACGCTGCGTCGCTCCAGAGCATTTCCTTCTCGTACCGGGTGTAGGTGCACAGGGTGGCTCTCTTGAGGAAGTTTGCAAATATGGCATGACAAAGGAATGTGGATTGCTCGTTAATTCAAGCCGTGGCATCATCTTTGCAGACAACACCGAGAACTTTGCATCTGTAGCAGCAGAGAAAGCCAAGGAACTGCAGCAGCAGATGGAGGCAGAACTTGCAAAAATATAAAAAATTATTTCCACCTTATTATATATAACAAATGGAATTCACAGCCGAACAAATAGCACAACTGATACAAGGAACTATTGAGGGAGATCCACAGGCAAAAGTCAACTCTTTCACAAAGATTGAAGAAGGCAAGCCTGGGGCTATCTCATTCCTCGGCAACCAGAAGTATCTAAACTTCATCTACGACACGAAATCAAGTGTCGTATTGATTGACGAGGGCATCAAACTGGAGCATCCTGTAAAAGCAACACTCATACGCGTCAAGAGCGCATACGAGGCTGTTGCCAAACTTATGCAGATGTATGCCTCAATGAAACCTAAGAAGAAAGGCATCGACTCTCTGGCTTTCATTGACCCTACTGCAAAGGTAGGCAAGGACTGTTATATCGGTCCTTTCGTGGCTATCGGCCCCGGCGTGACCATTGGCGACGGCTGTGTGTTGCATCCACACGTTACTATAGGTGAGAACGCAACCGTTGGCAACAATACAAAGATATACAGCAATGCCGTAATATACCACGACTGCAAGGTGGGTTCCAACTGCATCCTGCATGCTGGATGCGTGGTAGGAGCTGACGGTTTCGGCTTCGCTCCAACAGAACACGGATACGACAAGATTCCACAACTCGGCATCGTAGTGATAGAGGATGACGTAGAGATTGGTGCGAACACTTGTATCGACCGTTCTACCATGGGCTGCACGTGTGTGCACAAGGGAGTCAAGCTTGACAACCTCGTACAGATTGCCCACAATACCGTCATCGGCGCTAACACCGTGATGTCTTCTCAGGTGGGCATTGCCGGCTCCACAAAAGTTGGCGAATGGTGCATGTTTGGCGGACAGGTAGGCATTGCCGGCCACATAACTATCGGCGACCATGTGCAACTCGGTGCTCAGTCAGGCGTGCCAAGCAGTCTGAAGCCCAACCAAAGCCTTATCGGCACTCCTCCTTTGACGATGACCAACTACTTCCGCTCACAGGCCATATTTAAACGTCTGCCTGAGATGTATCGTCAAATGAACGAGATGCAGAAGACTATAGACGAACTGAAAAAACAACTTGAAAAATAAAAAGAAATAATTAACTAATTATTAACTACAATAGAAGTGTATAAGCAGAACACCATAAAAGGCAGTTTCTCACTCTGTGGAAAGGGACTGCACACTGGTCTGAACCTGACAGTGACCTTCAATCCCGCAGCGGAGAACACAGGATACAAAATACAGCGCATTGACCTTGAGGGTATGCCCGTAATTGACGCAGTTGCCGAGAAAGTGGTTGACACGCAGCGTGGTACTGTGCTTGGAAAGGGTGACAACATCCGCGTAAGCACTGTAGAGCATGCCATGTCAGCCCTCTATGCCATGGGCATTGACAACTGTCTGATACAAGTCAACGGTCCTGAGTTCCCAATTCTTGACGGTTCTGCCATACAGTATGTGCAGAAAATAAGAGAAGTGGGCATACAAGAACAGAATGCCCCAAAGGACTACTATATCATACGCAAGAAAATCGAGGTAAAGGACGAAGAGACTGGTTCATGCATCACGATATTACCTGATGAGGACTTCTCCATCACTGCGATGTGCTCGTTTGAGTCGAAATTCATCAACTCTCAGTTTGCGACCATAGAGAACATGGAGCAGTTCCCCGAAGAAATAGCCTCTGCACGCACTTTCGTATTCGTACGCGACATCGTTCCCTTGCTGCAGGCCGGCCTTATCAAGGGCGGCGACATGGATAACGCTATCGTTATCTATGAAAACGAGCAGTCTCAGGAGAACATTGACAAGCTATGCGACTACCTCGGCGTACCACACATGGATGCCACCAAACTGGGATACCTGCAGCACAAGCCGCTGTCATGGGAGAATGAGTGTACGCGACATAAGCTACTTGACATAATCGGCGACATGGCTCTCATCGGCAAACCACTGAAAGGACGCATCATCGCCACACGCCCGGGACATACCATAAACAACAAGTTTGCCCGCCTGATGCGTCAGGAAATCCGCAAGCATGAGATACAGGCTCCTATTTATGACCCAAACCAAGAACCAGTACTTGACGTGAACCGCATACGCGAAGTACTGCCACACCGTTACCCCATGCAGCTTGTCGACAAGGTTATCAGCATCAGCGGTACTACAATCGTGGGTGTGAAGAACGTCACAAGCAACGAGCCTTTCTTCCAGGGACACTTCCCAGAGGAGCCAGTTATGCCGGGCGTATTGATGATTGAGGCTATGTCGCAGTGCGGTGGCTTACTGGTATTAAATACGCTTGACGACCCAGAGAAATATTCAACGTACTTCTTGAAAATAGACAACGTAAAATACAGAAAGAAAGTTGTACCCGGAGACACTCTGATTTTCAAAGTCGAGCTACTTGCACCTGTACGTCATGGCATATCATCAATGCAGGGCTATATTTTCGTAGGTGACACACTTGTAGCAGAAGCAACATTTACTGGGCAAATTATAAAGAACAAATAATAAAGCTTTTAGGAAAATGGCAAACCAGATAAGTCCGTTGGCATACGTACATCCCGATGCGAAACTCGGTGATGGAAACGTGATAGGGCCGTTCTGCTACATCGACAACGATGTGGAGATTGGCGACAACAACATTATGCAGAACAGTGTAACTCTGCACAAAGGTCTGCGCATGGGCTCGAACAACGAGATAATGCCTGGAGCAAGTCTGAGCACCAAACCACAAGACCTGAAGTTTCACGGAGAGATTACAACCTGCGAAATTGGCGACAACAACTCTATCCGCGAGAATGTAACTATCAGCCGTGGAACATTCTCTAAGGGAAAGACGATAGTAGGCTCAAACAACCTGCTGATGGAAAGCATGCACATCGCTCACGACTGCGTCATCGGCAACAACTGCATCATCGGCAACTCCACGAAATTCGCAGGTGAGGTGACTGTTGACGACTGTGCCATCATCTCTGCCAGCGTGCTGGTTCATCAGTTTGTTCACATTGGCGGATATGTCATGGTGCAGGGTGGATGCCGTACCTCACAGGACATTCCACCGTATATCATAGCAGGCAAAGAACCTATACGCTTTGCAGGATTGAACTTGATTGGACTGCGACGCCGTGGATTTGCCAACGAAACTATACTGGCACTGCGCGAAGCTTATAACACCATATATTCAAAGGGAATAATAAAAGAAGGCTTGGATGAAGTGCGCAATACCATGGAACTGACTCCTGAGATAAAATATGTGCTTGACTTCATCGAAAAGGCTGAACGCGGAATAATCAGGTAACGGATGAAAACACTGGTTGTCATTACGGGACCGACGGGGGTCGGCAAGACGGAACTGTGTTTGTCTCTGGCAGAGCAATACGGCATTGACATAATCAATGCTGACTCAAGACAAATATACCAGGAGATACCCATAGGAACAGCCGCTCCAACGCCAGAACAGCAAAAGAGAGTAAAACACCACTTCGTTGGAACAAAGAGTCTGACCGAATATTACTCTGCTGCCATGTACGAACAGGATGTCATGCAACTATTAGAAGATACTAATGCTGAAGTTGCACTGATGACGGGCGGTTCCATGATGTATATTGATGCTGTATGCAACGGCATAGATGATATACCGACGGTAAGCGATGAAATACGAGTTGAAATGAAGCATAGGCTTGAGACTGAAGGGCTGGACAGTCTGGTGGAGGAACTACACAGACTGGATCCCAAACACTGGGAGACAGTCGACAGAAGGAATCCTCGACGCATCGTTCACGCTTTAGAAATCTGTCACCAGACGGGGCACCCCTACTCTACCCTGCTGACTGGCAATAAGAAGAAAAGACCTTTTAATATAATAAAAATTGGACTTACACGTGACAAGATAGCAAAGATAAAACGTGGGCAAATCATATACGACCACAGTGAACTGTATGAACACATAAACTTACGAGTGGAAAACATGATACGCTGCGGTTTGATTGAAGAAGCCAAAAGCGTTGAAAAACACAGAAATGAGAATGCACTAAACACTGTTGGCTACAAGGAACTGTTTAAATACTTTGACGGAGAAATCGACCTCAAAGAGGCTGTAAGGCAAATCCAAAGTCACACACGTGAATATGCACGCAAGCAATTAACATGGTATAAGAAAGACACAGGGATGACATGGTTTCACCCTGAACAATTGAACGATATAAAACAACTTATAGAAACTAATCTATGAAAAAACTCTGGAACATCATCAAAGCCACAGGACGATTATTCACCCGCACATGGCAGTTATACAAAGCATGCTTCAAAGGCAGACCTTGGTATATAAAGATTCTCTCAACAATAGCAACATTATTAATACTGTTTCTTCTGTATCTCGGTGCGGTAGACCTCAACCTGTTCTGGCTGTTCGGTAAATCTCCTGGATGGGCAGAAATCAGCGAGCACAAGACAAGCCAAGCTTCAGAATTGTATTCTGCAGACGGAGTTCTGCTCGGTAAGTATTTCAATGAGAACCGCACGCCTGTAGAATATAAGGACGTAAACCCAATGTTCTGGAAAGCACTTATCGACACCGAAGACGAACGCTTCTATGACCATTGGGGCATAGACCCACTCGGTTTGCTTGGCGCAGCCAAGGATGCAGCCACTGGTGCAGGTGCACGCGGTGCTTCCACTATCACCCAGCAACTTGCAAAGAACATGTTCCGTACACGAACACAATACAGTACGGGCTTGCTCGGCAAGATTCCTGGTGTGAAGATGCTGATAATGAAGACTAAGGAGTGGATTACAGCCATCAAACTGGAACTGTATTTCGCAGCAACGAAGGGAAGGGAAGAAGGCAAGAACGAAATACTGGTGCAATATGCCAACACCGTTGACTTCGGACACAATGCCTTCGGCATCAAGACCGCAGCAAAGACTTACTTCAACTGCTCACCCAAAGAACTGACAGTAGAGCAGGCTGCCGTACTGGTGGGTATGCTAAAGGCAACAACATACTACAATCCTATATCACACCCAGAGAACTCTCTGGCACGCAGAAACGTAGTGCTTGAGAATATGCGCAACCACGGCGACCTGAACGCCGAGGAATACGTGAAAGCGAAAAACACAGGTATTGACGTGTCTGAATTTAACGTAGAAGACAACTACGACGGAAAAGCCAAATACTTCCGCGAGGCGATAGCAAAGCATATCAAGCAGCTGAGCAAGGAAGACGAGAGACTTGAAGGATTGGATTTATATAGCGACGGTCTGAAGATTTATACTACTCTTGATACGAAAATGCAAGAGTATGCAGAGCGGGCTGCAATCAAACACATGAAGACGATACAGCAGCGCTTCAACCAGCACTGGAAGGGAATGGAGCCTTGGCAGGATGAAAACCATCAGGTTATAAAAAACTTCATCGAAGACATAGCGAAGCAACAGCCTGTATATCAATATCTGTCAAATAAGTATAAGGACAACAAGGATTCCATCGACTACTATCTGAATAAGCCTCACATGGTGAAAGTATTCGACTATGAGAAAGGCGAGGTAGAGAAAGAAATGTCGACAATGGATTCCATACGCTATATGGTCAGCTTCATGCACTGCGCCTTTGTGGCAATGGAACCACAGACTGGATATGTAAAGGCATGGGTAGGCGACATTGACTTTGAACACTGGAAGTATGACAAAGTAACTGCAATGCGCCAACCAGGCTCTACATTTAAACTATTCGTATATACCGAAGCCATGGAACAGGGACTTACTCCATGCGACCGTAGGCGTGACGAATATTTCCAAATGGAAGTATGGGACAAGAAAGAGAAGAAAAACGTCATCTGGCGCCCAACAAACTCCGACGGACGTTTCTCGGGCGACTCCATGCCTCTTAGGGCTGCCTTTGCCCGAAGCGTAAACTCTGTTGCCGTGCGACTGGGACAACAGATGGGAATTAAGAACATTATAGAGACCGCCCACGACATGGGCATCAAGAGCAAACTGGAAGAGGAGCCATCACTTGCCCTCGGTGCCAGTGATGTCAGCCTGCTCGAACTGGCAAATGCCTACAGTTGTATTGCCAACAACGGCAAGGCTCACGAGCGAGCTATTATGATAACAAAAATCACGAATCGCAAAGGCGAAGTCATATACGAGGCACCTACTGAAACAAAACAGGCTGTAACGACACGCTCTGCTTATCTGGTGCAGCAGATGCTGCATGCAGGCATAATAGAAGCTGGCGGAACGTCACAACCCCTGTGGACATGGGTGGGAAAATATTCTGACACGGATTTTGGAGGAAAGACAGGAACGTCAAACAACCACTCCGACGCATGGTTCGTAGCTACATCGCCAAATCTTGTCTGCGCCACATGGGTAGGTGGAGAATACAGGTGCATACACTTCAGAACTGGCGCACTTGGACAAGGTTCAAGAGCTGCACTGCCACTATGCGGATACTTCTTCGAGTATTTACTCGCTGACCCGAACTTTGCAAGGTATCACGGTAAATATGGACAGATTAACGATGCAAGCATAAAACGCTCAGACTATGAATGTTATTACCGCAGCAGCCTGCGTAATGACTCGCTCAGCGGCGATTCGCTTGGCACCAGCGGAGTAATGCTTGATGACGAGGGCAATCCGATTGCCCCGGAGAATTCTGGTACTCCACAGCAGGCACCAGAAGCTACATCTGCAACAGAAAAGACGTCAGAAGAAATTTAAAAACTGTTCAGCACAACTATGAATAAATATAATTCCTGCAAACATACACTTTTTATCTTCGCATTACTACTGATAATGCTGTCACCGCAACCATTGTTTACAAATTTAGGATGCGAAGTTTCAATAAAGATGTGTGCCGCAGGAAAAAGAGAATTCAGAGGTGCATGGATACAATGCGTGAACGGACAGTTTGAGAGCATTGGCACTGAAAAGATGCAGCAGACGCTGACTTATCAGTTGAATGAACTGCAAAAGGATGGCGTTAATGCGATAATCTTTCAAGTCAGGCCTGAATGTGATGCGCTTTATGAGAGTAGATATGAACCTTGGAGCCGTTTCCTAACGGGAAAGCAGGGTACACAGCCGCAACCCTATTGGGATCCACTGCAATGGATGATAACGGAATGTCATAAACGCGGAATGGAACTGCATGCTTGGATTAACCCTTTCCGTGCCAAGACGAAAGTTACAAAAGAACTCTCACGCACACACATAGCAATGAGAAGACCAGACTTGGTCTTCCCCTATGACGGCTTATACATTCTGAACCCGGCAAAAGCTGAAAACCGTGAATACATCTGCAATGTTACCGCAGACATACTACGCAGATACGACGTTGACGGCCTTCACATGGATGATTATTTCTACCCTTATCCTGCCGCAGGCTGCACAATACCCGACAACGATGACTTTATAAAAAATCCGAGAGGCTTCATAAACATTGAAGACTGGAGGCGCGACAACGTAAACCAATTCATCAAGCAACTGCACGACACTATTAGAAGTGTTAAGCCCTGGGTAAAGTTTGGTGTATCACCTTTTGGTATATACCGCAATCAAAAAAGCGATCCCGAACGTGGTTCTGCAACAAACGGTCTGCAAAACTATGACCAATTATATGCAGATGTCATTCTCTGGGTAAACGAAGGATGGATTGACTATTGCGTGCCACAGCTATACTGGGAAATCGGTCATAAAGCAGCAGACTATGATACACTGATTCGCTGGTGGAGCCAGTATGCGTCTAACCGTCCGCTATTCATTGGAGAAGACGTGGAGCGTACGGTAAAATATGCTGACCTTAACAATCCACAGCAACACCAGATGGCTGCAAAATACTATCTGCATGACTTGCTGCCAAACATAAACGGAACGGTACTTTGGTATGCGAAGGCTGCTGTTGACAATATTGGAAACTATGGTACAATGCTGCGCACCAAGTATTGGCGCACACCAGCCTTACAGCCATTGATGCCATTCATAGATGACACCACCCCCGGAATGGTTACAAAGATAAAACCTGTATGGACGGAAGATGGTTACATGTTGTTTTGGCAGGAGCCAAAGTTCACATCATGGCGTGACAAAGCCGTGAAATACGTGGTTTATCAGTTTGACAAGAAAGAGGAAATCAACATCGACGACGTATCACATATCATTGGAACAACAACCGACCCATGGTTTAAACTGCCATACAACAACGGCAAGACAAAATACATGTATGTAGTAACAGCGCTCAACCGTCTGAGCAATGAAGGTGCGCCAGCGAAGAAAAAAATAAAGCTGTAGCATACATACATCATTCAAACCACTGAACACTGAAAAATTTCATTCGTTAATACCATTAATACTTTATCCTAAGATTATTAATGACATTAATGGTCTACATTAACGACATTAACGATATAAAATATTAATTTCGTCGAATTCACGTTAAGTTAAAAAGGAAAAGGGAACCCTATGGATGGATTCCCTTTTCCTTTTAATCAGTTCAGCCTTTAAATTATTCAAGCCTATACCATTGACTTCCCCCTCCCCCCACGGGGGTTGCTCTCCCCCGCGAAACGGGGGAGTCTGGAGGGGGTGAAAAGACTATTGAATAGGTGGGGGCTATTTTCCACCTCCCAGGAACATGTTCACTATCTGGTTTGCATCGGCCATGGTAATGCCACCGTCACCGTTCACGTCGGCACTCTCCACATCGAAGTCTTCTGGCTTATCTGTAGCAAGGTAATAGTTCACCACTGCGTTTGCATCTGCCATGGTGACACTCTCATCTCCATTTACATCTCCCAATACTGCCAGTATGGCTTCAATATGTGTGAAATCCATCCAATATGCTGCATTTTTGTATGTTTCTATGCTGTTCTTGTGAACTTGTAATATACATTCTTCCTTGTTGACGTTTATAAAAGCCCTGGAGCCTATTTGTGGTGGAACGTCGGCTTTGCATCTGAACATCCTGAGTGCTTTACTAGTAAAAGCCTGTGGGGCAATTTGTTCCAACAGGGTGCCACAAGCGAAATATTCCAGATTGGGACAATTCTGGAAAACAGAAGAAAATTAAGAATTATGAATTAGGAAGTAAGATTTTCGCAAAAATACAACCAACAATAAATCCCTGACACATCACTGCATCAGGGATTTAGTCTATTTCTTATTTCGTCTGATAGTTTTCTAAACGATACTGAGCCATTTGCTCGTACTTCGTTCCCGGCCGACCATAGTTGGCAAACGGATAAATGGAAATGCCACCACGAGGCATGAAAATACCCGTCACCTCAATATACTTGGGATTCATCAAGCGTATAAGGTCTTTCATTATTATATTGACACAGTCTTCATGAAAATCGCCGTGGTTACGGAACGAAAAGAGATAAAGCTTCAAACTTTTACTCTCCACCATACGCTTGTCAGGCAAATACATTATCTTTATCTCAGCGAAGTCGGGCTGTCCAGTTATCGGACACAATGACGTAAACTCGGGACAATTGAACTGTACCCAGTAATCATTCTCCGGGTGCTGGTTTTCAAATGTCTCCAAGACCTCCGGGGCATAATCGCTACAGTATTGCGTTTCACTGCCGAGGAGTTTCAGTCCTTCATCACTACGCTTCATTCTCTGCCTCACTATCTTCTTCGTTGTCAGCATTGGCAGACTTCAGCGTTTCCTCAAAATCCGTAATCTCTGCCTTAACCAATATGTCGTACCACTGCAGGAGTTTCTTAATATCACTGGCATGAACACGATCACGGTCGAAGTTAGGCAGGAACTGTGAGAAATACTCCTGCAACTCTGAGTTTGAAGCCTTACGCCAATTTATGCTCACACACTTTCCTTTTTCCATATCACGCAATGCAGCCATAATCTCTCCGAGAGGCTTATCCTCCTCGTCTGTATACATAGCGATATCAGCCAATGATGTGACACGGTCTGTAGCAAAAGCGGTAGAACGCTTATTAGTACCGTCAAGAGCCTCAACTATAAGTCCGTTCTTAGAACGTGACACAAGACTGTAAAGTCCTGGTTTGCCACTAATGGCAAGAATTGTCTTTTTCATCTTTGTAATTAAAATTCAACTATCAATTTTATAATACTTCTATTTATTTCTTATCTATCGTCTAAAACCGAGTTCTGTCATAATATGCTCAATCTGCGGTTCCAAAGGGCTTGCGCCATCATTAACAATAATGTGGTCAGCCCTGACAGCTACCTCATCCTGTGGAATCTGTGCTTCTATCCACTCCAAGGCTTTTTCCCTGCATATTCCATCCCTCTGCATAATCCTCTGTAACCTAACCTCCAACGGAGCCGTCACAGCTATTACCCCATCAACAGTATTTTCCAAATGAGCATCATACAGTATGGCACTCTCCATCCAAGCAAGTCCCGACTTTTTGAAGTCATCAATCACTACAGGATGAACTACAGCATTAACTGCCTGCTTATTAGCATCCGACCTTAACAGAAATTCTGCAACAACCGGCTTATTCAAAGAACCATCAAGGCGATACGCATCACAGCCTATCAATGACTTTAAACCACGAATAATCTGAGATGAACAGACCATTAACCTTTTGGCTTCTCTGTCGCAATCATACACCTCAAGTTGATACATCATGTTCAACAGCCTACATACGTATGACTTGCCCGTTCCTATACCACCTGTTATACAATAATGTCTCACTGCGCAAGATGTTCAATAATGTAATCGACTTCAGATGACTTTAAATAAGCTCTGACAATCCCCTTGGGATGCGACATCAGCTTCAATGGAAAACGATCATGAGAATTTACAGGCATATCATTGTAATCTGCAACGACAACGAACAAATCCGGTCGTACCACTTTAACATTTGACACGCCTACAGACACTCTCACATCCATACGCGCCGGAAACGTCTTAAGCAAAACATTCTCAGGTACGTTAACTGTCTTCACCGGTACGCTAACCGTCACCTCTGTTAATCTGTCGACAATAGCAGTTAATCTGGCAGGACGCGGCAGAACCACCTTTGTTCCATATACATGCTGCGGCTGCACATTTCTCGACACAGAAGAAACCAGTTCTTCCATTTCAACAGGTTCTGTATATATAGCACTAATTGTGTCAAATGCCTCATGCGATGCGTATACATCAACGCTGTCAGGAGTCAGCGTCGTACGCAGCACATAATAATCGGCAGCAGCCTTCAGCTTCGCATTCAGGATGAAAGGCAGACGATGCTTCTCACCATACGTATAAAAGAAGTCCCAGTGTTCAGCTTTTACATTTGTAATAGCAGTAGACTCTGACAACTGTTGCTTCATCAGTTTCTGCACGTCAGAAGGAGTAACAACCCCCTTGCCGCTTTTGGTAGCATAGCGTTGAAAGGATACAGAAAGAGGCTGCGGACTACCAAGCAATGTATAACGCAATAGATTAAAACCCTTGTCACGGATAGATACACGTATTGTATCCGGCAGATCATCAGTTACGATCACCTTAGCGGGTACGCCATCAAGATTCAGTGGCACCCTAACCTCCATCTCATACGTTTCATTAAGCGTAGACAAAAGCCAGAAGACAGCACTGACTACAAGAAAGAAAAAAAACACCAAAACGTCCCTGCTTCTTAACTGAAGCAAGGACTTTCTGATGTCTCTATAGCCTATCCGTAGCATAAGCACCGTCTTTCCTATACTTACTTCTGTTGCTGTGAAGCTGCATCGGCAAACACATAACCGCGATCAACGGAAACGACAACGCCGCGTGCCACCTCTACCTCTACGGTATTATTCTCAAGGTTTACACGCTTGACCGTGCCATACATACCGCCAGCAGTAATCACCTTGGTTCCTTCCTGCAATGAATTCTGGAACTCACGAATCTTCTTTTGCTTCTTTTGCTGAGGAAGAATCATAAAGAAGTACATGATGGCAAATATAAGCACCATCATCAACAGCATTGAATAATCTTGCATCTTTTTTTCTCAATTATAAATTATTATTATTGCTCTATTACTATTAACCTCACATGCTAATGACATGCATCTATGACGGCATAACCTTCATCAGTCTTTTTGTCTTTATCAAGTGGCGAGCTATAGTATCGAGCATTCCATTAATATAACCTGCCGAGCGCGGCGTTGAATATATCTTTGCCAAGTTTATATATTCATTAATTGTTACATTTATAGGTATTCCCGGGAATGTAACCATCTCTGCTATCGCCAACTGCATGATAACCACATCCATGTATGCGAGACGCGAGAAGTCCCAATTCCTACTTGCCTCCGCCATGTATCGCTGGTACTGCTCAGCATTCATTATGGTTGCGCGGAACAATTTACGTGCATACTCTTTGTCTTCTGCATCATCATATTCAGGAAGCAACTGCTGCTCTTTTTTATTCGCCGGATCAAAACGCTTGATAGTTTTTATAACGAAACTGTCAACTACCTCCTTGTCATCATTCCAATACAAACTTATTTCCTCAAGGAGTTCATCAAGATCAGGATTCCCCTGCACAAACTGCTTATACAACCTACGCCACAGTTCGCGATGCGCCTCATAACTGTCATCAGACGACTCCATAAATTCCTTATAGGTTTCACTCATCTCTATCTGAATGAAGAGATTCTTGACAAACTCAACCTTGTCCTCCCATATATTGTGCTGCTCTTCAGAAAAAGCCAGAAGTTCCTGATTTTCTTCCAACTGAACAGCAAACTTATTGTAAACGAACCTGTCAGAAGGCATATCAAGGCCCTCACGCTCAGCCTTCGACACAGCCACGTCATAACGTTTGCGTGCCGCACGAGTTACGGCAACTATTAATAATAATAAAACATTATATAAATGGTAAGCCTTAGAAAGCGAAAACAACAATTCTTTCTCAGCATTGTCTATATTGTGATTACCATTCTGAAAATAGGCATAGGTTAACTGCACTGCCTTAATACGTATCAATTCTCTGTTTATCATACTATGTGTGAGCTAATAAAATGTAGAACGCTATTCTTACGTTATGTGTTATTTCAAAGTGTAATTTCGACCACAAAGTTACAGAAAAAAGATGAGCGGACAAAGTTTTAATCAAGTTTTTTGCTATACAACGAACTATTTTCATACAATTCTTTGCGTATGTCAAAAAAAAACAGTAATTTCGCAGTCGCTTTTACAAAAGCATCCGTGTGATGGTGAGTTAAGCATTAGTCAATTTAATTAATTAACAACTTAATTTTAGAGTAACACAAAATGTTAGAAATTAATCTTTCAGGCAAGAAGCGCACCGACATTGGCAAGAAGGCTTCTAAAATGATGCGTAAAGAGGGACTTATCCCATGTAACCTCTATGGTGAAAAGAAGGGCGAGAATGGTCTGCCAGAGGCAATGGCTTTCTCTATTCCTTTCTCTGAACTGCGCAAGGCTGTGTACACACCAAACATCTACGTTATCAATCTTGACATCGATGGTGAGGCACACATTGCTATCATGAAGGAAATTCAGTTCCATCCAGTAACTGACGCCATCCTGCACGTTGACTTCTTCGAGATTACACCAGAGAAGCCTATCACCGTAGGTATCCCTGTAAACCTTGTAGGTCTTGCAGCTGGTGTACGCCTTGGTGGTCGCATGAGCCTGTCTATTCGTCAGATTAAAGTCAAAGCTCCTTACAAGCAGATTCCTGAGAAACTCGACATCGACGTTACCGCACTTGAAATTGGCAAGAGCATCAAGGTCGGCAGTCTCTCATTTGATGGACTCGAAATCGCTACTCCAGCAGAGGTGGTTGTATGCTCTGTCAAGATGACACGTGCAGCTCAGGCTGCCGCAGCAGCTGCCGAAGCAGAGAAATAAAACTTTAGAAAGGCAAAAGGACAAAGAGGTAATAAAGTAAAGAGAACATTCCGGCTGATATTCTTGAATATAACACGGAGATTTCTCTTTACTTTCTTACCTTTTTATATTTTCTATCTCACATGGACAAATTTCTAATAGTTGGCTTGGGCAATCCCGGCCCCGAGTATCACAATACGAGACACAATGCTGGTTGGATGGTTCTTGATGACTTTGCAAAAGAGCAAGCAGTGAACTTCGAGGACCGCCGATATGGCTACATAGCTGAAACGAGTTTGAAAGGCAGGAAACTATTCCTGCTCAAACCTACCACTTTTATGAACCTAAGCGGGAATGCCGTTCGTTATTGGCTGGAAAAAGAAAACATCCCTAACGAACGCTTACTGGTTGTAGTAGACGACTTAGCCTTACCATTAGGAAAAATGAGGCTGAAAGCCAATGGTTCAAACGGAGGGCATAACGGATTAGGACACATACAGCAACTTATCGGCCAGAAATATGCACGACTCCGTATAGGAATCGGTGCTGATTTTCAACATGGCGGTCAAATAGATTGGGTACTCGGGAAATTCACTGATGAAGAAATAGAAACACTCGCGCCAATACTCAACACCTCCCGTGAGATAATAAAAAGTTTTTGTCTGGCAGGAGTAGACATAACAATGAATCAATACAACAAAAAATGACACTCAAGCTACAAGAAACTGCACGTCTTGACAAATGGCTTTGGGCATCAAGGATTTTCAAGACGAGAACCATTGCCGCTGATGCTTGCAAAAACGGCAGAGTGACCGTTTCTGACAACAAGCCCGTAGCCAACGGTCAAGTAGGTGGAAGCATGGGAGCAAAACCTTCACGCACAGTCAAAATAGGAGACACCATACACGTAAGGAAGCCCCCCATTACATATTCGTTCAAGATACTGAACGCCATCGAAACACGTGTTGGAGCGAAGTTCATACCAGAAGTTTATGAGAATGTCACAGACGCCAAGCAGTATGAGTTACTTGAAATGTCACGAATAAGTGGTTTCGTTGACAGAGCCAAAGGAACAGGACGACCAACGAAGAAGGACAGACGAGCAATGGAATCTTTTGTCGAACCAGCCCTGTTTGGATGGGAAGAAGATGACGAAATGTTTGACTTATACGATGAATAGATATCACACATAAAAACAATTTGTTATGAAAACACTTATAACATATATAGTCACCGTCATTGCAACAATGCATGTTCTGACTGTCACGGCACAAAAAAACCCCATTTTACCCGATTTCCATGCAGATCCAGAAATACTCTATGCAGAGCAAACAAAAAACTACTACATTTACAGTACAACCGACGGTTATCCTGGATGGGGTGGCTGGACATTCAACGTATTCTCATCTAAAAACTTGAAGAAATGGAAGAACTGTGGCACAATTTTAGACGTCAAAAGCGACCAAGTGCCATGGGCAAATGGTTATGCGTGGGCTCCCTGCATAATAGAACGGAAACAAAGCGACGATACTTATAAATACTATTTGTATTTCTCCGCAAACAATCCCGTCACCAAACGCAAAGAAATCAGCTGTGCAATCGCCAATCATCCAGAAGGGCCATTTAAAGCATTAGATCATCCCATCATAACTGACAAGGACAGACCATCCGAATTTAAAGGAGGCCAAGCTATTGACGTTGACGTATTTCAAGACCCAACATCAGGCAAATACTACCTTTACTGGGGCAATGGATTTATGGCTGGAGCCGAACTAAATGATGATATGACAAGCATAAAGGAAGACACAAAGGTCAATCTTACGCCAGAAGGCGGCTCCCTTGACACATGGAGATACCGCGAGGGTGCATACGTATTCTACAGAAAAGGCAAATACTATTTCCTATGGTCTGTGGATGACACAGGTTCACCCAACTATCACGTATGCTATGCAACATCAAAATCGCCACTCGGACCACTGGAAATAGACCCAGACAACTACCTTGTCATTCGACAGTTACCCGAAAAGAAAATATATGGTACTGCCCATAATTCAATCCTGCAATTACCAAACAAGGACAAATGGTACATAGTATACCACCGCATCAACGAATACTACATTGACGGAGGCAAAGGCATACCAGGCACGCACCGCGAAGTGTGCATAGACCGCATGACTTTTGACAAACAAGGGAATATCAAAACCGTGATGCCAACAAAGTAAACTACATGGTGCTAATTACAGTGCTACAGAACACAAAACCACTTTTTTGCAACCTAATTAGGTTAAATTTCCGTAAACTATTAGCATAAATGCCATTAGTTTGCGGATTTTTTTGTAACTTTGCATCTGATTTACGCACTTTGGCAACACAACCGCCATCGAACACAATAATTATACAATGAAGAGAATACTTTTCGTCAATCAAGACATCACACCTTACGTTGAAGAAACGGAACTGTCACGTATGGGGAAACTCGCGCCACACAAGATACAGGGAAGCGGTGCTGAGATTCGCACTTTTATGCCCAGCTGGGGAAATATAAACAAACGCAGAGGCCAGTTGCATGAAGTAATCCGACTGTCTGGTCAAAACATCCCAGTAGACGACACAGATCATCCATTGATAATAAAAGTAGCGAGCATAACCGGCACAAAAGTCCAAGTATACTTCATTGACAACGAAGAACTGTTTGCGAGGAAGGGACAGATGACCGACGCAGACGGCAACTATTATACTGACAATGGTGAAAGAATGGCCTTTTTCGCACGCGGTGTAATCGAAACCATAAAGAAACTACGCTGGGTGCCAGACATCATACACTGTCAGGGGCAGATGGCCTCACTCATTCCTCTTTACGTCAAGAAAGCATACAACAACGATCCTGCAATAAAAGACGCAAAAGTAATAACTTCATTGTTCAGCGAAATGCAGGACACCCTGTTTGAGAAGAATTTCAAGCAATGTATGCTTTTCAACGACATAACATTGGAAGATCTTGAAAAATACAATAACGACATTGACAGTAAAGAACTTGCTAAAATAGCAATAGACTTCTCAGACGGTCTCATCATTGCATCCAACGACATGGATGACGACATCATTTCATACGCAAAGGGCAGCGGAATAAAAACGCTGTCAAGCATGGATGAAGACTTTGCAAACAACTACATCGATTTCTATGAATCTCTTTAAATCCAAACACATATACATCTTTAGCATATTGCTTAACACACTTGTGTTGATTTCGTGTGATGACACCACTGACACAATCGGTACATCACTACTCGCCGGCACAGATATAGTCAATACAAGTGCTGAGGAATTTAACATTATATCACGCTCCGTTCCTGCCGGCAACGTTGTGTCAAGGACGGCTGGCGGATACATCGGCAAAATAAAAGATAACGAAACCGGCGACTATATTACATGCAGCTATATGACCCAGTTCCGCATTATGGATAGTCACCAGTTCCCAAGCGCAGACACTGTATACATCGAAGAAAGCAAATATGACCCATTAAAAAGCCGGGGCAGCCAAGTAGAGGCAGACTCATGCTCGTTAGTACTCTACATAGCAGGAGCCACAGGCGACTCACTGGCACTGATGAAGGTGACGGCAAACGAAATGCAAGAACCTTATGAGGAAAGCGAAACGTACACAACCGATTTCAATCCAGAGACTGAAGGTATGATACGCGAAAAAAGTGGCAGCATGCATTCTCAAATGTCATACACAATATCAAACCGAAATTATTCTGACACTCAGCGCAACTCCAGCTCTTACGTGAACAAAATCAACATATCGCTGAATGCTCCATATACAGACAGGGAAGGTAACACCTACAACAACTATGGCACCTACCTGATGCGCAAATATTTTGATCCAGCCCACGCGAAGAGTTACCAAAACTCCTATACTTTCGCACATGACATCTGTCCTGGATTCTACATCAAGAACACTGGTGGAATCGGTAGCATAGCCTATATCGACCGTGCACAAATAATCGTAAACTTCCGAGGCGTGATTAATGGAGACTCCGTTGTTAAATTCAGCAGTTCATTCGCAGGAACGGAAGAGGTAATGCAAAGGTCTTACATCAAGAAAGACAACAGCAAATACGAAGAACTAACAAACGATGCAGAGGCAACATATCTAAAGACCCCTGCCGGACTATTCACAGAACTCACGCTCCCCGTTGAAGAAATCATGTCAGCACACACTGGCGATACTATAAACGCTGCGCACTTGTTCATTCCAAGAATCAATAATGACAGCAGCAACGATTACTCTTTCTCCATACCGCAAACCTTATTGTTAATTCCGACAGACAGCGTAGAGACATTCTTCAAGAATAAGCAGATAGCGGATTACCGAACAACATATCTTACCAACTATTCATCACAGACAAACGGATATACATTCGGTAATATCTCATTACTTATTTCTAAACTGAACAGCATAAAAGAACAGAGAAAAGGTGAAGCACTTTCGGAAAACTGGAACAAAGTGATGCTGATACCAGTTTCAGCCACATATACAACAGTATCATCATCCACATCAATACTGACAAAAGTAACGCATGACATGTCGTTCACAAGTACTAAGCTGAAAAAAGGCACTGATGGAACAGACAATATAAAACTAAGCGTTATATATTCTAAATTCAACAAATAATGGCCGACAACTTTCTGGAGTACCACCGCGAGGAGTATGAAAAGCGCAAAGCCAAATGGCTCGCGAAGAAAAGACACACCGCAGTTGTAAAGACAAACATACAGAAACCCGAAGACGAGGCTTTATAAGAAAACAAACACACATTATATTATATAATAAGAAACATGGTAAAGATAACCTTTCCCGATGGTAGCATCCGCGAATATGAGAACGGTGTTACTGGTCTGCAGATAGCAGAGAGCATATCACCTGCACTGGCACGCAATGTTGTGGCATGTGGCGTGAATGGTGAAACGACGGAATTGAACCGCCCCATAGATACTGATGCGAAAATTGCACTGTACCGTTTTGACGACGAAGAAGGTAAGCACGCATTCTGGCACACATCAGCACACTTGCTGGCTGAAGCACTTCAAGAACTCTATCCCGGCATACAGTTCGGATTCGGCCCTGCCGTAGAGGCAGGTTTCTTCTATGACGTACTTCTGCCTGACGGAGAGATGATTAAAGAGGGAGACTTCAAGAAAATAGAGGACAAGATGCTTGAACTGGCTCGCAAGGACGAAGCAGTCGTACGCAAGGAAGTCAGCAAAGCCGATGCCGTAGCACAATTCTCTGCAGCAGGCCAAACATATAAAGTGGAACATATAGAACAGGATCTTGAAGATGGCTCAATAACCACATACACACAAGGCAACTTCACCGATTTGTGTAAGGGTCCACACATTGTCAGCACAGGTATAATCAAAGCCGTGAAACTGACCAGCATAGCAGGAGCATTCTGGAGAGGCGATGCCTCAAAGGCGCAGTTGCAGCGTCTTTACGGTATCACATTCCCAAAGAAAAAGATGCTTGACGAATACCTCGTTATGCTTGAGGAGGCCAAGAAACGCGACCACCGCAAGATAGGCAAGGAAATGGAACTCTTCATGTTCTCAGAACGTGTCGGCAAAGGTCTGCCAATATGGTTGCCAAAGGGTACCGACCTGCGTCTGCGCCTGCAGGAGATGCTGCGCACCATACAGAAACGCTTCGGCTATCAAGAGGTTATCACACCTCATATCGGTTCAAAGAACCTTTATGTCACTTCTGGTCACTGGGCACATTATGGCAAGGACTCTTTCCAACCGATTCATACACCCGAAGAAGACGAGGAGTATATGCTGAAGCCAATGAACTGCCCTCACCACTGTGAGGTATTTGCTTCCAAGCCACGCTCATACCGTGAATTGCCATTCCGCTGCGCAGAGTTCGGTACGGTTTATCGTTATGAGCAGTCAGGTGAACTTCACGGACTAACACGTGTACGCTCATTCACACAGGATGACGCACATATCTTCTGTCGTCCTGACCAAGTAAAGCAAGAGTTCCTGCGCGTACTCGACATTATTCAGGCCGTATTCTCAATCTTCGGTTTCAAGGACGACCAGGTGGAGTTCCAAATCTCACTGCGCGATCCTGACGATAAAGAGAAATACATTGGCACCGACGAAATGTGGGCTTCTGCTGAGCAGGCTATTATCGATGCTTGTGCTGACCGCGGTCTTAACGCACGCACCGAGACTGGCGAGGCAGCATTCTACGGCCCAAAGCTCGATTGTATGGTGAAAGACGCCATTGGTCGCCGCTGGCAGCTGGGCACCATTCAGGTAGACTATAACCTGCCTCAGCGTTTCGAGTTGGAGTACACCGCCGAAGATAACACAAAACAGCGTCCTGTGATGATTCACCGCGCACCATTCGGTTCGATGGAACGTTTTACCGCTGTGCTTATCGAACATACAGCCGGGCACTTCCCATTGTGGCTGACACCAGAGCAGGTTGCTATTCTGCCTATATCAGAGAAATATAATGATTACGCAGAGAAAGTACAGGACTACCTGTCTACTGTAGGTGTTCGCGCAGTTGTAGACAACCGCAACGAGAAAATTGGACGTAAAGTTCGTGACAATGAGATTAAACGCATCCCTTACATGGTTATCGTTGGCGAAAAGGAGGCAGCCGACGGCAATGTTGCCATGCGCCAGCAGGGCGGTGGTGAGCAGGCTGTTATGTCTATGCAGGACTTCGGTAAGCGAATCAACGACGAAGTAGCAGAGCAACTGCAAGCCATGAACATACGTCCACGCGATTAAAATAATTATCAGACAAGAATACTACAGGATAATAATAACAAAATAACAATAAAGAAAATGGAAAGAGACCAGAAAATCTTCGATCTCATTGAGAACGAACACCAGCGTCAGCTTAAAGGCATTGAGCTTATCGCTTCAGAGAACTTCGTAAGTGACCAGGTAATGGAGGCCATGGGGTCTTACTGCACCAACAAATATGCTGAGGGATATCCCGGCCACCGCTATTACGGCGGATGTCAAGTAGTTGACCAGATTGAGCAGTTGGCTATTGACCGTGCTTGTCAGCTCTTCGGTGCTGAATATGCTAATGTACAGCCGCACTCAGGCGCACAAGCAAACGCCGCCGTACTTCTAGCAGTACTGAAGCCCGGCGACTGCTTCATGGGTCTCAACCTTGACCACGGCGGTCACCTCTCACATGGCTCACTCGTCAATACTTCTGGTATTCTCTACCGTCCTATCGGCTACAATATCAATAAGGAAACAGGCCGTGTCGACTATGACGAGATGGAGAAGCTTGCCAAGGAGAACAAGCCAAAACTCATCATCGGCGGCGGCTCTGCATACAGCCGCGAATGGGATTATGCCCGTATGCGCAAGATTGCTGACGAAGTCGGTGCGCTCTTGATGATTGACATGGCACACCCTGCCGGACTCATCGCAGCCGGACTGCTTGAGAACCCTGTGAAATATGCACATATCGTAACTACAACAACCCACAAGACACTTCGTGGTCCACGTGGTGGACTTATCCTTTTGGGTAAGGACTTTGACAACCCATGGGGATATACCACTCCAAAGGGTGTTGTGAAAAAGATGTCGCAGTTACTTAACTCAGCAGTATTCCCTGGTCAGCAGGGTGGTCCGCTTGAGCATGTAATCGCAGCCAAGGCCGTTGCCTTCGGCGAGGCTTTGAAGCCGGAATTCAAGGAGTATGCCATGCAGGTTAAGAAGAATGCAGCCGTATTGGCAGAGGAACTCACAAAGCGTGGCTTCGCCATCGTATCTGGCGGAACAGATAACCACTCAATGCTCGTTGACCTGCGTACCAAGTACCCAGACCTGACTGGTAAGGTTGCAGAGAACGCACTCGTAGCAGCAGACATCACCATAAACAAAAACATGGTGCCATTCGACACTCGCTCAGCATTCCAGACTTCTGGTTTCCGTCTCGGCACACCAGCCATAACAACACGTGGTGCCAAGGAAGACCTGATGATCAAGATTGCTGCTTGGATTGAGGAAGTCCTCAACGATCCTGAAAACGAGGCTGTAATAGCCAAAGTTCGTGGTGAGGTGAACGAGGAGATGAAAAAGTATCCTCTCTTTGCTTGGTGATTTAGTCATTTAGGAAATTAATCGTTTAGTCGTTTAGGGATAGGTAACACACTCATCCCCTGACGGCTAAGCGATTATACAACATAACAGAGTAATGGCACAAAAAAAGAAAAGGCGTTGGCACTGTCTGCCAGGTGTTCCCCCGACAGAGATGGACAAGAAAATAATGTATTGGGAGAGCAAAAACAAATTAGTGCCTACACGCGACTTAATAAAAACACCGGAACAAATTGAAGGCATACGTCGCGCCGGCGTAATCAACACGGGAGTGTTGGATGCCGTTGCTGCCGCAATACGTCCGGGCATGAGTACCCAGGAGATTGACGACATCTGCATGAAATACTGCGAAGAGAATGACGCAACACCGGCATGTTTAAACTATGAAGGCTTTCCGAAAAGTGTATGCACTTCCATCAATGAAGTGGTATGTCACGGCATACCAAAAGAGGAAGACATTCTACAAGAAGGTGATATCATCAATGTCGACTTCACAACAATAAAAGACGGCTACTATGCCGATGCTTCACGTATGTTCATCATAGGCAAGACCACTCCAGAAAAGGAACAGCTTGTCCGCGTAGCAAAGGAATGCCTTGAGATTGGCATGGAAGCAGCAAAGCCATACGGCTTTGTCGGCGACATAGGACATGCAATTGAGAAGCACTGCAAGAAATATCATTACGGTGTAGTACGTGATTTGGCTGGCCACGGCGTAGGACTGAAGTTTCATGAAGAACCAGACGTAAACCACTACGGACACCGTGGTGAAGGTATGTTGCTTGTGCCAGGCATGGTCTTCACCATAGAACCAATGATTAACATGGGTTCCTACAAGGTTTTCATCGATGCCGACGACCCGTATGAATGGGAAGTAATATCCGAAGACGAACTCCCTTCCGCACAATGGGAGCACACACTGCTCATGACTGAGCACGGCGTGGAAATACTGACATACTAATGGAAGGAAAGTATATATTAGCAATAGAGTCATCATGTGACGACACTTCAGCAGCAGTTATGCGCGACACTGTGTTGCTCAGCAATGTCACTGCCTCACAAGACGTGCACAAGGCATACGGAGGTGTCGTTCCTGAACTGGCATCCCGCGCGCACCAGCAAAACATTCTGCCTGTCGTCGATCAGGCCCTGAAACGAGCAGGCATATCAAAAGAGCAACTGGCTGCAATTGCATTTACACGTGGACCGGGACTCATGGGGTCTCTACTCGTAGGAGTGAATTTTGCAAAGGGATTTGCACAAGCACTTGGAATACCACTAATTGATGTGAACCACCTACAAGGACACGTCATGGCACATTTCATCGACGAACCATTGGCGGACAATCCCGACATGGTAAACCCTGAAACGAAACATCCTCCCCTACCCTTTTTGTGCCTGCTGGTGTCTGGAGGCAACTCGCAGATAGTAAAAGTAAATGCCTATAACGACATGGAGGTATTAGGCCAGACCATAGACGATGCAGCCGGTGAGGCAATCGACAAATGCTCCAAGGTAATGGGACTCGGATATCCTGGCGGCCCGATTATCGACAAACTGGCACGAAAGGGAAATCCAAAAGCATACACATTCTCTGAGCCTCACATCCCAGGACTGGACTACAGTTTCTCTGGCTTAAAGACATCATTTCTCTATAGTCTGCAAAAATGGGTGCAGGATGACGCAGATTTCATAGAACACCACAAAGAAGATATTGCCGCAAGCCTTGAATGGACGATAGTCGACATTCTTATGAAGAAACTGAAACTTGCAGTAAAACAAACAGGAATAAAGCATGTGGCAGTTGCTGGAGGCGTATCAGCCAATAACGGATTGCGCAACGCATTCCATGATTATGCGAAACGGTACGGCTGGACTGTATACATACCGAAATTCTCATACACAACTGACAATGCGGCAATGATTGGCTGTGTGGCATCTTACAAACTCAAGGACAAGGATTTTTGCCATGTAGATGCACCAGCTTTCTCAAAAGTGACTTTCCAATAGCACTTGCCGCCAAGCATACGCTATCCACTTAACGACAGAACGTTTTTATTATTAATTCCTTAATTATATTACCAAGATGGAATTTAAAAACAAAATACTCAGCAAAGAGATTCTTTATAAACTCTATGAGAAGGGGAAAACGATAAGCACCGCAGAATCATGCACAAGTGGCCGTTTGGGCGAGGTCATTACCTCTGTGCCAGGTGCTTCCGCATATTACAAAGGTGGCACTATCTGCTATTCTGATGAAGCAAAAGCAAAGGTTTTGAGTATAGATGTCGAACTCATTGCAGAGAAGAATGCCGTTAGCGAAGAAGTTGCCATCGAAATGGTTAAGGGCGTCACAAAACTGCTTGAGACTGACTATGCAATCGCCACAACGGGATTTGCCGGCCCTGGTGCTGACGAAGGGATTCCCGTGGGTACAATATGGATAGCATGCGGTTCGGCTGACGACATACGCACCATGAAACTTGAAGGCGATGAAGGTCGCGAGGAGAACCTAAAGAATGCCACGCACCGTGCGCTACAATTTTTCGTAAACTACCTCAACGACTTGTATCCTGAGCCGTCTGACATGGATCAGGTACCAAAACCCGAAGCAAAATAAAAGAGAAGAAAAGAATAACTAAATACAAAAACACATTATGAAGAACAAACTCCGCAGTTCGGTCTGCACAGAAGGTCGTCGTATGGCAGGAGCACGCGCTCTGTGGGTAGCCAACGGCATGAAAAGAGAACAGTTTGGGAAACCAATTATCGCTATAGTAAACTCATTCACTCAGTTTGTGCCTGGTCACACCCATCTGCATGAGATAGGACAGATTGTCAAGGCTGAGATTGAAAAACTTGGCTGCTACGCTGCTGAATTCAACACTATAGCCGTTGACGACGGCATAGCAATGGGACATGACGGCATGCTTTACTCTCTGCCGTCACGTGACGTAATTGCTGACTCTGTGGAGTATATGATTAACGCCCACAAGGCCGATGCTATGGTATGCATATCTAATTGCGACAAGGTTACACCAGGTATGCTTATGGCAGCCATGCGTCTGAACATCCCTGCGGTGTTCGTAAGCGGTGGTCCTATGGAGGCAGGAAAGGTAAACGGTGAGAATGCCGACCTTATCACTGCCATGATTAAGGGTGGTGACCCAACTGTAAGCGATGAGGAACTGGATATCGTAGAACACTCAGCTTGTCCAGGCTGCGGTGCTTGCTCTGGCATGTTCACTGCAAACTCAATGAACTCATTGACCGAGGCAATCGGTCTTTCATTGCCTGGCAATGGTTCTATCCTTGCCACTCACGTGAACCGCATACAACTTTTCAAAGATGCTGCTAAACTTATCGTAAAGAACGCAATGGCATACTATGAGGACGGCGACGACTCCGTTCTGCCACGCTCTATCGCAACACGTCAGGCTTTCCTTAATGCAATGACACTCGACATTGCCATGGGTGCTTCTACCAACACCGTACTTCACCTGCTTGCAGTAGCACAGGAGGCTGAGGTTGATTTCAAGATGTCAGATATCGACGCACTGAGCCGCAAGGTTCCGTTCCTCTGCAAACTTGCTCCTAACTGGCAGAAATACAGCATACAGGAAGAGAATCGTGCCGGTGGTATCCTCGGTATTCTCGGTGAGTTGGCAAAAGGCAACCTGCTCGACCTTTCATGCAAACGCGTCAACGGCGCCACACTTGGCGAAGACATAGAAAAGTATTCTATACTCAAAGACAATATAGATCCTGAAGCAGACCGCATTTACCATTCTGCTCCTGGTGGCAAATTCTCCACGAAGATGGGTTCACAGGACACACGTTGGGAGTCGCTTGACACCGACCGTGAAAACGGCTGCATCCGCGACATTGAGCATGCTTACACCAAGGATGGCGGTATGGCTGTGCTCTTCGGCAACATCGCACAGGATGGCTGCGTAGTGAAGACAGCCGGCGTAGCACCTGAATTGTGGCACTTTGAAGGTCCAGCCGTTGTCTTCGACTCACAGGAAGACGCTTGCGAGGGCATACTTGGCGGCAAGGTCAAGAAAGGCGACTGCGTGGTAATCACACATGAAGGTCCTAAGGGAGGTCCTGGTATGCAGGAGATGCTCTACCCCACCTCGTACATCAAGTCAATGCACATGGGTAAAGAATGTGCTCTGATTACTGACGGACGTTTCTCTGGTGGTACGTCAGGACTGTCCATTGGCCATATCTCACCAGAGGCTGCATCAGGCGGCAATATCGGTAAAATAAAGGATGGCGACATCATCGTCATCGACATACCAAGCCGTTCAATCAACGTTAAACTCTCTGACGAAGAATTGGCTGCTCGTCCACAACAGCCATTGAAGCGCAAGCGTGTCGTCAGCAAGGCTCTGCGTGCATACGCTCAGAGCGTGGCTTCTGCAGATAAAGGTGGAGTAAGAATTATTGACTAAAGCATAATGCATAATTAATAATGCATAGTGCATAATTAATCCAGAAAGAGTCAGTCTGTTAGAATTTTGAATTTTGAATTCTAAATTATGAATTGTAATATTACCGGTGCTGAAGCACTGATGCTCTCACTCAAGGCTGAGGGAGTTGAAACCATATTCGGTTACCCTGGTGGTGCTATCATGCCCACCTACGATGCATTATACGATTACACACGTGGCGAAAAGAAAGCCTTTGAGCACATTCTTGTGCGCCATGAGCAGGCGGCAGCACATGCAGCGGAAGGATATGCACGCATAAGCGGTAAGGTAGGTGTTACACTTGTAACATCTGGTCCTGGCGTGACAAACACGCTCACAGGCGTGGCAGACGCCATGATGGATTCCACACCTATCATCGTCATTGCCGGACAGGTGGCTACAAGCGTTTTGGGTTCAGATGCTTTTCAGGAGGTTGACCTCGTTGACGTGGCTCAGCCTATCACAAAGTGGGCATACCAAATCCGTTCTGCAAAAGACATTGCATGGGCTGTAAGCCGTGCATTCTACATTGCAAGGAACGGACGTCCCGGTCCTGTCGTTCTCGACTTTACCAAGAATGCACAGGTCGAGAAAATTGATTACGAACCAGCAAAAGTTGAGTTCATACGCAGTTATGTTCCCTACCCTGAACCTAAGCAGGAAAAGATACAGGCTGCCGCAGAACTCATCAACAATGCAAAGAAGCCCCTGGCACTCGTAGGTCAGGGTGTGGAACTGGGCAATGCGCAATCAGAGTTAAGAGATTTCCTTGAAAAAGCCGACATTCCTGCCGGCCGCACGCTCATGGGTCTCTCTGCCCTCCCCTCCGACCATCCTCTAAACATGGGTATGCTCGGCATGCACGGCAACTATGCCGTAAACCTCAAAGAGCAAGAAGCTGATGTAATCATCGCCATTGGCATGCGTTTCTCTGACCGTGTAACGGGCGACCTCAAGCGATATGCCAAGCAGGCAAAAGTGATACACCTTGATATTGACCGCTCAGAGATAGACAAGTGTGTGAAGACTACTGTCGCTGTGGTGGGCGACTGCAAGGTAACACTGCCGGCACTCACCTCCCTCGTAAACAAAAACGACCATACAGAGTGGAAAGACTCTTTCAAGCCTCTGCACGACAAAGAGAAAGAAAGTGTCATCATTCCAGCCACCATGCCTAAGGACGGACCGTTGCTTATGGGCGAGGTAGCCCACAAAGTTGCCGAACTCAGTGCCGACGATGCTTTCCTCGTTACCGACGTGGGACAAAATCAGCTGATGTCTGCACGCTACTTCAAATATCTGAAGAACCGTTCCATCGCGACCTCAGGCGGTATGGGAACCATGGGTTATGGTTTGCCGGCAGCCATGGGTGCTACATACGGTGCACCTGGGCGCACTGTCTGCTGCTTCATGGGCGACGGTGGTCTGCAGATGATGATTCAGGAATTTGGCACCATTATGGAGCACCACATTCCTGTGAAGATGATTCTGCTCAATAACAACTACCTCGGCAACGTGCGCCAGTGGCAGGACATGTTCTTTGGCAAGCGTCAGTCGTTCACTCCAATGACGAATCCCGACTTCGGCAAAGTGGCCGAGGCCTACGGCATACCTTACAGGCGTGTGGCTGACCGCACAGAGTTGAAGGAAGCAATCAATGAGATGCTGACGACAAAAGGCCCGTTCCTGCTCGAGACCATCATCAAACCAGATGCAAACGTAGAACCAATGACCGCACCCGGCAAGGCTGTTGACGAAATGGTGCTCAACATCGATTGCTAAATTCAGTTACGGTTTAACACATTATACAGATGGAAAATCAAGACAAACAGATATTCACACTTCAGGTATATACTGAGAACGTAGCTGGTATGCTGAGCCAGATTACCGCAGTATTCACACGCCGTCAGATAAACATTGAAAGCCTCAATGTTTCTCCGTCGAGCATCAAGGGCATACACAAATATACCATCACCGCATACAGCGATGAAGACACCATGAAGAAGGTGGTGAAAGGAATTGAAAAAAAGATTGATGTTGTCAAGGCTCATTTTTATACCAATGCCGACCTGTTTCTCGTGGAGGTGGCACTGCTCAAACTATCCACCCCATTTGTCATGGCGACGCCTGAGATATCACGCATCATCCGCCATGCAAACGCACGAATCACAGAGGTAAACGACACTTTCTGCATTGTCGTGGCACAAGGCACCACTGACCAGATTCTCGATGTATTCCACAGCATACGCAACACCAACAAGGAGTGCATCCTGCAGTTCACACGTTCTGGCCGTATTGCCGTTACACGCAGTTGTCAGGAGGAGGTAAGCAAATTCCTTCACGAACGCGGTGAAGAGATATAATAAATATGAATAGTATAATGTAAAAACGGCACGCCAGTTAAGACGTGCCGTTTTTACATTATACTATTCTTACCACTACATTCCTCGTCTGATAAAATGCTTGTAAGACGGGGATTATTCATAGCAAAGTGTCAGATTGGAAAGTTCTGGTTTGCGGAGCGAAATAGAAAAAAGGACTGGTTCTGCTTTTGTCTTTTTCTCTTATTTTCTATTCTTCAATTCTTCATTTTTTCAGTTTTAATATTATGGACGGTGCAATCAGGCTGCTTTTAGGAGGTAATCAGGTTGCGATTGCACCGCAATCAGATAGCGATTACAATGTAATCAGGCTGCGATTATACCATAATCAGGTGCTGATTACAATGCAGGGAAATAGCTTAAAAAGCGAACTTGCTGACTATCTGTACATTAACAATCACACCATAATTCCGCTGTACGAAGCCAGCGGGAAAAAAATTTCAAATACGCGAGTATTTCAGCGGTTTGCAAAATCAATTTGTAAGAAAAAATGCCCGAAACGTGACACAGTGATTATCATAAGAAACAATCCATATTTATCATGCGAAAACTTGTGGAATTGGAAATAAAACACTAACTTTGCAGATGTTTTTCACCAATAATATATTACAAAGACATGGAAGAAGATAAAACTACGCCGTTATATCATACTTCAGCGGATGCCTTTCACTGCGACTTCACCAAGAAGCTGTGCATGGGACACCTTGGCAACGATCTGCTGAACGCATCAGACATGCACTCAACTGCACGTGGCTTCGGCATGACCTATCTGTGGACACTAAACAAGACATGGGTTCTCTCACGCCTTGCACTGGAACTGAACGACATACCACGCGAACACGACAAATTCGTTATCGAGACATGGGTAGAGAACGCAATGAAGTTCTTCACGAAACGAAACTGGGAAATACGTTCCGAAGACGGCAGCAAGACCTACGGATATGCCAAAAGCATCTGGGCAATGATAGATACCGTTTCGCGCGAGCCACAGGACATTCTCGCCATCAACGATGGCAAGATAAAGGACTATCTATTTTCAGAAAAACAATGCCCTATAAAAGACGTTTCGCGCGTGAAGACTCCAGAAATGCATGAGTACACAGAATTCAGGGTGCTCTATGGCGACCTTGACGTAAACGGACACCTGAACTCCATGCGATACATAGACCATGTGATGGACACCTTCGCTCCGGATTTTTTCATGTCACACCAAGTCAACAGAATAGAGATAGCCTACGTGGCTGAAGGCCACTGGGGCGATACCGTGCGCATATACCACAAGGAAGGAGACGATGGAATGCATTATTTCCGACTTGAACGCTATAATGAAGGCGAAGATGCCACTGAATTGGCACGTGTAATGATGAAATTCAAAACAAACTGAACATTTATTTGTTTATTCAAAAATAAATTAGTACCTTTGCAGTTTGAAAAGCATAATAATTAAAAATCCATATAAAACAAAAGAAAAAAACTATGGCAAAAATGAATTTTGGTGGCGTTATCGAAGAGGTAATGACACGTGAGGAGTTCCCACTTGAGAAAGCTCGTGAGATCCTGAAAGACGAAACTATCGCAGTTATCGGTTATGGCGTGCAGGGCCCAGGTCAGGCATGCAACCTTCGTGACAACGGTTTCAACGTAATCGTTGGCCAGCGTCAGGGTAAGACCTTCGAGAAGGCAATCAACGACGGCTGGGTTCCAGGTGAGACTCTGTTCTCTATCGAGGAGGCTGCAGACAAGGGCACAATCATCATGTGTCTGCTTTCTGACGCTGCAGTAATGTCAGTATGGCCTACACTGCAGAAGTATCTGACTCCAGGCAAGGCACTCTACTTCTCACACGGTTTCGCTATCACATGGTCTGACCGCACAGGTTGTGTACCTTCTAAGGATATCGACGTTATCATGGTTGCTCCTAAGGGTTCTGGTACTTCTCTCCGCACCATGTTCCTTGAGGGCCGTGGCCTCAACTCTTCATACGCTGTATACAACGATGCTACAGGCAAGGCTCTTGACCGCACTCTCGCCCTCGGTATCGGCATCGGCTCTGGCTACCTGTTCGAGACAACATTCCAGCGCGAGGCTACATCTGACCTCACCGGCGAGCGCGGCTCACTGATGGGTGCTATCCAGGGTCTGCTGCTTGCACAGTATGAGGTTCTCCGTGAGAACGGACACACTCCTTCTGAGGCATTCAATGAGACCGTTGAGGAGTTGACACAGTCACTCATGCCTCTCTTCGCAGAGAAGGGTATGGACTGGATGTATGCTAACTGCTCTACAACTGCACAGCGTGGCGCTCTTGACTGGTATCCACGTTTCCATGATGCTATCAAGCCTGTTGTTCAGCAGCTCTATGATTCTGTAAAGTCTGGCAACGAGGCACAGATTTCTATTGATGCAAACTCTAAGCCTGACTACCGCGTAGGTCTGGAGAAGGAGCTCAAGGCTCTGCACGACTCTGAGATGTGGCGCACTGCTGAGACTGTTCGCCAGCTCCGTCCTGAGAACAACTAATTAGACATCTTATTACATCAATAATGTTTACAGCCTTAATACCTCGATCGAGGTATTAAGGCTGTAACGTTATTGTAGGCAGGTAGTACACAGTCGCGCCCCGAAAAAAGTTGTCATAGTTGTCTATGTTGTCTTTAAAAAGAATGTAGGAAATGATTTTACGCACTAAAAAACAAAAAACATTTGTCTAATTCGGAAGAATTAATTAACTTTGCCGATGACTGGACGGTTATCTAAAGCATGAACAAGAAGAAACTAATAAAATACATATTATTGGGCATGTGGATTGTCTATATGTGCGTTGGCGTATATTGTTTCATACAGGACGAGAATAGCAAGGACAATGCCACTACGGAGGTGCAGGACGACAACCTAACGGTGACACCAACCACAGACTCTGTTGCAGACAAAAATACGGACACCCCCCAAAAACTCACCCACACGCAGCATGACAAGAGCAATACGAGTGAGCATAAAGACAATGGTGAGGATGACGATGAGAAAGAGGCAATAGCACACGAAATGGGCGAAATAGAAGGTTATGAGGTGACTAACTTCGATGACCAAGTCCCTGGAGATGAATACGAACCAGAGTTTGTGGAAGGTGACCGTCCAGACCCGGAACTGTATATTCAGGACGATGATGAGAAAAAGTAAAAGGAAATCATACATTCAGTTGCTGACGGCACTGCTGCTGAGCCTCAATGCCATGATGCTCCATGCACAGCAGGATGCTGACACGGTAGATATAGAGACCGTAGGCAACTATATCACCATGCCCGTGACGCTGAACGGAAAGCCCATGCGCTTCATACTCGACACAGGATGCGGGGCAAACGTGGTGTTCCGGCATGCTGTGGACAATACTGTGCAGGTGACTGCTGACGGTGACTCGATAGAGAGCAGCACCGGCAGGACGGAGGCGGCAGAGAAGATGATGGGATGCCTGAAAGTATGCAAGTATGACGGTGACGACACGGTGCCACTGTATGTCGCCACTGTGGACAGCATCATGATGCTGCGCGGCGACGGCATCGTGGGAATGCAGTATATACTGGAGCGCGACGGCATGAACATGAAGATTGACGTGCAGGGCAAGCAAGTGATATTCACGAGAGACAAACACATGTTTGACAAGGAGGAAGGCAGGAAATACCGCACCAGACAGACCGACAAGCGCCTGGCGATAAAGACAAAGGTGAGTCCGGGCATTAAGATAAAGGACGTAGTGATAGACACCGGTTGTGACCATCTGTTTAGCATGAACTCAGCAGACTTAGAGGCGATAATGAACGGCAAGCACCGCGAAAGGTTCGCGCACCAGGTGCAGGGATTGAAGGCATCAGGCATGGGAGGGATGTTCGGACTCGCAGAAGAATCCGTGACGGCACTGAGGCTGGAAGAACTCACGGTGGCAGGACTAAGATTCCACGATGTGGATGTGGAAACCGGCAGGGAGTCGCTGTTAGGCTTCCCCTTCCTGCAGACGGCCAGCGTGGTGTTTTACCACAAGGGAAAGCGCATAAAGGTGGAGCCATATACGGCAACACAAGACTACAGGATAGTGCGCCAGGAAGAAAAGGTAAAACAAGGAGGATATACCATGACATATAACAAGGAAACTGTTGTAGAACACTACATTTCAGGGAAAAAGTAAGAAAATAGCTAAGAAATTTTGCCATGACAATAATTATTGCTAACTTTGCATTTTATTAGTCGTTAGGGAAACACTCTATATGACATTCAACAAAGAAAAGTAATGAACATAACACTACTTAAATCAAAGATTCACCGTGCTGTGGTGACACAGGCGGAACTCGACTATGTGGGCAGTGTGACCATTGACACGGCACTGCTGCGCGAGGCTGGCATCATGGAATACGAAAAGGTGCAGATAGCCGACGTGAACAATGGAAACCGTCTGGAGACCTACGCCATAGCAGGCGAGGAAGGTTCGGGCGTGATATGCCTAAACGGTGCGGCGGCGAAATGTGTCAGCGTGGGCGACAAGGTAATCATCATGTCGTATGCCGATATGACACCCGAGGAAGCTGCAAACCATAAGCCTACCGTAGTATTCGTAGATGACGACAACAAGATTGTGCGTAAGGCACACTACGAAAAACACGGTCAACTCATAGGAAACTGAGGGAAAGAAAAATATGCTTACAGGAAAGACCATAGTGCTCGGAGTGACTGGCAGCATCGCCGCATACAAGACGGCAATGCTTGCGTCAATGCTTGTGAAACAACATGCAGAGGTGCACGTCATCATGACACGCAATGCCACGAACTTTATCGCCCCCATGACTTTCGAGACTCTGACAGGCAATAAATGCATCGTCGATACCTTTGACCGCAACTTCGACTTCGAGGTCAAGCATGTGTCGCTTGCCAAGAAAGCCGACCTCATACTCGTTGCTCCATGCACGGCCAATGTGATAGGCAAGATGGCCGGCGGCATCTGTGACGACATGCTGACCACAACACTGTGTGCCACGAAAGCCAAGATACTGATAGCACCTGCCATGAACACCGGTATGTGGGAGAACCCCATAGTGCAGGACAATATCAGTAAGCTGCAGAAGTATGGCTGCCATGTGATAACTCCTGTGGTGGGCAGACTGGCATGTGGCGACACCGGCAGCGGCAAGATGCCTGAGCCGGAGGTGCTGATGGAACACATACTGCTGCAGGCGGCAAGGGAGAAAACACTCTCTGGCAAGCGCGTGCTGATAAGTGCAGGTCCTACACAGGAGGCCATAGACCCCGTGCGCTATATCACCAACCACTCATCAGGCAAGATGGGCTACGCACTGGCGAAGATGGCTGCACTGAAAGGGGCAGGCGTTACACTCGTAAGCGGTCCGGTAAGCATAAAGGCCTTCAGCGGCATTGACGTGGTGCCGGTTAAGAGTGCGCAGGATATGTATGAGGCAGTGACCAGCCGCAGTGCCGAGGCAGACATCATAATAATGTGCAGTGCCGTGGCAGACTATACACCGGCAGAATACTTTGACCAGAAGGTGAAGAAAAAAGACGAAGACCTGTCTATACCACTCAAGCGCACACAGGACATACTGAAATATCTTGGTGAGCACAAGCTTGGCGGTCAGATGCTGATAGGATTCTCAATGGAGACAGAGAACCTAATGGAGAATTCGCGCAAGAAACTGACGAAGAAGAACGCAGACATCATCTGCGCCAATTCAGTGAGCGAAAACAAGACCGGCTTTGCCGTTGACACCAACCAGGTGACGCTGATAACGCAGGAGGAAGTGAAGGAACTGCCGCTGTGTTCAAAGGAAGAGACGGCGGAAATGATATTGGATTATGCATATACTTATCGACATAGGTAACTCCACGATTGTCATTGCCATGGCAGACAACCAAGGCAACATAACCAGCGCATGGAGATTCAAGACGCTGAAAGACGAGACTGTGAGTTTCTTTCGCTACGAACTGAAAGCGGGGATGAAGAAATACGGCATTGCCACCGATGACATAGACGGCATTGCCATTTCGTCAGTCGTGCCAGAAGTGAACGACTATATAGCACAGGCAATAATAGACATCACAGGCATCACGCCACACTTCTTCACGCTCGATGACGCACAGAGATTTCTCAGCATAGACATAGAGTCGCCATCGCAGTTGGGCAAGGACAGGCTGGCAGATGCAGTGGGAGCAGTGGCATGTCATGGTGCACCGGCAATAATCATTGACATGGGCACGGCAACAACCGTAGGAGTGGTAACGGAGAACCGTACATTCATAGGCGGCATGATAATACCAGGAGTGAAGACTTCACTGAAAGCATTAAGCAATAAGGCATCGCAACTGCCAATGGTCAACATAGAGAAACCCGCTAACATTATCGGACGCAACACTCTGGAATGTATGCAAAGCGGCATACTTTACGGGAATGCTGCAATGGTTGACGGTATCGTCGACCGCATACGCCCAACCTTGCAGGGCGACGTGAAGATAATAGCCACAGGAGGCATGGCACAAAAGATTATTCCATTCTGCCACAATAAGATAACCATCGACCCTGCACTGCAACTCAAAGGTCTGCTATATGCGACATTAGGGATTAATAATTAAAAACTGCCACATATCGCAAAACATGAATTGTGAACTGGTAATACTTGGCTCCGGTAATCTGGCTACCCAATTGTCGATGGCACTAAAATCGGCTGGATGGTCTGTCAGGCTGGTTTACAGTCCAACAATGGAACACGCACAAGAATTGGCGGAGAAGTTGGATTGCAAATACACATCTGACATCAGTGGAATATATGCCAACGCTGATGCTTACATAGTATCGGTAAAAGATGACGCAGTGGAAAGCGTAGCAGCGCGCCTGAAGGACCATATCAACCCTAATGCTACGATAATACACACGGCAGGCAGCGTGCCAATGAAAGCCCTGCATAACCACTTCTGCAACTGCGGTGTTCTGTATCCCATGCAATCATTCTCAAAATCAAGAAAGGTGAACTTCAAGGAGATACATTGTTTTCTTGAGGCTTCATGCAACAAAGCAATGACCTTGATACGCCAACTGGCAGAAAGCATATCCGACAACATACATTGTGCCGACAGCGAAACACGCAAGAGAATACATCTGGCAGCCGTATTGGCAAGCAATCTCGCCAACCACTGCTATCGTCTCGGTGAGCGTGTGCTTGAAGAGACTGGCATCGATTTCAATATCCTTCTTCCTTTGATACAGGAAACGGCTCGAAAGGTCACGGAGATGTCGCCACGCGAAGCACAGACCGGGCCAATGGTGCGATATGACACCGGCGTGATGAGCCGCCAGATAGAACTGCTACACGACGAGCGCACTCGGCAGATATACAGGCTCATGGCAGAAAGCATACATGATGACAACAATAACAAAAAAACAAAAAAATGAATTTAAAGAATCTACTACTTTGCTGCGCCATAGCAGCAACTACAGTCTCGTCAGCACAGACCGTGACAATCCACGGCGATAAGCCCGGTGACATTATCCCAAAAGAGATTTACGGACAGTTTGCAGAGCATCTCGGTACCTGCATATATGGAGGTCTTTGGGTAGGCAAAGACTCCAAAATTCCAAACCAGGACGGTTATCGCACTGACGTGCTCAACGCATTGAAGGAACTGAAAGTGCCTGTACTGCGCTGGCCCGGTGGATGCTTTGCCGATGAATACCATTGGATGGATGGCATCGGTCCGAAGGAGAAACGCCCAAAGATGGTGAACAATAACTGGGGCGGCACCGTGGAGGATAACTCATTCGGTACGCATGAGTTTTTCAATCTCTGCGAACTTATCGGTGCAGAGCCATACTTGAGCGGCAACGTAGGCAGCGGTACGGTAGAGGAACTTGCCAAGTGGGTGGAATACATTACATCAGATGGTGACTCTCCAATGGCAAACCTGCGCCGTCAGAATGGTCGCGAGAAGTCATGGAACCTTAAATACCTCGGTGTAGGCAATGAGTCATGGGGCTGCGGCGGTTCTATGCGCCCAGAATACTACAGCGATCTCTTCCGTCGCTATTCAACATATTGTCGCAATTATGACGGTCACAACCTGTTCAAGATTGCTTCCGGTGCATCAGACTATGACTACAACTGGACAAAGGTGCTGATGGACAATGCCGGTGGCAACATGGCAGGACTGTCGCTACACTACTATACCGTACCTGGCTGGACGGGCAGCAAAGGCTCTGCGACAGACTTCACAAAAGACCAGTACTACTGGACAATAGGCAAGTGCCGCGAGATAGAAGATGTGCTGAAGAAACACATAGACATAATGGACGAGAAAGACCCTAAGAACCGCGTGGCACTGTTGCTCGATGAATGGGGAACATGGTGGGATGAGGAACCCGGCACAATAAAGGGCCATCTGTTCCAGCAGAACTCCATGCGCGATGCTGTGGTGGCAAGTACATCGCTCGACATCTTCCATAAATACACACGCCGACTGAAGATGTGTAACATAGCACAGATTGTCAACGTACTCCAGTCAATGATTCTCACCAAGGACGAGAAGATGGTGCTCACGCCAACATACTTTGTGTTCAAGCAATATCAAGTGCATCAGAATGCTACATACATACCCACCGACGTGGAGTGTGAGACTATGGACATCAAGGGTGCAAACCGCCATTTCGACGGCAAGCTGCCTCTTGTGTCTGCCACAGCATCAAAAGACAAGAACGGCGTGTACCACGTATCGCTCACCAACGTAAGCGTTGACAAGGAGCAGACAGTCACAGTGAACCTTGAAGGCATAAAGGCCACAAAAGCCGCAGGCACCATACTGGCAACATCGAAGATAGAAGACCTCAACACCTTTGACCAACCAAACAAGGTGAAGAATGACACATTCAAGGAGATAAAGATAAAGAATGGACAGATGCAGGTGAAGATGCCTAAAAATTCCATTGTAACGCTTGAGTTGAAATGACAATAAGGGAACTTGCCGCAAGGCTGAAACAATACGATGAGCAGGAGGCGCGCAGCATAGTGCGTCTCCTGCTTTATGATTGTTTCGGAATGACCATGACAGATATCTGCACAGGTGCACTTGAGCATCTGCCAAACGAGGATTCCAAACGCCTGGAGCAATATATGCAGCGCCTTGAACAGGGAGAACCGGTGCAGTACGTCACAGGCAAGACGGTATTCTGCGGAAGGGTTTTCCACGTGGAGAAAGGAGTCTTAATCCCGCGGCCTGAGACAGAAGAACTCTGCGAACTTATTATTAACGGCAACACTGTGGCAGCACCACGCATCCTTGACATCGGTACAGGTTCTGGCTGCATAGCCATAACACTGGCATCAGAACTCCCCCACTCCACAGTGTCAGCATGGGATGTCAGTGACGATGCCCTGCGCATAGCATCTGGGAACGCAGACAACATGAAAGTACATGTGGCATTTGAGAAAAAAGATATTCTGAAAGTTTGTAATGACGGTTGCCGCAACTTTGACATAATAGTGTCAAACCCACCATATATCTGCGACAAAGAAGCGGCAGACATGGAACCGCATGTATTGTGCCACGAACCACATCTTGCCCTGTTCGTACCAGATAACGCCCCCCTACTCTTCTATCGAAGTATAACGATGTTTGCAAAAGACAAACTCACTACAGTCGGAAAGCTTTATTTTGAAATCAATCCATTATATTCCAAAGAAATACAGGAACTACTCAAAGCAAACGGACTACAAGACATCACATTACACCAAGACCAATTCGGCAGGCAACGTTTTGTCAGTGCTACCGCATACTGAATTCACAACCACAATATAACTGATTATAGAAGTTGTTTTCCTTTAGCAACTGGTTTCTGCGTTCTTGCAGTCCACCCTTGCGCCAGTTACGATTCCAGAACGTTACCCCGCCGACATGTTCGGCAGCCCACGTACCGGCCTCATTAATCTGGTCGAGTGATTTCCATCGACTGGATGCCAATGTAGTGGTGAATTCCGCATGTCCCAGTTCCTTACATTTCTGTGCGCTACGTGTCAGACGGTAACGGAAACACTCCAGACAGCGACCTCCACGTTCTGGTTGTGTCTCCATGTCGATACCCTGCGGACAAAGCCTACCAGCTATATACTGCCTCCATGCTTCGTGATTATAATCATCGTCAATGATTTCGAGACCTAACTGTGCAGCATAGCGCGTAATCTCATTTTTGCGTATGATGTATTCCTGCTCGGGATAGATGTTGGGATTGCAATAAAAAATCACCGGACGGATGTCGTTTGCCAACATCCATTCAATGATTGCACTTGAACACGGAGCGCAACAGCTATGCAACAATAACTCTTTCATTCAAAATACCTACTGCTATTTCTTGAAGAACTCAACCTTCTCATTGAACTCATCCATATCGGCCTTAGTGCTCACACCAACACCTATAGCGAAAATGTGTGTGCAATCTACACCATACTTATCCTGCAGCATGATACGAACAGCCTGTGCACGTTGTTCACACACAGCATCAACACGTTCCTGAGGCGTACTCTTTGAAGTGAACCCACCAATGAAAAACATCTCTTTTGGATGAGCCTTGAAATAACTTGCCATCATCTCAAGCATGGCAAACTGCGACTCATCAACAGTCACAGAATCCTTCTTGAAGATAACCCTCTGTCCTATCATCTCCTGCGCATAAGCATGAACTGCAAACCCTACGCAGATAAATAACATCAATATTAATTTTCTCATAATATGCATTCCTAATTTATTTTTTAAATTCATTATAGTATTATTATTCCTTGTATGGTTTTCCTTGTTCCGGCTGCAAAGTTACACATTTATTCCCAATAAGCCGCTTATCATTAACATACATTAAAAATATTTTTATTTTTTGGTTGTTTCATGTTTTTTTTGTAACTTTGCATTTAAAACATAAATTTCTAAGAACGAAATACGCAAATATAGAACAAATGAATATTCTCGAACTATCAGAACAAGAAATCGGCCGCAGAGAGAGCCTGCAAGAACTACGCAACATGGGCATTGACCCATACCCCGCAGCCGAATATATCACCGATGCATTCTCTACGGAGATTATAGGAAGTTTCACGGACTTGCCAACGGAAAAAGACGAAGAAGGCAATGACGTACCGGGAAAAGCAACACCTGAGAACAGCAGAATAGTCTCAATTGCAGGACGCATGATGAGCCGCCGCATCATGGGCAAGGCTGGTTTCATGGAACTGCAGGACTCAAAGGGACGCATACAGATTTATGTGCAGCGCGATGCCATTTGTCCTGATGAGAACAAGGACCTATATAATAAGGTGTTCAAGAAATTAATGGACATTGGAGACTTCGTTGGAGTAAAGGGATATGTATTCCGCACACAGACAGGCGAAATATCAGTCCATGCCATGGAACTGACGATGTTGTCAAAATCACTTAAGCCATTGCCAATCGTAAAATACAAGGACGGAGTGGCATACGACAAATTTGACGACCCAGAACTGCGCTACCGCCAGCGTTATGTCGACCTTGTGGTAAATGACGGCGTAAAAGATACATTTCTGAAACGTGCAACAGTAATTCGGACACTTCGTCGCGTACTTGACGAAGCAGGATATACAGAAGTGGAGACTCCGACACTGCAGAGCATTGCAGGCGGCGCAAGTGCACGTCCTTTCATCACTCACTTCAATGCGCTCAACATTCCCATGTACATGCGCATCGCCACGGAGCTTTACCTGAAACGACTCATCGTAGGCGGATTTGAAGGTGTATACGAAATAGGAAAGAACTTCCGCAACGAGGGAATGGACAAAAACCACAATCCTGAGTTCACATGTATGGAACTATACGTGAGCTACAAGGATTATAATTGGATGATGTCGTTCACAGAGAAGCTGCTTGAAGAAATATGTACTGCAGTAAACGGCAAGCCCGAAACAGAAATTGACGGAAAAGTAATATCATTCAAGGCTCCTTTCCGCCGTCTGCCAATACTTGATGCCATCAAGGAGAAGACAGGCTTCGACTGCAACGGCAAGAGCGAAGAAGACATACGCACATTCTGCAAAGAAAAAGGAATGGAAGTAGACGAGACCATGGGCAAGGGAAAGCTTATCGACGAACTCTTTGGAGAGTTCTGCGAGGGTACGTTCATACAGCCCACATTCATCACGGACTACCCAGTTGAGATGTCACCGCTGACAAAGATGCACCGTTCAAAGCCAGGATTGACAGAACGTTTTGAATTAATGGTCAATGGTAAAGAACTTGCCAACGCATACTCAGAACTTAATGACCCTATAGATCAAGAGGAACGTTTCGTAGAGCAGATGAAACTGGCTGACAAGGGCGATGATGAAGCAATGATAATTGACCATGACTTCCTGCGTGCGTTGCAGTATGGTATGCCTCCGACATCTGGCATAGGCATAGGTATAGACCGCTTGGTAATGCTGATGACTGGTAACGCATTCATACAGGAAGTGCTGTTCTTCCCACAGATGAAACCCGAAGCAAAGACTCCACAAAGCAGCGTAGCTGAATGGAGCGAAATTGGCGTAGGCGAAGAATGGGTTCCTGTTCTGCGTAAGGCAGGATTTAACATGGTGCAGAATATAAAAGACGAGAAAGCGCAGGGACTGCAACAGAAGATTGGTGACATTGTCAAGAAATACAAACTTGATATGCAAAAGCCTTCTGTGGCAGAAATTCAAGATTGGATAGACAAACTGCAAGGATGAACGAAGCCAGCAACCCACTTCCGCTGTTAGGCATGACACCTGCCGAGCTGAAAAATATTGCCATCAGCCTTAAAATGCCTTCCTTCACAGGAAAACAGATTGCAGAATGGTTATATAAGACGCAAGTAGGGAATATTGATGAGATGACAAACATCTCAAAAATTAACCGTCAGAAACTCTCTGCCAACTACAGCATAGGCAATATGCCACATATTGAAGTACAAACTTCACGTGACGGCACAAAGAAATACCTGTTTCCTACATCTACAGGTAAGTACGTAGAGACGGTTTTCATACCTGAAGGCGACCGCGCCACGCTGTGCGTGAGCTGCCAAGTGGGATGCAAAATGAATTGTCTGTTCTGCCAAACTGGCAAACAAGGATTTGAAGGTTCATTGACCGCCGCAGATATTCTGAACCAAATATATTCCCTGCCAGAGCGGGAGTTACTTACCAACATAGTATTCATGGGGCAAGGCGAACCGATGGACAACCTTGACAACGTGATGCGAGCAACAGAAGTACTGACAGCGGAATGGGGATATGCTTGGAGTCCGAAGCGCATAACAGTAAGCACCGTAGGCATTAAGAACGGTCTGAAGCGCTTTATCGAAGAGAGCCAGTGTCATCTTGCAATTTCGTTACATTCAGCGATACACGAACAACGCGCAATGCTCATGCCGGCAGAGAAAGCGATGCCAATAAAGGACGTTATCGACATGCTACGCTCATATCCGTTCTTCAGAAAAAATGATGCAAGTACAGCGCACCAGCGCCGTTTGTCATTTGAATACATCGTTTTTGACGGACTTAACGATTCTATGACACACGCAAGGGAAATCACAAATCTGCTAAACGGTTTGGACTGTCGGGTTAATCTGATACGTTTCCACACGATTCCCGACACGCCACTGAAAACGAGCAATGAGAAACGTATGGAGACGCTGCGCGACTATCTGACCAGCCATGGTATATTCACAACCATAAGAGCTTCACGAGGACAAGATATATTTGCTGCATGCGGACTACTGTCTACCGCAAAACGTAAACAGGAAACTTGACAATAAAGAATAAACTTGAATAAATGAATATACCCAACATAGCACTTGTAGGAAATGCTCCACGTGACAAGCACGACATACTGAATGCGATGCTTGCAGAGGACGATTTAACCGATCTCTGCTCTATCACTCTGTATGGTGCCGACGGACAGCCTGAAATGGAAGCACTAAAGGATGCCGTCGAGGACTGGCGCACAGGCGAGATACAAGGTATAGTTTGTCTACCTATGCAGACGTCATTGCGCAAAGCAATGAACCATGCGGGAATAAATACTGACAACATATTACTTATAAATGCTACTGGCAATCTTCTTTTCTCTACTACAAACAACAGTAAGAGTGCAGAAGAGACCACCGGGCTTCTAAACAGCGATACCATCGTCAACCGTGCAGAAATGCTTGCAAGAAATCTGCGCAGGGATTTCAGAATACAAAATCCGCGCATAGCTATCACTTCCCTAAACCAACAAATAGACACCGACGAGGAAAGTGTGGAAATGAAAGTGATAGTGCCAGCAATAACAGAGACTGTAAATAAAGGGATTCAAACTTTCGGCCCTTATACTGTGGAAAACCTATTTCCTGCAAATTCACCCTCATGTGCGGCAGAAAGCTATGACTGCATAATGACGATGTATGACGGACAATGCTCTAATCAATCGAAATGTCTAAGCGACAAACCATACGTATGCATAGCATCTGGTGCAGAGATCCCCATCACTCAATCAGAGCCAGCAGGAATACTAAACGCCATATACGCTGTAATAGACATAATGCGTAACCGTCAAGAATATGACGCCCCTTTCGCTAATCCCTTGGAAAAGTTGTATCACGAACGCAAGGAAGGGAGCGATAAAACTCGGTTCACAGTAAAAAAGAAAGGATTCAATCCCGCAGAACACCGTCGCGAGAATATTACATACGTTACAAAAAAGAAAGACGACAAGGACACTACGGACAATAAAGAAAACACCGACAATACACAAGACAATTAACTACAACCGACAGATATTTTAGAGAGTAATGGACTTAAAAGAACTGCAGGCAATAAAACAAAGATACAACATCGTAGGAAACTGCGATGCGTTGAATCATGCTCTTGATATTGCATTGCAAGTGGCACACACAAGCCTGTCTGTACTCATTGTCGGAGAAAGCGGTGTAGGCAAAGAGATAATACCACGGGTGATGCACGACAATTCACCACGCAGAAGAGAAAAATACTTTGCGATTAACTGCGGTGCAATACCCGAGGGAACAATTGATGCTGAACTGTTCGGCCATGAAAAAGGTTCTTTTACTGGTGCCATAGGCGAAAGCGAAGGATATTTCGGTGCAGCCAATAAAGGAACTCTGTTTCTTGACGAAGTGGGTGAATTACCCTTAGCGACACAGGCACGTCTGCTACGCGTATTGGAAACAGGTGAATACATTCGCGTTGGCGGTCAGGAAATAAGAAAAACAGATGTAAGAATAGTAGCTGCCACAAACGTAAATATGCGCAAGGCCATTAGCGAAGGACGCTTCCGCGAGGATCTGTTTTACAGATTAAACACAATTCCTATCCAGATGCCACCGTTGCGTGACCGTGGAGAAGACATTGTTTTATTATTCAGGCTATTTGCCATGCAGATGTCTGAAAAATATCATCTGCCACGCATAGAACTGACAGAAAACGCAAAACAGGTTCTGAAGAAATACAAATGGCCTGGCAACGTTAGGCAATTGAAGAACGTGACAGAACAGATGTCTGTATTATGCAAGGAAAGGCGAGTTGATGTTGATGAACTGCTGCAATACATTCCTGAGGATGAGGAGAGCACACAATTAGCAGTAATACAGCCACAAAGCGGTGGAAGCAGGACTTATGAGAACGAGCGTGAGATGTTGTTCAAGATTTTATTTGAAATGCGGAGCAGTGTGTCTGACATGCGACATGAGCTAAACTCTCTGCGCAAGCAAATAGATGAGGCGACCTACCCTGCCAGTTCTCTTACAACTAGCTACCACGCAAGTAATGCTCCACAGCAGTATGACACAATGGCACAAGAAATAACCGAGCCAGAGAATTTAAATCTCAACGACTTAAGCAAAGTCGTTTTGGAAAAAGCACTTGAGCGAAATGGGGGCAACAGAGCAAAAGCGGCAAATGACCTCGGAATTTCTACACGCACGCTATATAGAAGACTTAAGGACTATGGCATTAACTGACAGACGAATAATGAATAGAGAACCGAACATAATACTATTAGTCTGTGTATCCATATTTCTGCTTGTGGTTACAGCATGTTCCGTATCATACAAATTTAATGGTGCGAGCATTGACTACACAAAAACGAAAACCATACAGATTAAGGATTTCCCAATCCGCTCTGCATTCGTATGGGGACCGATGGCATCCATTTTCAATAATCAGCTAAAGGATCTGTATGGCACACAAACAAAACTGCAGCAGGTAAAACGCGATGGAGATCTCAAGATTGAAGGTGAGATAACGCAGTACCAGCAGAGAAACAAGTCTGTAGCAGCTGACGGATACTCGTCACAAACAGAACTTTCAATGACAGTAAATGTCAGGTTTACGAACACAAAAAAGCATGATGAAGACTTCGAACGCGCTTTCACCGCTACCGAAACATTCATGAATACACAGAGTCTGAGCTCTGTACAAGAAGAATTAGTAACAAAGATGTCGGAAAATATCTGTGAGCAGATATTTAACGCAACTGTAGCAAACTGGTAAATGAGTATACAAGAACTGACACAACATCCCGAGAATCTTAACCGCGAAACTCTGTATGAGCTCCGCAGGATTATTGCAGCATACCCATACTATCAGCCCGCCAGGTTGCTGATGTTGAAAAATCTCTATCTGCTACATGATCCAACGTTTGACGAAGAACTCAGACGTTCATCCATATATTTCTCCGACAGACAAATATTATTCAATCTTGTAGAATCAGCACACTACAGACTGAAGCGTCGTTCAGCACAAAGTTTCTCATCACAACCCGACCGACGCACTGCCGTTACACAGAACGGAGAAACAGAATCAAGGACGGTGTCACTGATTAACAGTTTCCTGAGTTCCGTGCCAGAGGAAGATCCAAGCAAGACTGAAAACGACAACGAAAAGAAGAAAGAACACCGCAAACCCACTGCCGCCGATGCGACAATTGACTATGTGGCATATCTTTTGTCTACAGATTTCGAGGAGCTCAACAACGCCGACGAAGACACTACACGCGAAAAAAATAATACTATAACGAAAATGAATGGCGGCGATTTAATAGAAGCATTCATTAAAAATGATGGTGGACGTTTCACGCTGCAAGAAGAACCTGAGATACATCCTGAAATCTCAAACACAATGGAAGGAAGCGATGAACAGGAAGAAGAACTCATCACAGAAACCATGGCAGGAATATATATAAAACAAGGAAGATATCAAAAGGCTCTTGACATAATAGACAAATTAAACGACACAAACAAACAGAAAAACAGATTCGCAGAAGACCAGCAAAGGTTTCTGAAGAAACTCATTATGATACAAAACAATAATAAAAAATAAACAACAAAAAAATGTACACACTTTTAGTAATTTTAATTGCACTGGCATCAGTGCTTATGATTGGCATCGTACTCATTCAAGAGTCAAAAGGCGGCGGTTTGGCCTCAGGTTTCTCAAGTGCAAACAGCGTTGCTGGCGTAAGGCAGACAACAAAATTCATTGAGAAACTCACATGGTCACTCGCTGGAGCAATGGTTGTTATCTCAATTGCTTGCGCATGGACAGCACCTTCTGCTAACGCCGCTGGCTCTGTCATTGAGAATGCAGCTACAGAACAGGCCACAACAAATCCTAACAATGTGCAAGGATTCGGAGCTACAAAGCAAAACCAGAATGCTCCTAAGCAGGATGCAAAAGCAGCTGGCAATGCAGCGCCTACAAATACTGGCAACGCAGCACCAGAAACACCTGCAAAATAAAAAACACATGGTTCGCCTATTTGTACCTATACTACTCATAAGTCTCGGACTTCTGAGTGATTTGTACATATTCCACCGCTACATCAACACTTCGTCGACGTGGCGGTGGACTTGGTGGGCACCATCGATTATCGTCATCGGTTTCTTCATAAAATTCCTATTCTTCAATCGTGGCTGGGCGGAAGAATACAGCACAACAAACATCTTCCTGCTTATCATGACGTTGGTATGTATACCCAAAATGATATTTGCTTTGTTGTCACTGATTCCCAAAATAGGAACATACATAGGTTTAGCTGCCGGCACAGGAATTGTATGGATAATATTATGGGGTATAACCTGGGGATTCTTACAATTTAAAATAAAAGAGATTACCGTAGAGAGTGAGTATGTGCCAAAAAGTTTTGACAACTATCGCATAGTACAGTTTTCTGACGCACACGTAGGTTCCTTTTATGGGCCATACAAACATTTGCTGCAGGAAAGCATTGACTCAATAAACAAGTTGAAACCCGACATGGTGTGTTTTGTCGGAGACATAGAGAATTTCACACCAGAAGAGTTAGAGAAACACAAACATGCTTTTTCCAGTCTTCGCGCACGCGATGGAGTGTTTTCCATTATGGGAAACCACGACTATTCTTCATATATTAAGGTAACAGACAGAGAAAGAGCAGCATCAGTAGAACGCACACGCAACATGCAACGCTCATTCGGTTGGCAATTATTAGAAAATGAAAACAGAATTATAAAGCGTTGTAATGACTCCATAATAGTTGTCGGGGAGGAAAACTGGGGGAAGCCGCCATTCCCTCAATATGGCAATCTGAAGAAAGCATTACAAGGGGTTGACAAGAATTCATTCACTGTGATGCTCAGCCATGACCCCACGGCATGGAAAGCACACATTCTTCCAGTCTTTACCCCTGACATAACATTGAGCGGACACACCCACGGAACACAATTCTCCATTTTTGGATGGTCACCTTCATCAATGGTTTACGACGAATGGGGCGGTCTTTACAAAATGAATGCAAACGGCAAGAATTGCATACTGAATGTATCAACTGGCATAGGAGGAAACTTCCCATTCCGTTTTGGAATGCCACGTGAAGCCGTTGTCATAACACTTAAACATAAAAAATAGCTCTACCAACTATGAAAAAACTCTTATTGCAGACAATTCTCCTAACAATGACAATACTTGGTTGCCATGCAGAAACAGATGACTGGCAACCTACTCCAGAGTGGCCTTTCATCTACGCTGACTTCAAATCGGCAGTCATAACCACCACTCAAAACAAAATAATAAAAGCACAAGCAAATGTCCACATAGGACGACACTTCCTATGGTATAAATCAGCGAGCAACCAAAACCTTGAGGCAAAACACGGCACATTCAAGGAAATAAAATTCTCAGACGGCTCAAGGTTTATCGAGGCAGAAGGGAAAGCCTGCCGCATAGTCAGCGAAGACACTGTAAGCGGAAAAATACGCCGCTTACTTGTTTCAAAAGAGATTGACATGGAGCAATACAACGAAACAGTACGCAATAGGAAAAGAGCAGAAAGCAGCAGCGGCATCGACATCATAGGATTAAACGATTTAAACATTGACATGTCAGTAAGGGCTACAGCAGGAAATGCTGACTCTGAGCCACTTCCACTACGCGAGGTATACTATATACAGGTAGATAACGACACTTTTGAAGCGACAGAAAGCAAGATATTGAAACACCTTGCAAACAAGGAAGAGCGCACTGCTTACAGAGTATACACCCGCAAGGCAGAAATCATAACAGGCTCGTTAAAGTCCATGTATGATCTATACACAACATTCTTCTTAAAATAACTATTTGCTAATACAAAACACAACTGTACAAAAAACATGAGAACTATCTTCATTCTGATTACAACACTGCTAATTACATTAAACTCTACATTTGCCCAAAATGCACAAGACGAGATATGGCTTGACATCAACGGTGTAAGAGACCTTACCGCTGATTCAATTGCCCTTGCCAACACGGCACGTCCGATACCTGGGTCTTCACGCAAAGGCAACAACCCGGTGTTATTTCTCGTTGGCAATTCTACCATGCGCACCGGCACCATGGGCAATGGAAATAACGGTCAGTGGGGATGGGGATATTTTGAACACGAATACTTCGATGAAAACAAGATAACCGTAGAGAACCATGCGCTTGGAGGCACATCACCACGCACGTTCTACAAGTCACCAGACCTTTGGGCACGCACACTGAAAGGTGTACGCAAGGGTGACTACGTGTTCTTAGAATTAGGACACAACGACAACGGGCCTATAGACAGCATAAGAGCACGCTCCAGTTATCGTCCAGACGGTAAACTATGCTTGTCTGACGACTCTATCATAATATATAATAAAGTGAGGAAATGTCAGGACACGGTCTACACCTTTGGAGGATACACACGCAGATTCATAAATGAAGTAAGGGCCAAGGGAGCATTCCCTGTTCTGTTTACCCTGACTCCACGCAATGACTATGAGAATGACGGAAAGACCATACAACGGAAACTAACCGATTTCACACCTGCCATTTTTGCCATAGGCAAAGAAATGAATGTACCGGTAATAGACCTTAACGATATTTCCGCAAGGAAATTAGAGCAGTATGGTCCATGGAAAACAGACTATCACTTTTTCCTTGACAAGATACATTCATCAGCATTCGGCGCACGCATGAATGCTGCCTCTGCTGCAGAGGGACTTGATGCAAACAATGACCCGCGACTGAAAGAACTGAAATCTTACCTGATACAGGAGAAGGTACACCCAGACTATGAAGCGAAACTGTTAGAATGGGAACCTGAGAATTATAACCAAAAAGGTAAAATAGTACCTAAAACAAAGACCGAAACAGAAAAGAAGCAGAAGACAAGAATTTTCCTTTGCGGTGATTCTACCGGCAAGAACAAGGATAAAGACATTGATGGAATGTGGGGCTGGGGTTCTCAGGCATACACAGTCTTTGATGAAAGCAAATGCACATTTATCAACTGCGCAAAGGCAGGACGTTCTACTCGCACATATTTAAATGATAACCGATGGGAAGAGGTGTACCGCACGCTGCGTCCAGGCGACTATGTGCTGATTCAGTTCGGACACAACGACATTGGCGGCATTGACAACGAAAAGGAACGCGGTGTTATAGCTGCCGGCCATGACACCTGCCATGTATACTGTTCAAAGGCTTCAGGCAAGTATGAAGTGGTTTTCTCTTTTGGATGGTATCTTAAGAAAATGATACAGGATTGCAAAGAGAAAGGAGCTACCCCCATCATTTTGTCATTCACTCCACGCAACGAATGGCATACTGGAGCAGGTAAAACCGTAGGTAAATTATACCCAATAGAGGAAGTGACCAACAGGCAATACATTGAACGACGTAACGACAACTACATAGTTGAATGGGACAAGAAAGTGGCAAAGGAAATGAATGTGGAATTTGTTGACGTGCATAACATAGCAGCTGATGCGCTTGACAAAAAATGCGGTAAAGCTAAAAACACCAAGAAAGCGATAAAAAAGGCATCTGCATATTTCAACCACGACCACACACACACCTCACTACTCGGTGCACGTAATAACGCACTGAGCTTGGCTATAGGGCTACGAGCAAATTATTCACCACTAAAACAATATCTGAAATGAAAAAAACACTCACACTTATAGCACTGATTGGCGCCGCACTCACGGCATGTGCAGAAGGAAATCTCAAGATTTCTATATTTGGAGACAGTTATTCCACATACGAAGGATATCTGACCCCCGATACAAATGAAATATGGTATTTCAAACCAGAGAATCCACAACTGCACAAGAATAACGACGTGCGCACCGTGGAGGAAACATGGTGGCATCAGGTAATCAGCAACATGAAAGCCGAACTGGAAGTTAATAACGCTTTTTCCGGCTCCACAATCTGCCATACTGGCTATCCCAAAGGACCAGAACCAAGTGTTCCGATAGCAGGACTGGAGAAACACCGTGATTATACCAACCGCTCTTTTGAGAACCGCAGCAACCGCCTTGGCAACCCCGATGTAATATTGATTTGTGGTGGAACTAACGATTCCTGGTGCGGTGCTCCTATAGGCGATTACATTTATGGCAATCAAACTACGGAACAGCTATACTACTTCCGACCTGCTATGGCAAAGTTGCTGGCAGACTTGCGCACAAACTATCCAAAAGCACAACTGCTATTCATTCTCAATTCTGAACTGAAACAGGAAATTAACGAGTCGGTACACACCATCTGCAATCACTATGGTGTAAGCTGTCTTGACCTGAAAGACATAGACAAGCAGCAGGGGCATCCATCAGTAAAAGGTATGAAGGCTATTGCAGACCAAGTAACTGCATGGCTTAAGAAAAATGCAATAAAGAAAAACTAACAAACTAAACAATTAAACAAGAAGAAGATGAAAAGACTGATTATCGCAACAATTGCAGGCATAATGTCAGCAAATTTTGCCATGGCTCAGACAGACTATGCCTCACTCGACTTACAGACACTGCTGGAAATGTCATCAAACGGTGATGCGTGTGCTACAGATGCCATCGGCGACTGCTACTATGTAGGTAAAGGCGGTGCAAAAATAGATGAAGACGTGGCAATGACTTACTATAAGAAGGCACTGCCGGGACTGGAGCGCATGGCACGCGAAGGCAATCCAGAGGCTATGAACCGTCTGGCCGGTGCCAATACCATTGCAGCAGTATGCGGCACTGTAGACTATGACAAGGCATTCAGCCTGTATACAAAAGCCGCAAACATGGGGCATGCAGCTGCACAGAACAACCTCGGCACATGCTACCAGTTTGGCAACGGCACATCAATTGACTATGACAAGGCATTTTACTGGTATCTTAAATCATCTGACCAAGGCTATGCTGGTGCTATGCTAAGCCTTGGCTTCATGTATGAATCAGGTCAGGGCTTTGACGTAGACATGCACAAAGCCATTGAATGGTATGAAAAAGCCGCAGATTTGGGCAACTTCACAGCCATAAAAAATCTGGGCTACATTTATTGGAGCGGTAAAAACGGTATTCCTGTTGATTATGTGAAGAGCCGCCACTACTATGAGTTGCTGGCTGAACGCGGTGATGCAGAGGCTCTGAACTATGTTGGCTTCTTCTATCACGACGGACGCGGTGTGGAACAAGACGATGACAAGGCTATATCATACTATATCAAATCGGCAAACGCAGGAGACCCGCTGGGGCAGTACAATCTGGGCAACAGCTATCAATATGGCAGAGGCATAGAAATGGACTATAAAAAGGCTTTCGAATGGTATGAGAAATCAGCCAAGCAAGGTAGCGAATATGGACAAACAAGCCTTGGCGACTGCTATAACTATGGTATAGGCACAACTAAAAACCCATATCAAGCATACGTTTGGTATCAGAAAGCAGCAGACCAAAACCATCCCGACGCATTAAACAAACTCGGTATACTGTTTCGTGACGGCATAGGCGTTCACGCTAATGCAGCAAAAGCAAAGGAATTGTTCAGGCGCGCTGCAAACATGGGAAACCAAAGTGCACAGACCAACTTGAACAACATGCCGTAAACTGGAAAAATAAAACTAAATAGAAAAATCCTGATAAACCAACGTTTATCAGGATTTTTTTATTTAGTTGCGGAGGCTCGACTCGAACGAACGACCTCCAGGTTATGAGCCTGGCGAGCTACCAACTGCTCCACTCCGCGATGTATCAAATTCTTATGTGCGATTTTGCGAGTGCAAAGGTAGTATTTTTTTTTCTACCATGCAAACTTTTTCCTATCCAATCAATAGAGGATAGCAATATTCTTGACATAGAGCAACCAGTAATCCCCTACTCTTCCTCCTCTTTAATCGTAAGTTGTTTTAAATCGTAATATGAACCATTATAAATATTAAAATCAACATATCCACTTATTCCAGGCAAACGCCCCGCATCTGTGTGCTGCCAGAACTTCCACTCACCCTTGTATTCCAGTTTGCTTGCATAATAGTGTGCAATCCAATAGGGATAATCCTCAAACCGGCTGTCTGAAAGATACTGTTGCTTAAACTTATAATAGGTATAAATTATGGGTTTAACATGATAACGGTCTTCTACAATATGCAGCCATGTCAGCACATCCTTTTGGAAATCTTCCGTAGACTGCTCTTGCGGCTTATGCTCCACATCAAGTACCGGCGGCAAATCACCTTCTTCAAGTTTCACCTTGTCAAGGAAGAAATATGCCTGACTACGTGCCTCCGACTTAACACTGTAGAAATGATATGCTCCACGTATAAAACCGTATTCACGCGCATTATAGAAATTCTGCTTGAAATTCTCATCCACGACACTTGCACCTTCCGTAGCCTTTACGATGACAAAACGCACAGGAGCCTTGCCTATCATCGCATTGCGCAACTTTTCCCAATCTATGTCGCCTTGATAATGGCTCACGTCAATGCCCTGAATCTCAAATCCCTCAGGATAGTTAGTGTCACCATATAACGCATGCCACCGAAAGCCCGTAGGGCCGACAAAGAAATAATAAAAAGCTGCCACATACACTAAGACAACAAAAAATCCACCCATCCACCAATACTTACGACTCGGTGGACGGGAGGATTTCTTTTTATTTCTTGTATTTCTTGACAAAATCTATATGCCCTTTACAGAGTAATAATCACTGATGCTCGAGCTGCAGTGTCTTCGTAGGCTGGTCGCAAACCTCTGCCGGACCGAAATACTGTATCGGGCCAGGGTATACGTAGCAGGTGTTGCGAGCCCACTCTGTACGGTGCGCCACGAAATACTTATATGGCTTACCGTCAAGCTCAACGAGTGCTTTCTTGATTACAGGCTTCATCTCGCCGCTGCGCTTTTCCATGTTCATCATCATGGTGATAGGTATACCGCCTGCTATCCACTCATCCACTGGCTTTGAAGTATTCTTCACTGAAGACATATAGCCAGTCTTACCGGCAGCAATAAGCATAGAGGCATTGAAACCAAGTGAGTAGCAATAGTCTGCATCAAAGTTTGACGGTGCTGCACAACGTCCTTCGTAGCCGAAGAAATGATGCTGCGTAGCAAACTTGCCATGATACAGTCCGTCTCTCTTCCACTGCTCCAGTTTCTTGCCAACCATCTCAGCCAAGAGTTGCTCGGTGTCGATAAGTGAAACCTGCACGTTACCGTGTGGGTCACGATCAAGAGCGAGCTGACGGCTTACAGTCTCAGGAAGTGAACGGAATATTGCGGCATTCTCCGCTGACAGGTGCTGCAATACGTAGTCTATCTTCTTATCATCAGCAATAAGTTCAAAGTCCTTCTGGTTAGCTGCAAGCATATCGTTGAGCTCGGCGATGAGAGCCTTTATGGCTGGAATGAACTCAATCAAACCTTCCGGAACAAGCACTACGCCATAATTCATTCCACGTGTAGCACGGTCAGCAACGGCATCTGCAATATACGTAACTACATCATCAAGAGTCTGGTTCTTAGCCTCTACCTCTTCACCTATCAGTGTGATGTTAGGATGTGTCTGCAGAGCACACTCAAGAGTAACATGTGAAGCCGAGCGTCCCATCAGCTTGATAAAGTGCCAGTACTTCTTAGCCGAGTTACAGTCACGCATTATATTGCCGATAACTTCAGAATACACCTTCGTCGCAGTGTCGAAACCGAATGAAGTCTCAATTTCTGAGTTCTTCAGGTCACCGTCAATAGTCTTCGGACATCCGATAACCTGCACGCCTGCGCCAATAGCCTTGTAGTATTCAGCAAGCACGCACGCATTGGTGTTAGAGTCGTCACCACCGATGATAACGAGAGCCTTGATGTTGAGAGCCTTCAGTATTTCCAGACCCTTATCAAACTGATCCTTCTTCTCCAGCTTTGTACGACCAGAACCAATAATGTCAAATCCACCGGTATTGCGGTATTCATCTACAATCTCAGCTGTCAGTTCCATATAATTATGGTCTACCAAGCCTCCAGGTCCAAGGATAAAACCGAAAAGACGGTTCTCTGGATTCAGTCTCTTCACGCCGTCAAAGAGTCCAGATATAACGTTGTGTCCACCAGGAGCCTGACCGCCTGAGAGTATCACACCTACATTAATGGCAGTAGCAGTCATTTCACCCTTCGTAGGCTCAAACTTCAGATACGGCATACCGTATGTATTCGGGAAGAGTTTCTGCACTTCCTCCTGATCTGCAACTGACTGGGTAGGCTCACCCTCAACAGCCTTCAATGCACCGCGCAGAGCCTTTGGCAACTTGGGCTGATAGGCAGCACGTGCAATCTGTAATGCGCTTTTTTCCATGATTTTCTTTTTCTGTTTATTTTATTTTAGCATATTAATAATTTCCGGTATTAATAGAACAAGTTAATTCGGTGCACAAAGTTACAAAAAAAAAATCACAACAAAGAACAAAACTAAAAAATAATGTCAGTAAAATGTTGTATTAAAATGGCGTTTCCTTGCGATAGAAATCAAGAAACTGCATTTTGACCTCAAATACGCCAAAATTTCGCGTTTTAGATAACATACTTATATATAACAGTTTACCCACAAAGCGACTAACCGCCACAAACTAATCAGGCCCTGATTACAGTGTAATTAGCACCCGATTACACTGTAATCAGGGCCTGATTGGTTTGCAATCTGCACTTGATAATCTTGTAATCAGTATGCAATTAGTCTAACAAAGATATTTTTTCTCTGAAAAATGGGGAAAAAAGACATAAAAAACCGCTCGTTTAACAGTTATTAACACGTAGTTTGATTTTTTTTTCGTGCGTCATTTGTTCACAAATTTCATTGTGTAAAGACACAAGAATTTGGTTGTTTCAAGAATATTTCGTAACTTTGCACTCTTCTAAAGAACGAACTTGAAATGACATTTTTAAAATACATACTGAAAACACTAAAGTGGCTTTTTATCATACTCATTGCATCATCGCTACTGTCGGTGGTGTTATTCAAGGTCATGCCGGTATGGTTTACTCCACTAATGTTCATAAGATGCTATGAACAAGCAGAAGCAGGCAAGAAACTAACCATGCACCACCGCTGGGTTCCACTGTCAGACATGCCGGAAAACATGCCTAAGGCTGTGATGGCAAGCGAAGACTCAAAATTTCTCAAGCACCACGGCTTTGACTTCGATGCAATACAGAAGGCAGCAGAGCACAACCGTCACTCAGAGCAAAAACGCGGTGCAAGCACCATTAGCCAGCAAACAGCAAAAAACGTTTTCCTGTGGCCTGGACGTTCATGGATGCGCAAGGGACTGGAAATGTATTTTACGACACTGATAGAATTCGTATGGGGAAAGGAACGTATCATGGAGGTATACCTTAACTCCATAGAGATGGGCGACGGGATATATGGCATTGCAGCCGTAGCCCAATATCACTTCAACAAAACACCAAAGGAACTAACGCAACGCGAATGTGCGCTAATAGCGGCAACACTGCCTAACCCACGCAGATTCTCAAGCAAGGAGCCGTCCGACTATATGAGGAAACGCCAAAGAAGAATTACACGCGACATAAAGTTTGTGGATTGGGGCAAAAAAACGAAAGACGAAACAAAATGATGAACACCACAGAACCCGATTTCCTGAAAGACCTGAATGAAGCCCAGCGCAATGCCGTCATATACAAAGACGGGCCGCAACTAGTAATAGCCGGAGCAGGCTCTGGAAAAACCCGAGTGCTGACATATAAGATTGCCTATCTGCTCACGCAGGGCTACAAGCCATGGGAAATAATGGCACTGACTTTCACAAACAAGGCAGCAAAAGAAATGAAAGCACGCATCGCTACACTTGTTGGCGAGGACGTGGCACGATACCTGCGTATGGGCACCTTCCACTCCGTGTTTGCATGGCTGCTGAGAAATGAGGCCAGCCTCGTTGGCTACAACTCTAATTTCACCATATACGACGATGCAGACTCACGCTCTCTGTGCAAGACAATAATCAAGGAGATGGGATTAGACGACAAGATATACAAGCCTTCCACCATTAGGAATTATATATCCGACGCAAAAAACAATCTTATCACCCCCGACCTTTATGCTGAAAACACAACACTGAGAGAGCGAGACCAACGCGAAAAAATCCCGCAGACCTATGCCATCTATAATGCGTATATGACCCGATGCCGCAACTGTAATGCGATGGACTTTGACGACTTGCTGCTCTACACATACTTTCTGTTCTATAATCACCCTGATGTATGCAAAACCTATGCAGAAAGATTTCTCTATTTTCTGATAGACGAGTATCAGGACACAAACAAGGTGCAGCAACAAATAATACAACTGCTCGCATCCCACCACTATCATATATGCGCCGTAGGTGATGATGCCCAGAGCATTTACGCATTCCGCGGTGCAAACATTGACAACATTCTCGACTTTCAAAACCAATATCCTAATACAAAACTGTACAAGCTTGAGCAAAACTATCGTTCAACGAAATGTATTGTTGAGGCAGCTAACAGTCTGATAGAAAAGAACCAACGACAGATAAGGAAGGCAGTCTACAGTATGGGAGACGAAGGCGACAGGATAGACCTGACGCAATTAAGCAGCGACAAGGAAGAAGCACTGTTCGTAGCACGTGACATAAAACAGAAGATGCGCGCAGAAGGACTTGACTACTCCGACTTTGCCGTGCTTTATCGCACAAACTATCAGAGCCGTGCCTTCGAGGAACAATTCATGAAGTCAGCCATGCCATATCGCATTTATGGTGGAATGAGTTTCTATCAACGCAAGGAAATAAAGGATATTATAGCCTATTTCAGACTGATAGTCAACCATTATGATGAGGAAGCACTCAAACGTGTGATTAACTACCCGGCACGCGGAATCGGCAACACCACAATAGACAAAATAGCAATAGCGGCAGCCGACAACCCAGACAACTGGGGCATGTGGGATATTATATGCTATCCCGTGGAAGCAGGGCTAAACGTAAACAAGGCCACAATGACGAAACTGACAAACTTCCGTGCAATGATTGAAGGCTTTGCCGACCAGCTGGACACAGCAGACGCATACGAACTGGGCAGAAACGTAATCAAGACATCTGGCATATCAAACGACATATACTCAAGCAACGATGCAGAATACATATCCAAGCAAGAGCATGTAGACGAATTTCTTAATTCGATGCATGAGTTCGTAGAAAACCAACGCGAACAGGAAGAGCCTGCCACATTGACCGACTTCCTGCATGACGTGTCGCTTCTCAGCGACCGCGAAGACGAAACCGACAATGCCCCCAAAATAAACCTTATGACAGTACACAGCGCCAAGGGACTGGAGTTTCCATGTGTTTACATCGTAGGATTGGAGGAAAACATTTTCCCTTCACAACAATCCACTTCAAGCATGAGGGCATTAGAGGAAGAACGCAGATTACTTTATGTGGCTATCACAAGAGCCGAACGTTATTGTCATCTTACACATGCAAAGATGCGTTTCAGATATGGCAAACAAGAATGGGCTTCACAGAGCAGATTCATAAGAGACATCAACGCAAAATTGATTAACACGAACTATGCTGAATCTTCTTTTGAAGAACGCACTGCACAAGCTCGGTTTGCACAAAGGCCACACAACACTTACGGGCAGCAGAAAGACTTCAGCGCATTGCGAAGGATTACCAATTACGGAAGTACCCCCATCGCAAAACAAAATGGCACGCCAGGGAAAAATTCAATGGACACTAATGCCGAATACAACTTGTCTGTAGGCGACACCGTAAGACATGACCGATTCGGACAGGGAACGGTAATAGAACTGGAGGGGAAAGGCAGCAGTTCTAAGGCCACGATTGATTTCAAGGAAGTCGGAAAGAAAACTCTACTCCTCAGTTTTGCACGCCTAAAGGTCGTAAATAGGTAGTAGATTAAAAAACAACGTTCCAAAATACCTACATCTGAGTATTGCGCACAAAATAAAAAATGTATAACTTTGCATCAAAGTAACATTATTTTTATTACAAGCAGAGCATGAAGAGACTGAAAATGTATGAGCGTAACGACAAGATGCTCGCACTTATTAGAGACAACTACAACGTGCTGCAAAGCCTTGGAGCCTTTGGCATCAGCCTCGGTTTCGGCGACAAGACCGTAGCAGAAGTATGCGAAGAACAAAATGTTGACACGTTCACTTTCCTCGCAGTTGTCAATCTCACGATAAATGAATACTACTCGCAAGACTCCATTGCAAAATATGACATCCCTACCCTGCTAAAATACCTGAGGGCATCCCACAACTACTACATTGATTTCCAACTACCTTTCCTACGTCGTGAACTGTCAGAAGCCCTTGACGAAGGCAACAATCTCGGAAAGTTGATTCTAAAAATCTTCGATGAATACGCACGCTTCATTACTCATCACATGAAATTCGAGGAGCAGACATTGTTCCCATACGTAGAAGGATTACTCAAAGGGGAGAAGAATGAGAAATACGACATCGAGACCTTCTCTAAACATCATGGACAGACTAACGAGAAACTCAAAGAGCTGAAAAGCATCATAATTAAGTATCTGCCGTCTGATCCGATGCGCAACAATATGCTGACCGCCACACTCTATGACATATACAATCTGGAGGAGTGGCTTCGTCTACATGCTAATGTGGAAGAAAAAATATTTGAGCCTGCAATAAAAATGCTGGAGAAAAACCAAAACAACGAAAGCGTTTCAATCAAGATATCCAACATGCTCAGTTCCTCCGACAGTTCCGATGCTTTGTCTGACAGAGAAAAAGATGTCGTTGTAGGAGTTGTACAGGGACTTACGAATAAGGAAATAGCCGAAAAACTCTTCATTGCTCCTAACACCGTTATCACACATCGCCGCAACATTGCAAGGAAACTACAGATACACACGACTGCAGGACTTACGATTTATGCAATTGTGAATAAACTGGTAGACTTGTCAAATGTTGATTTGTAATCGTTCTGCCAACCGCACACCGCCACCACAGCATTGCAATGCAACATATATTATAACGAAAAAGGATGAATTTCGCTTGAAATTCATCCTTTTTTTGTAGAGGTGCGTGGCGGAGTCGAACCGCCTTGGCTGGTTTTGCAGACCAGAGACTAAACCGTTCATCCAACGCACCAAAAAAGCACTGCGAGAGGTCTATTTCTCAATTGCGAGTGCAAAGGTACAAAGAATATTTGAAACTCACAAATTTTTTTACACTTTTTTTCATAATTTTCTTTCATATTCCGATTTTTCTTTGTACCTTTGCACCAGATTTAGAAAAGCGCCTGTGGCGAAATTGGTAGACGCGCCAGACTTAGGATCTGGTGTCTTGCGATGTGCAGGTTCGAGTCCTGTCAGGCGCACAACCACAAACAGCATAATTGAAATCCCTCCGAGCAACTTGCTTGGAGGGATTTCAATTATGCTTAGTGACCCCGCTGGGATTCAAACCCAGGACCTTCAGAACCGGAATCTGACGCTCTATTCAGCTAAGCTACGGAGCCATAAAATAATGTATTGCGTTTCGTGACAGAACAGAAAAAAGTCTTATTTCTACCACTAAACAAATGCAAAGTTACGAAAAAGATTTTAATTTCGCAACAAAAGTTATAAAAAATGTATATAACACAGATGAAATATCTATTTTCTCATTTTTTTTTTGTAACTTTGCAACAATATTGAGGATTTTACTAGGATACAAAGAGAGGATTAAAAACGCTTTCATCACAAAATGGAAAAGAAACTCGGAAAAATAATATCATTGTCCAACCAAAAAGGTGGCGTTGGAAAAACAACCACGACAATTAATCTGGCAGCATCACTGGCCACACTGGAAAAATCCGTACTCGTGATTGATGCGGATCCACAGGCCAATGCGTCAAGTGGCTTGGGCGTCGACCTGCAGGAAGTTGATTGTTCAATATATGAATGCATCATTGACCATGCCGACGTGCGTGATGCCATATACACCACCGACATCAACGGGCTGGACATAATACCAAGCCACATCAACCTCGTAGGTGCAGAAATTGAAATGCTGACCGTGCCAAACAGGGAAAAGGTTTTGAAAAACCTGCTTGAGCCAATCAGATATGACTATGACTACATCTTGATAGACTGCTCGCCATCACTGGGACTGATTACAGTCAATGCCCTCACCGCTGCAGATTCTGTCATAATACCTGTGCAATGCGAATACTTTGCCCTTGAAGGCATAGGAAAACTTCTTAACACAATCAAGATTATCAAGAGCAAACTTAATCCACAGTTAGAAATAGAGGGATTCCTGCTGACAATGTATGACAACCGACTGAAACTGGCAAATCAGATTTACGATGAGGTAAAACGCCATTTCCAAGAACTTGTATTCAAGACAGTGATACAGCGTAACGTAAAATTGTCAGAAAGTCCAAGCCACGGTTTGCCAGTAATATTGTACGATGCCGATGCTGCCGGTACGAAGAACCATTTGGCTTTGGCAAAGGAAATTGTAAGCAGAGAGAAGTAATCCTAAAGAACACAGCAAAAATAATTTTTACTTAAACAACAATGGCCGTTAAGAAAAAATTCAATGCTCTCGGAAGAGGATTGGATGCACTGATATCTACAGAAGAAGTGCGTCCTCAGGGTTCTTCCACCATCAATGAAATAGCTATTGACATGATTGAGGCAAACCCCAATCAGCCACGACGTGAATTTGATGAAGAGGCATTGCAAGAGTTGGCAGCAAGCATACGCGAACTCGGTATTATACAACCCATCACGCTGCGACAAATTGAAGACCACCGTTTTCAGATTATTGCCGGCGAACGCCGATGGAGAGCATCACAGATTGCCGGTCTGAAAGCCATTCCCGCCTACATACGCACTATCAGCGACGAGACAGTAATGGAACTGGCTCTCGTAGAGAACATACAGCGCCAAGACCTCAATGCAATAGAAATAGCCTTGGCTTACCAGCATCTTCTTGACACAGAAGGCATGACGCAAGAGAAAATGTCGGAACGTGTCGGCAAAAGCCGTGCTGCGATAGCCAATTACTTGAGATTATTACGTCTCCCTGCACAGATTCAACTGTCATTACAGAAAAAAGAAATTGACATGGGACACGCAAGAGCATTGCTGTCACTTGAGTCACCTTCACTGCAAGTTAAGCTGTACAAGGAAATCATGGCTAACGGTTATTCCGTACGCAAGGTGGAAGAATTAGTAAAAAGTCTGAACAACGGTGATGACATAAAGATCGCAAACAAGAAGATAAAGGGTAAATCCACCCTGCCACAGGAATATGAGGATGTCAAAAACAGAATCAGTTCTTTGATTGGCACCAATATACAGATGGCTTGCACAAATGGCGGTAAAGGAAAAATAACCATTCCTTTCGCCTCTGCCGAAGATTTGGAAAGGCTCAAGTCGATATTTGAGAGATTACAGTAATCGCATTTACACCTTATTATATAATACAAGGCTAAGGGTCTACTTGTGAAGAAATCATTTTATTTACTGATTATAACAGCATTGCTATGCCTCACGCCATGCGCAGCATCCGCCAGGCACAACGAGAGTGACAGTACGAGCATAATGCTTGCCAAGGAGGATTCCATTGCTCTTGCGAAACTTGAGAAACAAGCAAAAGTCAAGTTAAAACGCGACTGGACAAACTGGAAACCGGATCCCAAGCGTGCTATGTGGCTTGCTATCGTAATACCAGGGGCTGGACAGATATACAACCGCAAATACTGGAAACTGCCCATCGTATATGGAGGATTCTTAGGATGTGCATACGCCATGCGCTGGAACAACCAGATGTATATGGATTATTCACAGGCATATCTTGACATAATGGATAATGACCCGTCGACAAAAAGTTATGCGCAGTTCCTACATCTCGGCACTCAGATAACATCTGCAAACGAAGATCGATACAAACAGATATTCAAATCGAGGAAAAACAAATACAGACGATGGCGAGACTTGAGTTTCTTTTGCATGCTCGGTGTCTACGCTCTCTCTATTGTCGACGCATACGTTGATGCCTCACTGTCATCATTCGACATAAGCGACGACTTAACTTTGCAGGTAGAACCTGCAGTAATAGGAAACAGCATACCAGGCAGTGGCCACGCATCATCCATTGGAGTGCACGGCTCATTAAATTTCTGATATGCAAACAATAACAACAAGAAAATATCCAATTAATAATAATGACAACAAGAAACATTAAGTATTACATCATTGCGCTTGCCATATTATTTGGCTTGTCGCCGTTTATTTCAAAAACGTTAGCAATACGCAGCATTCCAAACATTCTGTTGGCTATTGACGACAACCAGCAGGACGAGGATGATGACGAGGAAGACGAAGA
>JAFPVC010000038.1 GCA_017413085.1 Prevotella sp.
AATACTTACCTGACGAAACGTATTTTTAAGACAAGCGGGTACCGCCCGAACCGAACTTTAATTAGTAAGATTTTCAAAGACCTTTTTAGTCTGCAGCGGAAGGCGGCATGACATATTATTGAGTTTTTAACGGACTATTGTTAAAGTTGTCTTTTAAAATAACATCATTTTTGTTTTATATTTTATAGAAGACAACATAGGACAACATAGGACAACGGTATAAAATGGAAGTTGAAGTTCGCTGGTACTTTTTTAGAAACGAATTAATCTTTTTTCTGCCACTTCGTGGCAGAAATCTTTCAAATTATTTCAAATCTTTCATTATTTTGAGTGATTTGAGTTGATTTGAATGATTTGGCTTTGGCTTTGGCTTTCCCCTTCTGGCCGCCGACCGTTGGTTCCCCTTCTGGCCGCCGACCGTTGGTTCCCTTCGGCCGCCGAGCTAAACCTTCTCGCCGAAGGCGATAATAAATAGATATACTGAATATTTACTAACGTAGATTTGCCTTTTCACATGGCTGTTGCTCCCTCAGGAAACGTTTCAAAAGGAAAGCGAGGAAATACGGAAAGGTATAATACTGGCCGTTAAAGCCAATGTTGCCGGCGGTGAACTTTATACCAAAGCGTATGTCACCGTATTTTCCTTTGCCACCATCGTGGGTAAGCCTGTTGAGTGATGACGAGGCATTAGTGCCAGCTTTCACCTCCACTGGTATAAGACTGTCAGTGTTACGCACAAAGAAATCCATTTCAAGCGTGCTTGCATCGTTCCTATAATAATAGAGACCATAGCCTTGCTTTACGAGCATGTCAGCAACGATATTCTCATACAATGCACCCTTATACGTTCCCAAGTTTCTATTTACGCGCAAATCCTCCTGAGCTTCATCATCGAGAGAAGCTATCAGCATACCAGTATCCTTATAATAAATCTTGTAATTACGCGGATCATAGTTTCCCTTGAGCGGCAGTTCCACGTTGTCAAGACAGTAGCACACATTGATGATACCTGCATTCTTCAACCATTCGATGCTTCCCATATACTCCCTGTTTCTTGCACCATGCGCTATCTTCGTCACCTGAAACTTCTTGTTTTCCTTACTCAGAAAAGAAGAAATGTGCCTGTAAACACTCAGCACCTTGCCCTTCTCCACACCCGTAGCATACTTAGTTATGTCTTCCTCATAATCTGCATGAAGCTGACGCTGCATTTCAAGTATGCCAGAGAAGTTTCCATTGACGATATAAGTGTTGACCACTTCCGGCATACCACCCGTGACCATATAGTCCCTGAACAGTTCGAGCATTACCTCCATCTCTGTTTTTCCAAACGGGCGCACCTCCGCCATGTGGGCATACAGGTCGTCTATCTGTGTCTGCTTGTATCCCTTTGCCCACAAGAACTCCTCAAAATCCATGGAGTGCATTTCATAATCCTCTTTATAGCCTACGGCATTTGACTCAATCTGATTATAGTTTATTCCCATCAGCGAACCAGAGCATATCACGTCATAGCGTCCATCCATACGGAAAGATTTCAGACTGGTTGCACAATCAGGCAAATCCTGCAGTTCGTCAAAGAAAAACAGAGTGTTTCCCTCTTCCACCGTTATGCGTGGATCTATCATCGTGATATTTTTCACTATGCTGTCAACATCATATCCACTGTCAAATATGCCACGATATTTCTTGTCAAGAGCGAAGTTGATTTCCACAACGTGCTTGTAATTCTCATGTGCAAACAACCGTATGGAAGCCGTTTTTCCCACTTGACGCGCACCCTTTACGATGAGCGGTTTATGCCCGTCCCGGTTTTTCCATTCCCTCAGTATGTCGTTAATTTTTCTTCTAAGCATAATCAAGAATTCACATTTTTATGCTGCAAAGTTACAAATAAATCACATTTTTGGCAAGTTTTTTGAGGTAAAAATCACATTTTCGGGTGAATTTTAGTCGCTAAAATCACATTTTCGGGTAAATTCAGCGTTGTAACGGCGTGTCGTTTGCCGTTAATGCCGTGTGATACAGTTATTTAATCAAAAGTTGTCTTTGAAAAGAGCATCATCATTATTTTCTTGAAGACAACACAGGACAACTTTTGACAACACATTAATGGCATTAGCGTAAAATTACTATCACCCGCTAATGCCTTTAATAAGACTCGTTAATGTCGTTAATAATTTGCCGCAAGGCATTAACGGGATTAACGAAAAAAAGAAAAAATGTTGTCTTAGTTGTTAAAGTTGTCTTTGAAAAGAACCTCATCTTTGTTTTCTTGAAGACAACACGGGACAACTTTGGACAACACATTAATGGCATTAGCGTAAAATTACTAACACCCGCTAATGCCTTTAATAATCATTCAAATGTTGTCTTGGTTGTTGATAGTTGTCTTTGAAAAGAACATCATCATTGTTTTCTTGAAGACAACACGGGACAACTTTGGACAACGGTATAATATGAGCTTTAGGCATTAAGGTCTTTAGGGAGTTTAAGGACTTTAAGGAAAATGTTAAATCCGACATTTGCGTAAATGCTAAAAATGTAAAGTTTTCTTAATGCGGTGTAATCAGGGCCTGATTACATGATAATTAGGCCCTGATTGGGTGGTGATTGGGGCCAGATTAGACGGTAATTTGGGGCTGATTAAGGCGTAATTCATAGTGCATAATGCATGGTTGTTGCGCATAGTTCGTATTTTTTATTCTGTATGGCGTAATTGTGCATTGTGCATTATAAATTGTGAATTGATAAATCGCGTTTCAAGGTGCCTCTACGCGATTCTGACCCCGTTGTGGACTCCTTGTCCACCGACCCTCGTCGATGCACCTTAAAATGGGTTTTCTTGAGTGTGGAGAAATTGGACAAAAATTGAAGGGTTGAAGGATTGAAAAATTGAAGAATTGAAGGATTGAAGAATTGAAGGATTGAAGAATTGAAGAATTGAAAGGGGGGAAGGGGTGGGGAATTGTAAAAAGTCGTTTTGCGGTTGCTTGGAAAAGCAAAAAAAAGTAAAAGCGTATGGTTTTGTCTATCAGAAAGTAGTGTAACGCGGATTACATATCGTTAATGATTTGCCGGCGAACTATGAAAACACTAACTTTGCATCGTCAATCAACAACAACTAATTGCTAACTAATCATAAAGCTTATGTTGGAAATCTTGAATAAATATCCTGAGATTACTCTTGACGAGATGAAGGATGTTCGTTTGCTTAACCGAACCGACACGAAGTATGTCACTACGACGAACCGCCTGCGCAAATTCCTGCTTATGGCAGAGGGCGACTACTACGTGCAGGTGACTGGCGGAATGCGCGTGCAGCCGTATCACACCATTTATCTTGACACCCCGGAGCAGAGCATGTATATGGCTCACCACGACGGGAAGAAACACCGCTATAAAGTGCGCATGCGCACGTATGAGGTCAGCGGACAGTCATTTCTCGAAGTGAAGGACAAGAACAACCACGGGCGCACGAAGAAGAAACGCATAGAAATAGCAGACCTTATATATAAAGGTAGTGAGATGCTCGACTTCGTGAACATGAAGGTGCCATACGACGCCACCATGCTCAAACCCTCGATAGAGAACTATTTCCGCCGCATCACGCTGGTAAACATGGCCAAGACAGAAAGGCTGACGATTGACACGGAACTGAGTTTCAACAATCTGCGCACGCATAATGAATGTAGTCTGGGAAACAAGGTGGTGATAGAACTGAAGCGCGACGGACTGACGGAATCGCCTGCCACGGCAATGCTGCGCGCACTGCGGATTCAGCCATGCGGATTCAGCAAGATGGCTATAGGCACTGCGCTGACCTCGCCTGAGCTGAAGCAGAACAACTTCAAGGAGAGGATACACTACGTGGAGAGGATGGATTGAAGAATTGAAGGATTGAAAAATTGAAGAGGACTGGAGAGGAAGAGCAAGTCTAATTAAAGTATTTCTTTTTATTATCGCCTCCGGCGAGAAGGTTTAGCTCGGCGGCCGAAGGGAACCAACGGTCGGCGGCCAGAAGGGGAAAGCCAAAGCCAAATCGTTCAAATCGACTCAAATCATTCAAAAAAAATTGTGAGATTTGAAAATATTTGAGAGATTTCTGCCACGAAGTGGCATATCAAAGGCAATTAATAGAACATTTCTAAATACAATACTTATGGAAGAACTGGAATTTATGGAATCACAGGTGATGAATGCTGACTTTTGGCAGTTGCTCATCCGATTTGTATTTAACGCAGTAGTGACGGGAGCCATAGTGGGGTTTCTATATTACCCGAAATGCCGCCGCCGCGACTATTCGTTCACGTTTATGCTCATAAGCATATCCATATTCATGATGATATTCCTGCTGGGCAGCGTGAAGGTGAAGATAGGCTTTGCGCTGGGACTGTTTGCCATCTTCGGCATTATCAGATACCGCACGGAGCAGATGCCAGTGCGCGAGATGACCTACCTGTTTGTCATCATCGCATTGTCAGTTATCAATGCCCTGTCAGTCACGTTTTCGTGGGCAGAACTCGTTGCAACCAACATGCTGTTCTTCTTTAGCGTAATGGTGACGGAATGGAGCCGCTGGCTGAGACACGTCAGTACGAAGACGATAAAGTATGACCGCATCGAACTGATTACCCCCGAGCGACGTGCGGAACTCATGGAAGACCTGGCAAAACGCACGGGGCTCAACATTCTGAAGGTAGAAGTGGGCGACCTCGACTTGCTGAAAGACATGGCAATACTGCGTATCAGCTATGAGCCAGAGAATCATGACGTCAACACGACAGACGGTGCAATAATAAAATAAGACGAGACGATGAAAAAGGTTATTGTTAGTTATTTGCTGCTTATGCTGTGTGCCACCGTGTCGCAGACGGCCGCTGCCGATGACTTCGGCACGTGGCTTGGCATAGGCGCAGAGAAAACACTGGGCAGCCGGTGGAGCATTGGTGCCGATGCGGAATGGCGCATAGCAGACAGGGTGAGTGCGGGTGTGTCGGCTGCATACAAACCCGTGAAATGGTTGAAGTTGCAGGGTGGCTATGAACTGCAGGACGTGCGTTCGGAAGGCGGCCTGTCAAGCAGCGGCAAGTATTACAACGATGCACAGTGGCATCTGCGCCACCGCTTCTACGGTGACGTGACAGGCACGCTGAAGACGGGCAGGTGGAAACTGTCGCTGCGGGAGCGGCTGACATATACCACGGCACCGTCATACGACCGCACGCGCACGGTGGTGAACCTGGAACGCTCGGACTATGGAACCGTCAGCGTGAAAACGGTAGACAGCAAGAGCAGCACGGTGTTGCGCACACGTCTGGCGGCAGAGTACAGCATACCACACTGTCGGCTTACGCCATACGCATCCGTGGAGATGTATAACAACCCCTCCGTACAGAAGATGCGTTACACCGCCGGTGCGGAATATAAGATAAACAAGAGGCAGTCACTGAAGATGTACTATCTGTTTCAAGACAGAAAGACACAGGACGACGACGATGAACCAGCCATAGACCAGCATGTCGTTGGCGCAAGCTGGAACATAAAGTTTTAGGTTGTATTTATAAATTATCTTTGTTATGCCACTACGTGGCAGAAATCTCTCAAATCTTTTCAAATCTTTCATTATTTTGAGTGATTTGAGTAAATTTGAAAGATTTGGCTTTGGCTTTCCCCTTCTGGCCGCCGACCGTTGGTTCCCATTCGGCCGCCGAGCTAAACCTTCTCGCCGAAGGCGATAATAAATAGAAATCCCTTTAGAAAAATTAAAATAAGCAAGAAATCATGCGGAAGAAAATATTAAAGATTCAATTATCGGTTTCAGCCATGCTGATGCTGGCAGCATGCAGCAACGACGATTTCACCAGTTTCATTGGTGCAGAAACAAACAATACGAACAGCGGCACGGTGTCAGGCGGCAGCCTGTCGGCAGCAGAGATTGGCACAACAGACATAGCAACGTTTGACATTGCCCTGAACACTACAGCACTTGCCAATGAAACAGAAGTGACAGACGCAAGCAACGAAGACTTCGTGGAGGAGATGCTTGCCGCGGAAAGCGACGGCATAAAGACACTCACGGTGACATACGACGGAACGACGGCAACATGGACATATACCAACAAAAAAGGAAATGTGGTTACGCCAGATGCCTCAGACCTGACAGTGTCGGCAGACGGCGCACATGTGACGATAAATGCCTACAAGAAGATAAGGTATGTGCTGCAAGGCTCCGCCACAGACGGATGCTTCAAGATATACAGCGACAAGAAATTTATCATAGACCTCAACGGAGTGACACTTGCCAACAAGACCGGTGCGGCCATCAACATACAGAAAGGGACGGACGGCGACAAACGCTGCTACCTGCGTGTGATAGACGGTACGGTAAACACCCTGAGCGACGGCACGACATACTCCACACCAGACAGTGAGGACGAGAAGGGCGTAATCTTCTCAGAAGGCAAATTGCTCGTGAGCGGTAGCGGTTCACTCGTAATAAACGGCAAGGGCAAGAACGGCCTTGCGAGCGACGACTACATATACCTTCATGCTGGTACGAACACCATGATAACACCGGCATCAGGGTATGACGGCATAAAGGCCAACGAAGGCATATACATAGCAGGAGGCGTGCACAACATCACCTGTTCGGGCAATGCGCCAAAGGGACTGACATGCGACTCGCTCGTCAGCATCACAGGAGGCCGCACCACCATAATCAACAACGGCGTTGCCGTGTATGACAGCGAGGAGCAGGACTACAGTCAGCCGGCGGGCGTGAAGTGCGACAGCGCCATAGTAGTCAGCGGCGGCGAACTGTATTGCAAGTCCACAGGCAACGGCGGCAAGGGCATACGTGCAGGACTGCTATATACCCAGAATGGCGGTACGGTGAAGATTATCACCACCGGTTCGAGCGTGGGCAGTTCACAGTCGAATTTCATGCGCCCGGGCGGCAACACCTCGTCAAGCGGCAGCGATGCGGAGGCAAAGGGACTGCACGTGGGCAAGAAGAGCGATACGTCAGGACTTATCACCATCAACGGCGGACAACTCACCGTGCGCTGCACAGGCGGCGAAGGCTCAGAGGGCATAGAGAGCAAGAACAAAATCATAATTAACGACGGTATCGTGGAGAGCTACTGCTATGACGACGCCATCAATGCAAAGACCAACATCACTATCAATGGCGGCTATGTATATGGCAACGGCACGAACAACGACGGCATAGACTCCAACGGAACGCTGACAATCAACGGCGGCGTGGTGCTTGCCTGCGGAACGACGACACCAGAAGATGGTTTCGACTGCGACCAGAACACGTTTGCGATAAACGGTGGCATACTCGTAGGCATAGGCGGTGACAGCAGTACGCCGACATCGAGCGTATGCAAGCAGGCATCAGTGCTGACGAACATATCGCTCAGCGGCGGTTCCGTAGTGGCACTGCAGAAGTCAGACGGCACTGCCGTGACAGCCTTCAAGGTTCCTGCACGATATAACGGCTCATACAAGGTGCTGCTGTCGACTCCAGGCATCATCACCGGCAACACATATAGTTTCCTGACTGGTGCCACCATAGGCGGGAAGTCATTCCAAGGCATCGTGTTTGATGAATTGGCAGTTAGCGGTGGCTCTGCATCATGGAGCTATACCCAGAGCAGTCTGGTGACAGGCAGCACCAGCGGCGGCATGGGAGGAAGGCCGTTTTAATCCTCTTGCGTCCTCTTTTATCCTATAGAAACTATTTTTTTCTCTTCTTCTGGCCGAAATATGCTTTTTTTTTATTAATTTTGCAGTTGGAAGTAAAACTAAGACTAAAAAACAATATAAAAAATAAGCAACATGAGACCATTACGCATATTGTCATCACTTATATTCAGCGCATCACTGCTCAACGCCAACGCACAGTGCTTCACTGCCAACGCCAAGGAGTTTGAGTGCGGCCAGATGATGTTTCGCACGCCAGCCACCATCACGGTGACGCTGCGCAACACCTCCACGCAGCCGGCAGAGATAAAATACGTTGACACGGGATGCGGCTGCTCAAAGGCTACATATCCAGCCGGGGCGGTGAACCCGGGACTGGACGCACAGGTGAGCATCACATTCGACTGCAAGCAGTTGGGACACTTCGACCGCATAGTGCGCGTATATGACAAACAGTCGGAGAGACCGGCGGAGTTTGAGGTGCGCGGACAGGTGGTGACGAAGATAGAGAACTATACTGGCAACTATCCTTTCAAGTTAGGCAATCTGCTGACCGACGTTGAGGCGATAGACTTCGACGACGTGCACAAGGGAGTGAAGATGGTGAAGGAGATACACATCATGAACCCTACGGGACAGAACGTGGAGCCGGTGATGCTGCGACTGCCGTCATACCTGAGTGCAGAGATGCTGCCCAAGACGCTGGGACCGAAGCAGAAGGGAACGATGTGTGTGACGCTGAACTCACGCGACCTGCGTGACTACGGACTGACACAGTCGACCATATATCTTGGAAAAAACAGTACGGACAAGGTGAACAAAGACAAGGAAGTGACCGTCTCGACGGTGCTGCTGCCGCCTGTCTTGGGCAAAGACGACCTGAAGCGTGCCTATGCCCCGAAACTCGTAATGTCGGCAAAGTCGCTCAACATGACCGAACTGCAGACAAAGTCGAAGGCACACGACGAGATAACGATAAGCAATGAAGGCAAGTCGACGCTTGAGATAAGCAAACTGCAACTCTTCACCGCCGGACTGCAAGTGCAGCTGGGCCAGCAGCGCCTTGAGCCGGGCGAGACGACTAAGCTGAAAGTGACAGCCATAGGCAAGGAACTGAAGAAGGTGCGCACGCGTCCGCGTATCCTGATGATTACCAACGACCCAAACAATCAAAAAATAGTAATAAACATACAGAAGTAAGGAAAGATGCGAACAATATTGTTTTCCCTGATGGCGGCAATGGGCATTGCCGCTTATGCAGACAGCACACCAGTGTGGTGCGATCCCAGTGTGAACGAGATAAACCGAGAGACAGACAGAGCACACTACTTTGCCTATGAGAGCGAGGCCCTGGCCAGCAAGCCGCAGACCACGCAGGCCAACACGAAGACACTGTCGCGTCGCTATATGAGCATGGACGGCGACTGGAAGTTTCACTGGGTGGAGAATGCCAACGAGCGACCAATGGACTTCTATTCACTGAAATACGACGACTCGCAATGGGGCAAGATGCACGTGCCCGGCAACTGGGAACTGAACGGCTATGGCGATGCCATATACGTGAACAACCGCTATGCGTGGCGCAGCGACTGGAACGGTGAGCCACCGGCAGTGCAGGACAAGGGAAACCACGTGGGTTCATATCGCCGCACGTTTGTAATCCCCGCAGACTGGAAGGGACAGAAGGTTTACATGCACATAGGTTCGGCAACGTCAAACCTGACAGTATACGTAAACGGCAAGTACGTGGGCTATTCAGAAGACTCGAAGGTGGCAGCCGAATTTGACATTACGAAATACATAAAGCCAGGCAAGGAAAACCTCATAGCCATGCAGGTGATGCGCTGGTGTGACGGTTCGTGGAACGAAGACCAGGACTTCTGGCGATTGTGCGGCATAGCCCGCGAGTGCTACATGTATGCACGTCCGCAGGCTCACATCAATGACGTTTTTGTAACACCTGACCTGACAAACAACTACACCGACGGAAAACTGAACGTGAAGCTAACGACGGTGCAGTGCAAGGGCAAGCGCATAGAACTGAAGCTCGCTGGCAAAAGCGGCAAGGTGATTGCCTCGTATGCGGAGACACTGAAAGGTGACGACGCAGTAGACGTAACGCTGGAAGCAAAGAACCCGCTGAAGTGGACTGCCGAGACACCAAACCTGTATGACCTGTATGTAAGCGTGTATGACGGCAGCGAACTGGTGGAGTGCATACCGCTGCGCGTGGGATTCCGCAAGGTGGAGATAAAGAACCAGCAACTGCTGGTAAACGGTCAGCCGGTGCTGATAAAGGGCGTTGACCGACACGAACTTGACCCCGACAGCGGCTACGTGGTATCGGTAGAGCGCATGATAAAAGACATAGAGGTGCTGAAGCGGCTGAACATAAATGCAGTGCGCACATGCCACTATCCTGACGACCCACGCTGGTATGACCTGTGCGACGAATATGGCATATACCTGACAGCCGAGGCCAACATAGAGAGCCACGGCATGGGCTACGGCGAGAAATCGCTGGGCAAGGATGCACGCTTCCACGACATGCACATAGAGCGTCAGCGCCACAACATATACGTATTGAAGAACCACCCGTCAATCATAGTGTGGTCGCTGGGCAACGAGTCAGGCTACGGCAAGAACTTTGAAGACTCATACGACTACGTAAAGGCATACGACCCATCACGCCCCTGCCAGTATGAACAGGCCGGCTCGTGGGGCAAGACCGACATATTCTGTCCGATGTATGCAGACTATGGACACTGCGAAAACTACTGCAAGGAAGGCAACAAGCGTCCGCTCATACAGTGCGAGTACTCACACGCCATGGGCAACTCATGCGGCGGCATAAAGGAATACTGGGACCTCGTGCGCCGACTGCCAAACTATCAGGGAGGATACATCTGGGACTTTGCCGACCAGGGACTGCGCGACAAGAGCAAGACAACGGGAAAACAAATATGGGCATACGGTGGCGACTACGGACGTTTCCCCGCATCAGACAACAACTTCAACTGCAACGGCGTGGTAAACCCCGAGCGTGCGTTCAATCCACATGCCTATGAGGTGCAGTATGTATACCAGGACATCCATGCAACCGTTACCGATGCAAAGGCCGGCAGGATAGAAATATACAACGAGAACTTCTTCCGTCTGCTCGACTATGTAGGGCTTGACTATGAGGTGCTGGCCGACGGCAAGACCGTAGCAGGCGGCAAGGTAGAGAACATGCCAGCCGTGAAGCCACAGGAGAAAGCCACCGTCACCATAGACGCAGTGGCAGGAATCATGGCAAACAAGGAATATGAAGGTAAGGAACTGCTGTTGAACCTGAACTTCAGGCTCACAGAAGAAGAGCCGCTGATGAAGCGCGGCACTATCGTGGCGCACGAACAGGCAGTGCTTGCACCTTATATATATATAACCACAGAAAGTCTGACACAACAAGCAGCAAAAGAAAAGAACACGGGCGTGACGGTAGATGAGCGCGCAGCATACACCGCCGTGGAGGCAAACGGAATGAAAGTGACATTCGACAAGCGCACGGGTTACGTGGCATACATCGACGTAGACGGGGTGAGCATGATGACAGACGACAGCGAACTTACGCCCGACTTCTGGCGTGCGGCCACAGACAACGACTTCGGCGCAGGTATGCAGCACCGCCTTGCGGCATGGCAGAATCCGCAGATAGAGAAGCAGAGCTTCAGCATCAGCCGCGAAGGAGAAAACTGCGTAGTAACAGCCGAGTATGCCGTTCGCAAGACAGATGCCACGCTGAAACTGACATATACGCTGACACCTGCAGGACAGTTAATCGTAAGGCAAGACATGAAGGTCAACCCCGATGCAAAGGAGAAACCGCAGTTGCTGCGCTACGGTATGCAGATGCGGATGCCGAAGGAATTCTCACAGATAGAATACTATGGCAAAGGTCCGCATGAGAACTACATCGACCGCGGCAACAGCCAGCACCTCGGAATATGGAAGCAGACCGTGAAGGAACAGTTCTGGGGCTACGTGCGCCCACAGGAGACAGGCACGAAGACCGGAGTGAGATACTGGCAGATGACAAACGGTGCAGGGATGGGACTGCGCTTTGAGGGAACAGAAGCCCTTGAGATGCAAGCACTCAACTACACGGAGGACGACCTGCAGCCATCGCGCAGCAAGGCACAATGGCACAGCGGCGACCTGATGGAGCGTCCGTTCACCGACCTGCACATTGCCGCACGCAGCATGGGCGTGGGTTGCGTGAACTCATGGGGTGCATGGCCACGCAGAGAGTATCAGATGCCATACGAGGACTATACATACACATATATCATATCGCCCGTAAGACAAGGAGCGAAACAATAAGAGAAGCACTGATGATAATAGAGATAGACAAGGGTTCGGGCTTCTGCTTCGGCGTGACCACTGCCATAGAAAAGGCAGAGGAAACACTGAAGGCCGGTCACGGTCTGAACTGCCTCGGCGACATCGTGCACAACGGCATGGAATGTGAGCGATTGAACTCGATGGGACTCGTGACCATAGAGCATGAGGACTTCGCACAGCTGCACAATGCCACGGTGCTGCTGAGAGCACACGGAGAGCCGCCTGCCACTTACAATATGGCAGAACGCAACAACATAACCTTGATTGATGCCACATGCCCCGTGGTGCTGGCTCTTCAGAAGAGAATCAAGAAGAAGTATGAGGCTACGAAACTTGACACTTCCGGCAAGAAGAGCGACATCGTGATATTCGGAAAGAACGGACATGCCGAGGTGTTGGGACTTGTAGGACAGACCGAAGGCAACGCCATTGTCATAGAGCATGCGGAGGATGCTGCAAAACTTGACTTCTCACACAACATATTTCTATATTCGCAGACTACGAAGTCGCTCACTGAGTTCCATAGGATAATAGAATATTGCAAGGAGCACATTGCGCCCGATGCCACCTTCCAGTCGTTTGATACCATTTGCCGACAGGTTGCCAACCGCATGCCGAACATATGCCAGTTTGCTACCAAGCACGACCTTGTCTTGTTTGTATGCGGCCGCAAGAGCAGTAACGGCAAGGTGCTTTACAATGCTTGCAAGGAACAGAATCCCAATACTCATCTTATTGAGGGACCTGACGAGATTGACGTGGCATGGCTGCAAGGCATAGACAGCATCGGTATATGCGGTGCGACAAGCACGCCGAAATGGCTTATGGAACAGTGTAAGGAGAGGATTGAAGAATTTAAGAGTTGAAGGATTGAAAAAATTAAGAATGAAAAAGATAACAATAGCAATCGACGGCCACAGCAGCTGTGGCAAGAGCACCATGGCAAAAGCCCTGGCTAAGAAACTTGGATATATTTACGTTGACACTGGCGCCATGTACCGCGCCGTAACTCTCTACTGCATGCGCAACAACTTGTTCGATGCAGAGGGTGAGGTCATGACCGACCGTCTGCGTGAGGTGATGGACGAGGTGAAGATTTCGTTCAAATTCAATGAGGAAACCGGACGACCTGACACGTACCTCAACGGAGAGCGCGTGGAAGACGTGATACGCTCCATCGAAGTATCAAACCATGTCAGCAAGGTGGCCGCCATTCCATTCGTACGCGAAGCGATGGTTGACCAGCAGCGTGCCATGGGCAAGGAGAAAGGCGTGGTGATGGACGGCCGCGACATCGGCACCACGGTATTCCCCGATGCAGAACTGAAGATATTCGTCACCGCCTCGGCAGAGGTGCGTGCGCAGCGCCGTTATGACGAACTGCAGCAGAAGGGCATGCCCGCCGACTATGACGAGATACTTAAGAACGTGCAGGAGCGCGACTACATAGACTCACATCGTGAGGTATCACCACTGCGCAAGGCCGACGATGCACTGCTGCTCGACAACAGCCACATGACCATCGAGGAACAAGACCAGTGGCTCTACGAACGTTTTATCAATGCACAATAACAAATGCACAATGCATAATTATAAACATGTGGTAATCCTGAGGCAACTTCAATTAAAATTTTGTCATTTTTTCTGTGCTGTTGCTGTTTATTTAGAAAAAAATGTGTAACTTTGCACTCAGGAAATCGCTAAAGCGACCGCGAGCCTGCTTTGCAGACACTCGCTTTTCCTATCATGCGATACATTGCACTCGTAAATCAGAGACGTGCGACAATCTTCGATTGACACGCACTATTTACTTTGTGCGATACATTGCACTCAGGAAATCGCTAAAGCGACCGTGAGCCTGCTTTGCAGACACTCACTTTTCCTACTCGTGCGATATATTGCGGCGTAAAATCATCAAAACATTAGAAGAATATGAGTGAGAAACAGAAACAAGTGGAGAAGGAGCGCAAGGCCGTGCTGCAGTTGCTCTTGGAGAAGACTGGTCTGAAGTACAAGGAAGTCGTGGACGCACAGATTGGCATGTGGATGGCGGGCAACCTTGACTTGCTCACCGCTGAGGAAAAAAAACAGTTCCCACATCTGGTATTCTAAGCGACGAATATGACACGACAGGTCAAGACATACAATCCTAACCACATCTTCGTGGACACTAACGTACTCATTGGCGCCTACAGTGGCGATGCACGTTTCCAGACCGACAGTGACTGCTTACACTATCTCTACTCCATCGTGGGCAAGCGGCTCTATGCTTCAACGCTCAGTGTAGCACAGCTGATTTCTGTCTATCAGAAGAAAAAGACGAACGACGAGATACGTAGCATTGTCCGTGAATTGCAGCATCGCTTCACTATCGTCAGCTTCACCGCTAAGGACATTGACGAAGCACTTACTGAGAATGGAGCCGACATTGAAGACAACGTGCAGTTCGTGCTGGCGCGAAAGCAGAAGTGCCGCGTCATCATTACTAACAACTATAAGGACTACCGTCTCCTGTTGGGTGCGCAGATTATCAAACCCTCAAAGGTGAGAACGATAGCCCGATAGATACATTATAACCACCAACTGGCGATTTAACTGACACAAAGAATGTCACGATATACTCGTACTATAAGACAGCACTCTAAGGCAAAAGATAACTAACAGAACAACAATAAACAGCAATGATGCTCACC
>JAFPVC010000039.1 GCA_017413085.1 Prevotella sp.
CACGCCCCATGCCGAAAGGCTCTTGTTGGCGCGCAGGCAGTATACTGGTGCAGTTTGGAGAGTTTGCGCACCGTCTCCTCATGAAACTCCTTTGCATCGGGAGCCTTGTGGAAGTACAGGTAGCCGCCGAACACCTCGTCGGCACCTTCGCCTGAGAGCACCATCTTGATGCCCATCGACTTGATGACGCGTGCCAGCAGGTACATCGGTGTAGAGGCGCGTACGGTGGTCACGTCGTAGGTTTCTATGTAGTATATGACGTCGCGTATGGCGTCGAGTCCTTCCTGTATGGTATAGTTTATCTCGTGGTGCACGGTGCCGATGTGCTCAGCCACCTCGCGGGCCTTGGCAAGGTCGGGGGCGCCCTTCAGGCCGACGGCAAACGAGTGCAGTCTTGGCCACCATGCCTTCTCTTCGCCGTCGCTCTCTACGCGGTGGGCAGAGAATTTCTTTGCTATGGCAGATGTCACGCTGCTGTCCAGTCCGCCAGAGAGCAGCACGCCGTAAGGCACGTCACACATCAGCTGGCGCTTTACGGCAGCCTCCAGTCCCTCGCGCACAGCCTCCACGCTTTCCTTATATGATAGGTGTGCCGTCTCGCCTGTCTCGCCAGAGCAGTCGCCAGGCATCTTGTCCATCCATTCGCGCTTGTACCACTTGGTCAGTTCATAGTCCTTAGTACCCTTCGACTGTGGACTATAGAAATAGTGTCCCGGCAGGAATGGCTCATACTCGTCGCAGAATCCCTCCAGCGCCTTCAGTTCTGAAGCCACATACACCTTGCCGTCCTTGTCGTGGCCGATGTAGAGAGGTATGACGCCGATGGGGTCGCGGCCAATGAGATACTTGTCGGTCTCCTCATCATAGAGAGCGAAGGCGAAGATGCCGTTCAGTTTCTCGAATATCCATGAGGGGTCGCTGCATCCCATACGTTTCCAGTCGCGGTAGAGAGCCAGTATGACCTCACAGTCGCTCTTTGTCTGGAACTCGTAGCGTCCTTCGTACCATTTTCTTATCTCGCGGTGGTTGTATATCTCACCGTTCACAGCAAGCACCACCTTGCCGTCGGGCGAGAACAGCGGCTGCTGTCCCGATACGGGATCGACAATACTCAGGCGCTCGTGTGCCAGGATGGCCGAGCCGCCTACGTAGATACCGCTCCAGTCAGGTCCGCGGTGACGGATTTTCTGACTCATGCGCAGAGCCTTCTGACGCAGTTCCTGCGTCTGCTCCTTGATTCCAAATATACATGCTATTCCACACATAGTTGTTTGCTTGGGTTATCTGAAAACTTTATTTTTTATACTTATTCTGATAATATTCTACGAAGGCATTGTTGCATAGGCGCACACCGCCTGGGGTGGGGTAGCGGCCTGTGAAATACCAGTCGCCGGGGTGGTTGGGGCAAGCCTTGTGCAGTCCTTCGATGCTCTGGAATACCAGTTCCACCGGTGTCTGCATGCCCTCCGGCCTGAGCATCTCCACTATCTTGCGGTTTATCTCGTCAACGGTGAAGGGAGCGTAGATGGCGCGTACGTGGTTTGTAAGTGAAGACTTTGCTTCTGCTACAGATTCCTTGCAATTTCGATACACGTCCTCAATCAACTTCTCCATGCCGCGCTCCTTGATGAGCGCTATGGCAGCACGGAAGGCGCACAGTTCTTCCAGGTGTGACATGTCAATGCCGTAGTAGTCGGGGTATCTTATCTGTGGTGAGCTCGACACCATGACAATCTTCTTTGGGTGCAGGCGGTCTAGAATCTTGAAGATGCTCTCGCGCAATGTCGTACCGCGCACTATCGAGTCGTCGATGATGACGAGATTGTCCTTGTATGGCGTCAGTGAGCCGTATGAGATGTCATAGACATGTGCAGCGAGATCGTTGCGCTCAGCACCGTCGCTGATAAACGTGCGCAGTTTGATGTCCTTCCACAGCACCTTCTCGGTCCTCACGTCGTGGTTAAGCATCCTTATGCCGTTGGTCATGCCGTAGTATGCCACCTCTGCCGTGTTTGGTATGTATGAGAATACGGTGTTCTCTATGTCGCCGTTGATGGATTTGAGTATGGTGGGCGTCAGCTGTTCTCCCAGCCGCTTGCGTTCCTGGTAGATGTCGCGGTCAGAGCCACGGCTGAAGTATATGCGCTCAAAGGAACATGCGCTCAGTTGCTGTGCCGGCATTATTTGCTTCAGCTTCACCTCGCCGCTTTTCCTTATTATCAGCGACTCACCCGGTTTCAGTTCCCTGATATCCTCGGCCTGCAGGTCGAAGGTGGTCTGTATTACCGGCCTTTCGCTTGCCACCACCACTACCTCGTCGTCGTGGTAGTAGAAGGCGGGGCGTATGCCCCAGGGGTCGCGCATTGTGAACATCTCGCCAGAGCCTGTCAGTCCGCACATCACATATCCTCCGTCATAGTGAGGCATGGTGGTCTTCAGCACGTTTGCCATATCCACGTTGTCGTCGATGTAGCCGGTGATGCCGGTGCCTTCCAGACCTTTCTCTTTCGCCTCTGCAAACAGTCGTTCCACTTCGCGGTCCAGTCGGTGTCCCATCAGTTCCAGCGTGATGTATGAGTCGCTGTATATGCGCGGTGACTGTCCCTGGTCGGTGATGAACTTGAACACCTCATCGATGTTAGTCATGTTGAAGTTGCCGCATAGGCAGAGGTTCTTCGCCTTCCAGTTGTTGCGTCGCAGGAAGGGGTGCACATACTGCAGTCCGCTCTTACCTGTCGTGGAGTATCGCAGGTGTCCCATGAAGAGTTGTCCTGTGAAGGAGTCGTCGATGCGTCCGAATATTTCAGTGATGGCATCTTTTCCCTCAGCCTTTTCGCGGAACATATATTCCTTGCCGGGTGTGGCATTCAGGTTGACACACGCCATGCCGGCGCCCTCCTGTCCACGGTTGTGCTGTTTCTCCATCAGCAGGTACAGCTTGTCCAATCCGTAGCGTGGCGTACCGTATTTCTCCTTATAGTATTCCAGTGGTTTCAGCAGGCGTATCATCGCCACGCCGCACTCATGCTTTAGTTCTTCCATTGTTGTAGCGTTATTACGTTATAACGTTATAGCGATGTGACACATTCCTTCACAAAACTCATGAACAGAGGGTGTGGGTGCAGTACCGTAGAGGAATACTCCGGATGGAACTGCGTGCCTATGTACCACTTCAGTGTAGGCACCTCCACAATCTCCACGAGGTCGGCCTTGGGGTTTATGCCCACGCATGCCATGCCGTTCTTCTCGTATTCCTCCTTGTATTTGTTGTTGAACTCATAGCGGTGCCTGTGGCGCTCGCTGATTGTAAGTGAGGAATTGGGCTGTGCCGTATAGGCTTCTGCAACCTTGCTGCCTTCTTTCAACTCGCAGTCGTAGGCACCCAGTCGCATTGTTCCGCCCATCTGCGTGATGTTCTTCTGCTCCTCCATGATGTCGATGACGTTATTCTTCGTCTCGGCATCAATCTCCACGCTGTTGGCATCCTTGTAGCCCAGCACGTTGCGTGCAAACTCAATCACCATCATCTGCATGCCCAGACATATTCCGAAGGTCGGGATGTCGTGTGTGCGGGTGTATTGAGCCGCGGTGATTTTTCCCTCTATGCCCCTGCTGCCGAAACCCGGACAGATAAGCACGCCTGCCATGCCCTTCAATTTTTCGGCCACGTTGTCGGGTGTGATGTCCTCGCTGTTGGTGAAGTGTATCTTCACTTTCACGTCGTTGTATATTCCGGCGAGGTTGAGGCTCTCGCGTATGCTCTTGTATGCATCCTGCAGATCATATTTTCCCACGAGTGCCACATGCACCTCACGGGTGGCATTGCGCTGTTTCTCAAGGAAGTTGCGCCAGGGCTTCATTGCCGGTGTCTCGCCTACCGGTATGCCCATCTTGCGCAGTATGGCAGCATCGAGTCCCTGTCGCTGCATGTTGACCGGCACCTCATAGATGCTCGGCATGTCTTCGCTCTGCACCACACATTCAAGGTCCACGTTACAGAAAGAAGCCACCTTTTGGCGCATACCGTCGTCAAGGTGGTGTTCGGTGCGCAGCACCAGTATGTCGGGTTGTATGCCCATGCCCTGCAGTTCCTTTACAGAGTGCTGTGTGGGCTTTGTCTTCAGTTCGCCGGCGGCCTTCAGGTATGGCACGTATGTAAGATGCACGCATACGGCATCACGTCCCAGTTCCCAGCGCAGCTGTCGTATGGCCTCCATGAACGGTGCACTCTCGATGTCGCCGATGGTTCCGCCCACTTCGGTGATGACGAAGTCGAATGAAGAATTTAAGGATTGAAGAGTTGAAGAATTGAAGTTTTTTTCGTTATCTTTAATTTTTCCATTCTTCAATTCTTCCATTCTTAGTATCCTTCTCTTTATCTCGTCCGTGATGTGCGGTACCACCTGTATGGTCTTGCCGAGATAGTCGCCGCGGCGCTCGCGGTCTATGACGCTCTGGTATATGCGTCCTGTTGTCACGCTGTTGTCACGTGTCGTCTCTATGCCTGTGAAACGCTCATAGTGACCCAGGTCGAGGTCTGTCTCCATACCGTCGGCCGTCACGTAGCACTCACCGTGCTCGTAGGGATTGAGCGTGCCCGGATCGATGTTTATGTATGGGTCAAACTTCTGAATGGTGACCTTGAAGCCACGTGCTTGCAGCAGCTTTCCTATGCTTGCGGAGATAATGCCTTTTCCTAATGAGGAAACCACACCGCCTGTAACGAAAATGTATTTTGTATCCATGCGACTGCAAAGTTACTACAAAAAGTTAGAAAAACAAAGAAAACTGTTACAAAATGTATCTTAAAACAAAAAGAAAATAACAATCTGTAAAGTTTTTGTAAGAAAATACTTCCAGATTGTTATCATCTTGCAAAGAAAAACGTCACTTTTTCGACAAAGTGACGTTTGTGTAAAGAATTTAGATTATCATAATCATGGCTGCAGTGTGAAACCGAGTGCGAGGTATGCCCTTTGTGAGCATGGGTTGCCGGTCACCTGAGCGAAGATAGGTATTGAGAACGTGTCGGTCACGCGTATGTCTTTTGTTGCCTTCAGCGTCACGTTTGTGACTGCAAATCCCTTTACATTCTCATAGAAATCCGTAGCGTATGGTACTACACCCAGGGATGCCGTCCAGTCGCAGGTAGCGAGTTTGAAGGGTGCGCTGACTTCGAAGTAGCTGCTGTAGGCGCGCTCACCGTTTTTGTTTACGCCGTCGTTGCCTGAGAAGTTGGTGTACCACTGCAGTGCGACAGGTCCGAAGTCGTAGCCGATGTTGGCTTCAAAGACGTGGTTGGTGCCGTGTGCGTCATACTTGAAGTAACGTCCTTCAGGGTCTTTACCATTGCTGAACCAGTAGTCGGTCACACCGATGTTGAAACCACCCGTGGTGTATGCCAGCGTCAGGTCAAACTCCTTGTTGTCGTTGGTGTCAACCAGTCCGTAGCTGCCCCATGCCGTGAGCGAGAGTCCTTTGTAACTTACGCCGAGTGTAGGCTGTACGGCTGCGCTTCCAAGGCTCTGGCCGCGCCATACGTAATGCGTTACGAAGTCTGCCGCAACAGTTGTTTCTACGTTATCCTGAGCTTTTGCGCCAACCATTGCGCATGTCATCATCAATCCTAAAACAATCTTCTTCATAATAGTATCTCCTTTTAATTTGTGTTTATGTTGTGTGTTGTGTCTCTCTAAGGTCCTTAAAGTCTTTAGAGTCCTTAAAGTGAAAATTAGTTGTAGCAGCTTTCGCCGTGCTCGTAAACGTCGAGACCTTCCTCCTCAATGCGGTTGTCAACGCGCAGTCCGTGCAGTTTCTTTATACCATAGAAGAGTATCACGCCGCATACGGCAGCCCAGAGGTCGATGACCAGTATGCCGAAGCACTCTGCACCGAAGAAGCCCCATCCGTATCCGTAGAAGGCACCGTTTGAAGTAGAAAGCAGTCCGGTCATCAGTGTACCGAGAATACCGCATACACCATGTACGCTTGGTGCGCCTACAGGATCGTCGATGTGCAGCTTGTGGTCGATGAACTCAATAGAGTAAACGAGTACGATGCCGCATACGAGTCCGATGACAACTGCGCCTATTGGTGATACGAGGTCACAGCCTGCGGTGATGCCTACCAAGCCTGCCAGTACACCGTTGAGGGTGAGTGAGAGAGATGGCTTGCCGTACTTTATCCATGTCAGGAACATTGTTGCACATCCACCTGCAACAGCTGCAAGGTTTGTGGTGAGGAATACGTGTGAGATAGCCACGCGGTTAACCTCGCCTGATGCTGCCAGCTGGCTGCCAGGGTTGAAGCCGAACCATCCGAGCCACAGGATGAATACACCCAGTGCTGCCATTGCAAGGTTGTGTCCAGGAATAGCACGGCTCTTGCCGTCCTTTGAATACTTGCCGATACGTGGTCCGAGTGCGATGGCGCCAATCAGTGCCAGTACGCCGCCCACGCTGTGAACGATTGCTGAACCAGCGAAATCATGGAATACGTCGCCGAAGGTGCTCATCATGAAGCCGTCAGCAGCGTCGCTGCACAGCCAGCCGCCGCCCCATGTCCAGTGACCCTCTATCGGGTAGATGAAGAGCGAAATCACGGCGCTGTAAACCAAATACATTGAGAACTTAGTGCGCTCAGCCATGGCACCGCTCACGATGGTGGCCGATGTGGCACAGAAAACAGTCTCGAAAATCAGGAAGCCCTCTACGGGCAGGTCGCCTTTGTAAAAAGACAGGTCGCCCCAGTTAGGCATGCCTATGAAACCGGCACCCTCGCTGCCGAACATAAATCCGAAACCGATGAAGAAAAACAGCAGTGAGCCGAACATGAAGTCCACGAAGTTCTTCATAAGTATGTTGGCGGTGTTCTTCTTCTGCGTAAATCCTGCCTCGCACAGGGCGAAGCCCGGCTGCATCCAGAATACAAGCATGGCTGCGAGCAGCATCCATACGGTGTCGAGTGAAATACCTATCTCGTTCATAATCTTGTGTTTTTTAGTTTGTGTTTGTGTTGTTGTCTCTTGGTATGCCGTCTCCTACTCTGGACGGCAAAATGTTACTTCTTGTCTCTGAGGACAGTGTCGCCGTGCTCGCCGGTGCGTATGGACCATGTGTCTATCATGTCGCTGACGAATATGCGACCGTCACCTACCTCGCCTGTGTGGGCCACTTTCAATATCACGTTCACAGTAGGCTCCACGAACTGGTCGCGGCATACTATGGTGAGCGCCACACGCTCTATCACGTCCGTTGAATACTGCACGCCGCGGTATATTCTTTCCTCGCGGCTCTGTCCTATGCCGTGCACGTTGTGATACTCGAACCAGTCAATATCAGACTGCAGCAGGGCTTCTTTTACTTCTTCGAACTTTGTTCTCCGAATAATTGCCTCAATCTTTTTCATACCTTTATTAAAATTAGTGTTCACTTCTGTCCTCCGTTTGCGCTATGAAGGGCGTTCTTATGTCAATTGACAATGCAATGCATCGTACGAAGCAAATAGCGAGAGTTTTTTCAAAACAGGCTCGCAGTTGCTTTTGCAAGTTTGCAAGTGCAAAGTTACAACAAAATGATAGAATATAAAAGAATTTGGCTACACTTTGTAACAAAAAAGTGTAGCCAAATAACAATATGATAAGTTTTGAGGATATTTTCTTGTCTTTCTGTTTACATATTGTACGAAAAAGCACTCATTGTGTCGCAAAATGTCAAAGGGGGTTATTCTCCTTTGTATTTCTCCCTTATATGCTCCTCGTACTCTGCGATTTCGCGCTCGCCGATGTGGGCCAGGCCGTAGTGTTCGTCGTGCTGTGAGAAGTCGAGGCCCACCTTCTCGCTGTATTGTGACACGCGCATCGGTATCAGTCGGTCGATGAGCATGTATCCCAGCCAGCTCATGGCGAAGGTGTATGCGAAGACGATAACTATTGCCAGGAGATGATAGAGGAATACTACGAAGCCATCCCATGTTCCGGCCATCAATCCCTCTTGTATGAAGATGCCCGTGAGCACGGTGCCGAAGATACCGCCTGTGCCGTGGGTGGGGAATACGTCGAGTGCATCGTCAATCCTTGTGTGTGAGCGCCAGTATACGGCGATGTTGCATATCAGTGTTATTACGAATGCGATGAAGATGCTCTGTCCGACGGTGACATAGCCCGCTGACGGAGTGATGGCCACCAAGCCGACCACGCAGCCTACTGCAGCACCCATAGCCGATGGCTTGCGTCCGCGCAGGCAGTCGAAGAATATCCATGTCATCATGGCTGTAGCCGATGCAGTGTTGGTGTTGAGGAATGCCTTCACGGCCTGTCCGTCGGCATGGAGTGAAGAACCGGCGTTGAAGCCGAACCATCCGAGCCACAGCATGGCGGCGCCGAGCAGTACGAAAGGAATGTTTGCCGGTTCGCTGCGGCGTGTGTCAGCCTTGCGCCTGCCGAGGAAGATAGCTCCGGCTAATGCTGCAACACCTGATGAGGCATGCACCACGATACCGCCGGCGAAGTCGATGACGCCCCAGCGCATGAAGAGTCCTTCGGGGTGCCATGTCATGTGAGCCAGCGGACAGTAAATCACGAAGAAGAAGAACATCATAAAGAACATGTATGCCGAGAAACGTACGCGTTCTGCAAACGAGCCCGTGATGAGCGACGGCGTGATGATGGCAAACTTCATCTGGAACAGTGCAAACAGAGCCAGCGGTATCGTTGCGCCGCCCAGTATGTTTCCTGCCGGTGTGGTGTATACCGCTCCGCCTACGCCCTTGAACATCAGGAACGTCGTTGGGTTGCCGATTATTCCGCCAATGTCGTCTCCGAAACACAGCGAGAAACCTATCACTACCCACAGAACGGAAATCAGTCCCATGGCAATGAACGACTGCAGCATGGTGGAAATCACATTCTTCGCACCTACCATGCCGCCGTAGAAGAACGACAGTCCCGGTGTCATCATCAATACAAAAATCGTGGCCGTTATCAGCCAGGCCACATCAGCGGCCGACACTACCGACCAGTCACACTCAAACGACGGCTCTCCCACCGCCAGTCCTGCCATGGCAATCAGCGTCATGGCTGCCATCAGGACGATCCATCTTTTCTTTACTTTCATGTTTTATACCTATTATATATATTACAGTTATAGAATTACAATCTGCTAAAATCGGTTGCAAAATTAATACAATTTGTTATATTTGTAATATAAATCACGGCATTTTGGTTTTTAATTTATATAAGTAAAAGCATTATGTAAACTTTTTGTTATGTTAGGTATTCAAATGTTTTACATTTTGACATATATTTTATTGTATTTGTTACAAAATGATATTTTTCTTCTTTATAAAGAATAAAAACGTCAAAAATAATTTGTGTAATCGAGCAAAATGTATTAACTTTGCACTCGCAAATTCATAAAAAGCGCTTGCAAATTCGTAAAAGCGACCACGAACTAATCGTTTTTATGCTTAAATAAAAGCGTAAAGGCATGAGCTAAGACTTATACAAAAACATTAGAAAAAAATAAAAGATTTAATAATAAGGGTAATATGACAGATCAAGAATCACAGAGCTCGCAGAGAGGGCTTTACCAATCTGAATATGAGCACGACGCATGCGGCGTGGGCATGGTGGTAAACATCCATGGTGGCAAGAGCCACGAACTGGTGGATAATGCACTGAAGGTACTTGAGAATATGGAGCACCGCGGCGCAGAGACACGCGACAAGACCGGCGACGGTGCCGGCATCATGGTGCAGATACCCCATGAGTTCATATTGTTGCAGGGTATTCCTGTGCCGGAGAAAGGACACTACGGCACGGGTTTGGTATTTTTGCCTAAGGAAGAGAAAGCTCAGCACCAGGTGATGAGCGTGATGATAGAGGAGATAGAGCGCGAAGGCTTGCAGATGATGCATGTAAGAGCCGTGCCAACATGTCCGGAGGCACTGGGTGTGGCTGCGCGTGAAGTGGAGCCAGACATCAAGCAGGTGTTCATAACAAAGACTGCGGTGGGAACAGAGGCCGTTAGCGATGCTGACGATCTGGACCGCACATTATATAAGGTGAGAAAGCGCATTGAGAAGCGCATCAGCGATGAGGACTTCTACATCTGTTCGCTGTCAAGCAAGAGCATAATATACAAAGGTATGCTCACCAGCGGTCAGCTCAGACGTTATTTCCCTGATTTGTCAAATCCATACTTCACGAGTGGTTTGGCACTGGTACACTCTCGTTTCTCTACCAACACCTTCCCGAAGTGGAAACTGGCGCAGCCGTTCCGCCTCCTTGCCCACAATGGTGAGATCAACACCATCCGCGGCAACCGTGGCTGGATGAAAGCTCGTGAGAGTGTGCTCAACAGTGAGGCTCTGGGAGACATCAAGGAGTTGAGTCCTATCGTACAGGAAGGCATGTCTGACTCTGCCAGCCTTGACAACGTATTTGAGTTCCTCATGATGAGCGGACTGTCACTGCCACAGGCTATGGCGATACTCGTGCCAGAATCGTTCAACGACAAGAACCCCATCAGCGAAGACCTTAAAGCATTCTATGAATATCACTCAATACTGATGGAGCCGTGGGACGGTCCTGCCGCCCTGCTCTTCAGCGACGGCCGCTATGCCGGCGGAATGCTCGACAGAAACGGTCTGCGTCCGAGCCGCTACACCATCACCAAGCAAGGCATGATGGTGGTTGCCTCAGAGGTAGGCGTGATGGACTTCGAGCCTACCGACGTGGTTAGCAAGGGTCGTCTGCAGCCGGGTAAGATATTGCTCATCGACACTCAGGAGGGCAAGATATATTATGACGGAGAGATAAAGGAAAAGCTCGCCAAGGCACATCCTTACCGTGAATGGCTCAGCGAGAACCGCGTGCAGCTGGAGAAGCTGAAGAGCGGCCGCAAGGTTGAGAACTCCGTTGAGGACTATGAGCGCAAGCTCGTGACCTTCGGCTTCGGCCAGGAAGACATCGACCGCACCGTCGTGCCGATGGCTACCGGTGGTCAGGAGCCTGTGGCTGCCATGGGTAACGATACGCCGCTGGCAGTTGTCAGCGACCGTCCGCAGGTATTCTTCAACTATTTCCGTCAGCAGTTTGCACAGGTGACAAACCCTGCCATCGACCCAATCCGCGAGGAACTCGTCATGAGTCTCACGGAGTATATCGGCGCCGTAGGCACAAACATCCTTACTCCTGATGCTTCAAACTGCAAGATGGTGCGCCTGCCGCAGCCGGTGCTCACCAACACACAGCTCGACATTCTGTGCAACATACGCTATAAAGGTTTCAAGACACAGAAACTCAGAATACTCTTTGAAATGGAGCAGGGTGAGGAAGGACTTCGCAAGGCTCTTGACAACCTCTGTCACGAAGCAGAGAAATCTGTTGACGAGGGTGTGAACTACATCATCCTCTCTGACCGCGACATTGACGAGAAGCATGCTGCCATCCCATCGCTGCTTGCCGTTTCTGCCGTACACCACTACCTCATCAGCGTAGGCAAGCGTGTGCAGACGGCTCTCATCGTGGAGAGCGGCGAGATACGCGAGACGATGCACGCTGCGCTTCTGCTCGGCTATGGTGCAAGTGCGCTGTGTCCATACATGACCTTCGCTGTGCTCGACGACCTCGTGAAGAAGGGCAAGATACAGGAAGAGTATGCTACGGCTGAGAAGAACTACATCAAGGCTGTCGATAAGGGTCTGAAGAAGATCATGTCTAAGATGGGTATCTCTACCATCCGTTCTTACCGTGGTGCGAAGATATTCGAGAGCATCGGACTCAGCGAGGAGTTGCTCCGCACATACTTCGGCACAGAGGTAAGCACCATCGGCGGTATCGGCCTCAAGGAGATTGCCCGCGATGCCATTGCTCTCAGAAAAGATGCCAACGGCATAAAGAACCAGGGACTCTTCTCATGGCGCAAGGACGGCATCAAGCATGCCTGGAACCCGGAGACCATCGCCAACCTGCAGTTGGCTACACGCCTGGGCAGCTATAAGAAGTTCAAGGAATGGGCCAAGATGGTTGACGAGAAGGAGTCGCCTGTCTTCCTGCGCGACTTCTTCGGTTGGAAGAAGGCTGCCACACCGGTATCGCTCGACGAGGTGGAGCCGGTAGAGAGCATCGTCAAGCATTTCGTGACGGGTGCCATGTCATTCGGCGCATTGTCAATAGAGGCTCACGAAGCACTGGCACTGGCCATGAACAAGCTCGGTGCACGCAGCAACACCGGTGAGGGCGGCGAGGACAACGCACGCTACCACACTGAGGTTGACGGCGTATCGCTCTCAAGTAAGACAAAGCAGATTGCCTCGGGACGTTTCGGCGTTACTGCCGAATACCTCGTCAATGCCGAGGAGATACAGATAAAGGTGGCTCAGGGTGCCAAGCCTGGTGAGGGCGGACAGCTGCCTGGCTTCAAGGTGAACGACATCATCGCAAAGACGCGTAACGCCATTCCTGGCATATCGCTCATCTCACCACCGCCTCACCACGACATCTACAGTATCGAGGACCTGGCGCAGCTTATCTTCGACCTGAAGAACATCAACCCGACGGCTGCCGTCAGCGTGAAGCTCGTTGCTGAGAGTGGTGTGGGCACCATCGCCGCCGGTGTGGCAAAGGCAAAGGCCGACCTCATCGTCATCAGCGGTGCAGAGGGCGGCACGGGTGCATCACCTGTATCAAGTATGCGCTTCGCAGGTATCAGTCCTGAAATCGGACTGGCTGAGACACAGCAGACACTGGTCAAAAACGGACTGCGCAACCAGGTGCGCCTGCAGACCGACGGACAGCTGAAGACTGCCAAGGACGTTGTCATCATGGCAATGCTCGGAGCCGACGAGTTCTCATTCGGCACACTGCCGCTCATCGTGCTCGGTTGTGTGATGATGCGTAAGTGTAACACCAACACCTGTCCGATGGGTGTGGCAACGCAGGATCCAGAACTGCGCAAGCATTTCGAGGGCCGCGCCGACTATGTTGTAAACTTCTTCACCTTCCTTGCAGAGCAGGTGCGCGAGTACCTCAGCGAGATTGGCGTTCACAGCCTGAAGGAGATTATCGGCCGCACCGACCTCATCGAGGTGGATACCACAAATGCCACCGACAAGCAGAAGACGATAGACTTCAGTCGTCTGCTCCACAAGCCTGAGACCGACAAGGCTCTTTATTGGGACCGTGGCGAGTTCACCAAGGTCAGCGGTGTCAAGGATGAGGAAATCATCAAGGCAGCCAAGAAGGCAATAGACAAGAAAGAAGAGGTGACCCTCGACTATGCCATCAAGAATACCGACCGTGCCGTCACCACCATGCTCTCTGGCGCGATAGCCAAGAAATACGGTGAGGCAGGTCTGCCCGACGGCACTATCAAGATTAAGTTCAAGGGCTATGCAGGCCAGTCGTTCGGCGCTTTTGCCGTGCGCGGCGTTGACCTCAGACTTGAGGGCGAGTGCAACGACTACTTCGGCAAGGGCCTCTCCGGCGGTCGCATCAGCATACTGCCGCCAGTACGCACAAGCGAGGACTTCTGTGCAGAAGACAACATCATCGCCGGCAATACTGGCCTCTATGGTGCCACCAGCGGCGAGCTCTATATCAACGGCCGTGTGGGTGAGCGCTTCGGAGTGCGCAACTCTGGTGCCATTGCCGTCATCGAGGGTGCCGGCGACCACTGCTGCGAATACATGACAGGCGGTCGCGTGGTAGTGCTCGGCGACACCGGACGAAACTTCGCTGCCGGCATGAGCGGCGGTGTGGCATACGTCTGGGACCGTCATCACAACTTCGACTACTTCTGCAATATGGACATGGTGGAGCTCTCGCTCGTTGAGGACAACGTAAGCCGCAAGGAGTTGCTCGAACTCATACGCCAGCACTATCTGCACACCGGCAGTGCACTGGCAGGCCGCATGCTCGACGACTGGAACCACTACTGCGAACAGTTCATCCAGGTAGTACCGATAGAATACAAGCGCGTACTGCAGGAGGAGCAGATGGCAAAGCTGCACGAGAAGATTGCTGACATACAAAGAGACTATTAAGAATTGACAAATTGAAAATTGAAAACTGAAAATTATGATTACTATTTACAATCAGTAAATCCCTGATCATAATTCTCAATTTTCATCTTCCAACTTTCAATTAAAAAAACAGTAATCACAATTTTCAATTTTCATTTCTCAACTTTCATCTTTAATAGAAAAACAACAATGGGAAACCCGAAAGCATTTTTAACCATACACCGCCAGGAGGCGGGATATCGTCCGATTAACGACCGCATACATGACTTCGGCGAGGTGGAGCAGACGCTCAGCACCCGCGAACGCAAACTGCAGGCTTCACGCTGCATGGACTGTGGCGTACCTTTCTGCCACTGGGCTTGTCCGCTGGGCAACAAGGCTCCTGAATGGAACGACGCACTGTCGAAAGGCGACTGGGAACTGGCTTACCGCCTGCTCACGTCAACAAACCCCTTCCCTGAGTTCACAGGACGCATCTGTCCGGCTCTCTGCGAGAAGGCATGTGTGCTCAACCGCTACAACCATGAGCCAACCACCAACCGCGAGGACGAGTGCGCCATCATCGAGGCGGCTTTCCGCGAGAGCTACATCAAGCCGCACACCGACATCAAGCGCAACGGCAAGAAGGTGGCTGTGATAGGCGCAGGCCCTGCAGGCCTCGCTGCCGCCAACGAACTGAACCTTGCTGGATGCACCGTGACGGTGTTTGAGAAAAACGAGGCTGCCGGCGGTCTGCTCCGCTATGGCATACCTAACTTCAAGCTCAACAAGGCCGTCATCGACCGCCGCATCAGCCTGCTGGAGCAGGAGGGCATAGAGTTTAAGTATGGCGAAGCCGTTGAGTCTGCTGCTGTATTACAGCAGCTTACACAACAGTTTGACGCCGTAGTGATTGCCACCGGCACACCGACAGCCCGTGACCTCAGAATACCGGGCCGCGACCTGAAGGGCGTACACTTCGCCCTCGAACTCCTCTCACAGCAGAACCGCGTGCTCGCCGGCATGGAGTTCAGCAGCGAGGAGCGCATCACCGCCAAGGGCAAGGACGTGCTCGTCATCGGTGGCGGCGACACAGGCAGCGACTGCATTGGCACCGCTCACCGTCAGGGATGCAAGAGCGTCACACAGATAGAGATAATGCCACGCCCAGTGGAAGGTCCCGAAGACCCACAGAACCCATGGCCAAACTGGCCGCGCACACTCAAGACCACCTCGTCGCACGAAGAGGGCTGCACACGCCGCTGGAACATCAATTCCCTTGAGTTCCTCGGTGAGAACGGTCACCTCACAGGTGTCAGGGTGCAGGAGATAGACTGGAAGCCAAACCCAGAAGGCGGCCGTCCTATCATGGTGGAGAAGGGTGAGCCAGAGGTCATCAAGGCCGAACTTGTGCTCCTCGCCATGGGATTTCTCAAGCCTGACCATCCGGAATATCCGGAGAACGTGTTCATCTGCGGTGATGCCGCCAACGGTGCAAGCCTCGTGGTGCGTGCCATGGCAAGCGGCCGTCAGACAGCGCAGAAGGTCAGCAAGTACCTCAGTTCTAAATAAAGTTTTTTTAGAACCCACTAAAAGTTTTTTTTCCATAATTCTCACTTTTAATGCCGTTAATAAATCCGCAGGCACGTCATGAGTCTGCGGATTTATTTGTGCCTTTCAGTTGTAATATGATAGCTTTTACGGTGTAATACGATAGCTATTACGGTGTAATATGATAGCTTTTACAGTGTAATGTCATAGCTATTACGGTGTTATTTTATTTTTTCTTTGTTGTTTCAGAAAAGTTTTTGTAACTTTGCACTCAGGAAATCGCTTTAGGCGACCACGAGCCTGCTAAAGCAGACACTCGCTTTTCCTATCGTGCGATAGCATTGCACTCGTAAATCAGAGACGTGCGCCAATCTTCGATTGACACGCACTATTATAAAAATTTCAGAATATGTCAATAAAGAGTTTTCGGAGAAGATAAGAATAAACGGATGTGTCCGCATACGTGGCTCATGTTGCCATGTGTGCGGACGGTTTGCGTTTTCATATAAACATATAATGTCCATGTAATTACTCATAAAATAGAAAACAAACAAAATAATAACAAAGTCAAAATAACCTAAAATCCGCAACTATCATCCAATACATGATTAAGGGTAGATTTATGAGTCGTTAGTAGCAGCTTTCAGTAAAAAGCAACAGCACAACATCAATATGTAGCCAACATCCCCTTACCCCACGATGCGACTTGAGGTAATACGCAGATTCAAACCGGAAAGAAAGGATTC
>JAFPVC010000040.1 GCA_017413085.1 Prevotella sp.
TCTTAACTCTTAATTCTTAACTCTTAATTCTTAACTCTTAATTCTTAACTCTTAATTCTTAACTCTTAATTCTTAATTACATAAAATGAAAAGTATTCTTGACGGCCGCGACGGTCTGAAAGCTGTCGTTGACCAGATTGCCGAGGTGACAGGTTACCTCTGGCAGAAAGGTTGGGCAGAGCGTAACGGTGGTAACATCACCGTAAACGTAACAGAGTTTATGGACGACGAGTGCAAGGCAATGCCTGCCATCGCACCCGTAAAGCAAATCGGCATGGTATTGCCACAGCTCAAAGGCAAGTATTTCTACTGCAAGGGCACTGGCAAGCGTATGCGCGACCTTGCACGCTGGCCAATGCAGAACGGCTCTATCATCCGCATCTGCGACGACTGCGCAAGCTATGAAATCATTGCCGACGAGCCAGTGGCTCCAACATCAGAGTTGCCGACACACCTCGCACTGCAGAACTATCTGCTCGAGACCGGCTCTTGCTACAAGGCAACACTCCACACCCACCCCATCGAACTGGTTGCCATGAGCCACATACAGCGATTCCTCAAGGGCGACGAGATGACCCGCGTGCTGTGGTCTATGATTCCAGAGACACTGGCCTTTGCTCCTCTGGGCATTGGCATCGTGCCTTACGGCCTGCCATCATCAGTAGAACTGGCAAAGGACACACTGGAGCAAATCAAGACACATGACGTAGTATTGTGGGAGAAGCACGGCACCGTAGCCGTAGGCCAGGACATCATGGATGCCTTCGACCAGACCGACGTGCTATGCAAGGCTGCAAACATCTACATGTGCGCACGCAACATGGGCAGCGAGCCAGACGGCATGACCGCAGAGGCAATGAAGGAGGTACAGGACGTATTCAACCTTCCAAAGACACGTCCATGCTGACTTGCCAAGTAGTTAGAAGAAGATAAAAGAAGATAGAAGACGGATTTTACACCGTCTGACAATCCGAAACTGGATTGTCAGACGGTTATTTTTTTGTAACCTAAATCAAAAATAAACAAAAAACACCAGCACGCTCTTTGCCATTTGTTTCACAAAACCATTTGAGATGTATCAAACAGACTTTTGGACGGATAATTGTTTAGTTTAAAAGTTTTTTTTATTCTAACTTTGCACTTGCAAACAGAATTATATATTGAAAAAAATTGGCAGCGATGCCAGAGAGAGACCTATGCGATACAACACATTACAAAATTTATAAAAAACGAAAAAAATGAGCTATTTTAAAATTTCATCACTACACTTAAACAGAGTGAAGAAGTGTCTACTGACAGGTATTATGCTATCAACTACATTAATCGGGGCACAGGCTGAGCCAGACCCAAACTTTCACATCTACCTCTGTTTCGGACAGTCGAACATGGAAGGTAACGCAAGGCCTGAGGACGTGGACAAAGAGTACGTGGACGAGCGTTTCCAAACGCTGGCATGCGTTGATTTTCAAAACCCAGAGCGCAAGATGGGACAGTGGTACACTGCATATCCCCCAATTGTGCGCCAACACACAGGACTGGGCATGGCCGACTATTTCGGACGCACAATGGTGAAGAACCTGCCGGCCAACGTGAAAGTGGGAGTTGTGGACGTAGCCATCGGAGGAACAAAAATCGAGGGCTTCATGCAAGATAAGGTGGAAGCATACATCGACTCCATGAAACCACATGAGCAGTGGTTGAGAAACTTCTACAAAGAATATGACAACGAGCCATACAAGCGTCTTGTAGACATGGCCAGGATAGCACAGCAGTCAGGAGTAATAAAAGGCATACTGCTGCATCAGGGCGAGAGCAACAACGGTCAGGCAGACTGGCCGCAGAAAGTCAAGACCATATACAACCAGCTAATCAGCGATCTTGGACTGAATGCTAATGACGTTCCGCTGTTCGTGGGCGAGACAGTAAGCCAGGAACAGAAGGGCGCATGCTGGCTGCACAACACCATTATCGCAACAGTGCCTGACGTAATCCCTAATTCACACGTCATAACATCAAACGGCTGTCCACAGAGAGGCGATGGCCTGCACTTCACCCCTGAAGGCTACCGAATCATGGGAAAGCGCTATGCACAGGCTGCACTGAAGCTCATGGGCATCAATATCGAGGTAGAGCAGCCCGCCACTAAAGACAAATAACTGACATCCATACAAATAATTGAAAAGGTGTGTCCAAAGAATATTTTGGTCACACCTTTTATGCTTATATTGGTGTATTACAACACAATAAAACAGTAAACGACATTCCGAAGTTAACAAAAATCACTAAACATTTGGCGGATTGAACTTTTTTTCTTAAATTTGCGACGTAAAAACTAATATAAAAACATTTCAATCCATGAAATCAGCACATAAAATAAGAATCTGCATGTTGGCAACACTCATCGCAGTATTGCCGACTTTCGCTCAGATACGCACAGGAGTAGCAGTTATAAGAGAGAAGGACAAAGCATTCTTTGTAACCGACGAGGCACGCCGCATAGGCGACCAGATTCTTCTATACCAGCGCGCAAGCGGTGGATGGCCAAAAAACATCGACATGGCGAAACCACTGTCTGACGATGAGCGTAAGGCTGTGGAGAAAGACAAGGCTCGACTTGACGACTCAACCATCGACAACAATGCCACGACGATGCAGGTGTCATATCTGGCACGCCTGTATCAAGGCACTGGCGACGAGCGTTACCGCAAGGCTTTCGTCGATGGTATCGAGTTTCTGCTGAGCGGTCAATATGACAATGGCGGCTGGCCACAGTTCTGGCCACAATCCGGCGGATATCACCTGCACATAACATATAACGACGGTGCTATGGTGAACGTAATGAACGTGCTTGACGACATTGCCGAGCAGCGCGAACCGTATGAGGGGAAAATCGCTGATAAATCCATGCGGAAGAGGGCAAAGAAAGCTTTTGAGAAGGGTTTGGAATGTATATTGAAGACGCAGATCGTTTCCGATGGAAAACTCACAATATGGTGTCAGCAACATGACCGTGAGACACTGTTGCCGGCTCCAGCAAGGACATACGAACTGCCGTCATACTGTCCGCAGGAGAGTATTGGCATAACAATGCTGCTGATGAACCTGCCAAACCCTGACGAAAGAGTAAAAAAGGCCATACACGGTGCCATGGCATGGTTTGACAAATACAAAATGACGGGTGTAAGGGTGAAGCGCACGGGAAGTAAGGAAAGCCCAGACTGCGACACACGCCTGATTACTGATCCAAAAGCGAAACCTGTGTGGGCACGCTTCTATGACATAGAGAACTGCAGACCATACGTGTGCGACCGTGACGGTGTGCCACGCCGAAGTCTGCAGGCTATAGGCACAGAGCGACGCAACGGCTACACATGGTATTCGGGCAACCCGGCACGCCTGTACAAGCTTTATGATGAATGGGCAGCCAAATACGACCCAGAGCACAAGGTAGATATCGACCTCAACAGCAAAGGATTCAATGAGACAATGGCGGCAGAGATTCCTGTTCCGGTGAAACATGCTACCGATTTTGACGCCGTGGTGAATGCCGGCGAAAGCATACAGGCCGCGATTGAGAAAGCACCAGAGCACTCAGACAAGCCATTCCTAATCCTGATACGCAAGGGACTGTATGAACAGAAAGTAGTGATTGACCGTCCGAACATCGTGCTGGTAGGCGAAGACCGCGACAGCACCATAATCAGACTGGCAATGCTGAACAACAAGCCGACAGTTACTGAATACAAAGGCAAGCCACTGAAGTATGGTGTGGTAGAACTGCTTGAGGGAGCCGACGACTGCATACTCAGCGGTCTTACGATATACAACAACTACGGTTCAACGGTAGAAAAGACCACAGCACACCAGATGGCAGTATATGGCAGGGCTACACGCACCATAATACTTAACAGCAACATTCTTGCCGACGGCAACGATGCTCTTTCATTATGGAAATCAGATGACGGCATGTATTACCATGCAGACTTGTCACTGAGCTGCGCTGGCGTCGATTTCCTGTGTCCGCGTGGATGGTGCTACGCCACACGATGCAAGTTCCTTGGTGACGGCCACGCCATTATCTGGCACGACGGACGCAACGACAAGTCAAAGAAGCTGGTCATCACCAATTCATCGTTTGATGCGAAGCGCCCCACCCAGTTAGGCAGATACCACCATGATGCGCAGTTCTTCCTCGTACTCTGTAAACTGTCAGAGCAGATACTTGACCACAACATTTGTTATGCCTACACCGACAAGGTGCTTGACCCATGTCCGTGGGGACAACGAACATATTATTATAACTGCGCTCGCGAGGGCGGTGACAGCGGATGGCTCAAAAACAACCTGAACGAATCTGAAGATCACCCACAGTTCTATGCAATAACAGCACAATGGACTTTCGGTAACAAGTGGGATCCTGAGAAGCGTATCAGAGACTTGTGGAAAATCCTTGAATACTAAATGACGATAAGATTAAGGTGGGATTTATAGACCCCACCACCTTAAATAATAAACACAGCCATAATCTTTAATGATTATGGCTGTGTTTATTATTACCCTATCAATCGAATATTCATGTGTCTGTGATAAAACCTCTTACGGTGCCAAGTACATGTTCACTATTGCATTGGCATCTGCCATGGTGATGTCGTGGTCGCCGTTCACATCAGCTGCAGCCACGTTGAAGTCCTCTGGTTTGTCTGATGCCAGGTAGTAGTTTACCACAGCATTGGCATCTGCCATAGTGACGTTGCCGTCATTGTTCACATCGCCAGGAATAAACTCAGGTCTAACAAACTTCACTTTCAGCGTAGAGCCTGTAGAAACTCCTTCGTCATCCAGCACTTGCGCTTCAATAACCTTACCAACGGGTCCGGAGAACACCTTAGGTATCGTCACCTTATCCTCCTGGCAATCTATCGTCATACTCCAACTACTCTCATCATCACTGCAGAGCAGGCTGATATTGTCGTTATAGCTCTGACTCTCGTGATCGTAGAGCAGGACAGACGGAATCTGTGCCCAGATAACCGTAGCATTTCGTTCGTAAACATCCATCACTACCGTATTGTCGATAGTTTGATTTTCAAGCGTCAGTGTGGTAACATTTTCGCTTATCACTGGCTTCACTTCCGCCAACTTATTGTCTGAAGCATAGAGCGTCTCCAGTTCCGTCAGCGGCTGTGCGAAGACACCAATATTGCCCGTCAACTGATTCTCTGACAAGTTCACAGCACGCAGTTTGCTTGTGAAGCCCTCGTTCTCTTCAGTAAACTGACTCATGCCCTCACCGATATCGCCCGTCAGCTGGTTCTCACTCAGGTTGAGCGTTTCCAGTGCCGGCAGCGTAAGCAGCGTGAACGGGAAGCCACCTGTCAGTCCGTTGCGGCTCAGGTTGATGCTCACCACACGTCCGCCTCGCATCGCAATACCCGGCAGCGACTGCACTGTGCGGCGCTCCACGTTGAAGTCCCATGTATTGGTCCATCCTTCGCCACTGCCCATCTCGCTGTAGGCCTGCTGCAGCGTGTTCCAGTCTTCTTCGTTCATCTGCGGCATGTCAATGTTCACCTTAACGTAGAAGAAATTGTCGCTGCGCACTGACGTCTCATCCTGCTCAGTCACCTTATTGTTGCCACTCTCGGTGGTAGCCATCAGATAACCATAGTCAGCCGAAGCCGGTTCATACGGGTTGACGATAGCGCCTCCCGCCTTTTCCCAGTCAATATTGGTAACGCTCGACATGTCGGCACTGACAAGCAGATAGAAGTTGCCATACTGCGTTTCATCAAGGTCCACCTCGGCCGTAGCCTCATACTCCTCGCCACTCGCCAGAGTCTTTACGCACTCCTGCGCGACAAGTCTGCGGCATGTGGTCTGGCTCGTGCCGCCATATACGTCGGGCACTATCCACATGCGGTCTGTCCACTTCTGCGTGTCGATGCTGCCCTGTCCGTCGTTGCGCACGGTCCACTTTATCGTGGCCTTGGTGCCAGCCTCAAGGCGTGAAGGAACAGTGATGCCCGTCACATGCAGGTCAGGCAGCAGATATACGCTGAACGTCATCTCGTTGCTGACAATCTGCTGCGTAGCGTTGCGTGCAACAATCTGCCACTTATACGACTTGCGGTCCTGGCAGAAGTTTGCCGACGTAAACGACGTCTCGGTTATTCCCTCTGCCATCGGAGTGGCCGGACGCTGATTGGCAGCATTCCATAGATACACGTCATACACGGCGTTGGCAATTGGGTTCCACTGCAGCGTCACTGTCGTCACGTCAAGCACCTTGCTGCTGGCCGGAGTCAGAGTGGTGAATGTTCCAACGAGTGCCGGTCGCACGGTGATGGTGTGGGTGAAGGTGCAGAACACCTCGCTGCCACGCTTTGCCGTAACATTATATGTCATCGTAACGTCATCGACGGCAGTGCTCACGATTGTCACAGCCCCGATGTTGCCCGTTCCGCTGGCGGTGTAACCGCTGAGGGTAGCAGGCGCATCAGCCACTTCCCATGCAAAGGTCAGGTCGGTGCTTATCGGTGAGAAATCAACCACTTCGGTCTTTTTGCCTGATACCACCGTCTGAGATGTCACGCCGTCAATCTCAGCAGGGTTAAACCTAATGCCCCATAGCTGCAGGCTCACATTGCTACACACGAGGTTCTGTCCGAACGATGTGAATATGCCGACCACATCGGTGTTTATCACCTCAGAAGGATTGCCGAAGCCCAGCACTGGCACCTCGCCCTCACCGTTCTGCAGCAACGTCAGCGTGTAGCCTTCAGCCACCATGCGTGACTGTATGGTCTGCAAGCGACCGACATTAGTCGCATCAAGAGCGCAACCGAATGTCTCGCCAGCCTTTACCATCACGTTCACATTGCCAGATATGGGCGATGCAGACATAAAGTCAACCAACTGCTCTGCCGAAGTGAAATAGCGCACGCCTTTCTGCTCGGTGTCGAGGAACAGCGTTCCGTCAACGCGCCATGTGGCTTTGTCGTTCACCACTACGGACATCATCGCCATGTCGGTACCTGTCACGCCCTTCACTTCGAGCGTCACTTCATAACTGCCGGCAGCCTCATATATGTGCATCGGATTGCGCTCATGGCTCGACGTGCCGTCGCCGAAGTTCCATGTCCACTCTATGGCCTTGTCAGACGACTGGTTAGTGAACTTGAAGCGATTCTGCAGTTTCTCATATATGAACGAGGCATACAGTCCGTCTTCCCTCTCCTGCTCCACCGATATGTAGCCACTGTGCATGGTCACCATCGTCATGGAGTTGTCAGAATTGATGCGAGCACCGTTTGTCAGCGTCACGTCATAATTCTGTCCGGGCTCAGCATCGGCAGCTATCGTTACGGGCAGGTCAAACAGTTTGCCGTTGCAGCCGGTTATCGCCGTACCGCCGGTAATGTCGAAACGGTAGGCATTGCCGTCAACGTGGGTCACTGTCAGAGTCTTGCCGGCAGCACGCTCTGCCAGCGTCGCACTCTCTGTCTGCACAGTAAAGCCATCAGGGAAGCGCACCACCACCGTCATGTCGCCCACTTCGCTTGTATTCTCAAGGTAGATGGGATAATTCAGGGTCTGTCCGCGCACTCCGTTCATCGTCAGAGCATAGATGTTGATTTCAGAAGCAGTTGACGCACCAGGCTCAGATGGACTACCAGGGTTGTAGTTGTAGTCGAAGTGAGCCACCAGCGTTATATCCTTTGTCGGTATATTAAAGGTATATACGCTGTTGGTAGATACTTCCTCACCGTCAAGCGTCCAGCAGCGGAATGTGTACCAAGTACTGTTGTAGGCGCGAAATGTCTGCTGCGTACCTTCCTCATACTCATTGCCGCTTGCCACATTGAACGAGCCACCGCCCACGGGGTCAACCTGCAGGAACACCTTGTGGTACAATCTCTGCGTAGGCTCAGCAGGATTGCCCGGCTCATACGAATAGTTGGCAACGAGCCTATTGGCATCCTCGCCGTCCTTCATTGTATAGTTGAACGGATTGCTGGTTGATATCACCTCACCGTCCTGCGTCCAGTTCACAAACTTGAAATTTGATGCTACGTTGGCCCGCACGCTTACCGACGTGCCCACCTCGTAGTTGTTGCCGCTGGCAATGTTGAACGAGCCTGCTGCTGCCGGCGATGCTGTGAGATACAGCGGTGCATAAACTGGTTTGGCAGGGATGTTGGCCTCAGCCGGTTCACCAGGTGCATTCGGATTGTACCGATAGTGCGCCACGAGTTTGGTGGCATGCGACGGCATGGTATATTGGAAGCTGTTGGCGGTCGATATGACCTCACCGTCCTCTGTCCAGTTGATAAAGGTGAAGTTAGCGGCAGCGTTGGCCCTCACCGTGAACGTCAAGCCCTCCGTCTGACTCGTCACCGCATTCAGGTTGAACGAGCAACTGCCTACGGGGTCAGCCTCCAGCGTCAGCTCATACTGCCTCACCGGAGCACCGGGCTCCGCCGGACTCGCAGGGTTGTATTGCCCCCACGCGCCTGTGGCCGCCACAGTCAACAACACCATTATAATATATTTGAAACATCTCATAGTCATCAATGGTTTAGAGATGAAACTATATTTTTTTCTTAACAATGGATTTCATTCTTAACAACGAATTTCACGAATTAAACGAATTAATACCTTCATGATTCCACACAGGCGTCAGCCTAATTCGTGAAATCCGTGAAATTCATTGTCTAAATAACATTGTACGACATTACTTCGCCACTTTCTGTCCTTTCTGGATGTAGATACCCGGCTGATCAGCGTTGGTCTTGCGGCCAGAGAGGTCGTAGATGTCGCCGCTGACAGCTGTATTCTCACCCTTCACGCCGTCGATTGCAGTGGCAGTGCCCATGTCGAGCTTCAGAGTGAAGCGCGTACTGTTCACACCGTCGGTGGCATCGCTGTAGAAGGTGTAGTCGCCCTCGGTGAGGTCAACAGTCTTGCCTTCCTCGTTGTCGATGAGCCGTATGGCACTGTCGGCACGCTTCGCACTGATGGTATATTGTCCATCCTCGCCAGCATAGTATGCCAGGGCAACAACACCGTCCTGCTTCGGACGCTCGTTGATGGCGTAAGCATTACCGTCTGCATCGGTGGTGTAGAGCTGTGGCACGTCTGCATTCATGCTCATGAACTTCGATGCGTCGCACTCCATCTCATAACCCATGTTTGCATTATCGTTGAGCACCACGCGGGTCTCGTCGGCTGTCTCACTGCCAGCATTGGCAATCTGCACGTTGAATATCTGACGGCTGGACAGTCCCATGCCCTTGGCACCTGCCGCAGCGTGCGACGAAACGGTGCTGAGCAACTGGCGGCCGCTCTTGCCGAAGACAATCTTGTCAACAGCATCAGGCTTCTGCACGAAGAACGACTGCATCGGACGGAGCACGAAGTCGTCGTCAGCTATAGAATAAGCCTTATACGTAGAGCCAGTCCATACGGTTATCGGAGCAGAGAAGCCCATGTAATAGATGTCGTAATAGCAAGGATATGGGTTACCCACGTAGTTCCAAGAACTGTTGGCTGAATTCTCCGCCACGTTGGTCACGAGGTTTGTCGTCACGTCGGTGGTAGTGAAAATCTGTGCCTGACCGTTAGCACCTGCAGGGAAGGTTATCTCACATGCTGTGTTGCAGTGGAAGATATAGCCCTGTCCGGCAAGGAGTTTCTCTGTATCCACGTTCTTCCAACTGCCCGATGCGCCGCTGGTAGCACGATTTGTAGCATCGTAATAACGTATTACGTATGAAGCATCGTTTGTCACGGTGATGTCAGCCACGTTCACGTCGTGCAACGGAGTAAAGAAATACCACTTGTTGGCAGCCACAGAGAAACGAGTCGTGATATTATCGGCAGTCACGTCGTCACAGGTATTGAGCAGACGGCCTGGGTTATCCTCGCTAACATACATATTGAAGTCTTTCATCGTCATAGGAGCCGCACCGCCCACGGTAAGCTGTCCGTTGTAGTAGAGGTCAACGTCAGGCTTGCCCTGCATACGGCGGTTGTTGGTAAGCATCAGCGGAGAGGTAATCTTCCAGTAGTCCACATCGTCGCCCTCAATGATGCTGCCAAACTGCTTCCAGTAGGTGTCAAGCTTATAGTTCACCACGGCGAATGAAGGGACCACAAGCGTAACGACGGTCTTGTCGCGGCTGCCTGCGAATGGGTCGGCAGGCACCTCCGGTGGAGTAGCAGAACGCATTATAACCTCCTCAATGTTGGGGCAAGAACGGAAGTTGTTGCGGTAGCCAGAAGCTCTGCCGTAATACTCCCTATATATAGAACCGCCATAGTCCCTATGGCTTGTATATCCGTCGGCAGAGAGGTATGATGGCAACTCTATCTTCTTAAGACTGCTGTTGTTGCTGAAGGCATCTTCACCCAATATTTGCAGGTTAATAGGAAGTTTCACAAACTCTATAGAGCTGTAGTTAAAAGCACTGTACTCTATCTGCACGAGGTTATCAGGGAACTCTATCTCCTTTAGGCTGCTCGTCTCGTAGAAAGCCTCATAGTCAAGGCGCTTAAGATTAGCAGGCAGATGTACTTGCTTCAAGGCACGATCATAACAACATACTTGAGGCATTATCTCCTCAATATTGTCAGAGAAGCGGATGCTCTCCAGACTGGTATTGTTCTTAAAGGCATAATATTCTATTGTTGTTACCGCATCACCCATTGTCACGCTTTTCATTAGGTTACATCCCTCAAAAGCAGCCCACTCTATAATCTCCAGTTGCTCAGGCAGATCTATCTCCTGTAACAAGGTACATGAAGAGAAAGCATGTCTTCTTATGGCTTTAAGTTGTGAACCTTCGGCAAATGTCACATACATTACAGGTGTAGAATGGAATGCATACTGCTTTATCTCCGTCACGGAGGCAGGAATACTTATCCGTTTCAGATTTGTGCCACGGAACGCATACTGACCTATAGACGTAGCTGTCTCAGGCAAGATGACACTGCCGAGCGTTGTCAGTCCGTCAAAGGCATAGTCGGGCACTGCCCCCGTGACAGCCTCGCTGAGGTCAAGAGCCTTCAGGTTCTGCATATTCTTGATGTCAGCCCAGTCGGCATCGTTCATCTTTCCCTTTACCTTCAAGAACTCCACGTCATTCAATACATTAATGCCCGGAGTGTAAAGAACCTCATATCCCAAGGTGCCAGGAGTGGCAAGGTCAACTGATATCCAGTTGTTACTCAACTCTATATTCTTAAGACGAACATAGTAATCTTCTGAACGCCACGCTGTATCCTGTAACTCTACTGTATATTCTCCTGGTTCAAGAACCATGCTATAGGTAATATATGTACTATTAGAAGCACCGTAGCCATTAAGCAACACTCCGTTAAGATACACGTTCAGACGATGATAGTTACTGCTGTTACCTGAGTTTGAACCTATGTACCTGTCAGGATTAAACATATAGTCAAATGAGAAGTTTGATGTTTCAGACAAAGTAAATGTCGTAAACAAACTTGCATTATTCGGATTCTGTCCCCATGTCTTATGCTCAATATACCCATCCTCAATAGTCCAGGGGGCGGCACTGTTGTTCGTAAACGTCAGCGGCTGTGAGTTTGCACTGATTGCATTAGACTCGCCGATGGGAGTTATTTCCTTTACCTTAATATTCCTTATCTCGAAATGCTTACTTGCATTGCGTCCTGCCACGGTGTCACGGAATTGTATTACGTGCTCACCTGGCTCAAGAAAGAAATGACGGTTGCCAAAATAATAGTAGGTATGACCAGTGCCACAGTTCTCTACAAAAACGCCGTCAATGTACAACTGTCCCGCTACTTGATAATCATACAACCACTCAAAGGAGAGTTCTGTGCGGTAGGTTGACGTATAGTTCATCGTAAGCCATGAGTCATAGTATGACTTGTTATTATCGCGTCTGATAATAGTATAGCCCTCTACTGTCCAAGGATTGTCGGCATCATTTACAAATGTCACTGGTACATCTGCGCGAGTCATCGCATCCTGGAAGTCTGAAGCATACAAGCCGAAGTCCATATAGCGAGTGCCGCCATTGGTGTCAGACACCTTTACTGCCAGCACATTGTCCTGCCCTGCCTTCATTGCAGCCTTCGCCTCTTCGTTTACGGCGATGATGTTGTAGTTGGCTGCCGCCGTAACATTATACACCTGCACGCCGTTAATGTATGCCTCGCAGGTATTGTCGTTGGCAATATACAAATAAAGGAACTTTGTAAGATCATCTGCCGTAGGAGTAAAGTGGCAACGCACCCAGTAGGTGGTGTTTGCAATCTCCCACGTAGTGTTGGAATAAGACAAAGTACCATTTACAATAGGACCCGTCACCGTGCCCCATTCCGTGTCGTTGAAATCGGCAGTATACCAACTGTCGCCCGGTGTATCACCACTTGCGATGGTGGCATAGTAGAACTGTGCCGTCCACGGTTTTTGGTCTAACACACCAAACGGGATTATGGCCTTAGCCATTGCCGTGATGCAAGCCGTGAGCAACAATGTGGCCACGAGCAGACTGCGTCTTCCTAAAGATAGTCTTGGATTCATAATCATAATAGGTTTTTAAGGTTATATAATATTTTGTTTCGTCTGTAGTAGTCGTATATAGGTTGTTTATTAATGTTGTTGGCAAAGTTAACATTTACTTCTTATATTACGCTTTCAAATTCACAGAAACACATTCCTAAATTCACAGAAACTGCCATTTCTGCGATATTGAGACAATAAAACAACGGATTAATCAGTGACAGACACATGAAACAGAAAAAAAACTTTAGTTTCCACGGATAATTAAAATATTATGATTATCTTTGCAAACGAAAAACAGAAAACAACACACATGCTACTGTATTTTATTACATCGCTGCCTATGATGGTGAGTCTGTTCTGGCTCACCGTGCTTATTGTGGACTGCCTCAAACAGTTCACAATGTCGCGCGCACGTATCACGATATTCGCCGCCGTTACAACAACTCTGTACGGATGTCACTTCTGCTACTTCAACCACCTGACGGAATGGCTGCCCGTAAGCGACACAATATACAGCGCAGCTACACTGGCGGTATTCCCACTGTATTACCTATATATAAAGGAGACATGCCAAGGTTCGCCCACCATGCGCGAGAAAATACTGTCGGTGCTGCCATCTACAGCAATCGGCACAGCTGTGACAATCATATACATTCTGATGAACACCAATGAGCGTCAGACATTCATCAATAACGGACTGTATGGCGGTGAAGTTCTGTCGTTAACAGGACTGCCACAGCTGCAAGCCATAATACACGCTGCGGGACGACTGCTGTTTGTAATGGAGATACTACCCGTACTGTACTTCGGTGCACGGCTGATACGAAAATACAACACATTGGTAGACAACGTATACGCCGACAGCGACTACCGTCGCATGGACATAGCCGATACCGCCATGAAGGTTTTTATAGCAACATGCGTGGTGGGCTTCGTATGCAACATCATCGGCCGCTATCAGTTTGCAAGCAACATAGCACTGCTCGCAGTGCCCTCGGTGATGTTCTCAATACTGATATTCCTCGTAATGTATGCCGCCCATACGCAGAGGAACACTATCGTAGAACTGAAGAACGAAACCTCTGCACATACATGCACCAAAGTAAGTGAAACGAACACAAAACTGCCACCAACACAGGATGACACACAAACAGAAAGAGAAGAAGTGAAGCCTGATGCCATCAACACTCTGCGCCAGCGCATAGAGCAGATGATGCATGAAGAGCGCCCTTACTTGAAACCAGATCTAAAAATCAGCGACATAGCCATGCGTCTCGGCACCAACCGCGACTATATATACCAAGCCATCAACGTGCAGATGGGCATATCGTTCGCCGACTACGTAAACCGTCTGCGCATAGACCACGCCTGTAGTCTGCTACGCAAAAATCCCACCATGCCGCTGAGCGAGGTAATGGTGGCGTGCGGCTACAGCAGCAACAGCACCTTCTACCGCTGCTTCCGCAAATTTGCAGGGAAAACACCTGCGGAATACATCCTTGCAAACAAGAATTCCTAACAGTCTGAAAAAACAACAATAAAATTACACTGCAAAGATAGGTTATTTGCTTTTTTTTTAGTAACTTTGCACTCTGAACCAATAAATAAAAAGACGAAATGCTGCTATCAATGACAGGCTACGGCAAGGCCGTGGCAAAATACCAGGACAAGACAATACATGTGGAGGTGAAAGCACTGAACTCAAAAGCCTTTGATTGTCAGGTGCGCATCGCCCCCATCTACAGAGAGAAGGAAATAGAACTGCGCCGCATGGCGCAGGAGCAACTTGTGCGCGGCAAGGTGGACTTTGCCATCTGGATAGAACGTGAGGCTTCGGGCGAAGCACAGACCGTTAACATACCATTGCTTACCAACTATTACAAACAACTGCGAGCTGCCGAGGATGCTATAGGCAACGGTGAGCACCTGTCTATGACAGAGGCCATGCCCATACTCATGCGTATGCCCGACGTTGTAAGCCGCACAGAGCAAGAAGTGCTGAGCGATGAAGAATGGGATGTATGCCGCATCGCAGTGGAAGAAGCACTCAAAGCGCTGAATGATTTCCGCCGTCAGGAAGGCGCAGCACTACGCCTCAAGTTTGAGGAAAAACTCTCAAACATAGCCCGCCTTATGACAGAAATAGAGCCATACGAGCAGGGACGCGTGGAGAAGATACGCCAAAGGCTGACCGACAACCTCGCACAATTGCCCGAAGTGGAGTATGACCGCAACCGACTGGAGCAGGAACTCATTTACTACATTGAGAAACTGGACATATCAGAAGAGAAACAGCGACTGACAAACCACCTGAAGTATTTCCGCGAGACAATGGACGAAGCACAGAGCCAAGGAAAGAAACTAGGCTTCATTGCACAGGAGATGGGACGCGAGATTAACACCACTGGCTCAAAAAGCAACCAGGCTGAGATGCAGAACATCGTGGTCCAGATGAAAGACGAATTGGAACAGATTAAGGAACAGGTGCTCAACGCCCTGTAACATCATAAAAACAGATATATAAAAGAAAGACGCAGACCACTATTCAGAATGGCCTGCGTCTTTCTTTTTGAATACAAATCGTAGAATTGAAAACTGTACCATCATAGCCATACACATCACGATTGCCGGCGCAATAAGACGATGTATGCCTATCTGCATGCAGAGCCAAAATAGCGACACATGCAAACAGAAATTTACCGCATGAGAGCCAGAGAAGCCAATGAAATGCTTCCACGTGGGCTGCTGTCTGAAGGTAAACCTGCACGTAGTGTAGTAGTTTACGAGAAAACTCAACACATAACCTATGGCGTATGAAATGTTAACCTCAATAAACAGCTGACACAGAAAATATATGGTATAGTGCACGGCGGCAGAAAAACAGCCATTGAGCACGAAACGCAAAAACTGCGCCTTACCCTTATCGTCGGTAGCCAAATGTCGTATTTTATCTTGCATAATATTCGTTGTTAGAGCGATGACTGTGTACTTACTTTCTTATAAAGTTCAAACATCTGGCGTGTAAGTTCATCAGGATTAAACATGCTCAAGCAATATTCGCGAGCCTGAATGCCACGCCGTGTGCGTTCTTCTGTATTACGCAACAGCATGTGCAGAGCATCGGCCAACTCCTGCACAGATGCAGGATTGCACTGTACGGCAGCAGGTCCTGCGGCTTCAGGAAGAGAAGATATGTTGCTGGTTATTACCGGGCAGCGTTGCAGTGAAGCCTCAACCACCGGAAGACCGAAGCCCTCGCAGAACGAGGGATACATCAGCAGGAGCGTACGTGTATAAAGAGCCTGAAGCGTCTGTGCATCATGTATATTGCTCTCTATGCGTATGTCATCCTGCAACCCTTTCTCATTGATATAAGCCTCAACTTTATGGCGATACTCACGGCCGTTGCCAACCACAATGAACATCGGTCGCTCTCCTGATGGCAGCGTGGCGTATGCCTTGACCATATTCATAAGATTCTTGCGACTGTTGATTGAGCCTACTGTCAATATATAGGAACGCTCATGAAGATATGGCAGGGAATGTCGAATGATGTCATCGGCATCATTCTTACCCATCGGTGTGTAATACAGAGGAGCTACAGGCTGGTATATAACGCTAATCTTCTCCTCCGGCACATTATAATAACGCATCACCTCACGCTTCGTAGCTTCGCTAATGCAGACAACGTGGGTGGCATGACGCGCACTCCATCCGTACTTCCAGTCATAAATCAGTCTGTCCCACGGCTTATACATGGCGGGGTATGTACGCCATGCTACATCGTGCATGGTAACGATGGACGGCACTGCAGACCTGACAATATCGCGCGGCAGTTCGTTTGACAGTCCATGAAAGAGAGTGCAACCGTCTTTCGCAGCCTTACGTCCAAGACGGAAAGTGCGCTCCCAAGTCTTACAGTCATATAACATCACCTCCACATCATCGGCATACATAGAACTGACGTCGCCCACCAGCGTCCTGCTGTAGTTGCCCAGTCCTGTCTGGTTATGATAATACCGCTTTGCGTCGTATGCAATTTTCATCGAAATTCAAATATTCAATAAACATCTATTCAACAAGAGCACCTATTTTCTCCACCAGCGTCTCGTTGCCCGCAATAATGCTGATATGACGGTCTTCCCTGAAAGGTTTAATAATTCCACCAGCCTCACGCACTATCACGATACCGGCACAGCAGTCATATTCCTTCAGGTCAAGTTCCCAATACACATCAATTGTGCCCATGGCCACACTGCACATATCATAAGCGCAACTGCCCATGCGGCGGAAACCACGCACGAGAGGTATCACCTTTGCTGAATTAGTTATATTGTTAGCAGGGTTGGTGGCCTTGTCATAAGGGAATCCCGATGCTACGACACATTCCCCCAAATCAGTCTTTTGCGAAACATGAAGACGGTCGCCCGGCAACGGTTCTCCCATGCAAAGTCCCTGCTGCATCTGAGCCCCCTTACCCTTAACGGCAGTAAACAATTCGTCAAGGTACGGAGCATAGACAACACCCACTACCGGTTCACCCTTATAACGCACACCTATACTCACACAGAATATCGGCAGCCCCTGAGAATAACTATTGGTACCGTCGAGAGGGTCGACCACCCACTCCCATTCCGCACCTTCATGAACGTGCTTGCCAGTCTCCTCACCTATTATGCTGTGCTCTGGATAACGTTTGCTTATCTCTCTAACAAGGTAGTCCTCACATGCCTTGTCTACTTCAGTAACTACGTCATACTGTGTAGTTTTCGTATCCATGCGCAGCTGAGGTGAACGGAACGACTCCATCTGTATCTCACCAACCTCGGCCGCCATTTTAACGGCATCAGACAGTATTTTATCTAAATCCATCTTATCAGTTAAAAATTAGAATTAATATTTACTATATTTATTCATCCCCTTTTATATTACAAAAAAAGCAGGCCTGTCGAGACTCACATCTAAACAGGCCCTTGCAAAGTTATGTTTTTTTGTTTATGAAAGGAGATTTTTTCAATTCTGTATTGTTATGCTAAATCTATCATGAGTAACGCAGGAGCTGTCCTACGCGTACCTTCATATTCTTGTTGATATGGTTCATCTTACACAACTGGTCAACCGTCACACCGCGACGCTTTGATATGCTGTAGAGTGTCTCACCAGCAGCCACCTTGTGGTAACGCACTTCAGCCATTGCTCTCTGCGGAGACACCACCTGCTGACCCTGCTTTGCTGCAGATGCTTCCTTTGCCTCGCCACCGCCAGGGATTGTCTCACCACGCACGTCACTTGCCACGTAACCACCGTTGCCGACCTTACCACGCAGGGCATTTGCAGCCTGTCCTTCATTCTCGTATGTAGACTTGCGGAACATATAGCTGTCACCCACAACATCCTGATTACGGAAATCAAACATCAACGCAGGATTGAGAGCCACACCGCAGAGACGAGTCTCAAAATGCAGGTGTGAACCAGTGCTTCGTCCAGTGTTACCACCCAGTCCAATTGGCTGACCAGCCTTTACAATCTGGTTTTCCTGCACCAACTGTGCACTCATGTGGCCATATATTGTCTCAAGACCGTTATTGTGACGGATAACAACATATTTACCATAACCAGCAGCCTCATAGCGAACCACGCGCACCTTACCTGAGAAAGCAGCACGGATTGTGTCGCCAATGTAGACCTTAATATCAAGACCTTTGTGCTGACGTCCCCAGCGTGCACCGAAGTTGCTCGTCACAACACGGCTCTCCGTAGGCATGTGGAAACCACGCAGGTTGATACGGAACGAATCAGGAAGTTCCGTAGCACGATGTGCATATTTGTTGCTCCACTCGTCATACAGTTTTGAAGCAGGCATCTGTGCCTCTTCACGCTCTATGACCTGACGCAGAGCCAGAGTGTCAATTTTACGCATGTGCTTGTCGACAGGTGCCTGACGAGCAAGCAAGTCCTGGGCAAAAGCCGCAGGGGTAATGAATAGAAGTGTTAATACTACAATAATTAAATGAAACTTTTTTAAACCCATTGGTTAGTATCTCCGTATTTTTACAGCGGCGCAGCAGCCGGAACCACCACCCCACATAAATTAAACTTCTAAAAGATTGATTTCGAAAGACTGCCCATAAGATAAAGAAGCAGACTCCGTCTCTAACATGCATCTGAACAATCAAATGCCAACCGACTTAAAATCCGATTTGATGCAAAGTTACGATTTTTTATTTTACCTTGCAAATTGTTTTTGCATTTTAAAACAATTTGTTGGTGATAGAAAAAACCATTTAACATCTTTTACGATTTTATCTTCAATGCTTTAACAATTTCGTCAACGGTTTTCATAAAGGCGCTGTCGGTCTGTATCATTTCCTCGACTTTCGCTATGCTGTGAAGCACAGTGCTGTGGTCACGCGAACCTATGAGCTTACCTATTCGCGTAACTGGAATGTTAGTGTATTTGTCAGCCAGATACATTGACAACTGGCGCGGTATCACCAATTCCTTCTTGCGTGAGCGGCTTTTCACTGCTCCCTGCGTAACCTCATACTTGCGACACACGCGGTCGAGTATGTCATCAACTGTCAGAGGCATATCGTCTACCTTTACCGCTCTTTTCACCACGCGGTTCACAAGGTTCATGTCTATATTGCAATGATATACAATACTATTGGCAAGCAGCGACATTATCACCCCCTCCAACTCACGAATAGAGCCGTTAGCAGTCTGTGCGATGAACTGCACCACGTCATCTGGCACAACAAGTCCGTCACGTGCTATCTTACGCCGCAGTATGTCAACGCACAACTGGAAATTAGGTTTCTCCATCTCTGCCGTCATGCCACAGGCAAAGCGTGTGACAAGGCGTTTGTTCATTCCCTCCAGTTCTATTGGCGCACGGTCGCTTACCAGAATAATGCGCCGTCCGTTGCGATGTAGATGATTAAAGATATGGAAGAAAGTATCTTGCGTCGATGTAGCCTTCATCCACTCCTGCACATCGTCAACGATAAGCATGTCGATAGTTTGGTAGAAGGCAATAAAATCATTTATCTTCCCCTGCTGTGTGGCCGTAACATACTGTGCCTGAAAAGTGCGTGCACTGACGTAGAGCACGCGCTTCGTCGGATACAGTTCACAGCAACGGTTGCCTATTGCATTCACAAGATGTGTCTTGCCGCACCCCGACGGTCCGAAGATAAACATCGGATTAAACTGTGTGCTGTTCGGATGCTCTGCCACATTCATGCCTATGGAACGCGACAATTTGTTACTGTCGCCCTCTATGAACGACCTGAAAGTCTGCTGGGGATGAAGTTGGGAATCTATTGGAGGCAGACTGCTTTGCCCACTTACGGCAGGAGATTGCTGCTGTTGTTCCTTTGGTACGATGTCGTAAGGCACCGAGCCAGGTTCACTTTCCTCTACAATCTTCTTGCCTTTTTCGTGTTCGGTATTTCCAATGACCAATACATTCCAATAGAGATTAATCTTGCCGAAGGTATTGTATATGGCAATACGCATCACGTCAAGGAAATGCTTCTCTATCTGCTCACGAATAAAAGGATTTGGCACCCGAAGAACAAGGCAGTTCTCCGCCACCATGAATTTATCAAACTCCACAAAGGCAAAGAGCTTTTCATAGTCCTCTGCCTTTACATTGTCGCGTATGTATTTCTGGCACGACGCCCAGTCAGCTTTTCTGTCTTTCAACACCATGCCTTATTTCTCCTGTGCTTTATCCTTCTTTCCGAAAACAGAGAAATGTACATAGCGTTTTGGATGAGCCTTAAAGTCTATCATCAGTGAATCGGCATGGCTCATAGTGGAGTTCAAGTTGTTATATACTCCCTTGTCATACATCAACAGTCCGAGCGTCCCCTCACGATTGCTGAGTGCGTTTGACATCTGCTCAAGGTTTGACAGTGTATGGTCAATCTTGCGCATGGTACCGTCAACGTCCACCTTGGCAAGGTTGTCTGTCAGCGTCTCCGTGTTGGCAAGCGTAGCATCTGCATGCTTCATAAGGCCCGGCACGTTTTTGTTCAGCTGCGACGCCAGCGAGTTCAGCTCAGCCGTCGTAACCTTGAGATTTGCCGTCATGCCCTCTGCATTTTGCAGTATGTGTATGATAGCGGGATTTGCCAATATGTTATTCACTGATGTCACGATGCTGTCAAGCTTCGGTATGATAGCCATTACCGTAGGCATCATTTCCGCAGCCTGCGCCAGCAGCCCTACTTCGTCTACGCCCTGTATAACGCCACCCGGCTCTATCCTTTCACGTGGATTGTTTGCCAGCAGCAGATTGACCTTGATGTTGCCCATAAGGTCGCTCTCTATTTCCGCCTGAGAACCTGCAGGTATGCGCAACTGCGGGTCGAGGTCACACTCCACGATAATGTTACCGGCCTTCTCATAATCATAGTTAATATCCGTTACCGACCCGACCTTGTAGCCATCGGCATAAATCGCCGTCGACTTTGACAGACCTTTCAGGTCACGGAACGACATCTTATAACTTGTAGTCGAACTGAAGATGGTCAGTCCCTTCAGGAAATTCATCCCGAAGAACAGCAGCACCAATGCAGTTATCGCCACGAGTGCAATCTTCACTTCCTTTGTAAATATCTTGTTCATCTCTTATTCTTATTTCTCTTATATTCACGTATGGCCTCAGCCGTGTTCATCTTCACGTCACCCTTGAAGGCTATAATAAAGCAGTCTGTGAAAGTAGGCTGCAGTTCATTGCGCAGTCTCAATATCTCACTATAATCCTCTGACTCACCGATAGTGTATTTCGTCATGCCGTTCTCTTTGTATTCAGCATAATCCGTGCGTCCTTTGAAATGCGGGTCTCCTTTCTTAAACGGCTTGTCGGTAGCACATATCTGCACCTTGAACACCGGCTTTGCCGCCTCTTTAACATTAGGCTTCTCCAACTCCACGACAGTCGGTTCCTTTTTCTCTTCCACTCGCCGTTTCGCCTCTTCAGCCTTCTTCTGCTCTTCTTCTTTCTTTTTTTTCTCTTCCTCTTTCTTCTTCAGTCGTTCCGACTTACCCGTTTCACTTGGTTTCTTGTCATCACCAGTCTTCACCGTTGATGCCGACGTATCCGTTGACGCAACCATAGGCTGTTGAGCACCGGCATCGTATGTATTGTCATACTTCTTGCGGTATTCCACAAAGGCATTGAATATGCCACGCCCGATGTTATCTATCGCAGTCTCATCATTCAACAGTTTTTCTTCTGCCGGAGTTGATATGAATCCAAGCTCTATCAGGCAACTTGGCATTGATGTCTCACGCAACACGAGGAACCCCGCCTGCTTTACTCCCTTGTCAGGACGGCTTGCCAGCGAACACGTGTTTCGCTGCACCAGTTTCGCAAGGTCTACCGAACGCTGCATGTTATTGTCCTGCATGAACTCAAATATAATGTAACTCTCAGCAGAGTTAGGGTCAAAGCCCTGATACGACTCCTTGTAATCCTCCTCCACGAGTATGACGGAGTTCTCGCGCTTGGCCACGTCAAGGTTATCCTTGGCACGGTGCATACCCAGTGTGTAGGTTTCCATGCCCTTGGCAGTATTGTATCCCGCCGGCTGCGCATTGGTGTGAATGCTCACGAAGAGGTCGGCCTTGGCCTTGTTGGCAATCTCGGCCCTGCCGTGCAGCGTAACAAACACATCCTTTTTCCTGGTGTATATCACCTTCACGTCAGGACAGTTCCGCTCCACATACTTGCCGAACGTCAGCGCCGTCTTCAGGTTAATGTCTTTCTCCTTTGAGAAAGCGCCCACAGCCCCTGCGTCATGTCCGCCGTGACCAGCATCGATGACGAGCGTAAAATCCCTCGCGCTCATCTTTAGAGTGAGTGCATAAAGCAGGCTGAATATCAATATAATACATTTTCCGCTGTGCATAGAACAAACAAAAATGTATGCAAATTTACAAATTTCTTGTGACATGACAAACTGTTTCGGCCTTTTTTTCGATTTATTAAGAAAGTTATTTTTTTTCTTCCATATATCATTTCATTTTACATTTTTATTTATTAACTTTGTAGTGTAGAAATATTTCCAAACAATTTTAACATAAATCTAAACAACAATGAACAACAACAACCAACAGCAGGGGCAGCAGCTCCAGATTGAAGTAAATCAGGACATTGCGCGCGGTGTCTACAGCAATTTTGCCATTATCTCCCACTCTCATGCCGAGTTCATCCTCGACTTAGCAAGCACCTTGCCCGGCACGCCTAAGGCACAGGTGGTAAGCCGTGTGATTCTTGCTCCCGAGCATGCCAAGCGCCTTGCCATGGCACTTCAGGAGAACGTGATGCGCTACGAACAGGAGTTTGGCAAGATACAGATGGCACAACCACAGCAACCTACCCAGCAGTCTGTGCCACCTACAACAGCAGCACCATTCGGCACAGGAAAGTAACATTACACAAAACGAATGTGATTTCATCTACACTCCACCTTAATTAATAAACAAATCAAAAACTACGAACTATGACACGATTTGCATTCAAGATGTTCCTCAAGCCCGGCTGCGAGGAGGAATACCAGAAACGCCATGCCGCTATATGGCCCGAACTCGTTAAGATGATTAAAGACTCAGGTGTAGGCAACTACAGCATTTACTGGGACAAGGACACCAACATACTCTTCGGCTACCAGGAGTGCAGCGGCGACACCACGTCGCAGGACACAGAAGGTGGCGTTGACCCTATAACACAGAAGTGGTGGGACATGATGGCCGACATCATGGAGGTGAACCCCGACAACTCTCCTGTTACCATACCTATAAAGGAAGTGTTCCACTTAGACTAAACCTACGCCGGATTCATGCAGCAGATATACATACGCAACCTGCGACTGCGTGCACAGCACGGGGTGCTGCCGCAAGAGAAGGTTGTAGGCGGCGACTACGTGGTCAACGTCACGGCAGACTATCCTATAGCAAAGACGTGCGTCAGCGATGACGTAGCCGACACGATGAACTACGCCGAGGCTCTTGAGGTAGTGAAACGCGTGATGCGCATACCGCGTAAGACGCTGGAATGTGTGGCATACAATATTGCCAGAGAACTGCTGACGACATTCACCGAATTACAGTCGGTTACCATTGACGTGTGCAAGCAATGCCCGCCAATGGGAGCCGACTGCGACGGTGCCGGTGTCAGACTTTCACTGACCGCCCTGGAACTGAAAGCCGATGATGCAGAGCTGCAATGAAGTTGTTCTCACACAACATATTGCGCATCTGCATCGTAATGGCTATGGCAACGGCCCTGCTGTCATCAATGCCTGCACATGCTAATAACAACAGTGCATGGGAATCATACCTGCAGGAATTGTTTGAGAACAGCGACAACGGCGCAGAGGAGTTTGAAAAGGCATACCAGCAATTAACGGAACTTCAGTCCGCCCCACTTGACATAAACACGGCAGAGGTGGCGGAACTGCTTCAGATACCAGGGCTCGACCTTGAAATCATTAACGACATAATCGAATATCGCGAGAAATATGGACGGCTGCACAGCATTACCGAACTGGCGCTCATTCCATCCATAGACAACAGGCTGCGCGACTTTCTTGCATGCTTTCTAATCGTAGCGGGGGACGACCAAAAGCCATGGTACTGCAAGGACGAAATAAAGAAATCGCTACGGTATATCAAGCACACGGCGATACTGTCGGCCTCTATCCCCACATATTACAGAGCCGGCGACACTGGCATGGCCTCAGTGAAAGGTAACAAATATGCAGGTGCCTACCTCGGTGATCCGCTGAAGCACTCCCTGCGCTACAACATGAAACTGGGCAGACATGCCGCACTTAACTTCACAGGCGGAAAGACTGCAGGTGAGCCTTTCGGATGCAATGGCAACAGCATGGGGTATGACACATACTCATTCAACGTCAGTGCCAACAGAATTGGACATCTCAACCGCATAATCATTGGGCATTTCCGTGGACAGTTCGGCATGGGTCTGACAGTCAACAACAGTTTTTCCTTGGGCAAACAGGCCATGCTCGCCTCCATAGGCCGCCTGACCAATGCCTTCACCCCTCACAGCAGCACAAGCGACGGCAAGCATTTCCAAGGCATTGCCGCAACAATTGTCCTGACACAGCGATTCCAGTTGTCGGCTTTCGCCTCATGCAGGTATGTTGACGCAACTCTCAACAGCGACTCCTCAGTGTCTACCCTGCTCTCTTCGCCTCAACACCGCACACGCAATGAGATGGCGAAGAAAAACAACACCATGCAAAGCGACTTCGGACTGCACCTGCGCCACACGGCTCCACTTACGAGCAAGGTGCAATGGCAAGTCGGGGCTTCATTTACCTATACCGCCTTCAACCGCACACTTAATCCCACATTCAGCAAGACCGGCACCGTGAGTGGCTCCCGGCTCTACCGTCTTTACCTACCTCACGGTTCTCATTTCTTCAACGCCAGCGTCGACTACAGTCTACGCCGACGCTCCATCACCATCTGCGGTGAAACAGCCATCAACGACAATGGCGCATTGGCCAGCATCAACACTGCTCTGTGGCAAGCCCTGCCAACGCTTACGCTGTCTGCAGCACAGCGTTACTACGCCTACCGATACCACACGCTGAACGGTTCTTCATTCAGCAGCGGCGGCAACGTGCAAAACGAAAGCGGACTGTATCTCGCAGCGAAATACACACAAATCAAACACATCGCCATTGAGGCGTATACCGACATTGCATACTATCCCTGGCTGAAATACCAGATATCAAGTGCTTCATACTCTTGGGACAACTGCATAACCGCCACATACGCTAAAAATGCCTGGAACCTCGCCTTACGCTACCGTGCAAACAGTCGTCAGCGCGACATCAGCACCGGAAGCAGGAAGCAACTGGCATGGCGAACCGACCAACGGCTACGGCTAACCATAGCGCGGCAGACCGACCGTCTGACACTGCGCACACAGGTTGAAGGATGCCTGCTGACATTTGACGAAAACTCAAAGGGCATCATTCTTACTCAGCAAGCCACATACGCATTAAACAGGAAATGGAGCACATACGCCATGGGGGCATACTTCCATACCGACGACTATGACTCACGCATATATACCTACGAGCGCGGGCCACTACACAATTTCGGCTACTCTGCCTATTACGGCCACGGCATGCGCCTTGCGCTGATGCTGCGCACCGACATCTCAGAACATCTCATGGCCACGGCCAAAGTGGGCCACACTCATTACTTTGACCGCAAGGCCATTGGCACAGCCGAGCGCACCATCTACTCTAACCACCAGACCGACATTGACCTGCAACTGAGGCTCAAATTATAAAGAATACGGATTCTGAAACGTTTTTAACAACATCCTGCAACATTTGTTTAATACAGTTTGTATTTTTAGTTGTAACTTTGCGATGAAAAAGCTAACATGGCTTTTCCATCGCATAATTTATTACTAATTCTAAAAATATCAACTCCATGAAGAAATCTTTTTTAATTATGCCGTTCATGGCAATGATGATGAGCGTGGCGCCTTGCATGAAGGTGTCAGCAGAACCCGTGTTGACTGTTGAGGGCGGCCAGATACAGGGCGTGAAAACCGAAAAACCTGATGTATTCGCCTACAAGGGTATTCCCTACGCTGCACCGCCAATCGGTGACCTGCGCTGGAAAGAACCGCAGCCTGTGGTTGCATGGGATGGTGTGCGCATGTGTGACAAGTTCGGTCACCCAGGTTATCAGGCCGTACATTACCCCGGAGGCTACGCTACAGAATGGGGCTACGGTGATGAAGCACCATACAGCGAGGACTGCCTTTATCTGAATGTATATACGAAAGCTCCGGGACAGGCTGGCAAGAAACTGCCAGTGGCACTCTGGATACATGGTGGTGGCTACCGCGAGGGATGGGGCACCGAACCAGAGTTTGACGGTCAGGAGTGGGCTGCCAAGGACGTTGTGCTTGTCACCATCAACTACCGCCTTGGTATCTTCGGTTTCATGACACACCCCGAACTGTCGGCAGAGAGTCCGCACCACGTCAGCGGCAACTACGGCATCCTTGACCAGATACAGTCTTTGAAGTGGATAAAGGCAAACATTGCACAGTTTGGCGGCGACCCTGACAATGTGACCATCTTCGGACAGAGTGCAGGTGCAGGCAGCGTGCGCACATTGAGCGAAAGTCCGCTGGCGCGCGGTTTGTTCCATAAGGCTGTCATCATGAGCGGCGGCGGCATCAATGTGCCGGCAAAGAAAGGTGAGGAAGCCAAGCCTGCCACGCCGATGAACCGCTTCTTCACCTACAACCCATCTCTGAAGGAGAGTGAGGCTGAGACAAAGAAAGTGATGGACTGGGCTGGACTGACCGACCTGAAGAAACTGCGTGCGGCATCAACGGAAATCATGTACACCGTAGGTCAGCTTTACAATATGGTCACTAAGGATGACGTATTCCTTATGCAGCGTCCTATCATCGATGGCTATGTATCGCTGAAGAGTTTTGACGAGGCCACACGTGAGGGCACCATTGCCGACGTGCCATATATGATAGGCTACACACTCAACGACATGGGTTCGATGAGTGCCGGCATAGCAGAGTTCTGCAAGGTACGCGAGAGCAAGGGCGCAAAGGCCTGGGCATACGAGTTTGCCCGTCCGTTGCCAGATGACGGCAAGCACCCAGAGGTTACCAACCGTCTGAAGGGAGCCTTCCACAGCAGCGACCTCTGGTATGTGTTCAAGAGTCTGAAGCACTGCTGGCGTCCGTGGACTCAGGGTGACTGGGACTTGAGTGAGAAGATGCTCACAGCATGGACAAACTTCGCCAAGTACAGCAATCCTAACGGTGCCGACGGCAAGGGTCTGGGATGGAATACCTGTACCGCCAAGAAACCTCTTTTCATGCTCTTCAAACTTGATGCTAAGGATGCCGAAGCATCAGAAATGGGTGAGCCGATACTGCAATAAAAACAGTCCTCTCCGCCTCATTTCCTTTTTGTCTAAATCTCCACAAATAAGAAAACTCATTTTAAGCAACGATTTCAGCCCTGGTGGAGCCGACGTCTACAACGAGGGTCAAAACACGTAGAGACACTTTAAAACGCATTCTGGAGGGTCGGTGATTTTTCAAATTCTTATAAAAACGCTAAAAAGGCGCAAATTGCAACTGTGCCAAATGCAATTTGCGCCTTTTCATGCTGTAATCGCATAGCTTTTACGATGCAATTAGCACCATATTGCATGGTAATCAGGTGCTGATTACACTGTAATTTGCACTTGATTACAGCGCGTTAAGAAAACTTTACATTTTTAACATTGTTCTATTTCTCCAATTTGAAGATTCGCATTTATTGGCTGCAAACGTCTATCAGGCGTAGTTCTGATGGACTATGATGTGGTTATAGACAAACAGGCTTTTGAAGGTTGTGACTTGATAAAGGAATAATATTGATTGCAAAATGTCGCATTGTTTTCCACAAATTGTTTCACTGGCAGAATAATGCCTGTTTCATGAGCTATTATTTCTGAATAATTGTTTACTTTTGCACCTAAATATGACTATGTAGTTTTCAAATAAATTTCACATAAACTAAACAATGAAAAAAATCAATTTTATAGCAGCATGTCTGCTTGTTGCCTGTGGCATTATTGTAATCAGCTGTAATCAAGACGGAGATTATAACGAGGATTTCTATGGTCTGGATGTCTTGTATCACACTTGTGCGACCAAAAGTACCTTGGAGGACATGGCGTTTATTCAGAATGAGGACGATGTTATTAAGCACAACAAAAAATACCCAAAGGAAGACGATTGTTGTTATCTAACCGTTATAATGGAGCAATGGATAGCATCAAAAGGAAACTTTTACTTTGGAAGCGGATGCGAAGAAACAGCAGAGCAACATTATTATAAATTAAAAGAAGACTGGAGAGAGAAAAACCCTGGTTGGAAAGAGGGCGATTCCGTTAAGAATAAACAATTCATGAATTATGCAGGTGATATGTTCGGCTCTGAAGAGATTTTTGCTGAAACAGGCACTGATGCTGAAAAATATTTTAGTGACAAAAGGCAAAGAAAAAATGTTGCTGTAATATATGTAGAAAAAAATGAACCTGGACGTGGTGTGGTTGGTCATATTGCTTACGTAACCAATTGCACGGAGAACAAGATTTACTTTAAAGGTGAACCTTTCTGTGGGAAAAATTCTATGAAAATAAGTGGTGAAAATGGATGGAAAATAGTTGGAGTAATAAACAAAAGATAATGATTTAATGAATGATGGTTTGAAATATATGAAATATGTATAAACATCTTTTACTCATACTAATTGCTCTATGCTCATCCGGAATGGCTTCGGCTGATTCTGAATTTGTGCAATCTGGCATAGCATATAAAGTAGTTGCAGACAACATAGTTGATGTCATTGCACAAAAGGACAAGAAATGCTGTTACCAAACATTTAAGGACTCCATACTGACAGTGCCTTCATGCATCATTCACGAAAACAAGGAATACAAAGTGAAGTGCATTGAGAAAACTGCATTTTCCACTTGGTGTGGAATGAAAAGAGTTGTCATAAGCAATGGTATTGAGGAGATACAAGACAAGGCTTTTGCAGGATGTGCGAACCTTGAATCCGTGTATATACCCTCCAGCGTGAAGTCAATCGGAACAGAGAATATATTTGCTTTTTGTTTCAGTCTGACAGAGATAACTGTAGATGACGGCAATACAGTCTTTGACAGTCGCAATGGATGCAATGCCATAATAAAGACTGTTGACAATTCTCTTTTGTGTGCTTGCAAGTCAACACTTATCCCCTCAACTGTTGAAAAAATAAACAGTTACGCTTATACAGGGCTTCAGGTAACATCTATAGGCATCCCCAACGGCGTAAAGACAATCAGCGAGTATGCCGTATGCCAATGTAAGCAACTTGAGCAGATTACCATATCTTCGTCTGTAGAATCTATTGCACCACGGGCATTCGACCAATGTGACAATGTAAAATCTGTGTCGGTTGATAAGAATAATAAATATTACGATTCAAGAAACAACTGCAATGCCATAATAGAAGACAAAGAAATGCTTATCTGGGGATGCAGCACGACAAAGATTCCTTTTGGGGTTGTCGAAATCGGAGAGTCTGCATTCGCATGGTGTGGGACATTGCGTGAAATAACAATACCTGAGGGCGTGGAATATATAAACAGAGATGCTTTTACAGGTTGTTCTGCACTCAAGGTTGTGAAACTACCCTCCACTCTTGTGGGATTTGAAGGTTTCTCGCATTTCATCTATTGTACCTCGCTGGACAGCATATATATACCGCAAAATGTAAAGAAAATCCCATCCGACATTTTTGCTGGATGCACATCGTTGACAAGAATTATTGTTGACAAGAGAAATGTGTGGTATGATTCACGCAATGATTGTAATGCAATAATCCATAGTTCTGACAACAGTTTAATCGCAGGGGGCAAGGGCTCCACTATTGTGGAAGGAGTCAGGTCTATAGCAGAGAACGCATTTCTGATGAGCGGAGTAACATCAATACATATTCCAGCGTCTGTAGAATACATTGATTCTACTGCATTTCGCAAGAGCGAGAATTGTAAGGCAATCACTGTTGACAGAGGAAATGCAAAATACAAGTCGGACGGTTCCAATTCTATTGTTGAAAGAGCCACAAACAAAATGATTCTCGCTTGTTCGACTACCAAGATTCTTCCTAAAGTATCAAGTATAGGGGGATATGCATACCTTAATACTTCTGCAAATGTAATCCTTCCATCGGGAATAAAGGAAATAGGAAATCGTGCTTTTGCAGATTGTAAAGACCTGTGTTCCATTTTCATTCCATCAACGGTAAAACACATAGGCAGATTTGCATTTATTGGTTGCAAATATCTGTCTGACGTTGTTCTGATGGGTAATGATCTGGTTATAGACAAACAAGCTTTTGAAGGTTGTGATTTGATAAAGAAGTAATATTGATTGCAAAAAGTCGCATTTTTTCCGCAAATTGTTTCACAGACAAAATGATGTCTGTTTCGCAAGCTATTATTTCTGAGATAATGTTTACCCTTGTACTTAAAATATACACATGACTATGTAGTTTTCAAAAAACATTTCACAGAACAAACAATATCACATAAACCAAACAATGAAAAAAATCAATTTTATAGCAGCATGTCTGCTTGTTGCCTGTGGCATTATTGTAATCAGTTGTAATCAAGATGGGGATTATGACGAGGACTTCTATGGTCTGGATGTAATTCGGTACACGTCTGTTGCCAAAACCGCGCAATTTGAGCCAACTGGGGCAACTCAAAAATTTGGCAACGGTACAAACGATTATGATGATGGTACGACTGTACCAACGTATAAAGATGAATGCACTTTATGGTCACTTGTCACCGTTGCTGTAAACAAAAAAACTAAATTTGAAGTAACAAATAAAAAAGGAGATACAGAATACAATAGTATAGGTCATGGTTGTACTGCATCATATGCCTATGAATATGTCAAAAGTTTGGCGCAAGGACAAACGTGGAGAGAAGATGGCGAGGAGCATGTCTATACAAATGGTGCTATGCCACCTTCAATTGCTGCAAACATTGCCCGTGAAGCGGGGATTATGGAAGGAATAACACGCCATTTTAATACATACCAAGAATTGTATGATTTCATCTCAGATCCTTCTTGGGCAAATGATCATCCCAGTGGAACATATATGATTAGCAATGACAAACTCAAACACACATGTGTTTGCAATGGAATAAAGAAAGGTGAAGTAAAACTTCAACGCAATAGAGACAATATGGAATCACAACCTAAATGTTTCAATACAGATGACAACTCCAATGACGGCTTCGTGCTTATTTATTAACTAAATTATACAACAAAATGAAAAAACACATATATATAATTTTGAAATGTCTGTTAGCTCTTTTGTTGTGTCCACTTTCTCAAATGTATGGTCGTACTTTTACTGAAAATGGATTTACATATTTAATACAAAGAGATAGTATAAGTGTTTCGCTCATAGGTTATCAGCCGTCAGTTATTGTTGAGAACAAACCTTTGCTTCATATTCCTGCTTCTGTAGTTCATGAAGGACAAACATATCAAGTAAATTATATAGGACCGGATGCGCTTAATGGTTTAGTATCCATAGAGAGAATTGTGGTTGAAGAAGGTATAAAAGATATAGGCAATCGTGCTTTTGAATGTTGCACAAGTTTAAAATCCATTTATTTGCCAGCATCATTAGACGGTGTTGCTCATGGTATCTTTGGCAGTTGTTACAATTTGAGAGAGATTGTAGTAGATCCACGCAATGAGTGTTTGGATTCTCGTGACAATTGCAATGCCATCATAGACTCTGATGATGACAAACTTCTTGCAGCGTGTCCTGTTACAAAAATCCCCAACTCTGTCAAGTCAATTGCAAAACGTGCATTTTACCATTGCAACACAATGGAAGAACTTGATATTCCAGAGGGGGTGGAGACGATAGAAAGCTTTGCTTTCAATGACTGCAGCCAACTTAAGCGCGTGTCATTACCACAATCACTTCACAAGATAGAAGAAAGTGCTTTTTATAGATGCAATTCACTGGAATCTGTATTTATTCCAAAGAATGTCTGTGACATAGAGGAAGCTAATATATTTCCGCAATGTTACAACCTGGCATCCATCGTTGTGGATGATGCCAACCCAATATATGACTCACGTTCCAACTGCAATGGAATTGTCAGAAAGTCAGACTCCACTCTCATCGCTACATGCAAGGCAACGGTTATTCCTGGGAATGTAAAAAGGCTCGGCCATAAATGTTTTCTTGGAACCAGAATGTTCTCTGTCAGAATACCCAAATCCGTAATTGAGATAGCGAAGATGGCCTTCTTCGGATGTGATGAGTTAGACTCTCTCAACGTTGATGCTGATAATCCTGTTTACATGTCTCCCAGTGGAATAAATGCAATTCTGACGAAAGACGGAAAGACGCTTGTTTTGGGAGGATGTACCACAGATATTCCCAATGGTATAGAAACCATCGGAGCTTATGCGTTTGCAGGCAGATACCCTAAAACCATGCTGAAGATACCAGAGGGAGTGAAATCAATAGGAGAGGGAGCCTTTAGGGATTGCAGTTACATCAGTGACATTGTTATTCCCACTTCGGTTATCGATATCGGCATGTCTGCCTTTGAAAAATGTTTTTTTCTCAAATCCGTACAATTGCTCTCACCAGTGGAATACATCAACCCCTATACTTTTTCTGGCTGTGTCAGACTTACAGTTGTTGATATTCCAGAAGGTGTAAAAGAAATATGCAATTGGGCATTTGACAACTGTACAGGTTTGAAATATGTTCATCTGCCATCTTCTATTGAAACAGTGGAAAGGGAAGCATTCGCTAACTGCCCTGTGTCCGAAAAGAAATGAAGAACATACATGTTCCAACATTAATAATCCTTGGGGGAAGTATCTTTTGTTTCTCCACGCAATATTTTGAACTAGCGAATACTATTCAGCGTTGCTGGACGGGTGGATTTGCGATTTTATTACTGATATATTACTTCGCAATGGTGTGCCTGGGGAAATGTGTCACCTTACCAAAAGACCAGATTATGAAGACGTTGTGTATACTTGGAATATTGGAGATTATCTTTTCCATAATACAACTTTTCGGGCTTTTACCAGACAATTACAAATATGCACATTTCTCAGGAAGTCTGAACAATCCCGCCATATTTGGGATGTTGCTGTCATTCTGCGTACCTGTAAGCGTATATTTCCTCAAGTACACGGATGGAAAGGAAAAGACATTGTGGAAGTTTCTATTTGTCATATTTGCAGTGTTCATAATCTTGTCTGACTCGCGTACTGCAATACTTGCATCTGCATGTGGTGCTTTGTCGGTATTGTTAATGATGGAGAAGAACTTATTTAGGGAGAAACTAAAAAAGAGGAAATTCAAGTTTCTCACATATATATTCATTGTGCTCACATTTGTATTTTTATATTTCTATAAACGCGATTCAGCAGAAGGGCGATTTCTAATTTGGAATGTCTGTGTAGAAATGATAAAAGAAAAACCATTATGGGGATGGGGAACGGATGGATTTTACGCCCATTACATGAATTATCAAGCGGAATATCTTAAATCACATGCTGGTTCTCCCTTTGCATTACTGGCTGACGAGACACAAAATCCATTCAATGAATTTTTGCATATCGCAATTGTATGTGGCGTTCCTTGTTGCTTGTTCTTTTTCGGAATTATAATTGGAACAATATGGTATCTATGTAACAGGCGTATAGAACATTGTGAGGTATTACTGGGACTGACCTTGGTATTTGTGGTATGGTGCATGTTTTGTTATCCGCTGACCACTCCATTTGTATGGATAATACTTTCTTTTATTGCATTATCGACGATTAGCCGTGAGACTTTACCTAAACCATGTCATGCTGTTATATTCGTTATGTGCTTGTTTTGTTTGTTTCTAATGGTAAAGAATGGATATGCGAATATTAGGAGAGTGTTTTTACAGGAATACGCAATGAATAATCATGATATACAGGTAATGGACAAGTACGAATCAATGTATAGAGAAATGTCATCAAATGGTTTGTTTCTCTATAATTACGCTGCTATGCTTCATCTTAATGGAGATTACGAAAAGAGTATCATAGTTTTTAAAGAATGTTCTGCATATATCAACGATTACAACATGATGCTCCTAATGGGGGATAATTACCAACAAATGGATATTCCTGATTCTGCGATTGTGTATTATAAAAGGGCAAGTGAGATGATTCCCAACAGATTTCTGCCGCTGTATTATCAGATGGCTGTATATCAGGAACAAGGAAATAATAATAAAGCGAAGGAGATAGCAGAAATCATCGTCCACAAAGAAAACAAGATTAAGAAATCTAAGACAGTTAATGAAATAATTATAAGGGCAAACGAATGTTTGAGGGAATGATTATGAATTTCAAAACTATTTTATACAGCATCTCATTGTTTTTTGCGATTTATTCAGTTCTGTCATGTAACAAGGGACTTGACAAGGCCTTGGAGATATCTGGTGACAACAGGGGGGAGTTGGAGAAAGTTCTCAGGCATTTCGAGAACGACCCCGACCGGTTGAAATACAGAGCGGCTAAATTCCTCATAGAGAATATGCCTGGGCAATACTACAATGCAGGACAGGGTGTAGAATACAGCGATTCCCTGTTTCTGGCGGCAGCAGGTGAATCGCAGAACATCCGCACGAAATGGTTCAACAACCACGCCTCCAGAATTTACAGTCTGCCCTCGGAAATTGTTTATGACCTGACGACCCTCAAGGCCGACTTCCTGATAAAAGCTATTGAGGAGGCATGTGATGTGTGGAACGCTGCGCCATGGCATGAGGAATATGACGAAGAAATATTCTTTGAATACGTGCTGCCATACAGGCTCAACCACGAACCGCCGAGCGACTGGAGGCAGACCATAGAAGAGGAATACCCAATGCTTACAAAAGAATACGTCATCACGCGTCGCGGTTTCCAGATGGAAGCCGAGCAGGGATACTGCATCGGATGCCAGACCAAGGAATATATTGGTGCAGCAGGGCATAAGGCGGAAATGATGTTCAAGGGAAAATCCTCGGTGTCATTCACGATAGACTCAGAGCGGCAAACACACAAACGCCTCATTGTGAAATATTCCACCAACGCACACCAAATGGAAGCCGTGGTGATGGTAAACGGAGTGTTTTTCGACACGCTAAGGCTGGCACCGACAAGAAACATAGAGTCATTTGCAGAGAAATGGTTCAACAAGGCGTTGCCGATAAAGAAAGGCAGAAACATCGTAAAAGTGTCCAACGTCACAGACTCCCTCTGCCTCGACTACATTCAGTTTGGAGCAGTGGAAGATTTCAAAGCAGAGGACATAAAGGACTTCTCTGGTGACTATTACAGCATCATCAACAAGAAAACACAACACTGCATCACATTCGACACACTGAAGACTTCTATACAGAACATTATAGACTTGAAAAAGCTTGACACAAACGACAACACGCAGTTGCTGAGACTTGACTATGCAGGCTATTCGCTCTGGAAAATAGGCTGTTTCACCAACAAAAGCAATGCTACAGACATGTGTCTTGAAATGGAATTCGGTACGCCACGCACTTTAAGCACAGACTCTATCATCACTGCGGCAAAGTATATAAAACGGCCATTCCAGCAGTGGATTTTCTTTCCTGTGGGTGGCGATTACTATAGAATCATGAACAAGCACACGGGAATGTTCCTTGACTCGGAAACCGACGCGGCGACGGGAAGGGAATACCTTGTGCAAAATCCTTATTCTGAGAAGGACAGTCAGATATGGAAGTTGAACAAGCGCGGAAGAAATCCATACAGCGACACTTTCTTCAAAGTCAACTCCGCATTCTCCGAGGCAATGCGGGTGTTCGACCTTACGCATCAGTTTGAGTATTACATCTATGACAGTAAGTTTCAAACAAATGCAATATTATTATACAAAGCAAAAAGCGGAAAGTGTGCTGACGAAACAAGTTTCTCTATATATCTTTCCAGATATTTGGGCATACCCGCTGCATATGATTTTACCCCACATTGGGGCAATCGTAGCAACAGCCACTCATGGAGTGTATTGATAGGAAAAGATGGAAAAGCCGTACCATTCTTCATGGGTAACGTGCCTGGGGATACGGTGCATTATTTCTACTCCTACATAAAGCCCAAAGTGTTCCGCTATCGCTATAGTGTAAACAAGAAACTCATAAATGACTTAAAACACGAAGAATCCGTACCAGAATTGTTTGTTAATAATACAAGGATAACCGACGTTACGGATGAATACTGTAAGACATCAGATGTGGTACGCCCTGTACCCAAGGAAATACAAAACAGGAAAGTGGCATACATTTGCGTCTTCGACAACAGAAACTGGGTGCCCGTGGATTATGGCATGATAAAGGGTGGCAAGGTCAGATTCAAATCTATGGGTCGCGGCATCATGTATATGGCAGGACTGTTCGTGAATGGGACAATTGTACCATTCGGAAACCCTTTCCTTATCACCAACGATGGAGATATAAAAGACATTGATGTGAACGAGAAGGAAACCGTACGAATGAAACTGCTGAGGAAATACCCATTCATGGGGGCGCAGGACTTCTTCAACAGCAGAATGAACGGAGGACAGTTCCAAGCATCCAACTATGAGGATTTCTCAGACAGTACAGTGTTATATGTACACAAAGGCATCACTAACGGCAACTGGTATGACATCCCTATCAGAACCCAACGGCCACACAAGTTCCTGCGGTATATAGGTGGCAGGGGTTCTTTCTGCAACATCAACGAACTGGAGTTCTATGATTCTACGGGCAAGAAGATAGAAGGCACTATTATAGGGACAGAGGGAGAAGACTGGGGAAAGAAAGAAAAAGTATTTGACGGCGACATTCTCACTGGTTTCGGTGGTCTAAGTCCTGACGGAAACTGGGTGGGTCTGGCACTGAAAATCCCATGTATGGTGTCAAGAATTCGATACATAGGCAGAAATGATGGAAACGGAATAGAAATGAATGATAGCTACGAGTTGCTGTATTGGAGTTCGGCACGAGGCTGGGTGAAGCATGGTAACAAGGTAGCAAAGGACAATGTCATCTATTTTGAGAATGTTCCAGCTGGAGGATTATATATTCTAAGGGATTTAACAAAAGGCGTGGAGGAACGCATTTTCACTTACGAAAACGGTAAGCAAGTATGGTGGTAGAAGCAATTAACTAATCGCCTTATATATGCACAGGCATCATTCTTGCTATTTTTGTTTCACATCAACATAAAAAACGTATCATACCACCCTATATAATAATGTCGGAGCTTTGGTATGATACTTTTTTTTTCTAACTTTGTAGTTCGTTAATTATATGCTAACTGACAATGAAGATAAAATCAGCATTATTTCTATTGGGTATGCCGGCAATCGTGTCGGCACAGAACCCGATTATCAGGGATCAGTTTACAGCTGACCCCACCGCTCGAGTTTTTAATAACAAGGTTTATGTTTACCCCTCACATGACATCTTTCCGCCTGACGGACAGAGGCAGGACTGGTTCTGCATGGAAGACTACCATGTGTTCTCGTCGGAGAACCTCACCGAATGGACAGACCACGGAATGATTCTGTCACAGCTGACCGTGCCTTGGGGCAATCCGGCTGGCTACTCCATGTGGGCACCTGACTGTGTGTATAAAAACGGGAAGTATTATTTCTACTACCCTAATGCTCCGAAAAGCGGCAGAGGCTTTGCCATCGGCGTAGCCACGGCCGACAGTCCGGAAGGACCATTCACCTGCCAACCGGAACCCATTAAAGGCGTTTCGGGCATAGACCCATGCGTGCTCGTTGACGACGACGGCTCTGCCTATATCTACTGGAGCGGCATGGGCATCAGAGGTGCTAAACTGAAGGATAACATGCTGGAACTTGACGGCGAACTGCAGGAGATGAAGATGCCTCGTCGTGAGGGACAGCCAGAGATGCCGCCGATGAAAGTGGGCGGGCAGGTGATGGAAGGCCTGCCCGACGGTTTCAAGGAAGGACCGTTTGCCTTCAAGCGCGGCGACTGGTATTACCTCACCTTCCCATGGGTGCGCGGCGACAACAGCAATGGAAAGAACCCTACGGAAACACTGGCATACGCCATGTCTAAATCGCCGCTGGGTCCTTGGGATTTCAAGGGCATCATCATGGCTGAGCACGAAAACCACTGCTGGACAAATCACCACAGCCTCATAGAATACAAGGGACAGTGGTATATCTTCTACCACCACAACGTGTTCTCTCCAAATGACGACAAGCGCCGTTCCGCACAGATAGAGAAGGTGTTCTTCAATGCTGACGGCACCATCCAGGAGGTAAAGGAAACAATGCGTGGCGTGGGTATCAACAGCGCAACGGAGAAAATTGAGATAGACCGTTACAGCAGTGCCAGTGCCGGCGTGACTACACAGTTGATAGATACGGTGAACACATTCCGCAGCCTTGAGGCCACATTGCCGCAGAAAGGCAGCTGGATAAAATACAATGATGTGGACTTCAGCTGTATTACCGACGGTTACATCGTTGTAAACGCCAAGGCAGCAGGAAATACTAAGTTCGCAATACGGGAAAAGAGTGCCAACGGCAAGGTGATTGCCCAGTTCGACATGAAGGTGAAGCCTGATGCAGGAGACCAGTCGCCATTCCGCCGCGACCTCAGCAACCAGTGGCTTACGCAATCGGCTGTACTGGACTACACTCCGAAGGGAGTGACTGACTTGGTCGTAACATGCGAAGGCGATGCAAGCGTAAGCATTGACTGGGCACAGTTCAAGAACCGTGCGAAGTATTTCTCACCAGTCACCACCGCCAGTGCACAGCCTGACGATGAAGGCTTCATACGTCGTTGGCTGGTATTGGAACCCATAGACAAGCCGAACCGTGGCAATACCGTGTTTACGGATTCATACCTGCGTGAGCACTTCAACATGGAGTATTTCAAAGGACAACAGACCATCGTACCGAAGGACGGCCAGAAGGTCAAGGTGTCGTTCAAGCAGGAGCAGGTGCCGGCGGGCTTCGGCCGTGGCAATCAGGCAGAGCCAGCCAAGCCAGAGATTAAGACTGTCAACCAGACCCTGACATGGCATGCGCTTGACAGCGAGAACATGAATGTGAAACTCTTCCGCTTTGCCGAGAAGTGGAGCAACAAGGTGTATGGCGTGCTCTTCTGGACCGTCACCATCATTGACTGTGATGAAGACATCGAGAACGTGCGCCTGGCCGTAGGTTCCAACTCTGCATCCATGTGGTGGCTCAACGGCAAGGAGGCGCTTCTGATGTCAGGCGACCGCCGCATGGTGAAGGACGATGCCATGTCGCCGCGCCTTACACTGAAGAAGGGACGTAACATCCTGCGCGGTGCCATCATCAACGGCCCCGGCATGAGTGACTTCTGCGTACGCTTCCTCGACGAGAAGGGCAACCCTGTTAAGAATTATCAGATTAAAACCAACAATTAAGATTATCAAGAGTCATGATTAAATATACAAAAGAGAGACGCAGACTGCTTTGCGCAGCATTCTTCACTCTTCATTCTTCACTCCTCACTGTTCAGGCACAGGTTGGCGCACCTTACATACATGACCCCTCAACCATTGCAGAATGTGAAGGAAAATACTACACCTTCGGCACCGGTGGCGGAGGTCTGATTTCAGAAGACGGCTGGACATGGAACAGCGGTGCCGACCGTCCCGGCGGTGGTGCTGCACCTGACGTCCTGAAGATTGGCGACCGTTACCTTTGCATCTACGGTGCCACTGGCGGCGGTCTCGGCGGTGGCCATGCCGGACGCATCCTCACGATGTGGAACAAGACACTCGACCCGAAGTCGCCTGATTTCAAGTGGACCGAGGCTGTGGAGGTATGCGCCTCTGACGGCATGGAAGACCAGGATGCCATTGACCCCGGATTGCTCCTTGACCCTACCACGGGCAGACTATGGGTAAGCTATGGCACATACTTCGGCACCATACGTCTTATAGAAATTGACCCAAAGACTGGTTTCCGTGTCAGCGGCAACAAGGAGAAAGACATCGCCATCGACTGTGAGGCTACTGACCTGATATACCGTGACGGATGGTATTATCTGCTCGGCACCCACGGCACATGCTGCGACGGTGTTAATTCCACGTATAATATAGTGGTAGGCCGCTCACGCAGCGTGCAGGGCCCTTACCTTGACAATGTGGGTCGCGACATGTATCACGGCGGTGGCAAGATGGTGATAGCCGCCGGTGACCGTGTGTGTGGCCCCGGACACTTCGGACGCACCATAATCGACGAAGGCGTTGAAATAATGTCATGCCACTATGAAGCTGATTTCGAAGTCAGTGGCCGCAGCGTTCTTGGCATACGCCCACTGCTGTGGAAGAACGGCTGGCCTGTGGCAGGCGACAAGTTCAAGGGCGGCACATTTGAAATAGAGAGTGAGCGCCGTGGCTATGCACTGGAACTTGCCGTCGATTTTGTGCGTATGAAACAGGAACGTCAGGGCTGGTTCAACCGTGAGCAGATGCAGCAGCCTGTCAAGCCTATCGCCAACCAGACACTGGCTGAGGTTATCGACACATGGCCAAAGGGCGACATCCCTGCACGCATAGGCGACTATATGTTCCGTCCGCATCAGCGTTGGACTGTGACTTCTGCTGAGGGCAAGGGCGGCTACTTGGGTGGCCCTTACTTCAAGATTGTCATCGAGGGAACAGAGCGTGCTCTCGCTGCCACGGCAGACAAGGAAGTTACCACCGTACCTGCATACACTGGAGCCGACGAACAGTTATGGCGCATTGAGCAACTGACTGACGGCACCTTCCGCATCATGCCCAAGACAATACCGGGCATAGAAGGCACGAACACTCGCTATTGCCTCTATTCGGCTGGCGACTCCACACCTACCCTCGCTGAATATGACTTCAACAGCGACAACTCAAAGTGGAATTTCCGCAACCACTAAACTTTTGATGAAAACAATGAAAAAAATACTTATCTCTGCACTCTTCATGCTTATGGCTGGATGGAGTGTTGCTGCAGTTCATGATGAAGACGGCAGTCGTTTGTGGTTGCGTTTTGACAATGCCAGTACGTCTGCTTCTGTTTCGGGTGTAAAAGGCACAGCCATGACCGAGTTGCAAACCTATTGGCAGGGTGGTCCTGTCGTGCTGAAGAAACAGAAGGGCATGGCACAGGATGGTTACACCATCACAAGTCAGGGCGGAAAGACCGTGATTGCAGCTGCCAACGACAACGGACTGCTTTATGGTGCCTATCACCTGCTGCGCCTGCAACAGACAGGACAGTCTTGCGCTAACCTCAACATCAAGGAGCAGCCGGCTTACGACCTGCGCATACTGAACCACTGGGACAATCCCAATGGCACCGTAGAGCGTGGCTTTGCCGGCAAGAGCATCTTCGTGAATCCTGATGTCAACCGTATGAAGATGTATGGCCGCGCCAATGCCTCGATAGGCATCAACGGCACGGTGCTCAACAATGTCAACGCCAGTCCGATGGCACTCTCTGCGGAGCAGTTGCAGAATGCCAAGTTCGTTGCCGACCAGCTGCGTCCTTACGGCATACGCGTATATCTCTCCATCAACTTTGCTTCGCCTATCAAACTGGGCGGACTCAAGACCGCCGACCCGCTCAATGCTGACGTCGTGCGCTGGTGGAAGGATAAGGTGAATGAGATATACCGTCTTATCCCCGACTTTGGCGGTTTCCTTGTGAAAGCCAATTCAGAGGGCGAGCCGGGACCACAGGACTTCGGTCGCACACACGCTGACGGTGCCAACATGCTTGCCGACGTACTGCGTCCGCACAACGGCATCGTAATGTGGCGTGCCTTCGTATATGCACCGCAGAGTCCTGACCGTGCCAACCAGGCTAGTCTGGAGTTCATGCCGCTCGACGGACAGTTCCGCGACAATGTCATCATACAGATAAAGAACGGCCCAGTGGATTTCCAGCCGCGCGAACCATACAGTCCCTTGTTCACTTCAATGAAAAAGACACAGATGATGGTGGAGTTCCAGATTACGCAGGAGTATCTTGGTGCTGCCAACCATCTGGTGTATCTCGCTCCCACGTGGAAGGAGTTCTTCTCGTTTGTGAAGCCCAACAGTCTGAGGGCAATGGCTGGTGTGGCAAACATCGGTGATGACGTAAACTGGTGCGGACACCACTTCGCACAGTCCAACTGGTATGCCTTCGGCCGTCTGGCATGGAATCCTGCTTTGACTTCAGAGCAGATTGCAGACGAGTGGCTTGCACAGACCTTTGACAATGCACAATGCACAATGCATAATGCACAATCGGCTGGCACAACAGAGCATTGTGCATTAAAACAAGTAATGCTCGACAGCCGTGAGGCATGCGTCAGCTATATGATGCCGCTGGGAATACACCACATCTTTGCCGGCATTCACCACTACGGTCCCGAACCCTGGTATGCTCCTCGCGGCGTGAGAGCCGACTGGACACCGCCATACTATCACCGTGCCGACAGCATCGGTCTTGGCTTTGACCGCACGACGGCTGGTTCAGGAAACGTAAAGCAGTATCCAGAAGAACTCTGCAATCTTTATAATGACATCAACACCTGCCCGGAGAACCTGCTGGCATGGTTCCACCATGTGCCTTGGGATCACCGTATGAAGAGCGGCCGCATCTTCTGGGATGAGTTGTGCCACAAGTATGACGACGGTGTGCATCAGGCACGCCACTTCCTCGCCGTATGGGATGCCATGCAGCCCTATGTTGACCAGCAGCGTTTCAACGAGGTGCAGCACAAGCTCCGCATCCAGGCCCGTGATGCAGAGTGGTGGCGCGACGCCTGTCTGCTGTATTTCCAGCAGTTCTCCAAGCGTCCAATCCCGCAGGATGTAGAGCATCCCGTACACAACCTCGACGAGATGATGAAGTTCAGAATACACATCGGCATGTATGTGAACCCCGAATGTGGTTACACGAAGTAAAGAAATAATTTAGAAGGTAATAGTTTTACCCCCAAATCAGTCTAATGACCGATTTGGGGGTAAAATTTTTTAGTGTGCTAACTGCAAAGTAAAATCAAATGGCTTACGCCTCTTCTATTATGTATTTCTCTATCGTTCGGGTATCATTGGAGAAGTTCATGCCTATCATATATGTCTTTTTGCTGTCCAGGGTGAACGGCAGCAGATAGTTCTTGTCCTTTATCTGCTGCAACGCCTGCTCGGCAGTGCCGTCGAGCTTGAACTCCATTATGTAGCGATAGTCTTTTGTCTCAATCAACAAGTCTATACGGCCGTCAGAGGTCTTGTATTCTGCCTGGCTGTAGAATCCCATCATGGTGAACACCACCCACACCACGTTGCGGTAGTTGCCCTCCCACGTCATTTGTGCGTCGTATGGCGCACTGGCAAGGAGCGACTGCAGGCGCTTGCAGAACTGTTCCGGCATGCCGCCGCGCACGTCTTCCGTAAACCTCTCCACGTCAAACGCAGTGCCTTTCTCCCTGTTTGACAGGTACGTCGGCGCA
>JAFPVC010000006.1 GCA_017413085.1 Prevotella sp.
GCAGTTCTGCTAGATCAGGTACAAAAAGGACATTCTATCTCGTCCGAAGCAGTCGCTATGCTTCGTAAGCGTAAACTGATAGAAGGTCGTATGCCTCATATATATGTCTCAAAGAATATTGCACAGGCAACAGACCAGAAGGTGGAATACTCAAAGCATAAAGGTCTTGCAGACAAGAAGTGCGAGGCATTATTGCTTGAATCCTTGAAAGATCATGGGAGCCTAACAAAAAAAGAAATTGTAAGATTGCTATGGGATGTGCTTCCAGACCAGTTGAATGACAAACAGAAAAATACAAAGGTCTATAATATACTTCGTAAACTTAGAGAATCAGGAAGAATATCTAATATTACAAAGGGCAACAACTCTCTATGGTCGCTCGCAAAATCATAAAAATTGCGAACGATTGCGAGCGAATTTGCGAGCGAATTTTGCGAGCGATCACATGTAACAAGTTATTAGTCAATGGTTTTGCGCTCGCAAATATTTGGGATCTATGATAAAAAAGAGGCGTATTACGTGCGGGTTGGTAAGAAAGAAACTACCTGTATGCAAGAGAAAAACCTGATTGGTGGTTTGCCAATCAGGTTTTTTGAGTGAGGAAGTTCATCATTTCTCGCCATATACCCTCTCACACACATCGTCAATACCATCTTTACCCCAGTTCGGGACAAGTATTTCAGTTTTTTAACGAACGATATATCAAGATAACCGCCTGATTATTTGCAAAATAGCGATATTTTTAGTAACTTTGTAGTAGTAAACAGACAATGAAACTAAAGAATATCGCTATGATTACCGAGGACAAAGTTTTTCGCATAGCTCAAGGAAACTTCAGAATTTTTTGTATTATCGATGAATTTTGCAAGTTTTTTGAGCAGGAGAATGGAAAAAAACTGCTTTTGGGAAGCGATGGGAAGAAACACCGCATGAGAAAAGCCTCACTGTCCGACAGTGAAATCATGACCATCCTCTTGATTTTCCATTTCGGCTCTTTCCGGAACTTCAAGCATTACTACCTGTTCTATGTAAAAAAGACCATCGCCTCTTATTTCCCTGCATCAGTGTCATATAACCGTTTCGTGGAATTATAGAGCAGGGCGTTTTTTCAGCTTATGTTCTTCCTCAACCTGAAGGGATTCGGCAGGTGCACCGGCATTACATTCGTCGATTCCACTATGATACCGGTGTGCCATAACATGCGAAGGTATGCAAACAGGGCGTTCAAGGGAATTGCAACGGATGGCAAGGGGACGATGGGATGGTGTCACGGCTTCAAACTGCATCTGGCATGCAATGACCGTGGTGAGATATTGTCTTTTCTCATTACAGGAGCCCATGTCAGCGATAAGAACCCGGATGTGCTGAAGATACTGGCCAAACGGCTTTATGGGAAACTGTTTGCGGACAAAGGATACATCTCACAGAAACTGTTCGACACTTTGTTCGAGGATGGCATATACCTCGTGACGGGGCTGATGTCAAACATGAAGAACAGGCTGATGCCGTTTTACGACAAGATCATGCTCAGAAAAAGACATATTATTGAGGCCATCAACGACATGCTTAAAAATGAGGCGCAGATATTGCACTCCAGACACCGTTCACTGAATAACTTCATAATGAACCTCATATAGGCACTTGGCGCTTACTGTTTCTTTGACAATAAGCCTCAGGCTTTGCAAGGCTATGTCATAGAGGATACAAAACAACTCTCTTTATTCTGATCTTAACCCGAACTGGGGACGAAATTGCTGCACCGCCCACGAAGAATGGTTATGTCTTCCCTTTTATTTTTAATGGGGCTACAGACGAGGGGGAGCGTAGAAGGCTTAGCGGCTTGGAAAATTCCAATATTCGTGACAGAGTGCAACGAATATGCAAAGAGGTTTTGCATTGGGAGAAACTTGTTTCTGGAACCTGGGCGAGACATTCATTCGCTACTAACCTGAAACTCGCAGGAGTGGAAGAAGAATATATTGCCGAGAATATGGGGCATAGCCACGGTAACGATGTAACGGCTGGCTACATGGATAAATATCCTCTTGAAATCCGGTTCAGAAATAACATGAAGTTATTGGCACATGAAGAGCCAAAAGAACAAATAGACATAGACAGTCTTTCACAAGAACAGATGAAAGAACTTTTAAGGCGGTTTCTCAAATGAGAAATCGCTTTTTATTTTCCTTTCTATTCTTTTCATCTTTTTATGTCACTTTTAATTTCTTAAACTGTATATTTCTTAAACTTAAAGATATACAGTTAGTTAAGGAACCCAAAAAATCGACGAAAATCGATGTGAAAATTTGGGGTGGGTCCCTAATTTCAGTAATTTTGTGGAAGAAATTTTTTAAAAAATTACTGAAATGCAAATGAATATTAACGAACTTTTTCTCAAGCCGTTGAGGAACGTGCGAGAGAAATAGCAGCAGAAATCGTTGCTGCTCAGAAAAAGCCGCAGATGCCAGCAGACATCGGGCGAAACGGCGAGTCGATAACCCCTTATCTCTTTGCTGGGGAGAAGTATCTTTCCTGTCAGCAGGTAGAGGCTCTGTTAGGGGTGAAATACCCGGCACTCTGGAAGATGAAGAAGAGAGGGGCATTACCATACCGGAAGGTGGGAAACCGCATTCTCTTTCGTTATTCCGATGTAGAAAACTTGGTTAAAGGGGAAGGAGGCGTGGCATGAAGGAAAAGGAATATCAAGAACTCCGGCAAGCGGTAGAAATCCCCGACGTCACCGACGTTGCACCAGTAGAGGTGCTCTTCGCTGGTGGTGTGTGCGTCGGCACAATAGGCGAATTCTCTACAATTGTGGGCAAGCCTAAAGTGAAGAAAACTTTCAATGTTATAGCCATAGCGTCGTAGCAGTTCTAAATATTGTTTCATGTCGTAATGTTATAACTTTATGGTGGTAATCAGCAAACAAGGCTTGCATTAGTTTTATGCGCAAAGTTACTACTTTTTATTTCAAAAAGCAAATTTTTTTGTATCTAATTCTTGTGCGTCTCATAAAAACTTAGTATATTTGCAATTGGTTTCCGGGAGAAATCGGAAACTGCGTAAGACGGTATGGTGTTCTTTTGCCTTGTCCAATCAAATTCGCCAAATTTGTAATCAAGCAGAAAAAGGGAAGAGAAAACATGATGCCGCGTCAGTTGTATGAAACGTACGCGTATGGCCGTTCGCGCCGTATGCTCTGGCATATAACGGCGTGGGCGGTGTGTGTTTGCTCATTTTTCTGCGTAGGCGTTTGGCGATGCCTGATTGGATGGTGAAAAGATACATGTCTTCCTGCGCTTCTTTGTTTATATGTGTCTGACCATACAATAATACTACTATGTCTATACATATCGGAAAAGAACTCAGAAACAGGCTGAAGCATGACGGCAAGAGCGTGGTCTGGCTGGCGCGCCAACTGGGATGCCATCGCACAAACGTCTATAACCTATTTGAAAAATACAGTATAGATACGCAACTCCTCATGCGTATCAGTTCCATAATGCACCATAACTTCTTTGATATACTGAGCCGTGAGGCAAACGAGAGAATAGAAAAGGAAAGCAAATCTGTGTAGCGGATTTCACTACATGTAGCAAGGCTCGCTACATAATTTTAGTTTTTGTCGGATATTTTTACATAACTTTGCAATAAGAACCTTAATAGACGCAACGTAATAATAAAACCTTATATATTAACCAATAAAAAAATTACGACTATGAAAAAGAACTTATTTTTTGCTGCCATTGCAGCAATGATGATTACATCATGCACTACTACCATCAAAACCGCTACTACAACTGAACTTCCTGCAGACTTGCTCAGTGCCACTGTGGCAGACCTTGATGTATCTTCAACACGTATTTCCTATACCATGACCCCATCAAAAGAGGTAGCTCGTGCAGGTCTTGGCAATGCCAAGCGTGCTGCTATCATGGAGGCTTTGCAGAAATACGACAAGGATGCCGATATTCTCGTTGAGCCAGAGTTTGTTGTTTCCATGAAAAACAACTTCTTCTCAAAGAAAATTACGAGCATCACCGTCACTGGCCGTCCTGCTAAGTACAAGGGCTTCCATAGCCTTAGTGACAATGTCTGGTGCGATCCAACATTCCGTGCATCGTATAAGAACAAGATAAGGAAGTGAGCGTATTCTTACATTACTAAAACCCGAACTAAATCATCTCGTTATGAAAAACATAAAGTCAATTATAGCACTGACGTCTGTGTCGGCACTGTTGGCTTCGTGCATCACCACCACCAAGACAGCAAAGACAGCAGGCTTTGATGCTTCTACATACACGGCAACCGTGGCAGACCTTGACGTGGCAGACCAACGTGTCACGGTTACGCTCAACCCCGTGCCGGCTGATGTAAACCGCGGTGGCATAAGCAACGTAAAGAAGACTGTAGAGGCAATGGCCCTTGAGCAGAACGGCAACGCCGACGTGCTTGTAAATCCCGAGTTCACATATACCGTTGAGCGCGGTTTCTTCTCAAAGAAGATAACGTCGATGACCGTGACGGGTCGTCCGGCTAAGTACAAGAACTTCCGTTCACTCAACGACAGTGTATGGTCAGACCCTGTATTCCGTGGTGCAGTAGTGCGAACGGGAACATCTCGTCTCAAAGGTCATGGACTTATTGGAAAGATAGGTGGCGCAGTAGGAGGTGCAGTCTCTGGCAGACGTGCATACGGCAATGAGAGTGCTTATGGTAATGAAGGACAGGAATATCGCCACGGCTTCACATGGGGCATGGATTTCGGTTGTGCCTACGACTTCGATGGTGAGGAGGCTGTGCCTACGGCATCGCTGGCACTGGGCTACAACATAGGCAAATATCTGTATCTTGGTGCAGGCTCGACGTTTGACTTCAATACAAGAAACAGCTTATATTTCCAGCCTGTATTTGGCAATGTGCGCGTGTATTTCAGCAAGAGTACATCAGCTCCGTTCTTGGACGGTCGTATAGGATACGGCTTTGAGCATGGAGACAGTCATGTTGATGGTGGCAGATATATCTCCGCAGCACTTGGATATACCTTCAACAAGTTTGAGGTCTCAGTATATTGGAGTAATCAGAAATGTGAAAGAAAATACGATAGCCGGTACGATTCTTACTGGTCGTATTCACGTGACAAGTATTTCAATCGTTTAGGCTTGCGCTTAGGCTTCAGGCTGTAATCATGATTCAGACATGAGAGAATATGCCTCTATAATATACGAGGCTTTTGTTTATCACTTTAAAATGGCAGAGACCGTGGAGGCCTCTGCCTTTTGTTTTACCGAAAATATTTTACCGAAAAAAGCAGCAGTCAGCACAGAAACAGCAGAAAATATTTTGTAATTTCAAGAAAAACGAGTAACTTTGCAGATGGAGCATCACGACAAACACATTACGATGAGCTATCAAACCAAGACTACTATGAAAGAAAGAATTATGCGCGTTGTATCTGCAACGCTTATCCTCAGCTGTTTCGCACTGACAGGGTGCAGTCAGAAGGTTATAGGAGTTGACGCTACGGGCGGCACAGACGATGCAAGCCAGTTCGTAACGCTGACAGATGTCGTGCCTGACGCAATACTCGAAATACGCTATTACAGTACTTACAACTTCGTGGGCGACCGCATCGACGGATACCAGCAACCAACAGCTCTACTGACGAAGCAAGCAGCTACCGCCTTACGAGCTGTAAGCGACGATGTAGTGGCGCAGGGCTACCGTCTGAAGATATACGATGCCTATCGTCCGCAGAAAGCTGTTGACAACTTCGTGAGCTGGGCTGCCGACGTACCCGACACTCGCATGAAGCAATATTTCTATCCTGACCTTGACAAGTCTGTGCTCTTTGAGCAGGAGTATATCATGGAACGAAGCGGACATACGCGTGGTTCTACAGTGGATCTAACTCTCTTTGATATGGCCACAGAGAAGGAACTCGATATGGGAGGCACATTTGACTGGTTCGGACCAGAGAGCCATCCCGATTTCTGTGGCAACCCCGAAACGGGCGAATATACTGGCGACAACAGCAAGTCACCGACAGGCAAGAGTATAACCGAGCAGCAGTTTAAAAATCGTATGATACTGCGTGAGGCCATGTTGCGCCACGGTTTCAAGCCCCTTGACAGCGAATGGTGGCATTTCACACTGAAAGACGAGCCTTTCCCTGACACATATTTCACATTCCCCGTAAAGCAATTGGAAAACAAGTGACAATCTACAACACACTAACATATTATATCATAATAAAATGACAATAAACAGGATCACAGGACATTTCGCAACAGTGGTTGCGCTTTTGCTTTTCGTTTCTAATTTCTGTGCGCTCAGCACCCATGCCGTAAATCCGCAGAAAGGCAACTATTTCCTTTTCTGCCACATGAGCGACAAAGGTCAGTGGACTGCCTTTGCCGTCAGTAAGGATGCCGAGCACTGGCAAGACATCATAGGCGGCGACAGTATTTTCTCCCCTCACGCAGTAGCAGGCATCGAGGGAGGTACGCGAGATGCTTACATCTGCCGCAGCCACGACATGAAACGCTTTCTCATGGTAACTACCGACATGAACAACTCTAAGACAAAGGCATCGAGGAAGACCTTGCAGAGGAAAACCACATAGGGCACCGCAGGTTTTAAAATTTCTTCCCTATTATTTATTTTTGCCGCAGGGGTAACCTGCGGCTTTTTTCGTTTCGTCGTAGGGAGGGGAAAAAGGGGTGGGGAACCAAAACGTTTTTGAGGAATAGGCATATGGGTGGGCATGGGGGTGGGTGTATCTATAGATACCCCCCACCCCCATGCACCCCCTAAGACCTAAAAATTCAAAAAAGAAGAAAAGGGAAAAAGAAAAATTATTTTTTGCAAAAATAATAAAATTCTTCCTTTCTCCCCATCCTTGCTTGGATTTATTTATATTACCATATATTATATAAGGTAATCCATTAGTTCGCATTTAGTTCGCAAACAAAAGAAAAAGCACTTACGAAATCGCCGTAAGTGCTTGATTTTCAGTGTGGACCAGCCAGGGCTTGAACCTGGGACCTCCAGATTATGAGTCTGTTGCTCTAACCAACTGAGCTACAAGTCCAATGCAATGTATTCCGATTAGGAAAACCATAATAGTGGGCTAAATCGGTTTTGCGAGTGCAAAGGTAATATTTTTATTTTAATTGTGCAAATATTTCTGCATTTTTTTATGTTTCTTCTTCAATATAAAAATGAATTAAAGATAAATAGAGTCTATATTCAGGGTATAAAAGCTATAAAAAGACCACATACAGACTATATAAAAGAGAAACAAAGATTACATAAGAACAATATTATGAACATATAAAAGCCATAAAGGGCGTTATTGAGTTGACATGAAGGTTATCTTATAACAACTAACGACATATAAAGCCTGTCAGTTAATCAGGTGGTATATACTACCCGACAAAGTTCTTATCACTCCACGCATCTCTAACGAGAACAGCAGAGCATTTAACGTCTGCACAGGGAGCGAAGTGTATATGGTCAAATCATTAAGTGACGTGTCACCATGCTGGGTCAAAGCATCTACTATCTTCTGCTCATCTGGTGCAAGAGTTTCAAACAGAGTACGTTCTATGCCGTTACGGCGAGCCTGCTGCAAAGTTGCCTCACGCTGCCAATTCATCAGGGAAACAATGTCGTCAGCCGAGGTTACAAGCTGCGCTTTCTGGTCGCGTATGAGATTATTGCAGCCTGCACTGTACTCTGACTGTATGGAACCCGGCACAGCAAACACTTCACGGTTATAATCCTGCGCTATACGCGCTGTAACAAGTCCACCACCATGTGATGCACTCTCAACCACTAATGTGGCATCGGACATACCGGCGATGATGCGGTTACGCTGTAGAAAATTACGTGCTTCCGGACGCGTAAACCGTGGATACTCAGTAACCACAGCTCCACACGACTGTATCATCTTATTAGCTTCAGGCCGGTGGAGTGCAGGATAAAGCGTATCATGACCGTGAGCCACCACCCCAACTGTAGACATCGACTCCCTCAAAGCAGCCCGATGCGCACAAATATCAACGCCATACGCCAATCCACTGATTATCTGCACTGACGGACATACTTTCTTCAAATCGCCAATGATGGCATCTATGACATCACGTCCGTATGCGGTACACTTACGTGTACCTACGATAGCAAGCGCACAGGAAGGATTCAAGCTGGCAGTGCCACGCACATATATGACAAGCGGAGCATCAGGGCAATGACGAAGTCGTTCAGGATATGAGTTACTGCTAATGGGTATGACACCTACGCTATTCTCAGCAGCCCACCGCTGCTCTTCCTCTGCACGTGCAACAACACTACTTATGTCAACAGAAAGAATTTCACACAGACGGTCACTGGCATCAGGCACTATGCTACGAATATCATTCCTATTCTCAACGATGGCAAGCGCAGAACCTGCCACCTCATACAAGCGTTTGGCATCTGCATAACCCAGTCTGCCTCCTGCAAGCATTGAAAGGACTAGAATGGCAGTTTGTTCGGTCATCGTGTATAGAGATATTGTATCATTGTCTGTCCCACGGCCTTGAGGGTTGCTTTATCCAGGTGGTTCATATCATCGCTGACGGTATGCCATGTAGGGCCGAAGCAACTCTGCTCACAGTCCGGATAATAAGGTATAATATCAATAGTAGGAATACCTGCATCATTAAGCGGTTTGTGGTCATCAGTAATTCTGCCGCCCTGTTGGGCAAGGAAGAAAGAACCATAACCGGCATCAGCAGCAGCCAGCCAGACATCGCTTACAATCTGCTTTGCATAAAGCATTGAGAAACCTTCCTGATAGAAGTGTGCACCTTGTCCGCCTACCATGTCAAGCAACACGCCGCCATCGTAAGCTGCAGGCAGATGTTTTGCAAAATACTGCGCGCCAAGAGCCCATGAAGCTTCATCCTCCACGCCCGACCACTGCGGCGTACCGTAATCCTCGGCATCGAAGCAAACGAAATCTATGCCATAAGGCAACTGCATGGTGTCAGCCTTAATGACACGTGCCAGTTCTATCATCACCGCCACACCAGACGCAGCATCATTTGCAGCCATCACGGGCTTATGCCAGTTTGCGGAATCAGGGTCGTTGTCTGCCCACGGACGACAATCCCAATGTGCACACAGCAGAACACGTCGCTTTGACTCTGGATTAAGCGATGCTATTATATTGGCAGAGCGCAACGTAGTGCCGTCCCATCCGCGCAAGTCAGCCTTTTGCACAATAACGCTAAGCCCGTACTGTTGAAACTTTTCTTTTATCCATTCACCACAACTGTCATGTGCCACGCTATTCATAGTGCGTGGACCAAAAGCACACTGCTCTGCACAGAAAGCCCAGGCAGAATCTTCGTTAAACACCGGTCCTGCCAATATAGGCTCATCGTCAGTCGTTCCGACCTGCTGTTTGCTGCCGCATGCAACAGCAAGCACCGCAAAGGTCAGAAAATATAATGATTTTCTTATAATACTCATAGTCATTAAGAAATTGTTTAGAGTGCAAAAATGCAAGGAAACACCCTATCTCATGGTGCATTCCTTGCTTTTATCTTTGTTTCTAACAGGAAATCCCGTCAACCTTCATACGCAGCAGCCTCGGCCTCGGCTATGATATCCTCGCGCGATTTCTCTGCTTTTACATCATCAAGGCTCATGCTGTCTATGTCCTGTTCTATCTCTGTCACCTTCTCCTTAGTCAGCACGTCTGTTTCATCAGGCTTAACAGAAGTTACAACAATATCGTCAACCACCGAACGCTCCACGTCAGGCGCAACGCTTACGGGCTGTTCCTCCATCTTAGTGCGCTCAGACTTAGCCGCAAACACAGCATCAAGGAATTTTGCATCGTTACGCAGTCTCTTCAACGTATCCTCGCTGGCGCGCTGCTGGCTTTCCTTCTTCGAGAAACCCTCTGACGAGCAGCCGTCCACGCCCTCAAGCACTACGGTATAGGCAAACGTCGGCGAGCCGTTTTTATCCTGCGACTGTTCTTCAAGGCGGAAGTCAATATTTATGCGGTTCTTCTGTGCCCACTCCAAAATCTTCGACTTGAAGTTCACCTCCTTATAAGCCACCTTGTCGGTGTTAAGGTACTTACCCATCACGCGATTCATCCAGAACTGCTGGCAAGCCTCATAGCCACGGTCAAGATATATTGCCCCCACAAGAGCCTCAAAGGCATTGCCACCCATGTAGCTGTTGTGTGAGGCCGAACGTCCACTTGCCATGATAAGTTCGGATATTCTCATTTCCTTGGCCAAGCGGCCGAGCGTCTCACGCTGCACCATCTTAGAACGCGCATTGGTCAGAAATCCCTCAGGCTTACCGGGAAAACGCTGATATACAACATCGCCTACTACAGCATCAAGTATGGCATCGCCAAGGAACTCCAACCGCTCATTGTTAAGCGGTTTGCCAAGACGTCCCTTACGTTCATTGCGACGTCCCTTACGGGTATACTTGTCATCCTTTCTTCCCTTATCCTTCTTTTTCCCCTCAAGTACACGCAGTTCTTCAGCCGTAGCACGGTGTCCCAGACTCTTGTGCATCAGCGCAACCTTGTAATACGTAATCTTTCGCGGATAGAACCCCAGTATATCAAAAAGGGCAGAATACAGTTCCTTGTCCTTACGGAACGGGAGCCGTATTCTGTCTATTAAATTATTCAGCATACTTCTTGAATATAACGCAGGCGTTGTGGCCTCCGAAACCAAACGTATTACTCAGAGCGGCGCGCACCTCACGCTTCTGTGCCTTATTGAAGGTGAAATTCATCTTGTAGTCTATCTCAGGATCTTCATCGCCCTCCTCATGGTTGATGGTAGGCGGCACGATATCCTCCTGCACGGCCTTGACGCATGCCATAGCCTCAAGTGCACCGGCAGCACCAAGCAGGTGTCCAGTCATCGACTTCGTAGAGGAGATGTTGAGTTTGTACGCCCAGTCGCCGAAGAGAGCCTTGATGGCCTTTGCCTCAGAGATATCGCCCACCGGCGTCGACGTACCATGTACGTTAATATAATCAATATCCTCGGGCTGCATCTCAGCATCCTTCAGAGCCTCTTTCATCACGAGAATGGCACCAAGTCCTTCTGGGTGTGAAGCTGTTATATGATGTGCATCGGCACTCATGCCCGCGCCCACCATCTCACAGTAGATGCGTGCACCACGCGCCTTGGCATGTTCCAGTTCCTCCAGTATGAGGCAGGCACTACCCTCACCCATCACGAAGCCATCGCGGCTGCCAGAGAACGGACGGCTGGCCTTCTGCGGCTCGTCGTTACGTGTAGACAATGCGTGCATAGAGCAGAAACCGCCGAGGCCTGGATCGGTGATGACGGCCTCAGAGCCACCCGTCACCATAACCTCCGCCTTACCCAAGCGAATGAGGTTGAAGGCATCTGCCAGCGCATTCGACGACGAAGCACATGCACTCGTGGTAGCATAGTTTGGTCCGTGGAATCCATAGCGTATGGAAATCTGTCCGGGTGCTATGTCGCCAATCATCTTAGGTATGAAGAACGGGCCGAACTTAGGGGTGTCCTTATGCTCCGCATAGTATTCTATCTCGTCCTGCATGGTTTTCAGTCCACCAATGCCTACACCATAGACAACTCCCACGCGGTCTTTGTCTATTTTCTCCAGATCCATGCCGGAGTCCTTGATAGCCATGTCGGCACCAGCCACTGCCATCTGGCAGAACTTGTCCATCTTACGCGCTTCCTTGCGGTCAATCCACTGCTCGGGGTTAAAATCCTTAACCTCGCACGCTATCTGCGTCTTATACCGTGAGGCATCCATCTGCTTGATGGTGTCACAACCGCTAACGCCGGCGAGCATGTTCTTCCATGTTTCCTCAGCCGTGTTGCCCAGCGGCGTAATCGCGCCGATGCCTGTCACTACTACTCTTTTCAATTCCATAAATATGTTGTGGTTTTCTTACAGCTATACAGATAATTCTTCTATTAAAAAACAAAGAGATGATGGCAGGGCGAACAACATATTGTCGCTACCAGCCATCACCCCATAGTGTGTATCATGCGATGAGACGCATGAGCAAGCCTTTTTCCTCTGTCTTCCGACCTGATTACTTGCTTGCGTTCTCAATGTAAGCAATAGCGTCGCCTACTGTCTGGATTTTCTCAGCATCTGAGTCAGGAATCGTTACATTGAATTCCTTCTCCAGCTCCATGATGAGCTCTACAGTGTCAAGAGAGTCGGCACCGAGGTCGTTAGTGAAGCTTGACTCTGCCTTTACCTCTGCTGCGTCAACACCCAGCTTGTCAGCAATAATCTCTACTACTTTTCCGTTAATTTCAGACATGATTTTAAAATGTTTAATTAAATTGTTAATTGTCTATTCTTTACACTTTTATGCCGTGGACTACAACACCACTGGCAAAAATTCGACTGCAAAATTACTCCTTTTCTTTGTAACTACCAAATATTTTTGCAAAAAAAGCACCTTGTCATGCACATTTTCATATATTCTGTGCATTTTTACTATCTTTACTTGGCAAATATCAACTTTTTTTCTCTCAGTATTCTGCCATACGTTTTTTTGTTTCCTCCAGACGCTTACGTCGTTTATAGCTTAAAAGTTTGTCTATTGCTCCGAGAATATCTGTATTCACCCTCAACGCTGGGTCTAACGGCATTGAACGTGACTCACCATAAGATTTTGGCAATGACCACTGAAACTGCTGTTCCCTTTTTTTTCCATAAATCACAACCTCACCCAACGCATTGAATGAAGGAAGCAAGTCTATCGTATCGGTTAGTTCTTCGTATACCAGTGTACGGGTCATGTAGCCGGAGCGGCGCATAATGATTTTCCCGTCACGAAATCCATCAACGAGAGTATCAAGCAACACTGAGCCATCCCAAATCGTAACACACTCAGAGCCTTTGCCATATTGCACGACGACATTACGCACGGGAACCCCTGTCTCCATGTCAACGACCACTATGCGCCGCTGAGCATCAAGACTGCTGCACACATATAGCAGCACGACTGAGCCGAGCAGTCTCAAATGTTTGTTCCATATTCCGCAAATATTGTTCACGAACGCAAAATTACGCAATTCTACGCTTCCGCACAATACTCCTTAATAATATTATGGTTCTTTATGAATAAATTATATAAAATCCACATGTGTATCATTTATATAATTTATACAGTTCCGAACACTCTTTAACCTGCAGCAGACCGTCAATCCGCAGAATAGAAATCACTTCAACTGCTCAAGCGCACACCTTACGGCATCGTTACGTTCGTTGGTAACGCGGAAATACTCACTCATCGTCCAGAGGTCGCGCGCTATCAATGCTTTAAGTTGCAGGGTTAACTCGCGCGTAGTCTGCGCCATCTCCTCATCATCCTTCGGATTTATGCCCTGCTTCTTGCCCTCGGCATATATCTCGTCAAGCAGCGACTGAGGCACCGTGTAATCTCTGGCAAATGCTGCAAATCCTTTACCGCTGACGGGGTTGCCCACCTTGTCCACTGGGTCGGCCTCCTTGCCATAGATGCGATGCAGTTCCTTGCGGTTCTTCTCGGCAAAGCGCAGGTTGGCATTGATTATCACGCTCTTGGCTGAAAGTTCACGGTGATAGTGAGTATAGCGTGTAGTGTCGAGCGGAATGAAGAAGTCAGGCATGATACCACCGCCGCCATAGACAGTGCGGTGTTTCTTCAGAGTATAGTATTTCAGAGAGTCGGCAAAGTGTATGCTGTCGGCATTTGTAAACTCACCATGCTTGTATCGTTCCTCTATATCACTATAGTAGCCCTTCATGTCGCCCTTCACGTAAGGTTTCTGTATGCAGCGGCCTGACGGTGTGTAGTAGTGAGCAACGGTAAGCCGTATCATTGAGCCGTCGGGCAGGTCAACGGGGCGTTGCACCAATCCCTTGCCGAACGTACGTCGCCCTACTACGATGCCTCGGTCTTGGTCTTGCAGTGCGCCCGAAACAATCTCTGCTGCCGAAGCAGAATATTCATTCACGAGTACTATCACGCGGCCTTGGCGGAAAGTGCCGTTGCCCTGTGCACGGAACTCCTGACGCGGTATGGAGCGTCCTTCAGTATAGACGAGCAAATCGCCATTTTCAAGGAACTCATTAAGCACGTCGGCTGCTGCCTGAAGGAAGCCGCCGCCGTTGTCCTGCAGGTCGAGAATCAGGTCGCGCATACCTTGGCTGCGCAATTTGTTGAAGCATTCGAGCAGTTCATCGTGAGTGGTAACTCCAAACGACGAAAGGCGTACATAGCCGACACCTGGACGTATCAGGTATGATGCATCCACGGTATTTACTGGTATCTTGTCGCGTATGATGGTGAAGTAAACCAATTCGCTGATGCCGCTACGTTTTACTCCCACGCGCACCTTGGTACCTTTAGGACCGCGCAACCTACGCATTATCTCTTCCTTCGACATATTAACGCCGGCAATAGCTGTATCGTTGACCGTGACAATGCGGTCGCCAGCAAGTATACCCACCTTTTCCGACGGGCCGTCGTTGATGGTCTGAACAACGAGCAGCGTGTCCTCAAGCATATTGAACTGCACGCCGATGCCCTCGAAGTTTCCTACGAGCGGCTCATTGAGTTGCTGCACCTCGCGCGGCGTGGAGTAACTGGAATGAGGATCAAGTTTCTCGAGCATACCGCGAATAGCATCTTCTACAAGTTTTTTCTCATCCACGCTGTCAACGTACAGGTTACTGATAGCCATCTCAGCAATCGACAGTTTTCGTATCGGTGAGTCATCGCCCAAGTTGATGCGCAACTGTGCATGAGTAGTTACCGCAATAAAGACAAGCAATGCAGAGCACAGTGCCCTGCGTATGTAAGGTTTATTCATTATGCATTTGTTTTTGTTGATACAAGGTGCAAAGTTACACTTTTTTTCCGAACCTACAAAATATCTCCACTTTCTTTTTTGTCTTTATGTAAAACATATCATATCATTTATCAAACCAAGCTTCATGCCAATGGAACATTTTTCAATGCGTTATTGCTAAATATTCTGAAAAAACATGGTGATATGAAATAAAACCGCTACCTTTGCAACCGCAATGCGCATTGACGAGAAAAAAAGATTATGAACTGGATAGATTTCATCGTATTTATTTTGTTCACCGCAGGCATAGTGGTGATGGGGAGCCTGTTCTACCGCAGGGACACGAGTGCCAATGAATTTACCAACGCTGGCCGCAGCATACCCGGCTGGGTGGTGGGCATGAGCATTTTCTCCACCTACGTGTCGAGCATCAGTTATCTGGGCAACCCTGGCAAGTCGTATGCCGCAGACTGGAACCCATTTGTTTTCGGCCTGAGCATACCCATAGCCTGCGGGATTGCTGCACGGTGGTTTGTACCGTTCTACCGTTCCCACACGTCGATGTCGGCCTACGCTTTTCTTGAGGAACGCTTCGGCCGTTGGGCAAGGGTGTATGCCACAGTGTGCTATCTGCTCACGCAGGTGGCACGCATGGGTTCCATTCTCTTCCTGCTCGCCATGCCTATGAATGTGCTGATGGGATGGGATTTGCGCACGGTCATTGTGGTCACGTCGGCCGCCATCGTATTCTATTCCATGCTTGGCGGCATGAAAGCGGTGATATGGACTGAGGCCATACAGGGTTTTATCTTGATAGGCGGAGCGGTGGTGTGCCTTGCCGTGCTGCTATGTTCCATGCCCGGAGGCCCTGCACAGGCACTGGCCATAGCATGGGAGGCCACCACCAGCACAGGCGGCAACAAATTCTCGCTCGGTTCGTTTGACATGCTTGACCTCGGCAGCTGCACCTTCTGGGTGTGCCTGATATATGGTGTGTTCATCAACCTGCAGAACTACGGCATAGACCAGAACTACGTGCAGCGTTACCACACTGCCAAGACAGAAAAAGAGGCGCGCCATGCGGCATTGTTCGGTGGCTGGCTCTACATACCCGTATCGGCATTATTCTTCCTAATCGGTACATGCCTGTACAGTTACTACCGAGTACACCCCGATGCTCAGGTCACGGCATTTGAAGCGGCCGGCAAGACAGACTATGTGTTTCCATACTTCATAGTACACGCCCTGCCAACAGGACTGACCGGACTGCTCATCGCATCGGTGTTTGCAGCCGGCATGAGCACCGTGGCAACGAGTGTTACGTCGTGTGCCACGGTGATATACGAAGAGGTGAAACGTTACGGGCACAGACACACGTCGGACGTACTGATGCTAAAGGCAGCGTCGCTCGCCGTGGGCGTGCTAGGCAGCATAGTGGCACTGGCACTGGTCAACGTGGACAGCATTCTGGATGCGTGGTGGAAACTGTCGAGTGTCTTCTCTGGCGGAATGCTGGGCTTGTTCCTTCTGGGATATATGTCGCACAGAGTCAAGAATGTGCATGCAGCACTCGGCGTACTGTGCGGCTTCGTCGTGATAGCGTGGATTTCGGCATGGCAGTGGATTGGACTGCCCGACCCCGGACTTCACGAATATCTTGCCATAGTGCTCGGCACGATGACCATCTTCGTGGTGGGCTTTTCAGCTTGTCTGATAACAAGAAAAAAATCGCATAAAAGAGGGCTTAAACACCTATAATGCAATCAGCACCTGATTACAGTGTAATCAGGTGCTGATTGCATGGTAATTTGGGCCTGATTAGGGGGTAATTGGGCCCTAATTACAACACCCCTTGTAACATATTGATTATCAGAACTTCTTTCCGAAAATTATACTACCGAATGTCAATGCGAGAACTTTCACATCAAACCAGAAAGAACGATGACCAAGGTAATAGAGGTCGAGTTCAAGTCGTCGCAACATCTTCTCCATCGTGTCGGTATAGCCGTTATAGAGTGTGGCATAACTGGTAACGCCTGGACGTATCTGATAGAGGAAGGCATAGCGCGGGTCGTGCTGCATTATCTGGTCAATGAAATGCTTGCGCTCAGGACGATAGCCCACAAAAGCCATGTCGCCGCACAATACATTCCACAGTTGCGGCAGTTCGTCGAGATGATGACGACGCAGGAAACGTCCTATGCGCGTAAGACGCGGATCATCATCGCCGCCCTTATGGCTCAGTTGCGGTCCCATGGCCTCAGCATCAAGGCGCATGCTGCGGTATTTGTAAATACGGAACGGACGTCCGAAACGTCCTATACGCTCCTGCACATAGATAGCCGGTCCACCATCATCGAGTTTAATCAGTATGTAACTTAGCAGGAAGAGCGGCGAGAACACCACTATGCAGGCTGCGGCAATCATCATGTCGATGAAGCGTTTCATGCCGCGTTCCAAAGCGGTCATGCCGTCGGGAATAAAGGCGGTGACATCCTTCTCTACCATATTGGACGGCAAACCCATGGTGCCGAAGACACGTATCTTCTCTTCCATCTTCTCCACTGGCACTGCTGCATTCCATGCCTCCTCGCCATACTCCTTGCGCCATGCCTGACGATGAGTGTGCGTTTCGTATGCAGCTATGCGCCAATTGATTACCCAGTGCATCAGTATCCACATCAGCACCGCCACTACAAAGCACAAGGTGGGCGACGCACCATTACAAGACATGAACCATGCCACTGCAGCGAAGATAATCGGAATAAAGACGATAGCCGCTGCCACACCATAGCGCGTTATGCCTGTGCGGTAGAGTTTGCTGTTTATCTGGTTGCGGTCTTGGGTGAATACCTCACGACCATCGCGCAGACGGCTGCCCATCACGCGCACTATCTCAAGCACTGGAAGCAGCATGACTGCCACTGCAACCGGCATGGCACCATTAACATATTCACGCCCAGAACCGCGACAGATGACAATGAACACGTAAGTCACGAAGAAACCAAGGATATAACTGCCGGAATTGCCCATAGAGCAGTGTTCCCATCGTTTCCAGAAGGTTTTAATGACCCAATATGGCGTGATGACGCCCAGTACGGAGGCTGTAATGAGCATAGGCGTGATACGCTGCGACCTCACAAGAATTGGAACGAAACACAGCAGCATAATAATACCCACGGCACTGACAAGACTGTCGAAACCGTCGAGCAAGCGAAACGATGAAATAATAACGAATGCCACCAACACGGTAAGGGGTGCTGCAACCCACATGGGTATGGCATGCAGTCCGAAGAATCCGTGCAGGTCCGTCAGTGCCATATCCGACACGGCAAACACGCATGAAGCAAGGAATATAGCCACAGTGCGTATGCCCGACGAGGCCCCGTGGATGTCATATTTCAATCCAACAAGATAAAGGATAAGGGTGCCTGTGATGAGCGAAAACATACGCGGCACCATCGACATGCACGCCTTGGCCAGCATTGCCCACGGCAAGACCATGGGTATGAGCAGCGACGAGCACAACGAAAGCAGAATGATGGGCAGGATGGACAGACCGGCAATCTGATACACACGCACTCCGTCGCGCGAGAGGTCGTCGCCCTTGCGGTCCCATTGGTTCTTGACGCTCACCACCATCATGCGCGGCAGTATGTAGATGCTCAGCGCGACGGCAATGGAAAAGGCCAGTGATGTTATAATAAGAATATAGTTCATATCAATTAAACAGATAACTCTTAATACGCTCGGCAATCTTCGGCAACAGCCGCCTGACGGGATACAGACAACTTACCGGCACGCTATTCTTGCGGAAGGCACGCATGATGTTTCGGTTGCCGCGTATGACATTGTGCAGCGTACCGTTGCTCTCACCCCCCTCACGCATACGCACCAGACAGTGTGGCAGGTAACGGCTGCGCAGTTGATGCTTCTCTATTAACCTGAGCATCAGTTCAAAGTCGGCTGACACGGCAAACGATGTATCGAATGCACCGTAGCGCACGAGCAGTTCACGCTTCACGTAGAACGTGGGATGGGCCGGATGCCATCCACGGCTGAACGCCCCCTGAGTATATGGACTGCCTTGCCAGTGGCGCACCACCTGTGTAGTATCAGCGGCACGTACGTATACCAAATCGGCGAAAGTGCAGTCAATACCACCCTGTTCAAAGGCTTCACTTATCCACTCAAGCACATGGTCATCAGCATAGAAATCGTCGCTGTTCAATATACCCACCACCTCGCCAGTGGCATGGGCTATGCCGCGGTTCATGGCATCATACAGTCCGCTGTCCTTTTCGGAATAGATACACATGCGTCCGTTGAAGCGGGGTTCATACTCACGTGCTATGCGCAACGTGTCGTCGGTCGACATACCATCTTGAATCACAACCTCATAGTCGTGATGAGTCTGGCGAAGAATGCTGTCAAGCGTGTCGCTGAGCGTCCGTGCGCTGTTATATGTAGCAGTGACAATGGAAATCTTCATTTCATTCCGAAGGCTATTGACGAAGGTTTGAGCAAGTGACTCCACAGTTGGGTGAGGAACGTGCCTGCAAGGGTCTCTTTGGCATACACTATTCGGTGCTTCCATGTGTTGGAGCGCCAGCGGCGGAGCTTATAGCACATCTCACTGAAGATATTTGCCGGATGCTCGTCAGAGAATTCAGGCGTGATGATATCGTTCAGACTGCGCTGCAGCATATCGGGAGCTATGCAGTACTCAGGGAAGAGCGAAATGTCAAAGCCAAGATTCTCTACGCATATAGCACTGACAACATCAAAGTAGGCACGCATGCCCGTGCGCTCCATAATGTCTGTCAACCATTGCCAGTCTATCTTGCTGCTATGCTTGCTTGCAAACAAACCGCAGTCTATCACCTGACGGAGCGTGGCCTGCGAAGCGGTGAAATTCTCGGCAGAATGTCGCAACAAGTAAAGCAACGTATGAGCCTCATCCCACGGAAGATGCTCTTCAAGTTCCCGTTCTATTTCTGCCGATGATTTATGGCCGTGAACATTGAGGAAGGAATGGTGGTTCTCTACTGGCAAGCCGTCTATCATAAACGTCGAGTGCTTATGCTCGCTATAGTCAATCTTAATGCCCGTCTGCTCAATCAGTTCGTTTGAGCGTTTATAGTCCTTGCCGCAGTATATGTCGATGTCGCTTGCGGTGCGCAATTCCGGATCGGGATAGCACAACGAAAGAGGATAGCCCTTCAGCACCTGCACCTCAATGCCATGCTTCTCGTAAAACTTCGTGAGTTTGGTCAGCACAGCCAACTGTTGCTGATACTTCTTACGCTGGGGAATCTCCAGTCCCATCCACGTAAGTTTCAACCGCCGCATCTCCCTGCTGTTCAGCTTGCAGTCGGGGTCATTATTAAGTCCGCTCTTAACGTAGCCACTGAATGCCAGCTGCGCAACACCATTGCGTGCAGCATCTCTTATCACCTTATCCCAGTCCACATCATATATATCATCAGGCAAAGGCTTTGGATAGCCAATGGCATGGCTGATGAGACAAAGTAGGGTGTCTTGTGTAGAAGTATTACGCATCACTTGCTATTGTTGTTCTGGTTGTACTCATATATCTTCGCATCAACCAGCGTTCTGTACCAGTATGCCTGCATAAAGGCAAAAATATAGCCTGGTGTCCCGTCAAGGAAACCGAGCCTAAGGTAATATCTATACCAAAAAAAGAGTTTTGCACGCAGAAACATCGGCAGACGGTAATATAGTCCGTCACGCAGTTTCTTTGCTTTCTCCGGCTGACCGTCAAGAATAGCATTCTCGCGTCCAGAGCGTCTGTCGAAATAATCCTGCACCTCGCGAGCGGCATACCAGTTGTGTTTGTCGATATAAGAATCCAGCGTCTTCAGCGTATGGTGTATGGCATCATTCCTGAGATTAACGCATCGTCCTTCAGCGAGCACGATATGCTCACCCATGGCACGCTCTTCAAACCTGCCTTTTCCATACTTGAATATCGTGATTTTCTGGAAAGGATAAAAACCGCCATACTTCAGGTAGCGGCCAAGGAACTCAACCTTGTAGCGCATCATGAATCCCGAAACATCGTCGTCGTGGTGCTTAGCGAGTAAACCCTCAAGTTCTGTGCGCAGTTCTGGCGTAACAACCTCGTCGGCATCCAGTCGAAATACCCACGTTGTTCTTATGCCAGTGTTGTCAATAGCCCAGTTAAACTGACGACCGTAATCCACAAACGGCTCATGAATGACGACCTCAACGCCAAGACCACGTGCAATCTCAACAGTATGGTCTGTTGAACCGCTGTCGACCACCACAATGCGCTTCACCCACCCCTCAACGGAGCGTATGCAGCGTTTTATGTTAGTCTCCTCATTCTTCGTGAGGATTATGACGGTCATGTCAGTCATTGGCTAATCAATTTATTGTATAGGTCGATATATTTCTTGAAGCAATTTTGCCAGTCATGCGTCTGCTCTGCATGACGGCGACATTCTTCTCGTGTAATCATCGTCGACCCGTTGCAAATGTTCCTAACTGCATCAGCAATTTTTTCTATGTTGCCACACTCAACGACAATGCCTGTCTTGTCTGTTATGGATTCTGCACTGCCACCCGTACGATAGGTGACAACCGGTGTTCCACAGGCCTGCGCTTCAAGGTTTATTGTGGGGTAGTTGTCTTCGTATGTAGGATTTACAAGCACGTCAGCATTGCAGTACACATTAACCAACTCCCCTATATTGTTTGTACGACATATACCCGTTATCCCGTCAGGCAATGCGTTAATTTCCTTCTGTGTCAGTCCTACAAGTGTTATGTTATAATCTGCAGGCAGCAACTCTCTTAATCTTATGAAGTCAGGAAGTCCCTTGAGCATTTTCCAGTTGCTTGCCACTCCAAGTATGTTATATCCCTTTCGTAAAATATGCTGCTGCGGTGAAAAAACATCAACATCAATACCATTGTGAATTACCACTGTGTTTGCATTGCCAAGGAAAGACTGCTTAACATATCTGTCGAGCCACTCAGACACTGGTACAATAGTCAGGTTGGGTAACGAAGAAAACAGTTTTTTCTTCAGTTCAAAGTTTCTTCTGCTACGGTCAAAAAACAAACTTTTGGGATATGCTTTACGGTTCACACAGTCATGGCACTGCTCTTTCCATTTGAAACAGCCATCATACTCGAAATGTGTACAGTGTCCTGTAAATGCCCAGCAGTCATGTAGCGTCCACACCACCGGTTTGCCGTACTCCTTGAGAAACTCAAACAGTATCTTGTAATTCAAGTAATACCCATGTATGTTGTGCAGGTGAATGATGTCGGGCTGGATTTCTTTTATCTGCCGCACAAGCATCTTCGTATCAATCCTTGATGCCAATCCTTGGTTGTCAAGCAGCAGGGATTCCACACCATGCCATGCCACACTGCCCTTACCTCCTATGTGGATAGTATTCAATGCAGAGCCGCCATTCTGTCTGCCGTATGCCATAAACACTTCCCAGCCACGTTGCATCGCAAGTAGCCCTATCTGCTCAGCAATCCTGCCATGCGAGCCCCAGTTGGCACTGACATTTATCTGAAGTAGTTTCGGCATTATAATATATTTCCTTTACATGTTTATTAAATCTCCTCCGCCACTGCCAAATCCATAGCTCGCCATAGCAGTATGAGGCGATGCAGAGTGGTGGAACCCTTCGTGCGTTCTATGTTATTGCTATTGTCGTTCTGCTGCATCTCTCTTCTTTTAATATTATACCTGACTGCAAGGACCTTCGGTTATCATATTCTCTCCTCCATTTCTAATGGTGTTTACCAAAGAAAGGAAATTACTTGCTGCTACCTTGGCGTTCCATGTCTCTGCCATAGTTTTATAGGCATTTTTCTGTATCATACATCTGCGGTCTCTGTCCTGAATCAAAGACTTTATACAATTGTACAAATCATCATTGTCACCGCTTTTGTATATCAATCCATTCTTCCCGTCATCTATTAAATATGGAACGGATCCAATGGCATCACTTGCCACCACGGCACAAGCACTGTTCATACTTTCATTTAATACTGCGCCCCATCCCTCTTGACGATTGGATGTAAACAGGAAAATGTCTGCCTTTTCCATGTACGCCCTAACGGTAACTGGAGGCAAACTGCCCAACAAACAAATACAATCATCCAGTCCCTCTTTTTCAATTGCTTGTTTGAGACTTTTTTCTTTAGACCCGATTCCAATAATACTGATATTGAAGTTTATGCCGTCCCCTTTTAGTTTCTTTGCTATATAGACAGTTGTTTCTGGATGTTTCCATTCTATAAGCCGTCCAACCCATAGTATAGATATACACGAGGAAGAATCCTTATTGTCATTCTTTGATGCAATTAGAGAGTCAACATCTTCATAATGCTTCACATCGGGGAAATAGCCCCATTTGAAACATTTATCAATGTGCAAACCAGACAAAACGTAGTCCCTTGCCACGAATGCGCCAGCACAAAGCATATATCCTTTGTTTATATAGTGCGATATATATTGATAGATGGGAAATTTCAAGTATCTACTAATAGTCTTGTAACGTCTTTCACTATAACAAAAAATCAATTTCCCATCAACATAGCGTTTCTTTACCAATGAAAGCGGCGCACTGGAATTATATATCACTACATCAAACTCATTTATAATACCATCTATCCTGCCTTTCGTTTTATCATTATATTTGAGTACGTATGAGGGTACTTCCTGATATCCATACCCCATTTTCCTGCGAAACTCAGGCACATCTATAGTTTCAACAAAATAATAGTTCCCATCACCAAACAACTTATACATCTCATCAGCCAGAAACTTCTGGTGGTGATTATAATAATTAGTTAAGAATGCTACTTTCATTGGTTGTACGTTGTCAGAACTTGGTTAGTGTGTAAAATGTGGAATTTATGTTCTTCCTCCACATAAGACAGCCCATACAGGATGAATGCGTCGCAGAATCGCAGCCAAACACAGAATGATTAGCAATGTTATCATTGGGGCGAATATGAAATCGAGCAAGGCTCCTGTATAGTTCTTGCCCAGTAATATCAGAAATATCTTCTCTACAGACTCTAATATCATGTGGTGCGAACAGTAAATGAAGAAGGAAATTCTCATCCACCAACTAGGTTCCTTATTTATCGCAAGGATGTCTGCCGAAATCCAAATCAAGGGTATCTGTATCAGTCTCAATAAAATAATATCCTCCGTGCACGAGCATCCACTCATACATTCTATAATAAAGGAACATAACAACAAACATGCGCATACAGTTAGCAATCTCTTGTCGTAACATTTTTTACAGTAATCCTTGAAATGTATACCGACATAGGCTCCTAACAGCCAGGGGGATGAGTATGTTATGTAGTCGTTACTGATAATGTAGCTTGTCACTATGGCGGCAGTCAATAGAAATGCACCACTCCATTTGGACTTTAGTACAATGTAAAATAAAGGAGTAACAATTACATAGACAATCAGATTACGTATAAACCATGTGATATTATACTGAGTTTTAATAAAAACATCAATGAACCATGTTACGACATCGTAGTCTGGCAGAGGCTTGTTTATTGAATTTCTTATTTGAGGTATTTGGTAAAGTGTCCATGTGAACATAAAGCCTATGAGGTTCCATATAATAAACGGTACCAGTAAACTCCTGCTTCTTGTATACCATTTGCCTTTTAATTTTGTATAATCGAAATTCTGAAAGAAAAGATAACCGCTAATTGCAAAAAACACAGGTACGATTACATCAGTGAAATGACTTGTAAAAAACTCTATGTAATATAGCCCGCCGGTTATGTGTTCTTGATAAATATCCAGCCCCACACTATGCCTTACTATGATGAGTAAAGCCATGATGAACGATAAATACGTTATCTTGTTTCTATATTCTAATGTGGTCGTCATTTCCAATAAGCAGAGAAACAGTGGTGCGTCACTCTTTTATCCTCAGGCGGAAGCTGCATGTAGTCTCCGTAAATACATGTGAGATAATCATCATACCCTTTCATGATTTTCACGGTGTGTCCTTCAAAGGAAACGTCGATTACGTCGATTATGTCCTTCTTTAACCATGCGGAATTCGTGTTATAAGCACCGAGACAATTCTCATACACGTGCGAGAATCCTTTACCATTGTGTTTCTGGCTGTATTCGTCGATTTTCTTTGTGAGCCAGGTTTGAGAAAAAGGAGACATTATGATATGTCCCAGAAATATAATTGCATTTTTTATGAAACTACGCCGTGAAGAAAATGTCATGCTTTTGATGTTCTTGACATCTCTGAGGAACCTGCGTGTCGTCTCATATTTTTTCCATTCTGATAATTCATCGGGCACATCGTCGACAGGGAAGACATCAATACCGACTCCTAAATCTGCATAGATGTCACTGTAAGGTTCGTGCATGATTGTTCTGTTGTCATAAAGCTTCCCATACGCACGATGCCAATCCTTATCCCGTTCCAATGAAACGAAATCATAACGCCCCTTATAATTCGCAGGAAAAATATCAATAAACTTATTATAGTCCTCTCTAAGCAAATATACATCAATGTCATCATCCCAAGGAATAAAACCCTTATGACGAACGGCTCCAATCAGAGTGCCTGCCGCCAAAGAATAATTGATGTCATTCTCCATACAGAAATCATGAAAATCCAACAGTATATCTAACTGTATACTTTTTAATTCGTCGGAGCTTTCAATCCTTTTCATTCTTCTTATTATAGATAAAGTTTATATACAGTCTGTCTACAACAATCTCATTGCATGTAATCCAGATAGTGTAAGTTGCCGTTAATGATATCCTTCCTATATCTAATGCAAAATTTAATAGCATCCCAGTTATCACGCACCGATTCCTTTCTGATGAATCTAAATGCCATATATCCCATATCAGCCCAGAACACCATTAACTGTGAAATGAAACTGTTGAAAAGTTTCTTACTAAGATACCAGCGGTGTACGGAATGCATGAAAACATGTCGTCGGGCTGGTGTGCGGTATTCTGTAGAAACATTGTGCTTAACGTGGAGCAGACTGCTTATCAAACAGCGAAGGTTTTCCTTATGAGCACATTTGTAATACCTGTAGGAAAAATCCAAGTCTTCTGCATAGGCGTAGTATCTAAGCGTCTCGTCAAAACGGATTTCCCACCTGTCCATCAATTCTTTTCTGACACAGAACAAAAATCCCATCGCCCACTCAGACTCTGTATATTCTTCGGTGCATAATGGAAAACGCCCATATACAGCCTTGGTCACATGCCCTTTTTTCCTGCGATGAAAAGACGTACGACCAAAAATAACACTCGACAGCTTAATATCATGTTTAAGACTTCCGCTGACGCCCCCCACCATTGCTATACTGTCATCAGCAAATAGTCTCTTCGCGTTCTCCAACGTGTCTACATCTACGTCTACGTCATCATCCATGAAAACAATGATATCGCCTTTTGCCAACGAATATCCCGTATTACGCGCTTTCGTTAAAGAAGGCTCATCATTCCATTTGTAAATCACATTAAGATTCGTACAACGGCAAGTATCCCTCACCCTTTCTGCCACGTCCCTGTCTTGTGACTGGTCTACTACAATAACTTCGTCTGGGATATTTGATGATTTCTCCAAATAACCTATGGTGCGACACAACGATTCCGGGCGGTTCATCGTCGGGATAATTATTGAGATTTTTCTATTCATAAATGCAGTAGAGCCTATTAGTTATTGTGTCTAAACTTCACTATAGTCTGATTCACAAACCTATGAAACAACACTCGTTCTTGCCCCGACATCCCCCAAAAATAAATCACAGCAGAATAAATTGTCAGAAACAATATTGTAGTAACAAACAACGTGGTAACGGAAGACCCCATACTATACCTTACAAACAACGGCAATGGAACAGACAAAACGACCATAAGAGATATGACAAGAAGTACTTTCATAAAATAGTCCCTTATGTCAAGTCCTATCAGATATTTCATGTAAACAATTCTCACCATTGAACCAAAGAAGTTCAATGACGCATATATCACCAACACCGTAATCAACGGAGCACCTAAATTCAATGCAATATATGACAATGGAATGTTCAATAACTTTATACTGCTCATTAAAATCTGGTGGCATTTTAGATTCCCCGTTGCATACACAGCCTGCCACAAAGGGGCAGAATACGAATCAAAAAGAGAAAACAGTGCTATGAAATAAGCATAACTTCCTGCATATTCTGGAGGGTCTACCAACCACAATCCAAGAAGGCTGTCGATATTGAGCATTGCCGGAAATATGAATCCGAACAACAAAAGGAACGAGAATTTACTTGAAGAAAACAGCAGGTTGTAGAAATAAGTGAAATCCTTTTTGGCATAGGATTTTATAACCTGAGGATAGTAACTGCTGGTAAACGTGCTTAGAAAAGTCCATATCCTTGAATTAACCTGATTGGCAATTCCCAAAGATGCATTGGCAACAACGCCACCAAAGAAATTAAAAAATATACTCGTGGCCTGTGTCACTGCCATATCGACAATGTTTACTATTGTACTCCAGCCAGAAAAAGCAGAAAGTTTTTTTAGCAATTCATAATCCCATATTCTCTGCAGGCGCACTTCATTGAACTTGTTTCTGCAATATCCCGCCATTACTGCAAAAACAACTATAGACACCATAGCCTGCAGTATGCTGTAAAGTATGAGTTTGTCAAAACTGATTATCAGCAGCAGATAAACCATTGCCAAACTTAGCAAGGCCTCCAGTATACTCATGTAAGCATAGAATCCCATTTTCTCATGGGCAATAATCGTTGAGTTATATGGAGTTCTCAGAATCTTGAACACAACTACGACGAGTGCAAACTGAAAAACCACCAAAGCGTCTGGTCTTCGCGCCTCAGCAATATTCATTCTGTTTTCAATAAACCATACGCCAACAATCTCTGAACCTATAACCAGTAACAGAGCAAGAAACACCTCCATGTAAAAACTCATTGAGAAAGTGCGCTGCAACCTTCCCATGTCTTGTGCTCCCAAATCATACGCAATATGGCGCGACACAGCGTTGTTCAAAGCCTGCTGAAGGAAATCAAACATTATAACGATGGTGCTGACGAGATTATATATTCCATAATCCTCTACACCAAGTATATGCAACACCTCCCTGATTGCAAACAATCCGATTGCCGTTGTAATCAACATTCTGATAAACATGAATGTTGTATTACGGGCTACTCTTTCTGTCTTACTCATACAGTGGTTTTGCAATTCCTTGTCGGTTAGGCTTGCTCTCAAGAGCAAGTGAGAAGCCTAACATCATCCACAGCATAAAACACTTTACTCCGGGGCCGAAAGGTGGCCATGCTTCAAACAGAGAATTAAGCACCATAGCCACGAAAATCAGAAACGTAGCAAGGTGTATATTATTCTTCAAGTCTAATTTTACTATTTTCCTGAATAATATGCCAATATATGTAATAACTATAACAAAACCAATGAAACCAAACTGAAGCATCATTGAAATAGGCATACAATCAACATATTTGTTACCAACGCCAAACAATATATTGTCGGGAATTATTTCTAATGCTTCGCTGATGGTCTGTATGCGTTCAGATGAAACCTCATTCACATCATTTACATCACGCCCAGCCATCAAAATACCATATACGATTGTATTGAATGCTTCAGCATTGCTTAACAAATATATAATAAAAGCAAGCACCACAGCCAATGTCAGCCATCTTATACGCTTATCCCTACTTTGAAGAATCATATAAAACACCACAAAAAAGAAACCCACAAGAGTGGATCTTGACTTCAGCATAAACAGCATCACTACAATAGGAACAATAGTAAACCACTGCACAAATCTGAATAACATTATGCGTGAAATCGGGAACAGAACAATTACAATGGCACAATTAAGCAATATCTGTCCCATGGAATTCTTAGCATTAAATGCAAAAACCCTATCCATCAAGTCATAATCAACAAAATATTGAGTCTGAAGCACATAACACAAAACCAGCGAACTTATTATAGAACACACTGCTATGTCACGCAACATACCATCACTTCCATAATGTCTATATATAGAATAGGATGTAGCGGCTACCATCATACTAATCCACATATTGTATATGTCAACATTCAGGTACTTTTCTAAGGAAACTGCATCCATTATCGCACAATATGCAGTCATCGTACCTACCGCTATATACATGAACATCATGGGAGGCTCGGTCATCGTCTTGCTGTGGTGAAATAAAAAAATGATGAACGGCACGAACCACACGGCCTTGAAATAGACATCGTAACCCATTTCTAATATTAACGGTACCTGCGACATCAAGCTCGCAAGAATCGTTATGGACAGCAGTATACGTACAAAAAAACTATGCATTTATTTATTTTTTATGTTGCCTAAAAAACACAGACTCTTTAAATCAGTGCCTTTCAGACGGGACTTTAAGCTTTTGCAAACATATCAGCATACAACTCCTGCTCAAAAAGAAGACAACTTTTTGAGAAAGAAATAGTTACACAATATTATCAGCACCACTTGGGAAAATGGTGCTGCAATTCCTGTGCAAATTTACAGTTTTTCTGCGACATTCGCAAGAATATAACAGGAAAAATGCAGCCCGGCCACCCTGACAGTGTGGCGGTTAATTCATGCCATTGTGCAATTTTCCACCCCATTGATATTTTTTTACCCCAGCACGCCATATAACTGTCACGCCAACACAAAGCCGATTTTCTTTGAAAAAGCTTTTTTTAAAATTTTTAAGTATCAGATTTACAAAGTATTGCAAGGGGTGTTGCAATTAGGCCTCGATTACACTGCAATTAGGCCTTGATTACACTGCAATTAGGCCTTGATTACACTGCAATTAGGCCCTGATTACAATGCCATCTGTCTCTCATTATTTTTTATATGAAAAAAGTATGCCAAAACTAATCGTTTTTTTTGTGGAAAAACTTTATTCTTTTATTTATTTTTTGTAATTTTGCAGACGGAAATAAAATTACAAAGAACTCACCTTTATTATATATAGAACCCAATTCGACTACACAGAGAAATTTCAAACATAATAATTACATCACTATGAAGATTGCGCTTATAGGATATGGAAAGATGGGCAAGATGATTGAGCAGATTGCCCTATCGCGTGGCCACGAGATTGTGAGCATCATCGACATTGACAACCAGCAGGACTTCGACAGTCCTGAGTTTGCATCGGCCGACGTGGCCATCGAGTTCACCGCCCCAATGGTGGCATACGGTAACTACCTGAAATGCTGGGAGAAGGGTGTGAAGGTGGTCAGCGGCTCTACTGGCTGGCTCAAGGAACACGGCGACGAGGTGCGTCATCAGTGCGAAGCAAACGGCAAGACGCTCTTCTGGGCTTCAAACTACTCCATCGGCGTGGCGATATTCTCTGCCATAAATAAATATCTGGCAAAAATCATGAATTCATTCCCACAGTACGACGTGGAGGAGACCGAGGTACACCACATACACAAACTCGACCACCCGTCTGGCACCGGCATCACACTGGCTGAACAGATTGTAAGCAATCTGGATCGCAAAACCGACTGGCAAATCGGCACGCTGACCCAGCCCGACGGTACGGTGGTTCCGGCAGAAGGCACTGATGCAGACAAACTGACAATCAACTCTATCCGCAAGGATGAGGTGCCAGGCATACATTCCATCACATGGAACTCCGAGGCTGACCAGATTACCATTACCCACGATGCTCATTCTCGTCAGGGATTTGCATTAGGTGCGGTGCTTGCGGCTGAATACACCGCCGAGCATGAGGGACTGCTCACAATCGACGATATGTTTAAATTCTGAGAAACTCTGTTTTATTGAATATACAAAAAAGACGTGTCTTACGGCATGGGAACAATGGAAAAACCCAATTCACCGTAAAACACGTCTTTTATTTATATGTATTGCAGCAGTATTTTATTTAACAGCAATTTTCCTATCTCCTACAATATAAACTCCCGGTTGCAACGAAGGAAGTCGATTACCAACAGATGTATTAGCAATCACTCTGCCGTCCATAGAGCAGATTCTTTGGTTCACTGAAGGTGTTGCGCTTCTAATTTCCTCGATTCCATCGCCGCTTGACGGCTTTACAACCTTTCCATATAGTATCACCGTACCCACTCCCATAGCCTTGCTGTTTGATAAAGCAGTGAGGCGGAGCACCACACTGGCAGCATCGCTGGCGGCCACAGGTATCTGAAGCGTATAGTCTATGCTTGTGTAATTGTTGTTACCCTTGCTGCTGTTCACTTCATTGCGCGACGGCGAACCATTGTATGCCGACTCGCTCTCAGTGTCGGAACAGACCAACAGTTGTGCGTTGCCGCCGTCGGTTCCCACCTTGCTTACAAGCGCAGTGACCCGCGTGGGAAGAAAAAAACAGTCGCTGTTAGGCGTCACAGTATACGTAAAATCGTTGGTTCCATCGGCAGACGAACTGGTTTGCACACAGCCAATGCGATAAAGATACTGCGTGCCGCTGAGCGGACCGACGGATGGTCTGTCAATTCTGCCAGAGGTCGTTGTAAGGTTGCTGCCCACAGTCGCATCGTGAGCCACAATATAATCCGTAAGCGAAGCAGACACAACAGGATTCTTTCCAAATGATGATGAACTCGTATTGTCGCTGACAGGCCACGCTATGCTGCCTTCGGCGATTTCATCGTAACTGCCAGGGGTATATTCCTTCGATTCCTCAATGTCGCCCTCTGGTGTACCGCCTTCATTCTGTGCCTCTGTAATATCAGCCACCAAACCGTTCAGATAATTCTCAAGATTAGTATAGCCGTTGTCTGCCACGGCATTTCCGTCGGTGGCATCAGCAGGATTCAGTCCGACAGTATTCTCGTAGTCATCGGGCATACCATCACCGTCGGTATCAGCAGGTGCGGCAGCACTGTTGAGCTCCGGCCAAGGCGACCACGTTGCGTCCGCACCGGCAGGTTTCAGGTCTTCCTGTGTATTGATGAAACCGCTACTCAGTCCGCTGCCCTTATGGGAAGCACTGCCGTTACGTGCGTCGCTGATAAGTTCCAGGTCGTATGAATCGCGCGACTTGGAGCAGCCAACATAGTCGAGCACACGTGCATAGGCATCACGTGCGGAATGAGTGGTAGTATAGATGAAATCGATAGGTTCGCTTAATTTTATGGTGTCTCTTGTAACAGAAGTGAAAGTGCCGTCGTTGCCGCTGGCGTCTATCTGGTTGTATATTCCATACGTCCAGTTATTGTTGGTAACATTGCTGTATGAGGGATTAACGTTGCCGTCCACATATAAATGTCCCCATTTGTGCAGTGCAGGTGCATAAGCGGGATATGTTGCCACATATTCGTTGGTGCGCACTCCTATACCCGCCAGTCTGTATGCCACAGCCTTGTCGGGTGTTCCCGGGCCAGGTTTATAATAATTGTTCACGATGTTCACGTCCATGCCTTCGCCGCCATAGCATCCGTTGCCGGCCCAGTTGTAAATCACGTTGTTGCGCATATCCATGTGCTCCTCCAATTGTGTCGTCACGCGTGGGCCAAGTCGTGGTGTGCGGCTTACGTGGTGTATCATCAGGTTGTGATGGAACGAAGCATGATTGCCGCCCCAGTTGCCACCATAACCGTGCGAGCCTTTCACATGACCTGCATTGACAAGCGAATGGGACGATATGCACCATTGCACGGTGGTATTCTTATTGCCAAGCACTGACAGGCACTCGTCAATCGACCAGCTTACGGAACAGTGGTCAATCATTATGCCTTCGTGATCCATGGCTCCGAGACCGTCGCCCTCATGGTTAGCCACCTGACGGTTGCCCAGTCGGAAACGCATATAACGCAATATTACGTTATTTGCCTGAATGGTGAACGGATAGTCCGCCACGCAGATGCCGTCGCCGGGAGCTGACTGTCCAGCAATGGTGACATCGCCGTTGTTTATAGACAAGGCCGACTTCAGGAAGATTGTGCCCGACACCTTAAAGAGGATAGTTCGCTTGCCAGTCTGATTTACAGCCCAGCGCAGAGAGCCTTCGCCAGAATCATTAAGGTTGGTCACATAGAACACCTTTCCACCACGACCGCCGGTCACATAGCGTGCGTAACCTTCGGCTCCTGGGAAAGCAGGCTGTTTCTCGGCAGCCAACACAGCGGTGGATGAGATAATTGCGAACACCGCAGAAATAAGTAATGTTTTGATAGTCATTATAAGTTGATTGATTTGTTTACCTGCTGCAAAATTACAAAATGTTGGTTACAGACGCAAGCAAATCAAACACAAGAAAAGCAAGAAAAATTGATTTTACCACATTAAAGCACCGATTTTCATACCGTTATGCTGTCAGCAATCGCTCTTGCAACACACGCAGCAGTGCTCCATGCCGCCTGAAGGTTGAATCCTCCCGTGATTGCATCAACATCAAGTGCCTCTCCTGCGAAATAAAGTCGTGGGAGATGACGATGCTCAAGTGTCTTTTTATCGATTTCACCGAGCGACACACCACCGCAGGTTACAAATTCATCCTTATAGTGACACCGTCCTGTAATGGTAAATTGCTGAGAAGTAAGAGCAGACAGCAGGTTGCTCATCTGTTTCGCATTCACTGCATCACAGCGTTGCGTAGTCGGCACCTTGGCAAAGCGGAGCAGCCAGCCCCAATGCTTTTGCGTGAGGAAAGGCGGCCAAACGTTTGCTATCAGTTTACCGCTATTACGTTCAAGGAGGTTACGCAACATCATTTCAACCTCAGAACCATCCATTTCACCGCACCAGTTTACTATCAGTGTGCCTTGGTAATCATTTGTCGCAAGCACTTGCGCAGCATACGAAGACAGTTTGAGTATGGCCGGACCGCTCATGCCCCAGTGTGTCCACAGCAAAGGTCCATGCGCACACAGTTTCGTTCCGCCAAGCTTTACCTCTACATTCTCCACCACCGTACCCATCAGTTCCTGGCAGGGAGCATCACCCCTTGCAGGTTCCTTCTTGTCAGCGCCGGCAAGGTTAAACGTAAACAACGACGGCAGGGTGTCGGTCATTTTAACATTCAAGTTATGCAAAAATGGTGCACTGCCTCCACCTGTTGCAATGACAACACAATCCGATGAAACCGTAACATTTATCATCTTGCCTTTGTCGCGATTCTCAAATGACAGTCTGTATCCTTCATCTTCATTAGTCTCAATGGACAGCAATTTCATACTGGTCTCCAACCTTACCCCCTCGCGGCGCATTGCGCTTAACAGTGTGTTGACAATCTCCATGGCATCCTGCGACTGTGGGAACACACATTCGTCAGGTTGCACGACGAGTTTCACACCCTCTGTCTTAAACCATTTCATCGTATCTTCATGCGAAAACATGCTAAGCATACGCTGCATAAGCTTGCCACCGCGTGGATAGACCAGATGCAAATCATGATACCGGCGGGCGTCGTCGGTGAAATGGGCGAAACTGTTCGTCAAGTTACACCTGCCGCCACCAGTCACAGCCACCTTTGCCAAAGCACGGGTACCGCGCTCATAGACTGTAATCTCGGCATCAGGCGCAAGCCGCTTCAGCATTATGGCACAGAAGCATCCTGCAGCGCCTGCCCCGATTATGGATATGTTATGTTTACTCGTCATTTTTGACAAAGTTACGAAAATTAACTTATACTGACAAACATTTTTCAATAAAAGCATGTTTGTTTCAGAATTATTTTGTAATTTTGCACTTGATGCAAGGAAAAACACTCTTGCATGGGATATACACAACTCTTGGAGACGAAAGAAATGAATTGGAAAGAGGAAACAGAACGGCGCGTAAACATGGGCATAAGTTTCTTTAAGCAGGGTTACAACTGCTCACAGTCAGTCACTCTCGCCTTCGCCGACTGGTACGGAGTGCCGCAGGGACTGATGGCACGGATATCAGCATCGTTCGGCGGTGGAATGGGAAGAATGCGCGAAACGTGTGGCACAGCATCGGGCATGTTTATGCTTGCGGGTTTAGAGGAGGCTTCAGAACTGGCCGACAAGGAAGTTAAGGCTCGCAACTATGCCGTGGTGCAGAAACTGGCAGCAGACTTCAAGGAGCAGACAGGCGGCACGATGATATGCCGTGAACTGCTCAAAGGGTATGTGAAAAACATAACAACTCACCCCGTACCAGACGAGCGCACCGATGAATATTACAAGAAACGTCCATGCGTCAGAATGGTGGAACTGGCCATAAAGACGTACATGAAATATCTTGCAGAAAAAACAGAACAACAACATTAGGACAATTCAAATTAGAAGCAAAATAGAAGGAGACTTTTTATACATAAATACGGAAACAAATAAACTGAGACCAAGATGAAGGAGAAAACACGTAATGGATTATTGGGCATACTCATAACTACCGGCCTTACACTGCTATGTGGTCTGGCATACGCCCTGAAAGAGAAGATAAATGATATCGACATCAATATCGATGCCGATGAAAACGAGAAATTCTGATGAGATATACCATCGACCAAATAACCACGTTGATCGGAGCACACAGGTATGGCACATTACAGACCAACGTGGCTCACCTGCTTACCGACAGCCGTTCACTGCTTGTAGCTGAAGACACTCTATTTTTCGCACTCCGCACTCCGCATGGCGACGGACACCGCTACATCGAGGAACTATATCGCAGGGGTGTGAGGAACTTCTGCGTATCACAGCCTGTCAGCGGGATTCCAACGGAGAATGTCAACCAACTTGTGGTGCCAGACACGCTTGCGGCATTGCAACGACTGGCTGAACGGCACAGAGACGAATTTCAGGCACCAGTCGTAGGCATTACCGGCAGCAACGGCAAGACCATGGTCAAGGAGTGGCTGTATCAGCTGTTGTCACCGACAATGCACGTCACACGTTCACCGCGCTCTTACAACTCGCAGATTGGCGTACCACTGTCTGTATGGGGCATGAGGGAAGACACTGACGTGGCTCTGTTTGAGGCTGGAATCAGTCAGCCGGGCGAAATGCAGCGGCTCACCGACATAATACAGCCGACAGTCGGCGTATTCACCTCGCTCGGTCAGGCACATCAGGAAAACTTCCATTCCATGGAAGAAAAATGCAGGGAGAAGATGATGCTTTTCAAGGATTGCCAGACAATCATCTACCCCATGGATAACGACGTGGCGTTCCGCACGCTTAAGCAATGTGGCTACAGCGGCGAACAAATTGGCTGGTCAACGACAAACCCTGCGGCTGCATTCTATGTAAGCAAGGTTGACAAGCAAACCGATAGCACGTGTATACATTATATATATAAGGGTGCAGAGCATGAGTACTCCATACGCTACATAAGCGAAGCATCAATCGAGAACTCCATCACATGCGCAGCCACCGCACTGTCGCTCGGTATCGCACCTGACACGCTTGCAGAGCGCATGGCCTTGCTGGAGCCAGTAGCCATGCGCCTTGAGGTAATGGAGGGACGCAACGGTTGTACGCTGATAAACGATTCATACAACTCCGACCTCGCCTCACTTGACATCGCACTCGACTTCATGCACCGCCGTCCTGACCACAAAGGACGCAGCCGCACACTTATACTCAGCGACATTGACCAGACAGGTCTTCAGCCTGCAGAGATACAGCAGCGCGTAACAGAAATGTCAAGGCAGCGCGGAGTGGACAAACTGATTGTAATAGGCAACCAGTGGCAGGATGCCAACGGACTGGTCATTTATCCCACAACCGACGATTTCATCGCAAGCAGTGACTTCACACGGCTGAGCAACGAGGTAATACTAATAAAGGGTGCGCGCCGTTTCCGCTTTGACAAACTTACGGAACTGCTCACGGAGAAAGTGCACGAAACAACACTTGAAGTCAACCTGAACGCAATGGTGAGAAACCTGAACTGGTATCGCTCACAAATGCAGCCAGAAACTAAACTCGTGTGCATGATAAAGGCCGACGGCTACGGCACGGGTGCCATAGAAACAGCCAAAACCCTGCAGGATCACCGTGTGGATTATCTCGCAGTGGCAGTGGCCGATGAGGGTGTAGCCTTGCGTCAGGCCGGCATAACAGCCAACATCATGGTAATGAATCCAGAGATGACGGCATTCAAGACCATGTTTGACTATGACCTTGAACCTGAAGTATATTCTTTCCGTCTGCTCAGTGCCCTGCGACTGGCTGCACGCAAGGAAGGAATAACCGACTGGCCCATACACATAAAACTGGACACTGGTATGCACCGATTGGGTTTCCATCCCATCGACGACATGCCTCAACTCATCAGCAGACTGAAAGCGCAGAGTGCATTGTCTGTACGTTCGGTATTTTCACATTTTGTTGGCAGCGACGACGATGTTTTCGATGATTTTTCTGCACAGCAATATAAACTATACCAGAAGGGAGCAGACGCTCTGCAGAATGCTTTCCCACACCACATACTGCGACACATCTGCAACTCTGCCGGCATAGAGCATTTCCCCGAAAGACAGATGGACATGTGCAGGCTCGGCATAGGACTGTATGGTATCAATCCGCGAACCAACAAGATTATAAACAATGTGGCTTCGCTGAAAACGACCATTCTGCAGCTGCGTCATGTGAAGGCAGGCGACTCAATAGGATATTCACGCCGCACCGTGCTGGAGCACGACTCTCTGATTGCCGCCATTCCAATAGGATATGCCGACGGACTTAACCGTCATCTGGGCAACCGTAACGGCTACTGCCTTGTAAATGGCCAGAAGGCTGAATACGTAGGCAATATATGTATGGATGTGTGCATGTTAGACGTAACTGGCATAGACTGCCATGAGGGCGACAGCGTGGAGATATTCGGCGACAACCTGCCTGTAACGGAACTGTCAGACCGTCTTGACACCATACCATACGAGGTGCTCACCGGTATTTCCAACAGGGTTAAGCGGGTTTATTATGAAGAATAACTTGCGGGCTGACCGCACATTAAACAACATGACTCATAATGCAAATTATAAAACCGTGCATTATGAGTCATGTTGTTTTATTGTATGCCTTGCTTTTTACTCCAAATACGTATAGCCGTACAGTCCTGAACGATAGTTTGAAAGGAATTCCTTGCCTTCTTCAAGCGTGAGTTCTCCTTTCTTCACGCTCTTTGTAACCCAAGTCTCAAGCTTGCGCACGAGTTTCTTTGCCTCGTACTGGGCATATTCGAGTACGTCTTCCACCGTCTCGCCGTCGATTATCTGGTCGATATGGTAGTGTCCGTCCTTCATTGAGATGTGTACGGCATTGGTGTCGCCAAAGAGGTTGTGCAGGTCACCAAGTATCTCTTGGTATGCTCCCACGAGGAACACCCCAAGGTAATATGGCTCTCCTTTCTTCAGCGGATGCACGGGCAGCGTTGACGTAATGCGACCCTCTGCCACATACTGTGATATCTTGCCGTCGCTGTCGCAGGTGATGTCCTGCAGTGTGGCCTGCCTTGTGGGGCGTTCGTCAAGACGCTGCAGCGGAACGATGGGGAATATCTGGTCGATGGCCCACACGTCGGTGAGCGACTGGAACAGCGAGAAGTTGCAGAAATACTTGTCGGCAAGCATTTTTCCAATGCTACGCAGTTCTTCTGGTACGTGCTTCATCTGCTTTGTCAATGCCACCACCTCGCGGCATACGCTCCAGTACATCGACTCAATCTCGGCACGTGTCTTGAGGTCAACCATTCCCATTGAAAAGAGGTTGAGCGCCTGTTCGCGTATTTCCTCGGCATCGTGCCAGTCTTCAAGCAGTGAGCGTGCATCCATCTTGCACCATATATCGTAGAGGTCGCGCACCAGCTGGTGGTCGTCGTCCTTAGCTTCAAACTCCTCCGGCATCATGGGCAGCGAGGCTGTCTCCAGCACGTCGATTACCAACACGCTATGGTGTGCCGACAGTGAGCGTCCGCTCTCTGTTATGAGGTTGGGATGAGGCAGTTCGTTCTGGTCGGCAGCATTGACGAAGGTATAAACGCAGTCGTTTACATACTCCTGAATGCTGTAATTCACCGATGACTCCGAGTTGCTCGAGCGCGTGCCGTCATAGTCCACACCCAGTCCACCACCGCAGTCTATGTATTCTATGCCGTAGCCCATCTTGCGCAGGTTGATATAGAACTGTGCCGCCTCGCGCAGTGCCACCTGAATCTTGCGTATCTTCGTTATCTGTGAACCGATGTGGAAGTGTATCAGTTTCACGCAGTCGTGCATGCCGAGGCTGTCGAGCTGCTGCAATGCTCCGAGCAGTTCCGATGCTGTCAGTCCAAACTTCGAGGCGTCGCCTCCGCTCTCCTCCCACTTGCCCGAACCGCTCGACGCAAGCTTAATGCGAATACCAAGGTTTGGCATCACGCCAAGTTTCTTGGCAGCCTTGGCCACGATGTCTATTTCATTGAGTTTCTCAATTACAATAAAGATGCGCTTACCCATCTTCTGCGCAAGGAGTGCCAGTTCGATATAAGCCTGGTCTTTGTATCCGTTGCAGATGATGAGCGAGTCACTCTGGCACGCTGAAGCAATGACGGCATGCAGTTCCGGCTTCGAGCCAGCCTCCAGTCCAAGGTTGAACTTTCGTCCGTGTGATATAATCTCCTCAACCACAGGCTGCATCTGGTTCACCTTGATGGGATATATCACAAAGCTCTCACCCTTATAGCCATACTCCTCGGCGGCCTTCTTAAAGCACGACGAGGTCTTTTCGATGCGGTTGTCCAGAATGTCAGGGAAACGCAGCAACACCGGCGTTGAGATGTCGCGCAACTGCAGTTCGTCAATAATCTCGCGCAAGTCAGCCTCAGCACCATCTTTCAGCGGCGACACGCAGATGTTGCCCTTATCATTGATACCATAATAGCTGGTACCCCAACCGCTTATGTTATACAACTCCTTAGAGTCGTCAATAGTCCATTTCTTCATAGAACAGGGGTGATGTTTATCTCTGCCATGACTTTCTCAACCGTGTCGTTTATCTTATCCTCATCCTCCATACAGGGGACGTCAACGATATGGTTGGCCTTCTTGTAATATTCCTCACGCTTTGACAGCTGCTCGCGTATAAACGCCTGCAGTTCGTCGTCATTCTTGCCCAACAGCAGCGGACGAATGCCCTTGCCCATCTTCAGATGACGGAAGAGCACCTCAGGCGTGGCATTCAGATAGACCACGTCGCCCTGCTGGTTCATGTACTCCATGTTGTCGAAGAAACACGGAGTACCGCCGCCACACGATATGACGACGTTCTCAAACTCAGCCACCTCGTGGAGCATGCGCCGCTCTATGTCGCGGAAACCCTCCTCGCCGCTTTCTGCAAATATGTCAGGCACGCGCTTGTGCATGCGCGTTTCTATATACCAGTCAAGGTCATAGAACGTCACGCCCAGACGCTTGGCCAGTTCCTTGCCCACGGTAGTCTTACCGGCTCCCATGTAGCCTATGAGAATAATGCGTATCATTTGTTCACTATGTTCATACATTCCTCGTATGTCAGTTCGGCTGCCTTGTCGTGCATGGCCTTAGGCAAGCGGTAGTTCTTGCCGTCGTATGCTATGTACGGGCCGTAGCGGCCGTTCATCACCTCGAGTTTCGGATCTTCCTCAAACTTCTTCAGGTGGCGCTGCTGCTCTGCCTTCTGACTTGCCTCTATCAGTTCACGTGCCTCGTCGAGGGTGATGCACATGGGGTCTTTGTCTTTAGGTATGGACACATACTTTTTCTTATACAGCACATAAGGGCCGAACCTGCCCGTACCCACCGTGACAGCATTGCCGTCAATCTCGCCGAGCTCGCGCGGCAGTTTGAATAGTTCCAGTGCCTCGTCAAGCGTTATCGTCTCCATCGACATAGCCTTGGGCAACTGAGCGAAGCGCGGTTTCTCCTCATCGTCGGCAGTACCTATCTGCACCACCGGACCGTAGCGGCCAATCTTAACAGATACGGGCTTGCCGGTCTTCGGGTCATCGCCCAGTATGCGCTCGCCGGCCTTATGCTCACTGCGCGTCTTGATGGTCTTCTCCACAGTCGGCTCAAAGTCCTTGTAGAAAAGTTTCAGCATCTTGTGCCAGTCCTCCTTGCCCTCGGCTATGGCATCGAAATCCTGCTCTACGTTGGCGGTGAAGTTATAGTCCATTATAGAGGGGAAGTGCTCCATCAGGAAGTCGTTGACCACCGTTCCAACGTCGGTTGGTATGAGCTTGCCTTTCTCGCTTCCTGCCATTTCCTTCTTTGTCTTTGTCGTCACCTTCTGTCCTTCCAGCGTGTCGATGGTGTATTTGCGCTCTTCGCCCTTCTTGTCGCCCTTTGCCACGTATTCACGCTGCTGTATGGTCGAGATGGTCGGTGCGTATGTTGACGGACGGCCTATGCCCAGCTCCTCCATCTTGTGCACGAGCGATGCCTCGGTATAGCGTGCCGGTCCCTGTGAATAGCGTTCCGTTGCCGTTATCTCCTTGCGCTCCACTGTCATGCCTTCCTTCATGCCCTGCGGCAGCATGCCTCCGTCTTCCTTCTGCTCTGTGTCGTCGTCGCCGGCACTTTCGCGGTATGCCTTTAGGAAACCGTCAAACTTAACCACCTCGCCTGTGGCGATGAACGTTGAGGGCTGAGCCTTCATGGAGCCGCTGTTCCACTTCACAGCAATATCCACGGTTGTCTTCTCCAACAGAGCATCGGCCATCTGCGATGCGGCAGTGCGCTTCCATATCAGGTCATACAGGCGTTTCTCCTGCGAAGTACCCTCTATGGTCTGGTTTGCCATGTATGTCGGACGGATGGCCTCGTGGGCTTCCTGCGCACCCTTGGTATTCGTGGTGAAGTTGCGCGGTTTGCTGTACTGTTCGCCATACAGGCCAATGACTGCCTCCTTGGCAGTGTTTATGCAGAGCGACGAGAGGTTAACGCTGTCGGTACGCATGTATGTGATATGTCCGCCCTCATACAGACGCTGCGCCACCATCATGGTCTGGCTTACAGAGAAGTTCAGCTTGCGCGCTGCCTCCTGCTGCAGAGTCGATGTGGTGAACGGCGTTGCCGGTGAACGTTTCAGCGGCTTCTTCTGTATCGAACTGATGGTGAACGTTGCATCCTTGCAGGCTTCGAGGAATGCCAGCGCCTCCTCATGAGTAGAGAAACGCTTGTCAAGCTCTGCCTTCATTTCCGCCCCGTCGACGGTGAACACAGCCGTAACGCGGAAATACGGTTCGGCATTAAACGACTGTATCTCGCGCTCGCGCTCCACTATGAGCCTTACTGCCACCGACTGCACACGGCCTGCCGACAGGCTCGGCTTCACCTTGCGCCACAACACGGGCGACAGGCTGAAGCCCACAAGGCGGTCAAGCATTCGCCTGGCCTGCTGTGCATTGGCCAGGTTCATATCTATGTGGCGCGGATTCTCTATCGCAGCCAGAATGGCCGGTTTTGTTATCTCGTGGAACACTATGCGGTTAGTGCTGGCCTCGTCAAGTCCCAATACCTCGCAAAGGTGCCATGAGATAGCCTCACCCTCGCGGTCTTCATCGGAAGCCAGCCATACCTTCTTTGCTTTCTTGGCGTTTGCCTTGAGGTCGGCCACCACACGCCGTTTGTCGTCGGGTATTTCGTATTCCGGCTCCAGAGTCTTGAGGTCAATTGAAATCTCCTTCTTCTTCAAGTCGCGGATGTGGCCGTAGCTCGACATCACCTTGTAGTCCTTGCCAAGAAACTTCTCTATGGTCTTGGCCTTTGCCGGACTCTCCACTATAACTAAATTGTCTTGCATCTTTTTTAGTCGTTTGGTTTTTGGACGTTTTAGTCGTTCAGGAACACTGTGTAATCTCTCCCGCATCCTAAACGACAAATCTCCTATTCTCCTAAATTTGCGTGCAAAATTACAAAAACTTTTTCTTCTACCTTATTATATATACCTTATTTTTATTTTTTTAACAGAAAAACATCGTGATATTAGCGTTCAAAATAAAAAAATGAGTGGAGCATTTGTGATAAAAAAGAAAATCGGCAAGTAATGATTACCTGCCGATTTCTTTTGGTGATCCGCTTGGGGCTCGAACCCAAGACCCCAACATTAAAAGTGTTGTGCTCTACCAACTGAGCTAGCGGATCAACCCGTTTATGTCATTTCGGATATAGGAGGGAAATCCGAAAAGCGGTGCAAAGGTACTGCTTTTTCCCGAATTATCAGCATGTTTTGCAAAAAGAAGTTGGTTTGTTAGCGTTTTTTAACTAAACTAATATGCTTTGATGCGATAAATCAAGCTGAGTTCCACACGATCTCGGTTATAATCACTAAGTCCGCACAAGTTGTTGTAGTCAACCGTCTTGCCGATATAGGCCAGTGATATGCGTGCATCCTGCGTCAGATCGGGAATCCACTGCACGGCGGCTATATAGCCGTAGGACGTGCGATAATTGCGGAATGCCCTTTCATGCCGTGCCGACGCACTCTCGATGCGTCCGTCAAGAATGAAGTTCCAATGGGGTGTGGACTGGTGCCTAACCTCGGCAAGCAGCGTGTTGTAACACGTGCCACGCGCCACGACAGGCTTGCCCATGGCGGCGGTCATGTCGCCCGACACTATCCTGTGGTGGTCTATCTGCTCCCACGCTCCGTAGTAATCCACGGTGAACTGCCACTTGGGCAGGTTGAGCCTCGTGCCCAGCATGACCATGCTGCCGTAGTGGTTCTTTACTTCATTTAGCAGGGTATATGACCACAGCGTCTGCACCTTTCCACCGAACAGGCTGCCGGCCCAGTAAAGCGTGCCAGCCAAGGGATGGCGTGCATTCTCAAGGGTGGGTTCATCTGCGAAATAGCGGTCGGTGCGGTTGTTGTTGTTATTATACAGGCCGAGCACAAGCGTATTGTCCTTCGCCACTTCATAAGCGGCATGCGTGCCCACATGGAAGCCGTCTATGCCCGTCAGCCAGTCGCAGAACTCAAGCACCTGTATTGGGTTGTCGTCATACTGATAGCCACCGAACGCACAACCGAGTTTGCCGGCCGAGAGCGTCAGGCGGTCGGTAGCCTTATAGTTGACGGCCATCACATCAATGTTGTTGCTGAAGTTGTCATCCTGCTGCTCACCCGGACGGTTCAGGCGGTAGCGCAGTCGGTAGCTCCACTTCTCGCCGATGCTGCCCAGCATCTCAAAGCGCAGCTGCCGCCCCACGAAAGAGCCGCCCTCGTCGTCGCCGTTGAAGCGTTCTTGATATGACACGTGGGTGTTAAGGTAAATGCTGACGGCATCGTGCTTCTTCTCCAGTTTGAGCACTCGTTCTGCCAGCGACTGCGTGTTTTCATTATTAGTGCCAAGCCCCTGCATGTTGCCCTGGGCCGCAGCACCGGTGCCACAGGCGAGAAACGCCATGGCAGCTAAAAGAGTATTAAGGTTTGTGTTCATATCTATACTGTTTTATCTTCTGATTTTTATCTTTTCCTTCATGACCACCATAGCGAGGTAAGCCAGTATGAGGACGGTATTTGCCGCAAGCACAAGAACCTCATGCATATCAGAGTCAATGACGAAGCACATGGCGTAATAGAACGCCACGGTGACGAGCAGGTATGAGAACATTGATTTCAGGTCATAGCGTATGGGGTATTTGCGCTGACCAACGACATAGCTCAGCAGCATCGACGTGCCGTAGCCTGCCACGCCACCCCATGCACAGGCCATGTAACTGTATCGTGGTATGAAGATGACATTGACAGCTATGAGCACGGCGCAGCCAGCCAGTGAGAACCATGCACCCCATATTGTCTTGTCTATCAGTTTGTACCAGAACGAGAGGTTGAAATACACGCCCATCATTATCTCTGCCGCCATGACTATCGGCACCACCTGCAGTCCGTCGCGATACTCCTCACCGATGATGCGCTGCAGCAGCGGCATCCAGCCCACCACGCAGAGGTAGGCGAAGAGCGTGAAGATGACGAAGTATTTCATGGCCTGGGCATAATACACTTTCTTGTCACCATCTTTCGATTTTGCAAAGACTATGGGTTCATAAGCATATCGGAAGGCCTGTGTTATCATGGCCATTATCATGGCTATCTTCACGCATGCGCCGTATATGCCCAGCTGCACCTGTCCCTCTGCCACGTCGGGATACACCAGGGGGAAAATCATCTTGTCGACAGTCTGGTTGAGTATGCCTGCCACGCCCAGCACGAGTATGGGCCACGAATAGATGAGCATACGTCGCAGAAGACTGAAATCTACAATTTTAAAATCCATGCCGCGCTCCTTGCAGTATGCACGGGCAGCCACATGCTCATGGGCGAACTCGGGAATGAAGAAGAAAGTGATGAATCCCGTGCACACAAGGTTGAGGAAGAAAATATAGAACACGTCAGTCTTTTCCAGCCAAACGAAGTAAAGAAGGTTGAGCCCTATGTTCATCATTATGAAGAGAAGTTTCAGCGCGGCGAACTTTATCGGGCGTTTCTTGTATCGCAGATAAGAGAAGGGTATGGCCTGTATGGCATCAAGCGACACCACGCATGCCATTATCATCACATAATCCTTATGGTCGGAATATCCCAGGGCAGTAGATATGGGGTCGATGAAAAGGAACAATGCGCCAAGGAACAGTGCAGTAAGGGCTGCAATCACCGCCATCGACGTGGAGAACACGCAGTGAGGGTTTTCATCATCCTTGTTGGCAAAGCGGAAGAACGTCGTCTCCATGCCGAAGGTGAGCAGCACCAGTATCAGCGCCACATAGGCATAGAGGTTTGTCACTATGCCGTAGCCGCCCGTTGCGGCAGAGATTACATGAGTGTAAAGCGGAACGAGCAGGTAGTTCAGAAACCTGCCCACTATGCTGCTAAGACCGTATATGGCGGTGTCCTTAGCAAGAGATTTCATTGAAGCCACGTTGTCTTTCTTGAGTTATGATTTCTTTTTCATCTGCAGTGCTGTCTGCAGCAGTCCAGGGGCTGAATCCACCGAACATGCACGCAAAGTTATAGAAAAAAAACATAACCTCAAAATTTTTCCGTCTTTTTTTCTCGTTCAGGTGAAATTCAGATAAAATTCATATCTAATATGCGAACAAATATGTGAACAAATGAAGCATGGTCTTGAACATCAAAAGAGGTGTTAACAACCGTTAAAACGAGACATTTTTTTGTTTTTCTGACATGAAAAAGCCCGCTCATTTCCGTAATCGCAGCCTGATTACATCGCTATTTGGGTGCGATTACACTGTAATTTGCATGCGATTACAGTGTAATCAAGGCCTAATTACACTGTAATCAGGCCTTGATTACAAAAACGGGAAAATCAAAAAAGAGCGAAAGCCACCGTATATCGCTGTATTACAGCAATATACCTAACAAGCGAAATTTTGCGCTATTTCGGAGCAAAAAACACTTTCGTGATTTTTATCGCAAGGAAATGCAAGTTAAATACATTTTTCTTTACGTTAAAGACGTTAAAAACCTGATTGTCGTAAAAGTCTTATTTAATTTAAATTTCCTCTTGATTCAGCACAAAACAAGTGGAAAACGAAGAATGTGTTGCGATTTAACAAAAATTAATATACAAAATTAGTGCTGATTGACAAATTTTAATTAATTTTGCGCCAAATTCGACTTTTTGCAAAGTCAAGATTGCAAAAAGGCAACAGAATTGTAAATAAATCAATATTAACTAACTTCAAATTACTTATGTTGTGTAAACAGAAAACTATCCGTTTGGCGCTCGCAGCGGGTCTGGTAATGACGACCTATGCTTCGTGGGCAGAGCCGATTAGCGGCACTGTGAAGGATGCCAATGGTGATCCTGTCATCGGTGCCACGATTATGGAGAAAGGTACCCAGAACGGTACTGTGACAGACCTCGATGGTAACTTTACCCTCGACCTGAAGAAAGGTGGAAGCCTTGACGTTTCCTACGTCGGCATGAAACCACAAACTATTGCAACGACAGGCAAGTCAAGCCTCACGGTTGTATTAGAGGATGACGCTACTACTCTTAACGACGTGGTAGTAGTAGGTTACGGCACAATGAAGCGTAAGGACTTGACGGGGTCGGTAGCTTCAATCACTGGTGAGTCGCTGACAAAAAATCCAGTTGCCAACGTGGCAGAGGCACTTCAGGGCCAACTTTCAGGTGTGAATGTCATTTCACAGGACGGTCGTCCTGGTGCTACGCAGTCAATTCGCGTACGTGGTGGCGGTTCCATCACACAGTCTAACGAACCTCTTTACATTGTTGACGGTATGCCAGTGAGTCGTATTGACGATATTCCTGCCGATAACATCGAGTCTATCGACGTGCTGAAGGATGCTGCATCAACAGCCATCTATGGAGCACGCGGTGCTAACGGCGTTATCCTTATTACCACAAAGCAGGCCAAGGAGGGTAAGGCACAAGTGAAGTACGGTATGTACTACCAGATTACTGCAAAACCAAAGATTCTTGATGTCGAAACACCATACGACAACATCTACCGTAACTGGTCATACGCTACAGCATACAACACCAAGAATGGTGATGGTGTTGCCAAGTTCTTCGGTCTGGGTTCTGCATACGGCAATCACCTTAATGAATACAAGTCACAGTCTGCTCACAACTACATGGAGGATGTACTCCAGAACTCTGGTTCTTGGAATCACGACCTCTCTGTAAGTGGCGGCACACAACGCACGAAGTACTTTGCAGCAGTAAACTTCATGAACAAGGACGGAGCCCTCATAAATTCAGGTTTCCAACGTTGGAACATCAACATGAAGTTGCAGCAGGAACTGGCAAAGACTCTTACACTCGACGTAAACGCTCGTTACAGCGAGATGAAATTCAAGGGCAACAGATATGAGTATGCTACGGAATCTTACCGTTTTGCGCCAGTTGACAACATACTTGGCAGCGGTGATCCTACAGACCTCGGTATGGGCTCTTCAAGCTACGAGTCATCATACAATCCTGTTGACATTTTGAATGACTACGAGAACCTGCGTAACATCTATCGTTTGAACCTGAATACCTCTCTGACATGGAAGGCATTCCCCGGCTTTACAGCAAAGACAGAGTTGATGACAGGACGCAACTGGTCAAAGACTCAGAACTGGAACGGAGGTAACACTCAGGGTCAGAAGTACAGCACAGCGAACTTGACAAACGGCGATGGCTATAACGTGCGTTGGGACACAACTCTGAGCTATGACGTGCAGGGACTTGGCGACAACCACAGCCTTAATGCAATGGTAGGTAACGAGGTACTCTCAAGCAAGTCAAACTCATACCAAATATATGGTGTTGGTTATCCTGAACTTTGGACAATGGAGCAGGCTTTCGGCAACATTAACATGTACTCACAGTCTGGCCAGAGTTACGTGAAGTCAAACATTGGTATTCCTTCGCACACTATCTCTTGGTTCGGTCGCGTGAACTATACATACCTTGAGCGTTACCTCTTCACTGGTACCATGCGTGCCGACGGTTCTTCTAAGTTCAGCAAGGATAACCATTGGGGTTACTTCCCTGCAGCCGCATTCGGCTGGCGTATCAGCGAGGAACCATTCATGGCAAGCACCAAGAACTGGCTCGACAACTTGAAACTGCGTCTCTCTATCGGTTCATCAGGTAATGATGGCATTGACGCATTGGCATTCCTTACCCCTTGGAGTACAGCCACATCCACAATCAATGGAAAAGCTGTTGCAACCTACAATCCATCATCTACAATGGGTAATCCTGACCTGAAGTGGGAGACAACCATATCTCGCAACCTTGGTCTTGACTACAGCTTCTTCAACGGTAAGTTCAATGGTGCTGTTGACTTCTACTGGAACAACACCAAGGACTGTCTGATGCTCGTGCCTGTTGATTGCACAACAGGTTACTCATATCAGTTCCAGAATGTTGCTGAGACTTCAAACAAGGGTATAGAGTTCACCTTCAACTACAACATTGTAAAGACAAAGGACTTCAACCTTACATTTGGTCTGACATACAACTACAACGTTAACAACGTAGAGAAACTGGCTGATGGCGTCATTGCAAGTGCACACACAAACTGGGGTTCTACCACACGTCTGCCTAACTACGACTACATCGTAAGAGAGGGCGAGCCTGTAGGTCTTATTCAGGGCTACAAGAGTCTCGGCTACTTCACTGTTGACGACTTCAACTACGATGCTGCGACAGGTAAGTACACCTTGAAAGACGATGTTAAGGGTGTAGCTACCGCAGGTAACTTCCCTAAGGCATTGCTTCAGCTCAACTCTGAGTACGACAGCAAGAACACCTGTCCATTCCCTGGCGCTCCCAAGTTTGAGGCTACAGACGCAGAGGCAGGCGCACAGAAGGCTACAGCTAAGGAGCAGATTATCGGCCGCACAGCACCTAAGCACACTGGCGGTTTCCGTTTCAACGGAAATTACAAAGGTTTGGACTTCACTCTCAACTTTGCATACCAACTCGGTGGCAAGGTTTACAATGCAAACGTGATGTACGACATGATGGGTAATAAGGACACTGGTCTTGGCTACTCACGTCTTGCTGAGGCTTCACAGACATGGAAATCATACGGAATCGACAACAATGGTGACATCTACCTTGTTAACGATCCTGTGGAACTCGCTGCGCTCAATGCCGGTGCAACATACGCTGCTCCCTACTCTGAGTACGGCATCGTAAGCTCTGATTTCATTGAGAGTGCATCTTTCCTGCGTTTGCAAACCCTTACCATTGGCTACTCATTCCCGAAAGCATGGATTAACAAGCTCGCTCTGAGCAATGCACGTGTTTACTTCACAGCTGGCAATCTCTTCTGCATTAAGTCATACAGCGGACTTGATCCAGACGTGAACGTAAGTCCTACAGCAGACTCAAGCTACTCAGGTTTCCCAACGACCAACTACGACTTCCGCTCTTATCCAAAGAGCCGTACATTCACATTTGGTCTTAACGTAGCATTCTAAACAATTAAGGAGATATATAAAATGAAAAATAAAATTAAAAATATTGCATTGGCAGGAATGGTAATTGCAGGTATGTCATCTTGTAATGACTATCTAGAAACCAATTCTGTGTCAACAGCTGATGATTCATTCGTGTTTTCTACGATAAATACTACTGATGCAGCTCTTAAGGGAGCATACGTGCAGTGGCACGATTGTGTCAGCAGTCAGATTTTCGGTGATGGACTGTTTTATGCACTCGACATTGCAGGTTCTGACATCATGCGTCACCCAGAGGGTTTTGCAAACCAACTGCCTCGTCATCAACCCGAGTCATTCTATCTCAACGGTACTGTCGCAGGGACATATAACCCTATAACATACGGTAAGGAAGCGCCAAACAGCCCATACGCAAAGCTGTATGTAGTTGTAAGCCGTGCTAACTCTATCATCGAAGGTATGGAGAAATATCTGCCAACATTCAGTGCAGCAATGGCTACCAACGGTGCTACTGAAGTAGGCGAGATATACGGCGAGGCTGTGTGTCTGCGTGCTACCGCATACCGTGAGCTGATTAAGTACTATGGTGACGTACCATATTATCTGCCAGAACATGGCAACAAGGCACTTGGACTGGCTTCTCGCGACTCTATCTACGACATACTTATCCAGCAGTTGCAGGCCGCAGCTCCGAAGATGAAGCCAGTAGAAGCAAATGGCAAGACTTATTTCTCAAAGACCTATGCCTATGCACTCATCGGTCGTCTGGCTCTTGAAGCAGCTGGTTATCAGACACGTCGTCCTGATATTGCATATCATGACGGACAGGGCAATGCTCTGACATTTGAGACAAAGGGTAAGCCTAATGCAAACGCAGGTAATGCTTACTATGCTCGCCGTTCTGATTACAAGAATCTCTATGAAATTGCTAAGGACGCATACGAGAAGTGTCTGGAGAACCTTGGTGCTGTTACATTCAATGCAAATGACTACTCTGCTTTCTTCACTCAGCTTCATGGCAGCGACACAGGCTTCGCCAATGAGTCAATCTATGAAGAGACATTCACTCAGGGTGCAAGTGGTAACGACCCACGTTCTTACTCTCTCGGTCGTCCTTCTGGAGGCGGTTCGTCAAAGGCTTTCCCATGTAAGAGCTATGGTCAGGGACGTATCAACCCTGCCTTCTACTATGGTATGTTCGATCCAAACGACGTACGTCGCGACATCAGCTGCTCTGTAACAGGTTCTGACGGTAAGGGTTATGAAACTCTTATTCCTTTCACTCCTGGTTCTACAGTAAAGGGTGGCGGTATCGCTTGCGGCAAGTTCGACGAGAACCGCCAGTCAACGGTATGGACTGCTAACCAGCGCCGCTCTGGTATCAATGCTCCTTATATGCGTATCTCTGAAGTTTATCTCGGACTTGCTGAGGCATACGCAGTTTTGGGTAACGAGGCTAAAGCTAAGGAATATCTTGCAAAGACACGCAAACGTGCCATGGGCACAAACGATGTAGATGAATTTGTAGCCAAAGAGGGCGACCTCTTCAAGGCTGTCATTGACGAGCGTGGCTTTGAATTCGCTGGCGAGGGTGACCGTCGTTGGACGCTTATCCGCACTGGTCTCATAGCAGAGAAGATAAAAGAAATCAAGGAACTCACAAAGAAAATGATAGATGGTCTTGAGGCTGACGGTTCATATACATTCGAGAACGGCAACGTTATCTCTTCTGATATATACACCAAGGCTGTTGACCCAACGGCTGCCCCATACTATCTCTATTCTCGTGTAACTCCTGGCATCTGCACTGACAAGACAAACCCAGTACTCTTCCCGGCATGGCGCGGACAGCACGACTGGGAGTATGTAAGTGACTTCACTGCCTACAGTTCTAATGCAAAGAGTAACCTTGCCATCAAGGGACTCTTCGAGGCTGTAACAGATGCAGATGCATTGACAGCAGATGGTTACCAAAAAGTGGCTTGGGGTTCTCAGATTGTTGCCAACAAGGCCGAGTATCTTGACAACCTCTTCCCAGAGTATGACTACGAAAGTGCACCAATCTATCTGTTCCCATTCTCTACCAATGTTGTTGCCACTGCAGGCATACTCAATGGCTACGGCTTCGGTCAGGCATGGTAAATCAGTAACAACATAGGCAATTTTATAATATAATATCGGCACCGCCGTCATTCGCAGGAGTGGCGGCGGTGCTTATTTAACTATAAATTTTGTATAGTTATTGACGAAAACAGAGATTTTTCTTTGTTTTCGTCATTATTTTTTGTAACTTTGCATCAAAATACAGATAATGAATATGATACAAAGAGAAAAATATATTGAGAAACTAAAGGCTCTTCGTGGTCAGCATATTATAAAAGTTATAACAGGCATAAGGCGTTCTGGTAAGTCAACATTGATGCAGTTGTTTCAGACATATCTGTTGAATGACGGAATATCTAAGGAAGATATAGTGTCAATGAATTTTGAAGAGCGTGAGAACGCTTCGTTTAATGACTGGAAAGATGTTTATGACAATATAATAGAAAGAATAACCACGAACGGAACACATTATGTTTTTCTTGATGAAGTGCAGATATTACCTAATTTTGAAAGACTGATAGATGCGCTATATGTTAGAGCAGATATAGATTTGTATGTCACAGGTTCGAATGCTTACCTCCTTTCGAGTGAGATAGGCACGCTGCTTTCAGGCAGATATATAGCCATTAACATGCGGCCATTTTCATTCTGTGAATATGTAGAAGCCTTCGGAGGTGATAACAATGCGGACAGATTATTCAGACAATATATGAATAATTCATCTTTTCCAGAAGCTGTGAATTTATGGAAGAGTGCACCGGAACTGTCAAATGATTACCTGAGAGCGTTGTATGAAACTGTGGTGGTGAAGGATATAGTAAAGAGGCACCATTTAAGAAAATTTGATACATTGCAGCGCATAGTGAATTTTTTGTTTGATAATATTGGCAGTGTGGTTTCTCCCAATAATATAGCAGATACGATAAGTCGTTTGACAGGAGAGAATCTTTCACATAATACTGTGCAGAAATATATATCTTTCTTTACAGAGTCATATCTGATTTATCCTGTCAAACTTTATAATATAAAAGGTAAAAGACTGCTTAATGCCAACTATAAATATTATGTTGTAGACCTTGGCTTTAGGAATATACTCCAAACGAATAATCCAGATATGGATTTAGGTCATAAGTTGGAAAATGTGGTATATTTTGAACTTCTGTCTCGTGGTGGTGAAGTGTTTGCTGGAAGAATGGAGGATAAAGAAGTGGACTTTATAGTACAAAAGTATAATGGTCAAAGAGAATATTATCAGGTTTCATACACTGTTAATGACGAAAAAACACTAAAAAGGGAAATTTCGTCATTAATTAGAATACGCGATGCTTATCCAAAGTATCTTTTGACGTTTGACTATGATGAAACTAATATAGACGGAATACAAAAGATGAATGTAGTAGATTGGCTATTGCGAAAATAATGGGGAATTTGGAGAAGAGGGTATTAGTTTTTTATTATAATAGAGCAAAATTAATATTTTTTTTTCACAATGTTTTATAGAAGTTCATGCTATGCGCTGATGGTTTCAGCAGTCATGATGACAGGCACCGTCAGTGCACAGTCGATAAACAGCAATGACGACAATGTCAACAGCGTAGCAGTAGGTTACGGCACGATGAGTAAGGATGACATTACCAGTTGCATCACTTCAGTCAAGGCGGAGGACCTTGGCAAGGTGGCAAATGCTAATGCCCTGCTGGGCTTGCAGGCGAAAGTTCCCGGCATGGACATACAGCAGGTTTCCGGTGAGGCAGGTGCCGGTATCAGCATGTTATTGCGTGGCTACCGCTCTTTTATGGATAATAACCCGCTTATCATAGTTGACGGTGCAGAGTACCTCTCTACATTTGACATTCCTGCATCCGAGATAGAGTCCATCAACATCTTGAAGGATGCTGCCTCTACCGCCATCTATGGCTCCAGGGGTGCCAATGGTGTGGTAATCGTCAACACAAAGCGTGGAAAGGCAGGCAAGATAAAAGTGAATCTTGATGCAAACTGGTCATTCAACAGTTCCACTGCGCCCGTTAAGGGCATGTATGGAAACAGGGAGGTGCAGCGCTGGATTGATTCTGACAATTACACGAATGATTTGTGGTCTGGCAATTGGGGACAGTCGAACATCAGTGTTAGTGATTTCGGCAATATGATAATCAGTGATGGTACTTTGATTAATGACCTAATTGCAAATGGTGAATTTACTGACTGGCTTGGACTGCTACAGCAAAACTCTGTATCGCAGAACTATAACGTTAGCGTGGGTGGTGGTAACAGAAGAACAAACTTCAATGTGGCCCTCTCGCTGATGGACGACCGTGGTATGCTGAAGGATGACCAACTAAAACGTTACAGGGTACGTGCAAACATAGATCATGTGTTCAGTAGGATATTCAAGGCAGGCACCAACCTCTCATATACGTATAAAGACAATGATAAGCGTAATGCCAAGGTGTTTGACGCTATTAGTAAGGGGACCTCGCTTGCGCATGCATACGATCGTCAGACAGGTGCCATTATAGAGTTTCCTGATATTTGGAATGCTTCGTTCGTAAATCCTCTTTTGTATGAGAACGACAATTATAGGCATAATATAGATACGAAGCATTTCTATGGCAATGTATATCTGCAGGTCACACCTTTCAAGGGCTTCATGTGGAAGACGTTATTTAATCTTGATTACTCAGAGAAAGAAGAAAACAAGTACAGCAAGAGTCGTTACATTAATTATACGAATTCTCCAGCAAATTTAGTCAGCGCAAGCAATATAGAGGGGTCTGTAACACAGTATCTTTTGCAGAATACAGCCAGCTATGATGTCAATTTCGGCGGCATGCATGACTTGAACATACTGATAGGCAACGAATACTCTTACTATAAAGTTGATGAAGTAGATAAAGAAATATCGTTAGATATTCCAGATCCAACCAATTACTATATTGTAGTAACGTATTCCCCTGGGTCTACATCGTCATATAATGAATTTAAGTCTAAGAATTCGTTGCTATCATTCTTTGGTAGGCTGAACTACTCTTATGCTGGCAAGTATCTTTTTCAGGCTACATTGCGCACAGATGGTTTCGATGGTTATTTGACTTCTGGAAAGTATAAATGGAGCACACACCCTTCATTCAGCGCAGGCTGGCGTATCACTGAGGAGAAGTTCATGCAGAAGACAAGTTCATGGCTGAACAACCTAAAGCTGCGCCTTTCATGGGGTGTGTCTGGCTCAGGCAATAATTCTATTATGGCAGTGACAAGCTCTATTAGGTCTGTTGTAACATCATATCAACAATATTCGTTCCCTAATGACTATTCGTATATAAGCGTTTCTGATCTTACATGTGAAAAGACATCAACATTTGACGCAGGTCTTGACTTCACTCTGCTCAACGGACGTCTCGGTGGTTCTATCGACTATTATACAAGCAGGTCACATGACTTGATATTCAATGACGTTGCTCGCTATATGACTATGTCTTTCCCTACCTACAGTAACGTTGCAAAGACAAAGAGCCACGGCTTTGAGATAGCACTCAATGCTGTTCCTGTAATAACCAAGGACTTCAGATGGGATGTTAATGCCTCTGCCACATTTGCGAAAAATGAGATTGTAAAATTGACAGACGACTTCAATCAAGTTGTTGCTGGCAGTTCTGCAGCGATTATTGGCCAGCCTATGAGTGTGTTCTATGGCTATGAAATAGGCAACTGCTGGGGAGTCGGCGAATGGGACAGATACGTAGAAGACTTCAAGGCTGCTCATAATGGAGAGGCACCAGCCGGCACTGGTATGGCTTCTTACGGTACTCCTGGCACGGTGAAAATCATCGACCGTAATGGTGATGGTAGGATAGATGAGAATGACAAGAGGTTTTACGACCGTTCTCCTAAGGCTATCCTTGGTATGACGAACACATTTTCATACAAGAACTTCACTCTCAGCATACAGATGATGGCTCGCCTCGGTGGCTACATGGCATACGAGAAGAATGCTTACATTGGCAATGGATATAATAACTGGGCTGACGTAAACTATTGGACACCGTCTAATACCGATACTAAGTTTCCTTCTCCGGGTGCATATACCTTCTCAGACCTTAAAATTATAAAAGACACATATAAGCCAGCCTTGCAGTATGAAAAAGCTGATTACTTCAAGATTAATGACATCACCCTTTCTTACAACCTTGAGAAGAACTGGCTGAAGTCACTCCGTATGGAGAATGCTACTGTTTACTGTTCTCTCAAGAACTTCATCACTGTCAATGCCCTTGATGACAACTACGACCCAGAGCGTGGCGGTGCAATCAGTTTCCCTCTTTCCAAACAATTTGTGCTTGGTCTTAACATTACTTTTTAGTATTCAGGTATGTTCTATAAATTAACTTTGGTATGCCACTTCGTGGCAGAAGGCGATAATAAATAGAAGTCCCCTCATAACATTTGGAGGGACAATGGGCTAGTGGGGAAAAACGGTGCTGTGTGGTGGAATATAGGTTCATAAACAGTGTTTGGTTTTTACGTTCTTTGGCGGAACAAGAAATAGTTCGTATATTTGCATACAGATAACAAAAAAGCAAATCTATGATTATGAAAAAAACTTTTCAGTTCCTCGTGGCAGTGATGCTCGCAGGAACAACATGCTGTGGTGTCAGTGCGGAGACACGGTACGCCACCACTACAGCAGAGAACATTCCGTTTGAAATGCCGCGCGTGGCATTGCCGGATATTCCCAACTACTCCGTAAACCTGCGGGACTTCGGTGCTGTGAGCGACGGCGGCACGCTCTGCACAGAGGCATTTGCCAAGGCCATGAAGGCCCTTGACAGCAAAGGCGGCGGTCGCCTCGTGGTGCCGGCAGGTATATGGCTCACCGGTCCGATACAGTTTGAGAACTGCACCGAACTGCATCTTGAACAAGGTGCACTGATACTCTTCACCACTGATTTTGATGCTTATCCCAACGTGAGCACAATCTATGAAGGCAACACTGCACAGAAGAAGATGGCTCCTCTGTGGGCTTACCGCAAGCACGATGTGGCAATAACCGGACATGGTGCGATAGACGCGCAGGGACAATACTGGCGGCCATCGAAGAAAGGCAAGTTCACGGAAGCGCAGTGGAATACCCTCACTTCCGGCAAGGGCATAGAACACAAGAATGTGTGGTATCCCGATGCAAAGGACGATGAGCAGGCCGGTAAGGTGGGACAGCCCGATTTCCGACGTGTGCTGCAGCGTCCGGTGCTGTTAGAGTTTACGGAATGTCAGCGTGTGTTGCTGCAGGATGTTACGCTGAGCAACTCACCTGCATGGAACACCCATCCGCTGAAGTGTGAGGATGTGACCATCAACGGTGTGACGATACGCAATCCGTGGTATGCGCAGAACGGTGACGGACTGGATCTTGAGTCGTGCAACCGCTGCATCATCAAGAACTCTACTTTCGACGTGGGCGATGATGCCATCTGCATAAAGAGCGGCAAGGACAAGGAAGGCCGCTCATGGAAGATGCCTTGCCAGAACGTGGTGATAGAGGGATGCACGGTGCTACATGGTCATGGTGGTTTCGTGATAGGCTCGGAGATGTCGAGCGGAGCAAGGAACATCTATGTGACCAACTGCCTGTTTAACGGCACTGACACAGGTCTGCGCATGAAATCAACGCGCGGTCGCGGCGGTGTGGTCGAGAAGATATACATTGACAATATAAATATGGTGAACATAGCCGGCGAGGCATTCACCTTCAGCCTCTACTATGCCAACAAGCCTGTAGCAGGGAAACAGGACAGCGATACGTCAGCGGCTGATGCCATACCGCAGGTGACGGAAGAGACACCATGCTTCAGAGACTTGCATATCTCTAACATTACCTGCCAAGGTGCAAAACGTGCTGTCTATTTCAATGGACTGCCAGAGATGCCGCTGTCTGACGTGGTGCTTGAGAACTCACTGTTTGTATGCGATGAGGGTGCCGACATGCGCTATGCCAAGAACATCACGTTTAAGAACGTGAAGATAAAGCAACAGAAAGGCGAACGCATCACAATGAAAGACGTGAGCGGATTTAAGGAGAAATAATCGAAGAATTGAAGAATTGAAGAATTGAAGGATTGAAGGGTTGAAGGGTTGAAGTTTAGGCTTAATATGCAAAAGAGAGTATTACGCAGTTGCGCAATACTCTCTTTTTGTTTCTTCTTGATTCTACAGGCGGTTTCTATTCGTTCCCTCCTTTATTTCCTAATCTGGCCGTTGCCTTCGATTATCCACTTGTATGTAGTCATCTCTTCAAGTGCCATCGGACCACGCGGGCCGAGTTTCTGAGTGCTTATGCCTATCTCAGCACCAAGTCCGAACTGTGCACCATCGGTGAAACTCGTAGGAGCGTTCACATATACACAGGCAGCGTCAACCTCCTTTTGGAAGCGAGCCGCTGTTTCCTTATTCTCTGTCACGATGGCCTCAGAGTGACCGCTGCTGTACTGGCGTATGTGCGCCAGGGCATCGTCAAGTGAATCAACAATTTTTATTGACAGGTCGTAAGACATCCATTCCTTGCCGTAGTTGTCATAGTGGAACGTCACACGGTCCTTCATTGGCTCAAGCAATGCCGGCAGGTCAGCCTCGCGGTCCTTGTGTACCAGCAGGCAGTCAAGGGCGTTGCACACCGACACACGACGTGTCTTGCCGTTCTCTATTATACGACGGCCTTTCTCCAAATCGCCATCCTTGTCAAAGTAGGTGTGCACCACTCCGGCACCAGTCTCAATGACAGGAACTTGGGCATTGTCACGCACGAACTCAATGAGTTTCTTTCCACCGCGCGGTATGCAGAGGTCAATGTAACCAACGGCATTGAGCATCTCGCCCGTTGACTCATGGGTGGCAGGCAAGAGGTTTATCACGTCGGGGTTGATGCCCTCCTGTTCCAGTATGGAGCGTATCATGCCAACAATGGCACGGTTTGAGTCATCGGCATCCTTGCCGCCCTTCAGCACGCAGGCATTACCGCTCTTGAAACAGAGAGAGAACACATCAAACGATACGTTAGGACGTGCCTCGTATATCATACCTATTACACCGAAAGGCACAGACACGCGGTAGAGGCGCAGACCGTTTTCCAGCGTATGGTCTTTGGTGATGTGACCAAGCGGTGTTGGCAGGTCTGCCACATGGCGCATGTCAGAAGCAATGCCTTCAAGACGTTCTTCTGTAAGTTGCAGACGGTCATAGAGCGGATTCTCCTTGTCCATGCGGCTCAAGTCCTTGGCATTGGCCTCAAGGAGCATCTTACTCTGTTTTCCTATCTCGTCAGCTATTCGTCGCAGCACGGCGTTTTTCTTCTCGTCGCTGATGAGAGCCAGAGAATAACTGGCTTCCTTCGTAAGTTTGAATTGTATGTTCATGACTCTTCTGTTATTATTTTTTTAACTGCCTTAACTACTTACCTCCTTACCTGCTGTGGCAGGAACTCCGTGTGCAGGGTATCAGCGGGGCGTGTCAGCAGGTCTATAAGGATATTGTCCTTCTCACCATTGGCTATCATAACGCGGATGCCGGCCTCTGCCACGGTGCGTGCGGTGTGGTATTTCGACTCCATGCCACCGCGCCCTGCACTGCTCTTGGATGTCTGTATGTACTGGTCAAGGTCATCCTCCGGCCTTACGGTGCGTATCACCTCGGTGTCGGGGTCTGCCGGGTTGCCTGTGTATATGCCGTCGATGTTGCTGAGCAGGATGAGCGTCTCGGCGTGCATCATCTGTGCTATGAGGCCAGAGAGTTCGTCGTTGTCGGTAAACATCAGTTCGGTGAGGCAGACGGTGTCGTTCTCATTGACTATTGGGATGACGCCGTTGTCGAGCATCAGTTCCATGCAGGCCTGCTGGTTGCGGTAGTGCTCCAGTGTCTCAAAGTTGCTCTTCATCGTAAGTATCTGTCCTATGTGAAGGTGATACTCGCGGAAGAGGTCATAATAGAGGTTCATCAGTTTGGCCTGTCCCATGGCAGAGAAGAGCTGACGCTGCTCAACGGAGTCGAGCTGGTGTTCAACCTTCAGTTCCTGCCGTCCACATGCCACTGCACCCGACGACACGAGAATCACCTCGTAGCCGTTCTCGCGCATCCATGCAATCTGGTCTACCAGTGCCGAGAGGCGTGTTATGTCGAGTTTCCCTTTCTGTGTGGTCAGCACGTTGGAGCCGACCTTTACTACTATTCTGTGCATAATAATTAATGTTTTCAGATGCAAAGGTACTAATTTTTCTTGACACTGCCATATTTATAAGGATTTTCTTTAAATATGCCAGACTTTTTTCTCTCTGCTTTATTTTGGTCGTTTGCGATTTTTTTTATAACTTTGCCGAAAAATTAAATAGTATTACGCTTGTGATGATTGAAGGAAAGATTACATTTGACCGCATGGCACGCTGGGTGCTGCTGGCGGCAGCCGTGGTGGCGGCATTCTTTATTGTGAAATACCTGAGTGCGGTGCTGCTGCCGTTTGTGGTAGCATGGCTGTTTGCCTACCTGCTTTATCCGTTGGTCAAGTTCATACAATACAAAATGAAAGTGAAGGTCAGGGCACTGAGCATCATCATAGCCATGCTGGTAATCACCGCCGTGCTTACGGGTGTGGTATGGCTCATCATACCGCCTATGGTGGAACAATTCGCAATGTTCACAAAACTGGTCACGCAATATCTGCATGACGCCACGCACATCAAAAACTTCCCCGATACCATACAGTGGTGGATGAATGAAAACAGCGGCGAAATAGAAAAGTTCCTCAAGTCTGACAACTTCACCTCCGCGCTGAAGGAAGCAGCCCCCAAGCTGTTCAGTTTCGTGGGCGAGACCATGAGTGTAATCATGAGCATAGTGGCATCTGCCATCACCTTGCTGTATATGTTCTTCATCTTGCTCGACTATGAATACCTGTCGGAGAAATGGATAACGATATTCCCCAAGTCAGTGCGTCCGTTTTGGAAGGAACTGGCCGGCGACGTTGAAGTGGCTCTCAATAACTACATACGCGGCCAGGGTCTCGTGGCCATGATTATGGGCATACTCTTCTGCATTGGCTTCTCCATCATCGGACTGCCTATGGCGATAGGTCTTGGCATACTGATAGGCATCATGGACCTGGTGCCTTACCTGCACACGCTGGCACTGATACCGGGTGCATTCCTCGCTGCCATGAAGGCTGCAGAGACCGGGCAGAACTACTGGGTGGTACTGGGCATGGTGGTTGCCGTGTTCTGCATAGTGCAACTGATAATAGAGTCAATAGTGATACCAAAAATCATGGGCAAGAAGATGGGGCTGAACCCTGCCGTGCTGCTTCTGTCGCTGTCGGTATGGGGTGCATTGCTTGGCTTCATCGGTTTGATTATAGCCCTGCCTGCCACTACTATTATAATAGCTTACTGGAAGAAATACGTAACCAAGGAACAGGAAGAGTCTGCGGAGGCCACAACCGCAGTGGCAGAGACGCAAAATCAGTAGCTCATAGAAACAATAAACTCATAGAAACAATAAAAGTGTCACGCTGCGTAAGTGTGACACTTTCTTTTTGTAGTCATTTACTACTTCCTCAATATATAATGGCTTTTCTTTCCTCCCTTAACATTTTGTATGTAGTCTTGTCCTCTCATATCTTCCATACGGGCTGCCTCCCCTCTTCCAATGACAACCCGTATTGGTGTCGCTCCACGTGCCTCCGACATCCTTGCCTTTGCCATCATTCGTGCCTTTGCTGCCTCTGGCTTTGTGGTCTCTGGAAGGTTCCTGGCGGCCTCACAATTCATTGACATAGCGAATACCATAACAAATGCTGCTGAAAAAATCTTAAACTGTTTCATAACTTTTTGCTTTCTTTATATTTTAAACTTTAAACTTTATACTCTATACTTTATACTCTACATTCTCTCTTATCTTAATGTGCCATACTGCAGGTCGTACCACAAACTGTTTACGTGTGCATTCATTGCCTGTTCACGTTCTACTTCAAACTGAGCCATGAGGTTCTTTACTGCCTTAAAAGCTGCTACCATTGCAGCGATGATAATAAGTGATGTAAGTTTCATAATTGTATATGTTTTATTTGTTTCTGATTTCCGAGTGCAAAATTACTGCAACTTCTCGTCACACCCAAACAATTCCCTCTTTTTGCGTCTCGCAGCATGCGACAAACGCCTCATAATGCGACAAAAGTCAGAAATGACCTATTATTCTGTCGCAAAAGCCGAGAAATATATGCAAAATACAAATAATCGATTTGGCAGTCTGAGGATTTTTATGTAACTTTGCCTTCTGAAATAACCATACGAGTAATGCTATACCTTATTCCCACTCCGGTAGGAAACCTGGAGGACATGACATACCGCGCCGTAAGACTGCTGAAGGAGGCTGACCTCATATTGTGTGAGGACACGCGCACATCGCAAACGCTGCTGAAGCATTTCGACATCAGCGGCAAGCGGCTGATGGCTCACCACAAGTTCAACGAGCACGGCACCAGCGCATCCATTGTAGAGCGGCTGCGTGGCGGTGAAACAGTATGCCTTATCACGGATGCCGGCACACCAGGCATCAGCGATCCAGGATTCTATCTTGTTCGCGAGGCAGTGGATGCCGGCATAGAGGTGCAGACACTGCCTGGAGCTACGGCATTCGTACCGGCACTGGTTAGCAGCGGACTACCCTGCGACCGTTTCTGCTTCGAGGGCTTCCTGCCACAGAAGAAAGGACGAATGACACGGCTCAAGGAACTGGCAATTGAACCGCGCACGATGATTATATACGAGTCGCCGCGCCGCATAGTGAAGACTCTGGAGCAACTGACAGAGACATTTGGCGCAGACCGCCGCATGAGTGCCTGCCGCGAGATTTCAAAAGTGCATGAGGAGAGCGTGCGCGGCAGCGTGAGTGAAGTGCTGGAGCATTTTAAAGAGCACGAGCCAAAGGGTGAGTTTGTGTTGATAGTGGAGGGGAACGCCTCCCCCACCCACTCACAAGAAGAGAATACACCAGAGCTGGAAACCTTAAACACAGACCGTCCACGCCATGAAAGCAAGTATCAACGGAAGATGAGGGAAAGGGAAGAGGGACAGTAATGGAGAAACTGCTGCACTACACATGGAAGCACCGTATGCTACCGCTTGGCTCTCTGCACACAACCGACGGAAGGGAGATTGAGGTGATTGACCCTGGACTGTACAACCTTACGGACAGCGGTCCAGACTTCTTCAACGCCAAGGTGAAGGTGGACGGAATATTATGGGCAGGCAACGTGGAAATGCACTGCAGAGCGAGCGACTGGTATCGCCACCGACATGACAGCGACCCTGCCTATGACAACGTGGTGCTCCACGTGGTTGAACAGGCCGATATGGATGTGGAAACATCATCAGGGCGCACGCTGACGGCGGCCGAGTTATCCGTTCCCGAACAACTGCGTCGCAACTACGAGGCTCTGCTCACGAGCGACCGCTATCCGCCGTGCTACAGTATCATCCCCACGCTTGCCTCACTGAAGGTACATTCATGGATGAGCACGCTGCAAACAGAGCGGCTGGAGCAGAAGACCCATGCCATGGAGGAGCGTGTGAAGGTAATGAACGGTTCGTGGGAGGATGGCTATTTCGCCACGCTGGCACACAACTTCGGATTCAGCATAAACGGCGAAGCCTTTGAGACTTGGGTCAGACAGATGCCCATGCAGGCTGTGGCTCACCACCGCGACGACTTGTTTCAGGTGGAGGCCATGTTTATCGGCCAGGCAGGACTACTTGAGCGCGTAGACAAGAAATACGCCTCTGAATACAAGTACTTGCAGGCGAAGTTCCACCTTGAGCCTATGGACGGCTCGATGTGGAAATACCTACGCACCCGTCCGCAGAACTTTGCCCATGTTAGACTGATGCAACTGGCCAAGATGTATCATGAGCGCAGAACCGGACTGAGTGAGCTGCTGGCATGTGAAACGATAGACGACATAAGCAAGCTCTATGGCATTAAGGGCAGCAAACTTGACCTGCTTGTCATCAACACTGCCGCACCCACTATCTTTGCATACGGTCGCAGCCACGGCAAGGAGTATCTGTGTGACCGTGCCTTCGACCTGTGGGAGAGTCTACGGCCGGAGGACAACCGCATCATACGCATGTGGAAGGAGTGCGGCCTTGAAGTGAAGAACGCCGGCGACACGCAGGCCCTAATACAACTGAAGAACGAATACTGCGACAGGAAAGAATGCATACGTTGCAGATTCGGGCATGAATATTTATCAAAAAAATAAAAACATCTAATTATTCCAATCAATAAACAATGGTTTTAAACTACATCTTCGTGGCATTCTTCGTGATTGCCTTTATCATCGGACTCATAAAACTCATTTTCCTGGGTGACGTAGAAGTGTTTCCGCAGATGATGAACTCCACATTCGACACATCGAAAACGGCATTCGAGATTTCGCTCGGACTGACTGGCGTGCTCTCACTGTGGCTCGGCATAATGAAGATAGGCGAGAAGGGCGGAGTGGTAAACTTCATGGCACGCCTGCTGTCGCCGGTATTCTGCAAGCTCTTCCCCGACATTCCAAAAGGACACCCCGTGACAGGCAGCATATTTATGAATATCGCAGCCAACATGCTGGGACTTGACAATGCCGCCACCCCACTCGGACTCAAGGCCATGGAGCAGATGCAGGAACTGAACAAGAACAAGGATGTGGCCACCAATCCGATGATTATGTTCCTTGTGCTTAACACGTCAGGCCTTACGCTCATTCCCGTCAGCATACTCGTTTACCGTGCGCAGATGGGCGCAGCCCAGCCTACTGACGTTTTTATTCCGATATTACTGGCAACTTTCTTCTCCACGCTTGCCGGCATCACCATCACCAGCCTTTTTCAGCGCATCAACCTGATTAACCGCACCATGCTCCTTTTCCTCGGCGGCATGTGTCTCACTGTGGCCGGCATAATCTGGGGATTCGCACAGCTCGACAAGGAACTGATGAATACCGTCTCCACCTCTATCGCCAACATACTGCTCATGACCATCATCGTGGGATTCATCGTGGCCGGCGTGCGCAGGAAGGTGAATGTATATGATGCTTTCATCGAGGGTGCCAAGGAGGGCTTTACCACTGCCGTGCGCATCATTCCATACCTCGTGGCAATACTTGTGGGCATCGGCGTGTTCCGTGCATCGGGCGCAATGGACTGGCTTATCGACGGCATAGGGTGGTGCGTAAACCTGTGTGGAGGCAACAGCGATTTTGTGGGTGCATTGCCCACGGCACTGATGAAGCCTCTCTCGGGCAGCGGTGCACGCGGCATGATGGTTGATGCCATGACAACATACGGTGCAGACTCGTTCGTGGGCCGTCTCTCGTGCATCTTCCAGGGGAGCACCGACACCACTTTCTATATATTGGCTGTCTATTTCGGCAGCGTGGGCATACGCTATACACGCCATGCCGTGGCGTGCGGACTGCTTGCCGACCTTGCCGGTATCCTTTCCGCTATCGCCATCTGCTATATGTTCTTCTGATTCCAACGTGGCCCAGAGAGCGCATGAAGCAATGCGATGTCAGCGTTTTGAGCGCAACTCTATCACCTCAAGGTCGCGTATCTCACTGCCGTCTATCACGAAGCGCACAAGGGTGCGCACAGGTTGCTGTCCGTAGAGGCCAGCCGCACCGGGATTGATGTGAAGGCAATGGGCGCGGTGGTCAAACACGGCCTTCATAATATGGGAATGACCTGAGATGAAAAGCCGGGGCGGATTATCACGCATAACTTGCCACACACTGCGGTCGTACTTGCCGGGGTAGCCGCCGATGTGCTTCATCAAAACGTCAACATCCTCACAGCGGAAGCGCAGCACCTCGGGAAATTCATGGCGCACCACATCGCCGTCTATGTTTCCATATACGCCGCGCAGCGGCGCAACCTCACGCAAGCGGTCGGCCACTTCAATCGAACCGAAGTCGCCGACATGCCATATCTCGTCGCACTGAGCAAAATACTCGGCATAACGGTCATCCCAATGCGAATGAGTATCAGAGAGCAGTCCTATTTTTTTCATACCATAATCTAACGCAGTAACAGGGCTTCACGTATGTAAAATACATGAAAAAATGCTAATTTTCAGCACAAAACGAAAAAAAACACTGACGTTTGCCGTGGATTGCAAAAAATTTATTAACTTTGCAAATTCAATCAGACAGTTATTTTCATAGGTGGGTTCTAAAAATTCCCACTGTCAGATTTTTGAATTTGTTTCGAGGGCAAAGTGTTAGCTGATAAGGGTTGCGCTCCCCCGCGAAACGGGGGAGAAGCGAAGCGGAGGGGGTGTAAAGACCATTGACCATAGCGGGCTATGTGACCGCAGAAGCTGACAGTTTGCACCGAAGGTTTAGCTCGACGGCCCGAAGGGGAAAGTCAAAGAAAACAAAAATATGACATAATGAAAAACCAATTAATTGACCAATCAAAATTGTGGGATTATTAGAACCCACCTTTAGATGATACAAGTTACTGAGAAGACTATCGACATTGATGCTATACTGAAGCAGAAGATGGGTGCACGAGCCCGCTTCATACCAAAAGCAGCAGTAAACTGGCTTAAACGCATAGCACACCAAGACGAGGTGAACGATTTCCTGTGGGGCGCCCATGAACTGACCGGCACGCCGTGGCTGAAAGCTGGACTGGCATATCTCGACAACACCATAGAGGTGAGCGGATTGGAAAACCTGCCCGACGACAGCGACGGACGCAGATATACGTTTGTGTCGAACCATCCGCTGGGCGGAATAGACGGCATAGCCATAGGCTCCATTATAGGTGAACGGTATAACGACAACTTCCGCTATCTGGTCAACGACCTGCTGATGAACCTGCCGGGGCTGGCTCCGCTCTGCATACCAATAAACAAGACCGGCAAGCAGAGCCGCGACTTCCCTCAGATGGTGGAGCGCGGATTCCAGTCAGACAAGCACATAGTAATGTTTCCTGCCGGATTGTGCTCGCGCAAGCAAAACGGAGTGATACGCGACCTGCCATGGACCAAGACGTTCGTCACCAAGAGCATACAGAGCAAGCGCGACATAGTGCCGATACACTTTGAGGGACAGAACTCAGAGAAGTTCTACCGCATAGCCAACCTGTGCAAGACTCTGCGGCTGAAATTCAACTTTGCCATGCTATTCCTCGCCGACGAGATGTTTAAGAACACCGGCAAGACATTCCACGTCACAATCGGCAAGCCTATACCATGGCAAACATTTGACAAGACACGCAAGCCCATCGAGTGGGCGCAATGGATGAAAGAGAAAGTATATTCAATGCAGAATACATAAGTTATGAACGATAAAGAAATCATACCCCCCGTGCCGCTGGAGCTGCTGCTGGCTGAACTGACGCCTGAGAAGCGCCTGAGAATGACCAACCGCTCCAACAACGAGATTTACATATTCACCTACCACGACTCGCCCAACCTTATGCGCGAGATTGGCCGTCTGCGCGAGATCACCTTCCGCATGGCAGGCGGAGGCACCGGCAAGGAACTTGACTGGGACGAGTTTGACACATGCAAGAACTGCTACAAGCAGCTCATCGTGTGGAACCCTGAATCACAGGAGATTATCGGCGGCTACAGATACCTGATGGGCGACCAGTGGGAGTATGACAGCGACGGGCAGCCCATACTGGCCACGAGCCACATGTTCCGCTTCTCTGATAAATTCATCAAGGACTATGCACCTTACACCATAGAACTGGGACGCTCATTCGTCACGCCTGAGTATCAGAGTTCGAAGATGGGTGCGAAGAGCCTCTTTGCGCTCGACAACCTGTGGGACGGTCTGGGTGCACTGATGGTGATTAACCCGAAGATGAAATACTACTTCGGCAAGATGACTATGTATCCCAGCTACATACGCTTCGGACGCGACATGATTCTATACTTCCTGAAGAAACATTTCGGCGACAACGAGGGACTCGTCTACCCCACCCACCCACTGAAGCTCGACACGCCGGAGGAGGAACTTGAACAGATCTTCTGCGGACGCGACTTCAAGGAAGACTACCGCATACTGAACGGAGGCATACGCGCACTGGGATTCAACATTCCACCGCTGGTAAATGCGTATATGAACCTCTCGCCCACGATGAAACTCTTCGGCACGGCCATCAACTATGGTTTCGGCGACGTGGAGGAGACGGGCATCCTGATTGCCGTGGACGAGATTTTCGAGAGCAAGCGAGTGCGACACATCGAGTCGTTCGTAAGGGAGCACCCAGAGTGTCTTGAGAACATAACAAGCGGTGCCGACACTGTGATTAAACAGCGCCGCGGACAGTGATTAACATACCCCTTCGCAATTTGGGCCTGATTACAATGTAATTGAGGCCTGATTACAGTGTAATTGAGGCCTAATTACAGTGTAATTTGGGCTCAATTACAACACCCCCTATAAACAACTGATTATCAAGGAGAAAACTTTAGAAAAAAAATAAGGGCGGCAGTTCTCACGAACTACCGCCCTCTTAAGTTTCAAAACCAATATATAAAAAATATTATGAGTGAAAAGATTGCGTTCAGAATGTGATGTCAACACCTATGGCACCGACGCGGTTTGAGCGTGTGAAAGAGTTCTGCACTCCTGATGCATCCATATTGGTGGTGTAGTCATCATAGCAGGTCTTGAAATAGGCTGCATTAACTGCCACCTTGTCTGTGACCTGATACTTAGCACCAAGGCCGTAGCTCCATGAATTTACCACAAACGATATGTCGTTGATATACTCGTCGGTATTGCCGTAGCGCGTAATCTGGAAACCGCCGCTGACGGTCAGCTTCTTTGTCACGTCCCACTCAGCGCCGCCGAGATACTCGTTGGTACCGCTCTTGAGCATGTCGTTCTTGTTGTCGTAGCGGGTTGACACGCCAACCTCGTTCATCTTATAATAGGTCTTCTTGGCTGCCTTGTCGTAGAAGTGGTGATATCCGGCATTGATGCGAACCTGCTCGATTGGACTGTACTGCACGCCGAAGGCAAGGAGCGAAGGCTGGTCCTCACGGATGGAAGTTCCGTCGCGGAACTGGTTAACCGCATCGATAGCATGAGCCTCCTTTACGGTTGACTTGTTCTCCATATTCATCTTTGTGCGGAACTCATACTTTACGGCGAAGTTGAACTTGTCAAGCTTCAGGTCAGCACCAAGTATCGGGGCAAAGCCCACACCGCTCTGGTCTGACTGCAGGTTGACTCCCTCACGATATGACTCCACTGCCTGCAACTTTCTGACAGATGTGTAGCCGTTTATTATATTTTCGGGTACCTCCTGGCCTGCACGCGCATAGTTGGCAATAGCTGCCTCGTAGTTCTGCGCAGCACCTGTGATATAAGGCTTAATTTGGTCATAATACTGGCCGAAATCCACTCCCTGCGGATTGGCTGCGTTTATCACCTTGATATTTTCAATCTTTGCCTTGTAGGTTGCAGAGCCGTAGAGCACGCGCAAGCCGCCATAGACAGAGAAGTTGTCTGTTACCTTGTAGGCTGCACCCATTGTGAAGCCGAAATAGAACTGCTTGCCCTGCATGTAGCTGTTGCAGTCATAGCCGCTCGTAACAATGTCATTGGGCAGACCAGCAGCAACACCGAACTGACGCAGACCGGCTGCTATCTGTCCCACGGCACCCTCGAAAGAACCAAGTCCGTTGCCGAACTCACACTTGCCGCCGCCACCGGTCACTGAAAAGTTGAACTGAAACGACCATTTGCCCGTATTATAGGCTGCCTGTACCGACGGTACGAATGGTGCCTCAGCCGTGCCCTCGTATTTCTGAGGCTGACCGTTGAAGTCTTTCGACAACTGGAAGACCGGGTTAGTGGTATTGATGGTACGTGTCTGCCATGCAGCCTGCCAGTTGATTGATACATACTTGCCTTCGCCCATGAGTGCGACACCCGCAGGGTTGCTGTATACTCCGTCAATGGCAATTGCACCCTCACGGGCGGGATTGCGCAGGAACGACACATTCTGATTGGTGTTTGTCAGTATGCCTCCGGCATTAACGTCGGCAAATGAAGCCACCGCAAGGGCAGCGATAATAATGCTTTTCTTTGTCATTCTTTTTCGATAAATAGATAGTTTGCTTTGCACATTATTGTTTTCGGTGTGCAAAATTACTATATTTCATCGCATTTTCTATTCTGTTCAACTTTTTTTCTGTTTACCATTAACATAATATAACAAAGAAACGGGCTTCACAAGTAATGTGAAGCCCGCCAACAATTACGCAATAATTACTAACCAATAAACGATTACGTAATAGTTGCTAACCAATAAAATGAAGTATCTATATGATAAAAGAAAACTTATTCGTTATCGTTAGAGTTTGAACCAAGGTAAACATTTACGATAGCGTTAGCGTCAGCCATGGTAATCTCATCGTCATCGTTCATGTCAGCGCTCTCAACTGGGAAGTTAGGATACTGAGCCGGAGTGAGATAATAGTTGACAACCGCGTTAGCATCAGCCATGGTGATTTCGTTATCGTTGTTCACGTCGCCAAGCAAGAATGAAGCGGCAGGAGTGATTTCAATGCTGCTGATAAGGATGTTACCAGTGCCAGAATACTTCTGGAAGGTGTAAACCTTGTCTGCATCGCCAGCCTTCAGACCAAACTCAATGACGTTGGCAACGTCAGGATGCAGTTTCATGTCGCAAACTTCCTTGCCCTCAGCATCCTTTGCACAATAGTTGACACCACTTACGTTAACGTAGCAACTGCGGTCAGGAGTGTTGCCGTTAACCTGCTTGTTTTCTGCAGCGTCATCAGCGTCGATGTTCTTACAAGAGTTCTTAGAGCAGATAACCTTAACATTAACAGAGTCGCCGGCAGCAACCTTGAATGAAATGTTGGTGTTGTTCATCTTGATGTAACGCTGGTCACCATCAATCTGATACTGTGCGTCAGTCACTACACCGAACTCAAGGTTCTTAACGAAGAAGTCTTTCTTGTCAGCGCTGATGGCACCATTCTCTACAACATATACAGTCTTGCCGTCAGTAGCAGCTTCAGTAGCCGCCTGGTCAATAACAACGTCACCAGCAATAACCTTGATGGTCTTAGCCTCCTTGATTGCATCCAGCACGTAAACGTCCTGAGTAGCAGACTTAGAGGTGAATGAGCCGTATGCACCGTTTGAAATCACGCTGTAAGCCTTCACAGTGGCAGACTCTTCCAGTGTAACAGCATCGCTGGCAGCTTCTTCACCACCATTCAAAGTGTAATAGTTTGTAGCATTCTCATACTGAGAAGAGATAGTAACGTCAGCACCGTTGGCAGTAATAGAAGGAGCGTCGAAGCTGAACTCAATAGGCACGTCATAGTCTGCACCGTCAATCAAGCAAGTCTCATCTATCATTGAACCTCCATCACCCATAATGTCAAGGAAAGCCTGGAACTTAACGGTCATGTTGCTGTAGCACTTGATAGGCTCCGTATATTTAGGACTTGTTGCTGTAGGTGTCGAACCGTCGGTAGTGTAGGTAACAACAGTAGGAGTTGTCGCATCAGAACCAGCCTCTGTAGCATCATTTGCCTGACAGGTCACCTCCTTGAAATACAGACCATTCTCAAATGTCTGCTTGCCTACGGTAATGGTAGGAGTACCTGGAGCCTCGACAGCCTCAACGATGATGTAGCTGAGAAACATATCGCCGTTGTTGTCGCCGATGTATACGAGACCGTCGTCTTCTGCAGTCCACTCCATGCGGCGCACGTTGTTCACAGATGTCATACGAAGTGACCTTGTACCCTGTGTAGCATACTTCTCCTTGAGATCAGCGGTCTTTGCGAAAAGTGGGTAGCGGTCATCTTTGTTATTGTCCTGATAGAAGATAATCAGCTTTGAGTTAGCTGTAACCTTCATGGCAATGACGTCCTGAGCCTTCTTGAGGCGAAGTGAGTTATAGTGCGAACCATATTCGCCATACTTCGCAGCAATCTCTGCTGTCACGAGTGTGTCGTCAACTACAGAGAGGTCAATCTTACCTTTGTTGGTTGCCACACTGCCACCAGTAACATCAAGGAACAGTCCACCTCCAAAGAGATTGCCTGCCGCACGGCCGCCTGTACCATTGTTGGTATAATCGTCTGCAACCAGCACGTAACTGTGCTTGCAGACTCTGATGTCATCGACTGTAGCCGCATTAGCTACGCTTGACAAGCCCACAAGGGCTAAACATAGAGTAAAAAGTTTTTTCATAAGAAAAATAGTATTAGTTGATTTATTTAAAAAAGTGTCGGATGCTGTTAAGGCAGAGTATGCCTTAACAGCTCGATTTTGTCATTATTACTGTGCCTGACTCTGACCCTGCTTTACAAGGTATGTCTGCACGGGGGTGTCGCCATAGTGTACGATGGTGATAACCTCTTGGGTGCCGCTCACGGCCACACCGCTGAAGATGGTCACCTTACTGATGGCTCCCTTGTCATTCTTCACGTTGCGGATAATGCTGATGGCACCGCTGGCTCCAGAATAGGTGTACTCGTATGTTGGAGTCTCTTCATTGTTTGACTCATCCACATACACCCACGTTTCTGAAGAGGCACTGGATTCCATCTTGCTCATCTTAACCACACACTCAGTCTCGTTGACGAACTCAATGCTCTCTACGAAGCCTTGCACGTCCTGACCGTAAGCGTTAAGTTTCAGTCCCGTGCCGCGAGTCCACAGCGTACCCGAGAGCGACTCAGGATGCGACACCGAAGCATCATCAGTGTAACCACTAACCCATGAAGGGTTGTTGGTGTAGGCATCCTCAAAATCGTTGGCATCGCCACACGAGGCAATGGTCAGCCCCATGGTGAGGGCTGCCATTGCAATCATGTATTTTCTAAATATCTTCATAATATTCACTGACTTGAATGAGAATTAATAAACTGCTTGCATTAATTATCTTCTGAATATATACATGCGCTTTGCACCAGCAGAACCACCGCCTGTGCGCCACCTTGCCGCACCTACGCCATTGGTATATATATCATTGTCAAAGTTCTTGAAGAAGAGGTTGACATTGAAACCTGTTGTAGCAGTACCGTCTATAGCATCGGCACGGTGCATGTTCTGCTCGTCAGACGACTGTGCTGCATGCGGTGGACAAGGCTGATACATCAGTTCCGTAGCAGAGATGTTGGCAACCTGAACGTCGAGTGTGCCAGTAAGCGTAGCGCAGTTGTCCTTGACAAGTTTGCCGAAGCTGTTACTTGTGGTGTTCCATGCATTGCCGCTGAAGATTTGGCCGTTGGTCAGGTTGTTGTTGGTTGACCAGTTGTTGTTGAAGTTGAGTTTTACAACTCCGGCAGAACCGTCAGACTTGTTCTGGGTCTCACGTATGTCGTTACCCCAGAAGCCGAGCACACGCAGGTCGTTGCTCTGCTTACAGAGAACGAAGAGGTTGTTCTCTACATTGAATACAGAACCGTCAGGTATCTGGCGCATCTTGAAGAGAGAACCGTCGGCACGCGTATTGAAGTTGACAAGCGTATTGTTTGAGAATGTTATATTCCACGGGCCGTTGTCGCGCAGGTTCTCTGTGTTCTGTTCACCAAAGAATGCAGGGAACGGACTATCGTAGAATGTATTCTCCACTACCTTGAAGTCCTTGTAGAGGTTAGAACCAGGCTTGCTGATACCGTCAATCCAGCAATAACCGCCGGCAGTACTGGTGTAGTAACCACAGTCATAGAAGAGGTTGTTCTTGATAAGCACGTGGTTCCATACCTTATAGTTCGGTCCCTGCTCACGAATGAAGCCGCGGACGAGACGCTTGAACGAACAGTTCTCCATCACGAGCGAGTCAAGCGTAATAGCCATACCGTCAGAGAACATGTTGAAGAAATAGTTGCCGGAAGCTGTACCGAGTCCAGCCATCTTGTCACCTTCATTGTAACAAAGCGGGTTATCGAAGTCTATGTCATAGAATGCCAGTTTCTTCATGTAGATCTCACCAGCCTCACCAGCCTCAGGCGAACGTCCGAAGGTGAACATAGAGTAAGGACAGCCGTCCCACTGCTTACCGTCGGTACCCTGTGTGAAGATTTTGCTCATGCCGATGCCACAGATGACGCGGGCACGCTTGCCGGCTGCAACGTCTTCAGGACGGGTGCGGAGCACGAAGCCCTTTGACGTGATGTCGTTACCATCGAGATAGTATGTCTTTCCACCTTCAAGCTCGAAGGTCTGACCTTCAGCATAGTTGGTGTTAGAGATGAAGTCATAGAGCGTCGGTGTAAGCGGTGCTGCGTTGAAGTCAGCAGCGCGTGAGTACACCTCGGCACGCGATGCCGTCTGATTAGGAATCTCAGCTGTAGCCTGCGTAGCCATAAGTTCGTCATGCTTGAGCAGTACAGGAGGACCAGGCTGACCGTCAGAACGAGCAGTCACAGTATTATACTTGGCATCGATAGCCACCTCAACACGAGGGTCTATGGCGTCAATCACATAAACTGAGTTGGCGGTAAGGCCGTCAATCGTGATATAGCCACGCTCAAAGTCTGCAGGAGTAAGCTCATAGTGCTTCCACTTCTCGCCCACTGTAGAATTGGGGTTACTTGGCGACGGTACGACCGTGATGATAGAATAACCCAGTGTTCCGTCATCGGCAATGTTGAAGTTCTCATAGTAGGCATCAACCTTATCCTTGTCTACCTCTTTGGTTATCTCCACACCGTCAGCATAACCGAGAGACTGGTTCACTGTGCGGTTGAGATAAAGGGTCATGGTGGTCTCCGTGGTCTGAGCCTGGTTCACGTAGATAGCCAGAGGAGTAGGATAACGATCCTGTGTCGGGATGTTTAGATACTCCTGCCACTGGCGCAGTGTACCGCGGCCATACCACTTTGAAGCGTGGGCGAATGAATTGGGATTGCCTATTATGTTTTCGTCCTTCTCCGAAAGTGCACGAATGCAGAAACGGTAGTTAGTTGAGTACTGCAGGTCCTTGAGCAGCAGGTCAAGCTGGTCAGGAGCGATGATGGTGTCGAGCAACAGGTCGTCTGTTCCCTGTATGCTCTCCCAAGCATCTTGTCCGCCGCTCACCTTTGGCTGCAGTGCCATCTGTATCTGATAACCAGCACAGTTGTTCACGCCATACCAATAAAGGTGTACGGTGTTGCCGTGAGGATATGCACCGTCAAGTCCACTGTTATATGGATAGTCGGTACCCTTGCCTCGCGTGTTGTCGCAGATGAACATGGTCATGAACTGCCTGTCGGTATTTGACGACAAGCTGTCGTCGTCCTTACAGGAACCCACCGTCATGGCCGTGCCCGCAACCGCGATCAGAAGCATGATTTTATTCAATATCTTTTTCATAAATATCTTGCGTATTGATGTTGTGAGTAGTTATTAATAACCGTAATAGTTCTTGTAAACGCCGCCGCTGCGCTGTATCACAGTACGTGGATACGGCAGTATGTAGCGTACGACTGGCAGGTCTTCAACAGCCGGTATCGTAGACGGGAACTGCACCTGCGCACCGTCGCGAATAATCCAGATGTTGTTGTTGCCGTCAGCAAGGATGTAACCGTAGAAAGAGTTCTTACACTCGTTCTTAACGCGACCATTGCTGCTGTCGCCCCATCCCGTGTAGAATGACGTGGTAGCCCAACCGTCAGCTGAGAATCCACCACGTGTAATCTGGGATGTTACAGGCTTCTGTGCAGGCTTGTATGGATTGTAGATACGTGCACTTGGCAATGATTGGTTCGGATACATCAACAGTGTATTAAACGGAGCCTCTTTATCATGCACATAGCCATAGAGCTGTGCAGCAAACATTTTGTGTGCATAAGCCTGCTGTGTTGCATTGCCTTCGGTAATGTAGTAACGATGATAGTACACGTTGCCAGGAAGGTTGTCAATGTATGCTATGCCGTCGTGCTCGTTGATGGCATCCTCATAGCCGGTCATACCGATAGAGTTCTGTGCCGATACAGAGTAGTAGCGCAGGAAGCTGTAGACAATCTCCTCTGCATAGGTGTTTGTACGGACGAGGTCACGCCAGCGGCTGTTCTCGCCGGCAAACTCCCACTTGCGCTCATCAAGCACTGCCTTCTGGAAGGCTTCCTTTGATGCAGTAGCCTCTGAAATGAAATCAGGGTCACCCTGAGGGAACGCACGGTTATGAACTTGCTCCAGACACTCAACAGCCTCTTCCGTAGGTCCGTCGTTCAGTTCGTTGTCAGCCTCGGCATACATCAGCAGCACGTCAGCATAACGCAGATACGGATAGTTAATACCGGTAGAACCCTCTGAGGTGCTTCCGAGTGCAGAACCCTCAGCCGTCCAGAGCTTAGACCACTTGTTGTTGAAGAGTTTGTAATTGTCTTTCACGATAACCAGTGAGTCACGCTGCTGTCCTGATACCTTGTCAATGACGTAGGTGTAAGACCAAAGTCCGTTGACGAACTCGCGGCGACGGTCACCATCACGGAAGAGATAGCGGTAGAGGGCATTCAGTCCTACGCTACCGCCACACTTACCCCATGGGCCGGTGGTAGATCCCTCGTATGAGTTGTAGGCAGGACCCTGAATGTAACCTATGTTACCCGTTGACATCTTTGCGAACGGAAGTTCGAAGATTGGGTCGTCATCGTTAACCAACTGATAGTTACACTCATTAACGAACACATCCTGATACTCCTGCTTCAGACTGTGAGTTCTAGAGTTGATTACCTCAGCAGCATATTCGCGTGCAATCTCATAGTATTCCTTGTAGTTGGCAGGGCGCTCCATCTTACCATAGCTGGTACTGCTGCCTGCAACAGGACGCAGTGAATAACCGCCCGCAGTAAGAGCAATACGGGCAATGAGACCCTGTGCAAACTCCTTTGAGCAACGCTCTACAGTAACGCCCGAGGTGTTCGACATATAAGGCGCAGCCTTCTTCAGGTCAGCAATGAGTGAATCCTGAATGTCCTTACGGTCAAAGACTGGAATGGTAGTTGCACCGCGCTCCGTTGTAGGAACGAAAGTGAAAGGCACGTCGCCGAACATCACCACGAGGTCGTGGTAAATCATGGCGCGCAAGCACTTGGCCTCGCCTATCCACTGCATCATTTCCGGGTCAAGCTCTTTCTGGCCGTCCTCGCCTATCACGTAGTTGCCAGACTGATTACGGCTGTAGACCAAGTCGGAAGCCTCTGCAGAATAGATGAACTTGTTTGCATACTCTATAAGGTTATATGCAGCAGTCCAGAACTTGAGTATGTCGCCACCCTGCTCGTCGCAGTCGAAACGCTGATAAGCGGTATGCGAGTGCTGGTCAGAGGTGTAGATCGTCATGTCCACATCGCTGTTCAGCTGGAACTTGCTGAAGTATGCGTCACCATAGAGGTTACCCACTATAGCCTGGGCATACACGCCGTTAAGCGCACGCGTCACCTCGCTCTTCATGCTGAACACGAATTCAGGGTCATAAGAAGACGGAGCCTCCACGTCCAGATATTTGTCACAAGCCGTCAATGACAACGCAGCAGTGACAGAAAGCAAAATATTTCTAATTTTCATATCTTTAATTCTTCTTTTAATCTATGTGAGACTCTTAGAATGTAATGTTGGTACCAAATGAGAATGTACGTGAACGCGGATAGCGGTTGTAGTCCATACCGCAGGTAAGACCGGTCTGTATGTCAACCTCAGGGTCATAGCCTGAGTAGCTCGTGATGATGAACAGGTTGCTTGCCGAAACATAGAAGCGAGCCTTGGAGATGCCAGCCTTCTGTGTAATCTTCTTAGGCAGCGTGTAACCTATCGTAAGGTCAGAGCAACGCAGGAACGAACCGTCCTCAATGAAGTAAGAGTTGGTTATCTTCTTTGTCACGTCAGTCGGGTTCCACAGTGTGCGTCCCTGGTTGGCCTGCTTGTAGATTTCCGTACCACCGTCTACATAGTAGAGACGGTAGAGGATATCACCCGGTGTGCCGGTGAGCGAACCGTCAAGGTCGTTATACTGCCAGCAGTCTGCATACTTGGCGAGGACATTATAGAACTTGTTCTTGTTGCCCTCAGATGATGACAGAGTGTAAGCCGTAGCGTTGTTGATGTCGAAGTCGAGCATATAAGTGAAGTTGGCTGTAAAGTCAAAGTCCTTCCACTGTCCGCTCAGACCGAAACCACCCTGTATCTTCGGGTTTGTATTACCGATGACGGTACGATCATTTTCTGTGATGCGTCCGTCGCCGTCAAGGTCCTTGAACTTAATCTTACCAGGCAGCGTAGCAATACCGCTGTTTGAAGAACCGCTCACGTCGTTGATTACTGTAACATAACCGTCAGCGCGTGGGCCGATGCTGCGCGAGGTATTGTTGTCGGTTGCACTTGAACCCCAAGGCAGTGCGATGTAGTTGTTCAATGGATCGAAGTAGAACTCATCGAACTGATACAAACCGTCATATACAAAACCATAGATAAGGCCTACCTCGTCGCCTACCTTCAGGCAGTAGTCGTTATAGTCAGACTTCCAGCGGCTGTTGCTCTCCCATACCACGTTGTCCACGCCGTTGAGCTTGTCAATCTTCTTCTTGTTCCATCCGAAGTTGATGTTTGCAGACAGCACATAGTCCTTGCCGCGCAGGATGTCGCCAGAGACAGAGAACTCAATACCCTTGTTCGTAACCTGACCGATGTTCTGCATCTGACTGTCATATCCGAGTGTCGGGTCGAGGTAGCTCTTGTAGAGCAGGTCACGTGTGGTATTCCAGTAGAACTCTGGTGTGATAGTTAGGCGTCCACCAAAGAGTGAGATGTCAGCTGCAATGTTGCGTGTAACGGTTGTCTCCCACTTAATCTTGCCGTTCTGGAACTTGCTACCGCCATTATTGCCGTAGTATTTCTCGCCATACTGTGTCTGTTCGCCGAAGCCTGGGCCGCCAGTTGAGTTAATCTGGTAGAGCACACGCCACATATCACTGTCGATGCGGTTGTTACCCGAAAGACCGATGGCAGCACGCAGTTTCAACTGATCTATCCACTCATACTGCTTCATGAACTCTTCCTCGCTGATTACCCATGCACCGGACACAGATGGGAACCACCCCCACTGATAGCCAGGAGCGAACTTAGTAGAACCGTCAGCACGGAGCGTAGCGGCAAGCAGGTAGCGGTGCTTATAGTTGTAGCTGACCTGTCCGAAGAAAGAAGCCGTACGGTCTGACGTGTTAAGCGTAGTCTCCGTCTTGTATGGAGTACCGAAGCCCATGTTGTTCCAAGCCTCACGAGCTGTGAAGTTGAATGGGAAGAGGTGGGCTGTCTGGTAGTGTTTGCGAGTCTGCGAATGGTTGATTTCCTGACCGAGCAGGAACGACCAATTGTGCTTCTGGTCAACAGAGAAGTTGTAGTTGGCCGTATTAGTCCACACATAAGAGAACTTCTTGTTGTCGTCAAGCTGAGCAAGCGGCAGGTTTTGGTGCTCGTTCTTCGAGCCCTCGTCGGTCAGTCCACCCCAGAAGCGGCTCTGATCCTGCCACTGCAGACCTATGGTAGCCTCGGTGCGCAGTGTGAGTCCCTTGATGGGCTTCCATTCGAGCGAGAGGCCGTTGGTATATGTATAGGTATGCTTGATGAGCTGGTTGATGGCGATATCATTCTTCGGGTTGGTATAGGTGAAGAGATTCTCCTCATTAGGATCGGCGTATGATGCGTCGATGTAGCCGAACTCACGCAGTCCGTTGGTAGGACGATACCTCAGCACGTCGATGATACCACCTGTACCGATATTGTCACCGCCGGCACCCTCGTCACGACGGAAGGTGAACTTAGGATTGAACTGCATGGTGAGCTTCGGAGAAATCTCAACGTTTGTCTTCACGTTGAGGTTGGTGCGGCGCACGCCCGAACCGAGAATGATACCCTTGTCCTCACTGTTGGTGAGCGAGATGTTGAACTTCACCTTGTCAGAACCACCACCCACGGTGAAGTTTGACGAATAGTTCAACGGTGTCTCTCCCATTACCTCGTCCTGCCAGTCGTGGCTTGGCAGCGTAGAATACATGTCGAGGTCGTATGGGTTACCGAAGTTTGAACGGAAGAACTTACCGTTGCTTGAGCGGGTACCGTCACACTGGTGCCACTGATACTGGTAGTTGACGAACTGCTGTGCATTCATCAGGTCGAGTTTCTTTGCCAGATGGCTCACGCTGAGGTTTCCGTTGAACGACACAGTCACCTTGCCGGCCTGTGCCGACTTCGTGGTTACTACGACAACGCCGTTGCCACCCTTCGCACCATATATAGCGGTAAGAGAGGCATCCTTCAGAATGTCGATAGAAGCAATGTCGGTAGGAGGAATGTCGTTGATGTTGCTTACCTGGAAGCCGTCCACAATATAGAGCGGTTCATTGGTCTGGGTGATTGACGTACCGCCGCGCACGCGGATGTTTACGTCGGCACCCGGCTGACCGTCGACCGTGGTCACCTGCACACCTGACACCTTACCCTGCAGGGCAACGGCAGCCGATGTAACAGGCACGATAGCCAGCTTTGCACCGCTTACCGAACCCACAGAACCCGTAAGGTCCTTACGTGCCTTGCTGGTATAGCCGATGGCCACTACCTCGTTAAGCGTGGTGGCATCATCCTCAAGGACGACATCTACTGATGACTTGCCACTTACCTTAACTGTTGCAGTCTTCATACCAATGTATGAAATCTGCAAGTCGTGAGACGTTGAAGACATCTTAATGGTGAAGTTACCGTCAAAGTCGGTCACGGTACCGTTCTGCGTACCCTTCTCCATGACGGTTGCACCGATAACCGGCTCACCCAAGTTGTCCTTAACGTTTCCCGTCACTGTCTGCGCCTGCAATGATGCACACAGCAACAGCAGTATGCCCACGAGCGCATAGCGAACGTTTTTGATTTTTTCAGACATAGTTAGAATTTCGTTTAGTATAATTATTGTTGTTGATCGAAATGGATTTGTCTTTGCTTACGTCTCTGCAAAAGATTCGTTTTTATTAACGCAAAAGATTCTATTTTAAATTATATTAGTTTTTCAACTATAGGCGGTTTTGTCCAATATAGAATTTCGGCACAAAGTTAAACAAAAATTGACAAATATTAAGTCTCAACATTATTAATTTTTGTTAATAAATGTTCCTTATTCCCTTTTTTTACTCATCATGGTACTATTCTACCCTCTGCGAGGCATAATTTTACACCCAATTTTTATTAAAAACACAAAAAAAGCATAAAACGGCAATGAAACATGAAAGCATTCTGACAAAACTGTGAAAACCGCTTTATGTCAAGGAATATTGCATAAGCGGAATGTTTCAACGTAATTAATTACTGCTTTTACCTATTTTTTATTACCTTTGCACCCCGAAAAGAAACTCTACAGAACAAAACACCATCATGAAAGAATATAAAACGAAATCATCTGGACTACAACCACGCAAGCCACTCTCGGCTTACATCATCCTCGCCGTCTCGTTGCTGCTGACACCACTCCATGCCGCCGCCGACGAGGGTATGTGGACTCTCTTCACCCTGCCCCACCCCATCTACGAGCGCATGCAGACGTATGGCTACAACCTGCCCATGTCGTCGCTCACGGCCAACGGAGCCACTACGGGCGAAAAACACCTGCCGGCAGCCGTGGTCAACTTCTCCGGCTACTGCACCGGAGTCGTTGTGTCGCCACGCGGACTCGTTATGACCAACCACCATTGCGGCTTTGAGTCTATCCGCCGCCACTCTACCGTGGACAACGACATAATGCTCCACGGCTTCGTGGCAGCAACAGAGGCCGACGAACTTCCAAACGAAGACATGTTCGTGGCTTTCATGCAGAAGCAGGAAGATGTAACGCCCCGCCTCAAGGAATCTGGACTTGACACGCTCAACCTGCTCGACCGCGACCTGCTCGTCGACTCGCTCGAGGATGTACTGACACGCGAGGCAAAGCAGCTTGACAGCACGCTCTACGTGGAAATCGACCCTTTCTATGAGGGCAACGCATACTATGCCACCACCTACCGCCGCTACAACGACGTGCGACTTGTCATGGCACTGCCGAAGTCGTTAGGCAAATTTGGGGGCGAGCGCGACAACTGGGTCTGGCCGCGCCAGACGTGCGACGTGTCAATCTTCCGTATCTACGTTGACCCTGTCACCGGTCTGCCTGCCGACTACAGCAAGGACAACGTGCCGATGGGCACCGCCAGCCGCGACACAGCCAACATTCCCTATATTCAAGTGTCAACCAGCGGCTTCAACGACGGTGACTTCGCCATGACGCTGGGCTACCCTGGTTCTACGGAGCGCTATCTGTCAAGCTACGGCATCAGGCAGATGCGCGACTGCGTGAACGACCCCATGCAACAGGTGCGCGGAGTGAAGCAGCGCATAATGAAACGCCACATGGACGAGTCGGAAGCCGTAAGAATCAAATACGACTCCAAGTTTGCACAGTCGTCAAACTACTGGAAAAACGCCATCGGCATGAACAAGTGCATCGACTCCGTAGGAATCATACAGATGAAACGCGACTTCGAGCAGCGCATCGCCATGCAGCCCGGCGCTCCCAACCTCGACACTCTCGCCGCACTCTACGAACGGCAGCGCGAAGCGATGCGCGCCTATACGCTTTACAACGAGACGTTCACGCGCCGCTCCAACAACGAACTGGCCATACGCGCCACACGCTACTGCGACGGCAAGCCGACACAGAACACAAAAAGAAAACCTAAGAAGCAGTATATACAGTTTGACGACAACAATTCATCATGGGACCGCAACCTCGACGTCGAGGTACTGGCAGCCCTGCTGCGCAACTACCGCGAGCAGATTGGCGACACGGCGGTCGGACAGAAATACCTGCCTTCTTTCTACGAGACCATCGACACCGACTTCCAAGGCGACTACCAGAAGTATGTGGAACACGTGTGGGACAACTCCATACTCATGACCACCAAGAAAATCCCAATGCGGCTCACCAAGAAACTGCGCCGCGACCCGGGCATACAAATGAGCCTGTCTCTCGTTGAAACTCTGGCCAACATACACATGGTGCTCGACCTTTCGAAAGACAGCATCGAAGAGCAGGAGCGGTTGCTGTGCGCCGCCAAGGTGCGCATGGAACAGGACCAACCCCACTACAGCGATGCCAACTTCACTATGCGCCTGTCATACGGCCAGGTTGGCGGCTACACCCTGGCAGGACAGTATTCGGGTTTCACCACATCGATGCGCTCACTTATTGACAAGGTGAACCTCTACGAGCGCGACTCTGCCCTCACCGTAAATCCCTACGAGGAGTATTTCCTCGAACCAGAAATCAAACATATGATTTCCGACTACTGCGACGAAGGCAAAGACAATGCAAACAAGTTCCCACTCTGTTTCCTAAGCAACAACGACATAACGGGCGGCAACAGCGGCTCACCCGTCATTGACAGCAATGGTAAGCTCATCGGACTGGCCTTTGACGGCACGTGGGACTCGCTCTCGTCCGACATCTATTTCGATTCTACGCTGGCACGCACCATTTCCGTCGACATTCGCTACATTCTCTTCATGATGCGAAAATGGGGTCATGCCGACCGACTGCTCAACGAGATGAAAGTGGAGTAATTTTCAAAAAGTGAACATACTGAAAAACAACCCGTTACGAGGGGTGTTGTAATTTGGGCCTGATTACCTCCTAATCAGGCCCAAATTACACTATAATCGAGCCCAAATTACATTGCAATCAGGGCCTAATTACAATACGGGTGCATAGAAGGTAAAAAATGCAGGCGGAAAATCGCTTTATTTAAGGGGCAAAATCAAGTTTATTGGCACGAAGATTTTATTAATTGAAAACTTTTGCGTAACTTTGTAGACAGAAACAAATTCAAAAATCTGACAGTGGTAATTTTTGAACCCACCAAAAACAATAATCCAAAAACTAAACAGATGTTGAAGAAAATCTTCCTAAAGAACACGGTGCGCACCGCCGCACTGGCATTATGCCTAAGCACCGTCTCCGCCGCAATGGCGCAGGCCGAAGGCACACCGCCCTACAAGAACCCCAGACTCTCATCGCTTGAACGTGCGCGCGACCTCTGCTCACGCCTGACGCTGAAAGAGAAGGCTCAGATTATGATGAACGGCTCGCAGCCTATAGACCGTCTCGGCATACCCATGTATGACTGGTGGAGCGAGGGACTGCACGGCGTAGGACGCAACGGCTACTCCACAGTCTTCCCCATCACCATGATGATGGCATCCACATGGAATGACCAGCTGGTTTACCGCATATTTGATGCAGTGAGCGACGAGATGCGCGTAAAGAACACACAGGCACGCCACTCTGGCACCATACAGCGTTACCAGGGCACATCGGTGTGGACTCCCAACATCAACATTTACCGCGACCCGCGCTGGGGACGCGGACAGGAGACTTACGGCGAAGACCCTTACCTGACAGAGAAGATGGGACTGGCCGTGGTGGCTGGACTTCAGGGCACTGACCTGCACACCGGCAAACTCAACGGACGCTACTACAAACTCCTTGCCTGCGCCAAGCACTATGCCGTACACTCAGGTCCGGAATGGAACCGCCACACCTTCGACGTGCAGCAACTGCCCGAGCGCGACCTATGGGAAACCTACATGCCTGCGTTCAAGGCTCTGGTGCAGAAAGGCAACGTGCGCGAGGTGATGTGCGCCTACCAGCGCATCGACGGCGACCCATGCTGCGGCAACAACCGCTACCTGCAGCAGATACTGCGCGACGAATGGAAATTCGACGGCCTGGTGGTGAGCGACTGCGGCGCAGTGGGCGACTTCTGGATTAAAGGCCGCCATGAGGTGAGTCCCGATGCACAGTCGGCTTCGGCAAAGGCGGTGCTGAGCGGAACCGACGTGGAGTGCGGCGCCAACTACAAGCGGCTGCCTGAGGCTGTAGCCGCCGGACTGATTTCCGAGGCACAGATTGACACCAGCGTAGTGCGACTGCTGAAGGCTCGCTTCGAGGTAGGCGACTTCGACTCTGACAACCTCGTGGTGTGGACACACGTGCCAGAGAATTGCGTGGCTTCAAAGAAGCACAAGCAACTGGCGCTCGAGGCCGCACGCCAGGGCGTAGTTCTGCTGCAGAACCGCAACGGCATACTGCCGCTGAAACACGATGCCAAGGTGGCTGTGGTGGGTCCTAACGCTAAGGACAGTCTGATGCTCTGGGGCAACTACTCAGGCTTTGCCACCAATACAGTGAACATTCTGCAGGGCATACAGCAGAAGTCTAAGAACGTGAAGTATATCGAGGGTGCCGGATTTGTAGACAACACAGTGCTTGTGAGCCGATACGGCAATTTCAGGACGCGCGACGGCAAGCCGGGCATGAGCGGCACCTATTATAATAATGTGGAGATGAAGGGCGAGCCGGTGGCAAAAGCCACGTATGCCGCACCCATCAGTCTCGACAATGGCGGTGCAACGGTTTTCGCACCGGGCGTGAACCTTGAGGATTTCTCTGCACGCTATGAGGGCATCTACAAGGCCGACAAGACAGAGAAACTTATCATGCAGCTCTCATGCGACGACGGTATGCGCGTGATATGGGGCGGCGACACCTTATATAATCAGTATCGCTCGCGCGAGAGGATGCAGAAGTTCGTGAGAGAACTAAACGTGGAGGCCGGACGCGAATATCCGCTCGTGATAGAATATCTGCAGCGCACTGCAGTGGCCACGATGAAGTTTGACATCGGTGTCAATTCGTCGCTGACGGAGAAAGACATCGTGAAGCAGACCAAGGGCTGCGACTACGTGATATTCGTGGGCGGCATATCTCCTGCACTCGAGGGTGAGGAAATGAAGGTCGACGCACCTGGTTTCAAGGGCGGCGACCGCACCTCCATCGAACTGCCGGCAAGCCAGCGCGCACTGGTCAAGGCTCTGGCCGACGAGGGCAAGAAAATCATATTCGTAAACTGTTCCGGCGGTGCCGTGGCTCTGGCTCCCGAGGCTAAGCGCTGCGACGGCATGATTCAGGCCTGGTATGCCGGCGAACAGGGCGGCACGGCCATTGCCGACGTGCTGTTCGGCGACGTGAACCCTTCGGGCAAACTGCCCGTCACTTTCTATAAGGACGACTCTCAGCTGCCTGACTTCCTTGACTATAAGATGACCGGCCGCACATATCGTTTCTTCAAGGGTGAACCGCTCTTCCCCTTCGGCCACGGCCTGTCATACACCACTTTCGAGACCACGCTTGAGCGTGCCGACCCTTATACAGGCGGCTGTGCCGTTCAGGTGCTCGTGAGCAACAAGGGACAGCGCGACGGTACCGAGGTGGTTCAGGTGTATTTGAAGAAGCGTGGCGACGACGACGGTCCTGTGAAGACACTGCGTGGCTACCAGCGCGTAGACCTGAAGGCCGGTGAGAGCCGCCGCATAGTAATACAGTTGGAGGGCGACCAGCTTCTCTGGTGGGACAAGGCATCCAACACCATGCAGCCGCTCAAGCCCGGTGAGTACGACGTTGAAGTAAAGTAAGATTGAGCAAGGTAAAGTATAAAGAAAAAGAGATGGAAGGCATTGCCTTCCATCTCTTTTTCTTTACTTCTATAAAAACTATAGGAACTATAGTCACTATAGATACTATAGCCATTATAAAAAAACTATTTTATCCCATCCACCCAGCGGAACAGTCTGTTCCAGCGTATTCCGCTGAAGCCACGGCGGTCAGGGTCGCTCGACCACCAGATGAAGATAGGCTTGCCCACGATATGGTCTTCAGGCACGAAACCCCAGTAACGCGAGTCGGCAGAATTGTGGCGATTGTCACCCTGCATCCAGTAATAGTCCATCTTAAATGTATATTCCTTCGCCTCCTTGCCGTTGATGAGAATCTTGCCGTCGTCGGTAACCTTCAGGTCGTTACCCTCATACACACGGATAGGACGCTCGTAAATGGGCAGGTTCTCCAGCGTCAGCTTTATGCTCTTGCCCTTCTGCGGAATCCACACCGGACCGTAGTTGTCGCGTGTCCAGCCGTGGCGTTGGTTGAGCGGATATATGTCGCCCACAGTCTGCTCCTCGTTTAACTTTATCGAGGCAACGAGATCGCGGCGTGCCTTCAGCGTGTTGTAAGCCTTCTTGGTGAGCGGCATCACGCCCTGCGAGTTGAGCTGTGTGAGGTCTTCCTGCGAAATACCGAGTTCATGGCAAAGTTCCTCAGGCAGACGCTCCTTGAGTTTCACGATATAGGTATACTGCACGTTGTCAGGCTCCTTGTTTGCCTTGCCGTCAAGATATACGATGCGGTTCTTTATCTGAAGTGTCTGGCCAGGCAGTCCCACACAACGCTTGACGTAGTTCTCGCGGCGGTCTGCCGGACGCCATAGCAGCTGACCGTATTCGTTGGGCTGACTGAGCAGGTACTGTCTGCCGGCATTGTATGCCGCATCATAATATCGACGCTGCATCATCGGCGACAGCGAGTCCAACTCCACATCTATGCCGCTCTGCATCATAATCTGCTGACCGTAGCCATATACCATCTGGTAATAGTCCTGCGGCTGCCACTTAGGCTCGCTCACCACGGTGTCACCGGCAGGGAAGTTGAACACCACGATGTCGTTCAGTTGTATCTTGCCCAAGCCCGGTGCGCGGCGGTAGTCCCACTGCGGCCACTCTATATATGACTTGATGCCGCCCACGGGCAAGGTGTGCTGCGTCAGCGGCATAGTCAGTGGCGTCTGCGGTATGCGCGGACCGTAGCTCACCTTCGACACGAAGAGGTAGTCGCCAGTCAGCAACGACTTCTCGAGCGACGATGAGGGTATGACGTAGTTCTGGAAGAAGAACAGGTTGATGAAATACACTGCCACCAGTGCAAACACCAGCGCGTCTACCCACGACATTATCATGCGCATGGGATTATCAAGGTCTTTCCACCAGTCCCAGCGTATTTTCTTGGTGATGTAGGCATCAAAGATAAACGGGATGACTATCAGGCCGAGCCAGCTCTTCAGCCACCACAGGAACAGCAGGTAGAGCACCATCACGACGATGAACTTGGCCCACTGCACTTTCATGTTCTGTTTGTTTTTTACTATCATGTCTCTGCTTGTTATGCTATGAAGTGGGAATCTACAGAACCCACATTGAGAAATTTCAAGGGTGCAAAGTTACTTATAATATTTCATATTTGCAAGAAACACGTTTTTTTTTAAGTTTTCTTGAATAAAAACACGGTTGATATTATGTATTTTATGTTTTTTTCTGTATTTCAGTGCTTTTTATATCGAAAAACTTGCACAGTTCAAGAAAAAAGCGTAACTTTGCACCGTGTTCAGTGGAATGAGGAGCTCCAACAGAGAGCTTCTCATTCTTATTTTTAAACAGACACAGGCGTAAGAAACATTAAACAGAGAGAAATGATTGACAAACTGAAAGTAAAGAGTATTGTAGAGGAGTGGTTAGAGGGACGAGAGTATTTCCTTGTTGACGTAGAGGTGTCGCCAGACGACCGCATAGTAGTGGAGATAGACCATGCCGACGGTGTGTGGATAGAGGACTGCTGTGAACTTAGCCGTTACATAGAGGAGCACCTCAGCCGCGACGAAGAGGACTATGAACTCGAAGTGGGCAGTGCCGGCATAGGCCAGCCGTTCAAGGTGGAGCAGCAATACATCAACTGCATAGGCAAGCAGGTGGAAGTGCTCGACGGCGACGGCAAGAAATACAAGGGCGACCTTGTCAGCGTTGAAGGTCGCAGCTTTACCGTCAAGACCCAAGAGAAACAGCGTTTAGAGGGAAAGAAACGTCCCGTACTCGTGGATGTGGAAAAAACATTCTCCATGGACACAGTGAAATACTGCAAGTATGTGATAGAATTCAAATAATTATTGGTAGATTAGTATAACAAAACATAAACAATGGCAACAAGACTGAAAGAACAGCAACCAAGCATGATCGACACGTTCCGTGAGTTCAAGGAAACCAAGAACATCGATCGCACCACTCTCGTCAGCGTGCTTGAGGAGAGTTTCCGCAACGTTATAGCAAAGATATTCGGCAGTGACGCTAACTTCGACGTTATCGTCAACCCCGATAAGGGCGACTTCGAGATTTACCGCAACCGCGTGATCGTGGCCGACGGCGAAGTAAGCGACGAGAACAAGGAGATTTCTCTCTCTGAAGCTCAGCAGATAGAGGCCGACTATGAGGTGGGCGAGGACGTGTCGGAGCGCGTAGACTTCGCAAAGTTCGGTCGCCGCGCCATCCTGAACCTGCGCCAGACTCTGGCAAGCAAGATTCTTGAACTGGAACACGACACATTATATAATAAGTATAAGGACCGCGTGGGCGAAATCATCACCGGCGAGGTTTACCAGATATGGAAGCGCGAAGTGCTCGTAATCGACGACGAGGGCAACGAGCTCATTCTCTCAAAGGCCGACCAGATTCCTTCCGACGTCTATCGCAAGAACGAGGCAGTGAAGGCCGTCATCGACCGCGTGACCAACGACAACAACAACCCGAAGATTTACCTCTCACGCACATCACCGCTCTTCCTGCAGCGTCTGCTCGAGGCCGAGGTGCCAGAGATTGCCGAGGGACTGGTGGCAGTGCGCAAGATTGCACGCATACCGGGCGAGCGCGCCAAGGTGGCTGTGGAGAGCTTCGACGACCGCATCGACCCAGTTGGAGCATGCGTGGGCGTGAAGGGCAGCCGCGTACACGGCATCGTGCGCGAACTGTGCAACGAGAACCTTGACGTAATCAACTTCACACAGAACACCAAACTCTTCATACAGCGTGCGCTGGCTCCTGCACAAATCAACAGCATCGAGCTCAACGAAGAGGAGCATAAGGCAGAGGTTTACCTGCGCCCAGAGGAGGTATCACTCGCCATCGGCCGCAGTGGCCAGAACATCAAACTGGCTTCGATGATTACCGAATATACCATCGATGTATTCCGCGAACTCGACAACGAGCCTGAAGAGGAAGACGTAATGCTCGACGAATTCAGCGACGAGATAGACCAGTGGATTATCGATGCCATCAAGAACCTTGGCTTCGACACCGCCAAGAAAGTGCTCAACGCTCCGCGCGAAATGCTTATCACCAAGGCTGACCTTGAGGAGGAAACCGTTGACCATGTGCTCGAGGTACTCAGGTCTGAGTTTGAACAACAATAAAGAAGAATTGAAGAATTGAAGAATTGAAGAATTGGAGTATGCACAGTGATGTAAACTTCCATGCTTCAGCTTTTCAATCCTTCAATCCTCAAATAAAAAAATATAATTCTTCAATTCTTAAATTATTCAATTCTAAATAGATGAGTATACGACTAAATAAAGCAATAAAAGAACTCAACATCGGCTTGCAGACGGCCGTCGACTTCCTTGCCAAGAAGCCGGAGTTGGGCGAGGTGAAGAACGAACTGTCGTTCAAGCTCAACGATGCCCAGCATGACGCACTCATGGCTGCCTTTAAAGGCGACAAGGAGGTACACTCTCAGGCCGAAAAGCTTTTCAAGAAGCCAGAGAAGGAAAAGAAACAGAAGAAAGAACAGCCCGCCCCGCAGAACAACAGCGAAGCGGAGAAGGCTGTCACCCCGAGCGATGCCCTGATTGGCCGTCAGACTAAGCCTCTGGGCAAGATTGACCTTGACGCTCTGAATGGCAAGCCGTCTAAGGCTGAGCAGAAAAATGCTCAGCCTAAGGAAGAACCGGCAAAGCCTAAGGAAGAGCCCGCAAAGCCTAAGGAAGAACTGAAGCCCAAAGCGGAACCGGTTGAAACAGTCGTTACGGAGAAACCGGAAAAACAAGAAAATACGGAAAAGCAGGATATTCCTGAAACTCCGGAAAAACCTGAAAAGCCGGCCACTCCAGTAAACACGGAAAACAATGACACCCCGGCTGCGGAAAAGCAAGAGGTGGAGATTTTCACTCTGAAGAGCGACCGCAAGACCATTGCGCGCCCTAACGTCATTGGTACCATCGACCTTGACGCTCTGAACCAGTCGACACACCCGAAAAAGAAGTCGAAGGAGGAGCGTCGCAAGGAACGTGAGGCCAAGCAGTCTGACAAGAAGAAGCGCAACCGCATAGGCAAGGAGCGCGTCGACGTGAACGACGCTGCCAACCAGCAGCAGGGTGGAAAGAACGGCAAGAACGCCCGTACCACTGCCGGCAAGGGCGGTGCACAGCAACAGCAGGGTTCTGGAAAGAAGAAGAAGAACAAGAAGAAGGGACAGCCGCAGGAAGTCAGCGAGGAAGACGTAGCACGTCAGGTAAAGGAAACGCTGGCACGCCTCACGAGCAAGGGCACGCAGACCAAGAAGGGTGCGAAATACCGTAAGGAGAAGCGTGACGCCGCCGCTCAGCAGCGCGAGGAGGATGCTCTGAACACAGAACTCGAAAGCAAGACACTGAAGCTGACTGAGTTTGTGACCGTCTCTGAGCTTGCCAACATGATGGACGTGCCTGTCACAAAACTCATCGGCACGCTGATGTCTGTCGGTATCATGGTTAGTATCAACCAGCGTCTCGACGCTGAGACCATCAATCTCGTGGCTGAGGAGTTCGGATTCACCACCGAATATGTCAGCGCCGAGGTGCAGGAGGCTATTCACGAGGAGGAGGACGACGAGAACGACCTTCTCTCACGCGCTCCAATCGTAACCGTCATGGGTCACGTTGACCACGGTAAGACTTCGCTGCTCGACTATGTGCGCAACACCAACGTCATCGCAGGTGAGGCAGGCGGCATCACACAGCACATCGGTGCATACAACGTGAAGTTGTCCGACGGCCGTCAGATAACATTCCTTGATACCCCAGGTCACGAGGCGTTCACCGCCATGCGTGCCCGTGGTACTCAGGTGACGGATATCGCCATCATCATCATTGCAGCCGACGACTCCATCATGCCTACTACCAAGGAGGCTATTGCGCATGCACAGGCTGCCAACGTGCCTATGGTGTTCGCCATCAACAAGATTGACAAGCCGGGTGCCAACCCCGACAAGATACGTCAGGACCTTGCTGCCATGAACCTCCTCGTGGAGGAATGGGGCGGTAAGTACCAGTGTCAGGAGATTAGTGCCAAGAAGGGTACAGGCGTTGAGGAACTCATGGAGAAGGTGCTCCTTGAGGCTGAGATGCTCGACCTGAAGGCTAATCCTAACCGCAAGGCTACGGGTTCTGTCATCGAGTCTTCACTCGACAAGGGTCGCGGCTATGTCTCTACGGTGCTCGTCAGCAACGGTACGCTCCGCGTGGGCGACATCGTTATCGCAGGTACTGCATGGGGCAGGGTCAAGGCTATGTTCAACGAGCGTAACCAAAACGTTGAGCAGGCACGTCCTGCAGAACCGGTTATCATTCTCGGTTTGAACGGTGCACCGCAGGCCGGCGACTCTTTCCATATCATGGAGACCGAGCAGGAAGCCAAGACAATCGCCAACAAGCGTATGCAGCTGCAACGCGAGCAGAGTCTCCGCACCACGAAGATTCTGTCGCTCGAGGAGATTGCACACCGTGTGGCACTGGGCGAGTTCCACGAACTCAACCTCGTTGTCAAGGCCGACACGCAGGGTTCTGTCGAGGCTCTGTCCGACTCTTTCATCAAGATGTCTACAGAGAAGGTACAGGTCAACGTCATCATGAAGGCCGTAGGCCAGATTTCGGAGAACGACGTAATGCTTGCCTCTACTGCCGAGAACGGTATGATTGTAGGCTTCCAGGTGCGTCCGTCTGTTGCTGCCAAGAAACTGGCAGAGCAGGAGGGTGTAGAAATCAACACCTACTCCGTCATCTACGATGCCATGGACGACATCAAGGCTGCCATGGAGGGTATGCTCGACAAGGTCAAGAAAGAGGTATCAACTGGTCAGGTGGAAGTCAAGGAAGTCTTCAAGATTTCCAAGGTCGGCACCGTTGCCGGCTGTATGGTCACCGACGGCAAGGTTCACGCCAAGGACAAGGCACGTCTCATACGCGACGGCATCGTGATATTCACCGGCGAGATAAACGCCCTGAAACGTTACAAGGACGACGTGAAGGAGGTGGCTACAGGCTTCGAGTGTGGTCTGTCACTCGTCAACTTCAACGACATCCAGACCGGCGATGTCATCGAGACCTTCACCGAGATTGAAGTGGAGCAGAAACTGTAATAAATATAATAAGGTATAGAAGAAAAGGTGAAAAAGTGGAACACAATCCGCCTTTTCACCTTTTTCAATTCTTCAATCCTTCAATTCTTCAATTTTTCAATTCTTCAACCCTTCAATCCTTCAACTCTTCAATTCTTCTCCCCCATCCCCATTTATAGGTATTTTCACGTCATGCAAACCATATTGAGGTCAGTTGCAAACGGATTGCAAAAATAAAGCAGTAACTTTGCAAGCGAAAATAAAAAGTGGATTCTAAAAAACAAAAACAGTAATGACACTTGAAGACACAGCCATAGGACAAAGCGTAAGCGTTATCGAAGTGGGAGGCGAAGGTGCACTGCGTCAGCACCTGCTCGACATGGGCATCATACCCGGCACCGTGGCAACGCTGAAGAAGTATGCACCCACGGGCGACCCCATGCAGATAGAACTGCATGGCTATGCACTCACGCTCAGGCGCGACGACGCAAGAAAGATAATGGTGGAGGAAATACCGGCAGGGACTGCCACTAAACAGGCATCCACGCTTGAAAGAACACAGGGTGAGGATTTGCACCCGGGTCTTGGCGAGGGGGGCAAGTATCATGACGCCACGCACGAGAATCCGCTGCCCGAGGGTACAAAACTCATGTTTGCACTGGCTGGAAACCAGAACTGCGGCAAGACCACGCTGTTCAACCAACTGACGGGAGCCAACCAGCACGTGGGCAACTTCCCCGGCGTGACCGTCGACCGCAAGAGCGGACAGATACGCGGACAGCATGACACTGAGATTACCGACCTGCCGGGCATTTACAGTCTGTCGCCATATACAAGCGAAGAGGTGGTGAGCCGCAGTTTTATTCTTGGCGGCAAGCTGCACGGCATAATCAATGTGGTTGATTCCACCAACATAGAGCGCAACCTCTATCTCACCATGCAGCTCATGGAACTGGGCATCCCCATGGTGCTCGCACTGAACATGATGGACGAGATGGAGGGCAACGGCGGCATCGTCGACGTGAACATGATGGAACGCCTGCTCGGTATTCCGGTGGTGCCCATTGCTGCGTCAAAGAACCAAGGCGTTGACGAACTCGTGAGCCACGCCATGCACGTGGCACGCTATCAGGAATCACCGGCAAGACAGGATTTCTGCTCGCCCAACGACCACGACGGTGCTGTGCACCGCTGTCTGCACGCTATCATGCACCTTATAGAAGACCATGCACTGCGCGCTGGCATCCCCGTGCGCTTTGCCACAGCCAAGCTGGCGGAGGGCGACAAACTGATAGAAGAGGCACTGAACCTGTCAATCAATGAGAAGGAGACCATTGAGCATATACTGCAGCAGATGGAGGAAGAGCGCGGACTGGATCGTGCCGCCGCCATCGCCGACATGCGCTTTTCTTTCATATCCCGCATGTGCAGTGCTGCGGTGAAGCATCCGCAGGAGAGCCGCGAGACACGACGCTCGCTCCGAATAGACCGCATACTGACAGGACGCTGGACGGCACTGCCTTCCTTCATGCTGATTATGGCGGCAATATTCTATCTTACGTTCGACCTAATCGGTGGCACCGGTCAGGAATGGCTCGAGGAGGGCATCGACTGGTTTACCGAACAGTCACACGCTCTGATGCAGCAGTGGAACGTCAACGAGGTGGTGCAGTCGCTCGTACTCGACGGCGTGTATGCCGGCGTTGGCACGGTGGCTACGTTTGTGCCGATAATAGTAGTGCTGTTCTTCTTCCTCTCTATGCTTGAAGACACGGGCTACATGGCACGCATAGCCTTCATCATGGACGGACTGCTGAGACGGCTCGGACTGTCAGGCCGCTCTATCGTGCCGCTGCTCATGGGATTCGGATGCTCTGTACCAGCGGTAATGTCAACGCGCACGCTGCCTTCAGAACGCGACCGTCGACTTACGGTTATGCTCACGCCGTTCATGTCGTGCACGGCTAAGCTGCCTATATATGCTTTCTTCTGTGCGGCATTCTTTCCCGACAACGCCGCATGGGTGATGTGTGCACTGTATGCCACGGGCATCATCGTGGGCATCATCGTGGCACTGGTACTGAAGTGTACAGCCTTCAGGGGCGAACCCGTGCCATTTGTCATGGAACTGCCCAACTACCGTATGCCGTCAACGCGCTCAACGCTGATGCTGCTGTGGGAGAAGACCCGCGATTTCCTTTCACGCGCCTTCACCGTCATATTCCTTGCCACGCTGGCTATATGGTTCCTGCAGAGTTTCTCATGGCACATGCAGCTCGTCGACGACCAGGCCGAAAGCATCCTCGGCAACATAGCTTCTGTGGTTGCACCCGTTTTCTCACCACTGGGATTCGGTGACTGGCGCATAGCCACGTCACTCGTCGGCGGATTCCTTGCCAAGGAGAGCGTAGTAAGCACTCTCGGTGTGCTCATCGGGTCAGGCACTGCCGCACTGCAGTCGGTGCTCACCACTGCCAGTGCCATGTCGCTGCTTGTATTCTGCCTGCTCTATACACCATGCGTAGCAGCCATTGCCAGCATACGCCGCGAACTCGGCACACGCTACGCCTTGATGGTGGTGGCAGGACAATGCCTTATCGCCTACGTCGCTTCATTTCTTGTATACCAGTTGTTCTGAGTGAATATCGTATCTTACATACTTCTTGCAGTGGTTATACTTCTTGCCCTCGCCGCCATGCGTCATCTGCATCGCGGCGGAGGCAAGAAAAGTTGTTGCCGTGACTGCAACGGTTGCACGGCACACTGTAATCTAAAGGAAAAGAAATAACTCTCTATAAAAAACTATAGTCACTATAAAAACTATAGGTACTATAGTCACCATAGGAACTATAGAAACTATAAAAAACTATAATTGCCCCGCTTCCACAAGCCTGACCACACGCTCAGTCAGTTTGTCCTTGCCCTTGGGGTCATACTCTTTTTTCAGCGAGGCTCCGAGCATCCAGGCAAACGACTGATAGAATGCAGCTTTCGTCTTACCGAGAAACGCCTGCACAAGCTCGTATGACGAGGAGTTGGTCTCACGGTATATGAGCTTTATAAGCAGCTTACCCTGCGAATAGGTCAGTTTCTTCAGTCTGGGGGTGTATTCCGCCTTCAGGCTTTTCTCCACAACTTTTATATGCTCCTCGCGAGCCTTCTTGTTTGGCAGCGTCTCCAAATATTCGTATGTCTCGATTACGGCGGCGTTAACCTCCTTGGCTATTGGCAGCACGCGCTTCACATTATATACAAGGCGGTTGTAGGCATCGCGTTGCTTGTCGTTCTTAAACTCCAAGGGACCATATACGTATACGTTGCTCATCTCAACATACTGTATGCTGTCGCCCGTGCCGGCATCCTCGTCTAACACCTTGCTCACACGAACCATCGGCACAAACGTGGGACTGTCCATGTCAACCCGGCGGTCTTCCGGCTTGACCTTCTTTTTGTCCTTGGCCACAACAGTCAAAGACATCATTATTAATAATGTATATAGAAAAATATGTTTCACGCCGCAAAAGTACAACTATTTTTTCATATATTGGCTATTTTGCGTATTAAAAATACATAATTTCAGAAACACGAAACATATTTACGCTACTCGCGGCTGATATATATCAATTAATTCAGTATTTCTGATACTTTTAACCAAAAAATTTTTGAAATTAAGAAATAATAACATAATTTTGAATCAGAAATAAGAGAAAAAAGGAGTAGAAATAACAAAAACAAACCATAAATCGAGAAACTAACTGAGAAAGAAAACCTACTCAAGAGAGAGCCGGAGGAGAGAGAAGGATGGAGAATAAATCTATAAAGAAGAGGAGAACACGGATGAGAATCTTGGTTGCACATATTGCCCACAGAGCAGGCATCAGTTTCGTGCTGATTACCCTTCTCCTCGTCGTTACGCCAAGTTTGTGTAACGCAGAGAAACGCGATACATGCAAGTATTCTCCGCTTATCACCATACGCACCAACACATTGTATGATGCGTTCCTCATACCGAACATTGGAGCCGAGCTGCAGATTGCACGGGGGTGGTCCGTGCAGTTGGACTGGCTATATACGTGGTTTTCGTCTGACAGGCGTCACCGCTACTGGCAGGGCTACGGTGGATACCTCACCTTGAAAAAATACTTCGACTTCCCCGAATGGATTACCGATGCACCGCTGATAGGCCACCACGTGGGATTCTACATCACCGGCCTCACCTACGACCTTGAATGGGGCGGCAAGGGATATCAGGCTGCAAAGTTCGGTTTCGGCGGAGGTGTTGAATATGGTTACTCTTGTCGCGTGAGCCGCAACATGAAACTCGACTTCACCCTGGGTCTCGGCTTTCAGGACGGTGAATACAAGGAATATGAGCCAAGCAATGACCACTACAACCACTATGTATGGCTCGCCACGAAGAAGCGTCACTGGTGGGGACCGACAAAACTCGAAGCCTCTCTCGCCTGGTTCATAGGAGGAAAGAAGAAAACAAATAAAACAAAATCTATAGATACTATAGAAAATATTGGAACTATAGACTCTATTGAAACTAACAGGAAAGGAGGTGGCCTATGAAACACTCGCCGCAAACCCTGCGGTTGGCTGTGGCAAGGGCCGGATTACTGATCTTCGCTATATGCCTGCTAACGGGATGCGAATATAAGGATTTATGTTACGACCACCACCTACATGCGGCAACGCTGAAGGTTTCCTTCGACTGGCAGAAGGCTCCGCAACATACGGCGAAAGGTATGACAGTGCTCTTTTACAACATGGACAATCCGTCGGCACAGCCCGTACGCTACGACTACTCTCTCGCAGGCGGTACGGCAACCTTGGAACCGGGACGGTGGCGAGCGGTGACATACAACAACGACACCGAGGCTATCCTGTACCGCAACATGAATGACTGCAACACTCTGGAGGCTTACACCCGAGAATCGTCGATAGAGGAAGGCACACAGCTCTCACGAGCAGGCATGCCAAGAGCTAACGGAACGGAGATAGAACCCGTGATACTGGAGCCTGACCCTCTGTGGGGATGCGCCAGCGAGGTGTTCACACTGGGTGTTGACGAACACGAGGTGTCGCTCGTCCTCTATCCTGAGGCAAGATACCAGACGCTGACAATCGACATCATCAACGTGCCGAACCTGCAATACACCGGCTCTTTCGGCGGTGCACTCTCCGGACTTGCAGCATCGAGATTCATAGCATCGGGTAAACCGAGTGAACTGACAGCCACGCAGGCATTCTCTGTCAGCAGAAACGGAGAAAATTCTTTGCGGGCCACGATGAACATCTTCGGACACTGCCCCAAGCTCAGCCAAGGCGTAGCCAACGAGCACATGCTCACAATATACGCCATCCTTGCCGACGGAACCAAATGGTACTACAGCATAGACGTTACCGACGAGATTCACCAGGCAGCACAACAGGCTGGCGACGACCTGAACATGGCGATAACGATTGAAGGACTGCCAGTACCGAAGCCTATCGTCAACGGCTCAGGATTCAAACCTACCATTGACGGATGGCAGGGAGTAGAGATTGAAATAGGAATGTAATGGATTCTTATCTGAATTCGGAACAAAAAAATTCCTAAGCTGGAAAGCAAAAGAAAAAATTAACAAAAATATAAACTTAAAAACACAATGACTATGGCATAAAACAGAAACTAAGAAAAATTTAGATGAATTCGTATCCCAAAGAAGTTACGAAGCGAGATGATGATTGAACTTTGATGAGAGAGAAAGAAACCCTCTATGTAAAACAGAGAGGGACACAAACAAAAAACAAACAAATTATAAACTTTCTAAAACTTAAAGATTATGAAAAAGAATTTATGGATTTTTGCAGCAGCAGCCGTGGCGCTCGCAGCATGCAGCAATGATGATACCATATCAGAGAACATCGGTTTTGACGATGCAAGTGCTATCAGCTTCCGCGCGTTTACAAACAACATGACACGTGCAGCAGCTGCTCACTTCGATGAACCTAACGACAATTTCAAGGTTACAGCATTCGCACAGGGAACAACATCTACAGCTTACTTTGCTAACGTAACGTTCACTACAACAGATGGAACAACATTCACTTCGCCGACGAAATATTACTGGCCAAGTGGCAACAACCTTGATTTCTATGCTTGGGCTCCTGCCAGTCTGTCTAATGCATACAACTCGATTCCTGTTACAGTAGCAGATGCAGCAGCCGACCAGATTGACTTCGTATATGCAGCAACAAAAGACTGGGGTAAAGCTACCCTGCAAGAGGGAACAGCCGCTACGCATAGTATTTCCACAACAGTGCCAGGCGTAACCCTTAACTTCCGCCATGCTGAGTCAAAGATTATTATCCAGCTCAAGAACAGCAACAGCAATGTAGCAGTTACTGCTAACAACGTTACTCTGAAGAACGTCTATGGTGCAGGTACTTTCGTTTTTGCTGATGCCAACACTGACGGCAAGGATAATGCTCTGCTGACTGGTGGTTGGACTCCTTCTGGAGATGCAGATGCAGTGTACAGTCAGGACATTACTGCTGCTACATTCACTAGCGCAACTGCAGTTGGAACAGATATGAAGTTGATTCCACAGGTCCTGACAGCGGGAGATACTTATACTGCTGAAACTCCAGGAAACCCAGCAGTTGATGATGAATTCACTGCTCCATGTATAACAGTCGCTCTGAAGATTCAGAATAGCGGTGACAACGCATACATCCTAGGTGCCGCATCTGGTGAAAATGAATATGTAACAGCTATGTTCCCACTTCCAACAACAACATGGGTGCCAGGCAAGCAGTACACTTATGTAGTTGACCTCGCAGGTGGTGGCTATTATCCTGCAAACCATGATACCGATGCAGCTCTCGACCCAATTCTTGAGGGTGCAGAGATTAAGTTCGTTAGTGTAACTGTTGATGACTGGTCTCCTTATGACGCTGATGGTACAGAAGAGGGAGTACAGGATATCGATGTTGCTATGTAATAAGCAATTAAGCAACAGATATAGGCATCCATAATACGTGAATGCTTAAAGATATTACATTAAGCCCGGTGGGGTTCGACTCCCCACCGGGCTGCTAAGGAAAAGCAAGTAAAGGCCCGGGGCCAAAAACAGGAACAGGTATGGAACTGCAACATGATATCCGTTGGATTCAACGCTACGCAAACTTTCACAAGGCATGTACGAGACTGCTTGAGGTGACAGAGAACGGCAAGGACATGAACGAAATGTCGGAACTGGAATTGGAAGGACTTGTGCAGCGCTTTGAATATACCTTTGAACTGTCGTGGAAGGTGTTGCAGGATCTGCTGATATATAAAGGGTATGAGTTTATGCTCGGCCCTAACGGAACACTGAAAATGGCTTTCGAAGACGGACTGATATCCAATCACGATGGTTGGAGAAGAATGGCAAAATCACGTAACATACTGAGCCACGTCTATGACGAGACGGAAGTATTGCCATTGGTCAGGATGATATACAGCGATTATGCTCCATTACTGAAACAGCTGGACGAAATATTGAATAAACTATCCCAACATCAGGACTATCTACAACAATGAAATACGGACTCAGTGACACGGTGATACGAGAACTTCAGAATGTGTTCCGCAGACATGCGAACATAGAGAAAGTCATGATTTTCGGCTCAAGGTCGAAAGGCAACTACCGTGAGGGTTCAGATATTGACCTCGCCTTGGTGGGAAAAGGAATAGACTACAATCAGCTGTTGGATATCTCTACTGAGATAGATGATCTGGAACTACTTTACTCTATCGACCTGATAGATTATCATGCTAAAGTTGGCACTCCGATAGGTGACCACATCGACAGAGTTGGACAGGTGTTCTACGAAGCAGCGTAACAATAATAAAAATGTTGAATAAACAAAACATAATAGGGTGCGCGACAGTCATGCTGCTGACAGCCGGACTGCTGGCAGCATGCTCTGGCGACGACATCACTGATAATGGTGGGGGCGGCGCAACGGAGATACGCCTTAATGCCGACTGCTGGCAGGTGATGAAGGGCACAAGGGCGGCAACCTTTGACAACGCCCAGCAACTGAAGGCAGAGACAGGAGGATTTATGTGCTGTGTGTATGACTACGGCACCACCACGCCATACTTCGACGCAGTCAGCGTGAGGTATGACAACGAGGAAGGCGCGTGGAAGTTCCAGGATGGTAAGCACTACTGGCCTGCAACGGGTGCGCTCGACTTCTTCGCCTATATGCCTGCCACCTTACCAAGCTATATCACGGATGTCAGCGGTGTGGCAGGACAGGTGACATACACATCGGGCAATCCGCAGTTCAAGTGCGTCTCACTGCCGGTGACTAACGCCGGACAGGACGGCATCAAGGAGTTTATTTTTGCCATGGCTGCTAACCAGGACAAGGCACACCAGGGAGCCACAGGCGTGGCGCTGAACTTCGTGCACCCCTTCGCACGCATCAACCTGAAGCTCTCTGCCAATCAGGTAAAGGATGTCACCATCAACAGCATAACATTCAAGACGATAAAGAACAACGGCACATATACCCACACCGCCACGCCGGATAGGTGGACACCTACGGGTGACGACACCAACCTTGTGGTGACGCTCAACCAAGAATACACCGCCACTGGAGCGGAGCAGGTGCTCTGCAGCCCCTGCCTCATGATACCACAGGACTGGACGGGCGAGATAGAGGTGAGCGCCACATGGAAGGAGTGGGGCGAGGACGTCAGCGAGACCCTCACCGCCTCAGTGCCTACGGCATGGCTGGCAGGTTACAGCTATGACTATGTGTTTACCATCAGTAAGTATGACCTTACGGTTGATGTGGAGAAATTCACAGAGCAGTGGTAGGGAGTTAGGAATTAGGGAGTTGGGAATTAGGGAGTTGGGAATTAGGGAGTTGGGACTTAGGGAGTTAAGGAGTTAAGGAGTTAGAAGGAGATTACCTTTTACTGGACTTTAAGCAAATACAGATGACTATGGGAAATCTGAGACGACATATATATAAACTTTCCTTGTTCCTGCTGCTTGCGGCAGGAATGAACAATGCGTGGGCTGCCACGGTGACCTATCATATACTGACGCTGCCAATAAACAGCAGCAGCGAAATAAAGGCAGCCTACTACGGAAAGCGTATGGAGGCGGTGAAGGTCAAAGCAGATGACGCCACACAGGTGATTCTGCCTAAACACTTCAAGAGTCCGCTGGCAAAGAACTTCAAGTACTATGCCGCGGATGACGTTGAGCGCTTAGCCAATCCAGAGTTAATATATGATAACGGTAACACCAAATACTATCTGTATAACATAAAAGGCGAGACAACACCAGACGTTGCCACCGACGATGCCACTCCGATAGCAGAAAACACGGCAGTGACCAACGACTGTGACATCTACGTGACATACGAGTATGACGCTGACAACACCATAGCCAAGCTCGACGGTTCGGTGAAATATAATATAGTGTTTAACAACGGTTTCCTCGCACTTAACCGAGGACGTAACAACCGTTTGTGTGTCATGCCTAAGGACCGCGTCACTGCAGAGCAACTGTGCAGTGATGACTTCGTGTATATAAATGTGGACGGTACTGGCATATCCCCATATTGGTCACATGGTGACAACAAGAACTCTCAGGCGGTCGTAGGCTCAAAGTTCCATTTCCTGTTCACATACAAGGGTGAGGACCCGTATAATGTGAGGATATGCACAGGCTATGACAAAGACACCTCTTACGTTGAGAAAAACAATGACAATGGTAAATTCGTAAACAAATACTATAAAGGCAGTGAACTCTTTGCCCAAAAAGATGCAGCCACTTTTTTTTCCAGTGACGTTCATGTGAGATATACAACGGTATATACCACTTCTACAGACGTAACATCAGAGAGCAGACCGGGTTATTACCATGCGTCAGGTGCACCGGTGTGGAACTCTGTCGCCCTGCTGAATAATGATGACAACAACGGTTTCGTGTATCTGGGTACCAGGCTGATGACCGATGCAAACAGTGGTAATATAGTAGAGCCAGAATATGATAAGAACAAAAAGAAATACAAGTATTACTATCTTAAATCTGTAAGTGTAAAAGATATCAATTTTCAGAAGGTACTGGTGGGTGCTAATGAAGCCGCATACACCACTGACGGGAAGATGTATAGGATAATGGATGTGGACTTCAATGTCACCACGCCATTCTCTAACAATGTCTCTGCTTCCAGGAAACTGAGCGAATATACCATGGACCACGAGGATATTGACGCTAAGTTCATTCCTGATGCGTTGAGACGTAAGTATTGCGACTTTACATATTTCTATAAGGACGCTGCCTATAGTCAGCAGATAACAAAGTTTACACAGGCTACAGGTAACCATGTATATGTGGGCTATGAGGTACATCCGTCAATACCGTTCAAGACCATAGCTCCGTCAGCACCATATAGCGATGCCACATGGTATGAGCTTACTGATAGTGCTGAGACTAACAACATGAAGATAACATGGGATGCTGTTGCCAGCCGCTTCCGTAACAACAGCCCTAATACCGTCTCTGACAAGCTGAGCGAGTTTGCCTTCATAGGCGACCCGTATGAGATGCAGGTGATACACCGTCAGCAGACGGAGACCGGTGGAGCCAAGAGTTACGTCGGCGGTGCCACGACGCTGGGCATCAGTGCGGCTGACGGTGCCGACTATCACTGGGACATACCTGACGACGACGTGGAGGGCAGTATGCTGCTGCGTAAGTATGGCGGCACGGCGCAATGGTATTGGAACGTAGCGGCAGCAGACCAGGATGTGGAGTGCAGCACTGAGAATGCCACACGCATAAAGGTAAAGGCATTGCCCCCGCGTAAAATCACATATAAGGTGATAGACAAGACGGGACGCATAGCGGTGACAGCATCTGCCAACCAGACTATCTTCTCGCCGCTGTCTGTAAGCTCTATCCCAAGCATCATTGCCAGTCCGTTCCTCAGGGGAGAGACAGTTTCGTTCTATGGCTCGTATGATAACGGCGAAGGACCTGAGACAGGTACAAACCGCAGGCACCTCAGTGTGCCTGTTACCGAGACACCGAGTGTGGATGCCACTATATATGTAAGCTACACCACGACAGACCTTGCCACAAAGCCTGTGAAGCTGAGCGAGAACCAGGAGTTTAACGTAAGGCTCAACGGTGAGTATATATACTGTGTGACAACGGCAGGCAAGACCGTCATAAAGTCAACGCCAACACCATCGGCTAACGACCTGAAGTCTGAAGCTTTCCTGTGGAAACTGAGATGCCGTGACCCGTACTGTATGATTATAGACAATCTCGGAGCAAGAGTTGACCACCAGGTTAATGACCAGACAGAGAGAGTCATAATATATGGTGATGACGGCACACCTGAAGAGGTGACGAGACAGAAAGGTGCATGGGTGGCAGACCCTACCATGCTTGCAGACCCGGCAAGCATCACCAACGGCATGCAGCTGCGCTTCTCCACCGACAGGTCAAAGGCGCTGCGTTTCATAGCTAAGGCTGGTCTGCGTGAGGGTGTCTATGAGGTGATGTTAGCCACGGGCAACGGCATAGATGCCAGCGAGACATATTATAATATAGGACGCACCACATCTGACGTGGTAAGTTTCTGTGAGAACAGTGACTATGTTCATGGCAGCCCGATTATTGCCTTCATGCTGGAACAGTCAACAGACTATGTGTACCACCTTATCGACAAAGGTCACAAGGAGTTGCTGACGGCAGAGAGTAAGAACCCTGAGCTCGTGTTGCCGGCAGAATATCAGAGTCCGCTGGTAGGTACATACCATTTCTATATACTCGATGACTTCAATGTGGACGGTACAGACTATAACCTGAATCCATCGGCTAGAGAACTGTCAACCATCTATGACCTTGACGCGGTATATACCATTACGGAAGGAGACTATGCCGCAGCATGGTCAAGTGCCGGAGCACGCGCATTGACAGCCATAGAGTCAGACAAGATGAATGAAATGGCAAAGAGGCTGTCAGATGAGGGCGACTACTATTGCTTGGTAGGCGGTACCACATATTACCACATCAATGTGACAAAGCCTTTCTATAAGGATATATATGTAACATACGAGAAGAACAATCTCGTTAAGTTCAATGACAACGGCAGTCCTTATCTGTTACGTTTCCTTGACCCATTCGTTGAGGGTTACTACCTGGAGGACGGCGCCGACAAGCTGACTGGTTCGAAGATACAGGCAGTATATCCATACTGTAACGGTGACGGCAGCATCAACATCTATGGCATGTCTATGAAGGAAGAGCAGATGGAGGCAGGTGCCAACACGCGTCCACGATGGATATGGTTCTTCCAGAGCAGCAACGACGACCCTTATCACGTATCTATACGCTCAAAGAGCACCATATCATATAATAGTGTCAGCCATTATACATATCTGCAGACATACGCCGTACACTTCAACCAGGATACCGACAAACCTAACAAGCAGCGTGTGATTACCGGTGGTATGTTGCCGGGTATAGCATCAGTGGCGCCGACGGAGTATATGATACTGGGAACAGTGGGAAGATACAAGCTGCTTACCAGTAAGGCAGTGCCTGTTGACCTGGATGGTGATGAGAACACCAACGGTCCTGGCGAGAACGAGAGACAGTATGTGACGACTTTAGAGCAGTACTGGAAGACATACAACATGCTGAAGCTCCATGTGCTGGGAATACCGGATTCAACCAACGCCTTCAGCGATGACGCGGCAACCTTCGTGGTACCTACTGAGGATGATCCGAAGACTACAGCAGACGAGAGCACCTACCGCCCAACGATAGAGGCAAGGGACTGGCACAGCTATAATGCCGTTGCCAACGCTACACGCTGGAACGGATACAACAACGTATCAAGCGGCAAAGGTAAGAAGGTGGTGGAGAAAATAGAGCACTGGTTCCAGACCTTCAACATGGGTAACGGCACCTTTGATATAGAGAGTGCCGACATACCGCCTGTGCTTGTGCTCCTCGACCGTCACGGCTGGGAGATAATGCGTAAGCCTCTGCCTACACATACCTATCCTTACGGTGAGGAACTTGACGAGCTGCGTAAGTATGACAGTCCGATGGTAGATAAGTATTACTTCTACAACAACGCCACAAAGGCTTCAGGATGCCATAAGTTTACGCTCAGATTGCAAAACGGTGCGCTGAGAGACGAGATAAAAGTCAGCGGCAAGCCATATTCTTCATCATCACTGGCAGCGCTGCCGCCACTGACGGCCACGGGTGTGAAGGATGGTAACGGAGTATTCCAGGATATGTATGTGACATACACCGTGAAGGATGAGTATGAGAGCAGCTATGAGTATCACCTTGAGGTGGACGAGGCAAACCAGACCTTCACGGAGTCAGGTACGCCGATGCGCTTCCTCGTTTTGCAAAACGGCAGATTCCTGAGAGACAACCAGGGAGAGACTAACGATAAAGACTATAATAGTAAGCCTATCAGCGAGGCTTCTGATCCCACAGGTGGTAATGTCTATGACATGATATTCCATCCGAATAAGGTGAAGGCGGCAGGCGTTTCTACAAATGTTGATGCCAACGATGACGGATATATAGACGACATAAACCTGTGGTATGTGGAGCCTAACCTTGACATTGACAAGGAGATGGGTATCCATTGGGCTACTGTCTCTGGTAACACCGGTGAGCCAAAGATGGAGTATGAGATGAAGAAGGACTATAAGGACAAGACGGGCTTTGATCCTTATAACCTGCAGTTCAGAAATGCCCAGAACGGCAAATACATGACAAGTCATATCACGACGACTGCTATTAACAGTGGCGCCATGAAGGGCGACTACTCTGGTGAAGGCGGTAACACCAGTATCACGCTGGAAGATAAGTTCACAGCCTATAACCCTGATGTTTACAGAGACAGTGAGGGCTATGACCATACTAATCTGCAGATGAGTAACCAGACATTCATGGCTGTGATGGATGCCAATGGCAATATGCAGCTGATGCCGCGCTTTGACCACTCAGTGCGTGTCAATACCATAAAGGCTGAGCCGAGAGTCACCACGCTGGAAGCTCCTGTGGACCATGCCAAGGCTTCTACTGAGGACAATGCGTCGATGGGACCGCAGACCACGTTCCTCGTGCCGCCGCAGATATTCAGCTATCATATCATTGACAACGACGGCCGTGAGGCACTGCGATACAAGAGGGCAGGAGAGTTCTACCCATCAGTGCCAGACCCTGTCAAGAGTCCGCTGGCTAAGGACTTCACATATTTCAAGACATTTACCGACGGTGTGGTGTCTGATACCATCAAGGGCTCGTTCGGCGGTTCAGGACTCAAAGCCGTGGACAAGGACAACGAGGTGTATGTACGCTACAGCTATGACGAGAGTTATGATGTAGAGCAAAATAGAGTGCTGCAAGGCAGATGGCTGACGATGACTATCAATGGCAAGGATGTCAAGGCGAGCGGCAAAATTAATCCGAATGACGGTACAGGCGTGTCACTCCTGGAGGACACCAAGCCGGCTACGATAGACTCATCAGTGAAGGAATGGCAGTGGAAGTTCATATCTGCACCTACCGACACTGCATCGGCTTACTACAGGCCTGTTGATCCTTATGGCGTGCAGATATTCAACCGTATGGCAAACTATTCTTCAGGATTGGAAGAGCCTAACCCTATGGGCGTGGGCATCAAGGTGAATGGCGAAGACCGCTTCGCTATCCTGTCGCATCCTAATGGTGGCTATGCCCTGGCAGTGGCAGGTACAGAGTCATACGTATACTCGTTCCTTAATGCAGACGATATGACAAGTGCTGTGCCTGCGACGACAGCTGCGGAGCCAGGTTTTAACATCAATACCGGTGTGTTAACCGATGCCACAAGGATATATCTCTACGATGACGTGACGCATAACTATATATATAATGTCATCACCAATGCAAACAAGTGGGCAGCCAGCACCAGTCAGAACGAGAATGAGGCAGAGTTGAACCATTTCGCCCCGACGCTGCCTGAAGACCTGAGGACACCACTGCTCAACATGGACGCATATAGCTACTATGGCAGTGTAAATAAAGACAACAAGGGAACAGTGGACACCAGCGACGACACCTATGAGGTGGTCAATGACACAAAGCTGACGACGCTGTACGGACTTTATGACGATACGCTATATGTACGCTATAATGACTATGATATAGTAAACTGCAGCTACAGGGTGCCAAACAAGCGTAATGCCACTGGCGGTACTGTAGCCAGGGACCCTGACTCACATGACGTGGCATTTGATATCAGCGGAATACTGCCATACAACATTATATGGGAGACAGATAACATGATGAAGGCTGTGGATAATGATCCAAGCGATGACGTGGCGTACGACGGCATTGGCAATGATGCCAATCATTTACTGTCTGGTCAGCCTGAGCACATGTGGTTGTTTGAGGGCAGCGACCCTTATGCCCTTAAGATTAAGCACAGGGCTTCTGGTAAGTATGCAGTGGGAACAGGCGCGCTGAGCGCTACTGCCGACAATACGTTCATGATGCTGAATAAGGAGAACTATCCTTACGGCATACTGCAGATGACGGGCACTGACGACAAACTGACCGGATACGGACAGACCACTACGACGGGAGACCCTGCGAAGTATATTATCTTCGGTTTGTCAACGCATAAGCTGATTTACCACCTTGTCATCAACACCACCAACGCCATAACGAAGATACCTTACCGTTCGGGAGGTCAGAGCACCTATCAGCTGAGCGGTGAGTGGACTGAGAGTGACGTGAAGAATATAAGCGGAAGCACACAGCGTGATCTGACATCTGTGAATACCGGCGAAGGCCCACACTATCCTGGTGAGAAGTATCAGATGGGTGAGACCATCAACGGACAGACATACTGCTATGACGCTGGTGAGGTAAGTATAGGCGATGCTCTGAAACTGCCAGAGGTGTTCTATCGTCCTAACGTATCATACGACTTCTATATCGGTGGTATATGGAATGCGTTTAATGATGAGACAAAGACAGCGGAAGTGCCAAACACCGTGCTGGACAACAAGTATAAGGGACTGATGCTTCCTAACCTGATGTCTGACGCTGACCTCATAGGTAAGACGGTGCTCATAAACGTAGTCTATTCCTTCAACAAGGAACTGGCTACCAACAACGGTCTTGACTTCGTGCATAGCACCGATGAGAACATGTGGTACACCTTTGAGACCAACAATGCAGGTACGCCGATGCTGGCACGCCATAACGTGAACAGCAGGTTGCAAACCATGTCAGGTCGTGAGTCTCACTATACAAACGACTACCTGTGGACACCGGTTGGCGACCCTTACGGCTTCAAGATGTATAACAGATATGCACTGAAGAACAACCAAGAGGCAGGATATGTGATGACCGCCACGGTCATAGATGAAGGTCCGTACGTAATGATAGGTGAGCCGGGCGTTACCGACAATCCTGATGCAGAGGGCAAGCTGCCTGTGGGCTATGATATATTTGAGCTGTTGCCGGGCGACGTCGACGGTTACTTCCACGTACACCCAATGGTTAACAATGAGGGAACGCAGTATTTCGTCAAGAGAGACGAGACTACCAACCTCGCTGTGCTCTCCACAACGCCGAGTGACTGGACCTTCGGTCTTGACCTGGCGCTGATGCAGCCATACTATGACCGTGCAGGCTATGTAGGCGGACTTACCCCTGAGGGCAAGGTAGCGTATGAGCAGGCATTGCAGGAGCCGAGGAATGTGATTATGGCATTGCAGAGTGTGGTATATTCTGATGAGAACATCATACCGTTTGAGCCAGGCTACTACCGCATGCACTCACAGCCGGGCATAGCAGGCATATCACCAGTGCGCTATGCCAGCGGTTACCTGCACAAGACAGAGATGACCAACGGCATACCTATGCACTTCTACAGCAAGGCTGGCGTGGCTACCACGTTTGGAGAAAACGGACTGGAGGAAGGCTTCACCGTATCTCCTGCCACACGTGGTGACATACCAATACCAGAGATGGAGCAGGATCCGTCAACCATCTTCTACATAGCTCCAAGTAATGAGACAGGTAAATATACCTTAAGCACCCAGGGACTCTATATGGCAGGAAGCAATGCCGACGGCTCGGGCTCAGCCAAGACGAGAAAAGCCATAATGGTAGAGGGTGAGGCCAACGCCACACCACTCGAGCTGATGGATATAGGTGGTGCCGTGCTGCTCATACATGGAGGAGGCTCAATGTTCACAAGGCAGTATCTCAATTTTGACCAGGTAGCAGACCTTAACGGCGACGGCGAGCCTGAAAAGTACGACTTGAAGTTCTACCACAACGTGCCTACCGACGACATAAAGTGGTGCTTGAAACCGGTAAAGGACGACGACGGACTCGTAGTGGCAACAAACAACGGCGGTGACGGACATTACTACACCACGTTCTGCGCACCGTTTGACGTGCTGCTGCCGGAGGACAATGGCAACACCACCTATGGTGCCTATGTCTGCGCGGCATGGCAGGAAGAGGGTCTGGCTACAAGACAAGTACCTGCAAGCGGTACCTATGCGGCAGGCAAGTTCGTACCGGCAGGCTCTGCAGTGATAATCCGCACATCAGACAATACCGGCACCGTGACACTGTCACTGCCTACATCAGAACCATCAGCAACACCGCTGTCATGTGCCTTCACTGGTGCATACCTGGAGCAGCTGCTCAGCCTGGATGCCGCCAATGACGTCTATACACTCGGTCTGCCGTTTACCAGCCATGTGGAGAAAGATGCTGATTACGATACTACAGGCGATATAACAGCCCCTGTGCCAGAGCAGGCAGCGACGGGTGTAGGCTTCTATATCAACGCCACACCAAACAAGGAGGCGTCAGACATGCAGTCACTGTGGTTCAGAAACAACCGCTATGTGCTCCATAACAAGATATATTACCGTGGTACAGGCGCAGGAGCGAAAGCAGCACAGTTTGTTCCGGTGAATTTCGACTTCGAGGACGAGCCTATCGTTGAGAACGACCCAGAGGAAGGTGCAATGACAAGCACCGGCAGTACGGTCAAGCCAGAACTTACGGGCGTATATGACGCAATGGGACGAAAGATTGTTTCTGCAGAGGAAATGAGCGACAACCAGTGGCGCCAGCGCCTGAGTCCGGGACTCTACATCGTCAATGGCAGGAAAGTCTCGCTCAAGTAGTTAAAAGAAACAGCACTATATTATTTGTTTGAAGACAACTCGGACGACCCAGACAACTTCTCACTTAATGCATTAAGTCTTGTGAAAATGTTGTCTGAGTTGTCTGAGTTGTCTTTTTTATTATTACTATATTTGGATAATTGGATTTTTATTTGTAATTTTGCGGTTGCTAAAAAAACAATATACATTTCAGAAATATAAGATGTTTAGAAAATCATTCCATCACTCACTGCTCACCTTTACGGTAACAGTTGCTGCGGTATTGCTGGCCTCATGCGGCAAAAACCGTTTCCATATCGAAGGTACCATCACAGATGCAAAAGACTCCATACTCTACCTTGAGCACATGAGTCTTGACGGTCCTGTGGCCATCGACTCTGTAAAGCTCAATGAAAAGGGTGACTTCTCCTTCTCAGGTGAGAGGGCAGAGGCACCAGAGTTCTATCGTCTGCGCATTGCACAAGGCATCATCAATGTCAGCATCGACTCTACAGAGACCGTGACATTCAAGGCCTCCTACCCCACCATGTCAACACAGTATGAGGTACAAGGCAGCGACAACTGCGTAAAGATAAAGGAACTTTCTGTGCTGCAGCAGCAGTTGCTGACACAGGCACTGGCAATCAGCAACGATGCCACACTGGGGGCGAAGCAGACCGAAGACAGCATCAAAATCATAGTGGAGCGTTACAAGGACTATGTGCGCAAGAACTATATCTTCAAAGAGCCACACAAGGCATACGCATACTTCGCACTGTTCCAGACCCTCGGCAACCGTCTTATCTTCAATCCGCAGGAGAGCGACATGGACATACGCACCTTTGCTGCCGTGGCAACGGGCTGGGACGCATACTATCCAGAAGCAGAACGCGGACAGAATCTGCACAACATAGCCATTGAGGGACTGAAGGTGCTGCGCCACAATCAAGTAAAGCAGTACGGCCCAGCCATTGACGCCAGCAAGATAGAGGTGGTCAACATCATCGACGTGCCGCTCATTGACAACAAGGGACACAAGCGCTCACTCACCGAACTGAAGAACAACGTGGTGCTTCTCGACTTCCATGTTTTCTCAGCTCCAAACTCTACGGAACGTATCATGATGCTGCGCGAGCTGTATAATAAGTATCATCAGCGCGGCCTCGAGATTTATCAGGTAGGCCTTGACGGCAACGAGCATTTCTGGAAGACACAGACTGCCGCCTTGCCGTGGATCAGCGTCTACGAGCCCGAAGGAGCAGAGTCGCAGTATCTCGTGCGCTACAACGTAGGTCAGATTCCTACATTCTTCCTCATTGGTCGCGGCAACAGCCTCTACAAGCGCGATGCACAGATAACAGACATAGAAAAGGAAATAGAGAGCTTGTTGTAAAAACCATAACGACAAAAAAACGAGAGAAAAACTGTCACAGTGACAAATTTTCTGTTAATTTAGTGACACGAAAACTTAACAAGCGTTAAATATCCCCCTGTATCGTAATTGTGGCCTGATTACAGTGTAATCAGGCCTCAATTATGTTGTAATCAAGTGCCGATTACACTGTAATCAGGCCACTATCAAAATGTAATTTGTACCCCTTTCAGAAAACGCCCTTAAAAAAACATAAAACACAAGTTTGTAAAGTGCAAATTTGTGTACCTCGTTTTTTTTGTGTAATTTTGTTGTAGAAAAGAAAACTGATGACAAAATAATCAGTAAAGAAATGCTCATATTAGACAATATATTAAAAAACAACGGCGTTCTGCTGTTTGACTTTGGCACCATACTCGTAGGACTGTCGAAGGAGCGCTGCGTGCGCGCACTGGAGCAAATAGGCTGCGGACGAATAGCATACTACGTGGATGAATGTAGGCAGGAGGATTTGTTTCATGACCTGGAGATAGGCGGTTCTGTAGAAGCCTTCTGCGATGAGGCACGGCGGCAGTCATCATATACCGACGAGAAAGGCGTATATCATCCATGCAAGGCAACAAACGACGAGATATGCTGGGCGTGGAACCAACTGTTACTCGATATACCAGTGGAGAAACTGAGGCTGATATACCACCTGCACCATGACCTCGGAGTGCATACCGCAGTGCTGTCAAACACAAACCAGATACACTGGCAGTATGCCGTGAAGCACCTATTCACTGCCGACGGACTGACCGTGAACGATTATTTCGACGAGATTTTCCTGTCGTGCGACATGCAGATGGTAAAACCCGACGACTGCATCTACCAGGAGATGCTGCGGCAGTTGCGCGAAGACTACGACATGCCGGCACTGCAACCACACGACATTCTTTTTATCGACGATTCAGAGAAAAACTGCATGGCAGCCGAAGCCAACGGCATACGCACACTGCATGACCCAAAGGGAGATAAATGGATTCTGGCGAACATGTCCGACAACCTCTCCACTATTCCCCCACAAACAGGAGGAGTAGCCTGCATCGGCAACTTCGACGGAGTACACCTTGGCCACCAGCATGTCATCAGTACGCTAAAGCACATTGCAGCGGAGCGCGGACTCAGACCCGTTGTGATAACCTTCGACCGTCATCCGCGCGCGCTGTTCGACCCTAAGTTCCTGCCCGAATACTTAACCACACTGGAAGAGAAAGAGGCTCTACTGCGCAAACAGGGCGTAGAGGTAAGGGTGCTGCCATTCACACAGCAACTGGCAGACGTGACCGCTTGCGAGTTTATGCAGCGCAAACTGCACGGTGAAATGAACGTAAAACTGCTCCTGTTAGGATATGACAACCGCTTCGGCAAACGCAACGACAGCGAAACCATAGACGACTACAAGAAGTACGGCGAGACTGCCGGCATTGAGGTAATGGTGGCCGATGCCGTGGACGTAGAGGGCGAGAGGATATCGTCATCCTACGTTCGCCACCTGATTAAGCAGGGCGAAGTGGAGAAAGCACAGACGGCTCTGGGGTACAGGTACGGCATCACAGGCAGCGTGATACATGGCAGGGAAGAAGGCCGCAAGATGGGCATACCCACAGCAAATCTCAGCGTGCCATACGGCAAAATGATTCCGGCACACGGAGCATACGCCACGCTGACAAACATCGACGGTAAAGAATACAGGTCGGTGACAAACATAGGCATGCGCCCCACCCTTGACAACGGCAGAGACGTGACGGTTGAGACACACGTCATAGGCTTCAGCGGCAACCTGTATGGAAAGGTAATCACGGTGAAGTTCGTTCACCGACTGCGTGACGAGCGCAGGTATGACACCGTGGAAGAACTGCGGAGACAGATAGAGACAGATATCAATACGGTAACTCAAGAAGAATCATGAAAAAAGCTACATTATATTTCCTTAGCTTCATTGCTGTGCAGGTGCTGGCCGGTGCTGTCGCATCACTTGTAGGCAAATTATGGTTGAAGCAAGTCAACATGGCATCCGCCTCATCACTTGTCGTTATTACAGGCGTAGCGGCTTTAGTAACACTGGCATTGTTTCTCGGTTTACGATGGTATCGCCCCGGCCGTAGCTACGTGCGCTCACATCCGTGGGTTTTCCTTGCCTGGACGGCACTTCTTGCCATCGGCATACTCATTCCGCTTACATGGATAGAGGAACAGCTGCCAGCAGCAATGCGCGAGAATCTCATGGCAGAGGAGATGCGCGGAATGCTCTCCACCCCCTCGGGCTACTTCGTGGTGTGCATGCTCGCACCACTTATGGAAGAAATAGTGTTTCGCGGAGCCATGATCAGTGCACTCACAGGGTGGTTCAAAAAAAGAATCAGCAGCACTAAACTGCACTTCAACTGCACCTGCGCCGAGTGGGCAGCCATAGCCGTTTCGGCAATAATATTCGGCGTGGCACATTTCAATCCTGCACAGATACCCCATGCACTGCTCGTTGGCATTCTGCTCGGCTGGCTATATGTGAAGACGGGCAGCATAGTGCCGTGCTTCCTGCTGCACTGGATAAACAACAGCGCATCGTATGTGCTGGCCAGCATGTTTCCAACGCTCCCCCTCGACGCACCACTCGCAGACTACGTGGGCGGTTCGCAGATGGCAGTCGTGCGCGCCGTGGTGTGCTCGTTGCTGATAGCTCTGCCATCGTTGTGGCAACTTTCGCGCATAAAACGCACAAACATAGAAACCGCGAGTAACTGACGCAAACTTTCAACCGTTTTTCTTGCGTAATCAAATAAATTTTAGTAACTTTGCAGGGAAATAGCAAATAACTTAAAAATGGAAGAAAATCAGAATGCTGGAGCTGGATATACCGGCAGTAGTATCCAGGTGCTTGAGGGTCTTGAAGCAGTCCGCAAGCGCCCTGCCATGTATATTGGCGACATTTCAGAGAAAGGACTTCATCACTTGGTGAATGAGACCGTGGATAACTCTATCGATGAGGCCATGGCAGGTTACTGTACCGACATACAGGTGGTGATTAACGAAGATAACTCAATTACGGTAGAAGATAACGGTCGTGGTATTCCTGTTGACGAGCATCCGAAGTTGAAGAAATCGGCTCTGGAGGTCGTGATGACCGTGCTTCATGCCGGCGGCAAGTTTGACAAGGGTTCCTATAAGGTTTCGGGCGGTCTGCACGGCGTGGGCGTGAGCTGTGTGAACGCACTCTCTACGCACATGATGTCGCAGGTGTTCCGCGACGGCAAGATATACCAGCAGGAATATGAGAAGGGCAAACCGCTCTATCCCGTGAAAGTGGTGGGCGAGACCGACAAGCGCGGCACGCGTCAGCAGTTCTGGCCCGACGGCTCGATATTCACCACGACCACATATAAATACGACATCGTGGCACGCCGTATGCGTGAGCTTGCGTTCCTCAACGCCGGCATCACCATCACACTTACCGACAAACGCCCCGATGAGGAAGGCAACCTGCGCCAGCCGGAGGTGTTCCACGCCAAGGACGGACTGAAGGAATTTGTGCGCTACGTTGACCGCCACCGCACCAGCATCATCGGTGAACCAATCTGCCTGAAGACAGAGAAGGACGGAGTGCCTATCGAGATAGCACTGCTCTACAACAACGACTATTCGGAGAACATCCACTCATACGTAAACAACATCAACACCATCGAGGGCGGCACACACCTCACGGGTTTCCGCATTGCGCTGGCACGCTCGCTGAAGAAATACTCCGACGAGGATGACCAGCTCAGGAAGCAGATAGAGAAAGCCAAGGTGGAGATAGCACAGGATGACTTCCGCGAAGGACTGACGGCCATCATATCTGTGAAGGTGGCCGAACCACAGTTTGAGGGACAGACCAAGACCAAACTGGGCAACAGCGAGGTAAATGGCGCCGTGCAAAAGGCTGTAGGCGAAGCCATGAACAACTATCTGGAGGAGCACCCGAAAGAGGCACACCAGATATGCGAGAAGGTGATATTGGCTGCTGCAGCACGTATTGCGGCACGCAAGGCCCGCGAAAGCGTGCAGCGCAAGAATCCAATGACGGGCGGCGGACTGCCAGGCAAACTGGCTGACTGCTCAAGCCGCGACCCGAAGAAGACAGAAATATTCCTTGTCGAGGGTGACTCTGCAGGCGGTTCGGCAAAGCAGGGACGCGACCGCCACACTCAGGCCATACTGCCACTACGCGGTAAGATACTGAACGTTGAGAAGGTGCAGTGGCACAAAGTGTTTGAGGCTGAGTCGGTCAACATCATTCTGCAGGCCATCGGCGTACGCTTCGGCGTTGACGGTGAGGATGCCAAGGAAGCCAACATCGACAAACTGCGCTACGACAAGATTATAATCATGACCGATGCCGACGTCGACGGTTCACACATCGACACGCTCATCATGACACTTTTCTTCCGTTTCATGCCGAAGGTGATACAGGAGGGACACCTCTACATCGCTACACCGCCGCTCTACCAGTGCACATACAAGAACCATAAAGAGTACTGCTACACTGAGGAAGACCGCCAGCGTTTCATCGACACATACTGCAGCGGCGATGCAGACGACACGAAACTACACACGCAGCGCTACAAAGGTCTGGGTGAGATGAACGCAGAACAGCTGTGGGACACCACAATGAATCCGGAAACGCGCCTGCTGAAACAGGTGACGATACAGAATGCCGCTGACGCTGATGAGATATTCTCAATGCTGATGGGCGATGACGTGGAGCCACGACGCAAGTTTATTGAAGACAACGCAACATACGCCAATATTGACGCATAGCATACGATAAAACGGCATATTCACACCACCACGACAAGAAAAAGACAAATGCGGGGGAAACACGACATAGAAACGGCAAACATCGAAAGCATAGCAGATAAGTATGACCTGCCACACATGGGCAATGATATCGTGCTGATGCCTTCGCTGCGTAGCCTGTCGGCCGTGATGGAAGCGCGGCGCCTGTCGCTATGCCTGTTTATCGGGGTATGCACCAGCGGAGTAGTCAAACTTATGGTCAACGACCGTAGCCGCGTAGCCGTAAGCAACAACGCAATGGTTATAACGGAGGAATCGGTGGTGAACGACCTGCATTTCAGCGACGACTTCGATGGAATGGGCATTTTCTTGTCATACAAGCTCCTGCAGGACGTGTTGCGCGACGTACACAACATGAGCGACTTATTCCTACTCACCCACAACTACCCCGTGTTTGAGCTGAAGAATGATGAAACGCAGGAGATGTGCAAGTATTTCAGCACAATAAAAAACCGCATAGAGATGCCTGTTCACCGTCATCGCCGTGAAGTGATACGCCTGCTCCTGCTGACAATGATTTACGACCTTGCCGAGGCAATAGACCGCACCGTGCAGTCATCGGTGAAAGACGAGCGGCAGTCGCGCAGCGAGCGCATATTCGTGGAGTTCATACAGCGCGTACGCACCCATTTCACCGAGCATCGCAAAGTACAGTGGTATGCGGAGCAGATGAACATTACGCCGAAATACCTCAGCGAGGTGATAAGCAATGCCAGCCGCAGGTCGCCCAACGAATGGATTGACAAATTCGTAACGGCAGAGATGCGCAACCAACTCAGGCACACAGACAAGCCGATAAGCGAGATATCCGACGAGATGCACTTCACGTCGCAGTCGTTCTTCGGCAAGTATTTCAAGGAGAACGTGGGAGTGAGTCCTACGGAATATCGCAACGGCATCGAACCACAGAGATGATACTCGACATTGACGGCATACTTGTCTCGTCAGACATACTGACGGAGTATTTCTGCTGTAACCTTGCGCAATGCAAGGGGCGGTGTTGCATTGAAGGTGATGCCGGCGCACCGGTTACACTCGATGAAATCGGCGAAATAGAGCAGAGCCTCGACCTTGTATGGCCGCACCTGTCGGCTCAGGCACAAGCGGTGGTTGACAAGCAAGGAGTGGCATACACCGATAAGGAGGGAGACCTCGTAACATCAATCGTAAACGGCAAGGACTGTGTGTTTACCTGCTACGACAATATAGAGATCGACGGTAAAACCGTAGAAAACTGTTGTCTATGCGCTTACGAGCGTATATACCGTCAGGGAAAGTCACAGTGGTGCAAGCCAGCATCATGCGCACTCTACCCCATTCGCATGAAAGAACTGAGCAGTGGAATCACCGCATTGAACTACCACCGCTGGGACATCTGCCGCGATGCGGTGGAGGAAGGCCGAAAAAAAGGCATCAAGGTATATCAGTTTCTCCGCGAACCTCTGACACGGCGATTCGGTGAGGATTGGTACAAAGAATTGGAAACAGTAGCCGATGAAATGGAGAAAATCTCCAAATAAATGAAATAGCAAAGGGAACAAACAAACAATAATATACTAATTTAACTATTTAATCCTATGAAGAAATCATTACTACTATTGGTTGTTGCGCTTGTAACAATGAGCGCATCAGCAAATCGCAAGTGGGACTTCACGCAATGGAGTTCGGCTACGGTGGCAAATCTCATGGCAGGAGCCTTTGAGAACGTCGGCAACATCAATCCTGAATCTGGATGGTCAGATGTAGAGAAATCAAATGGCACCGCACCAACAGAAACATCAAAGAACAACTGTTTCTGGGAAATACAGAAACAGGGCGAGGCCAACAACGGTGTTGCATTAAAGGCTAATAATGTAGAAATAGCCGAGCTTAACGGACTGATATACGTCGGTCCCACACCACGTAACTTGGCTATTGCAGTGAACTATCCATCGGCATTGAGCGAATATCACGGAGGAGCATACCTTTGGCTGGGAGGAAAAAACAAGAATTATTTTGTTATTCCCAACGTAAAACCAGGAGCTGTTATCAGTATGGGTGTTGAATCGCACAATACATCAGATAAACGTGGCGTAGACTTATATATAGTAAAAAAAGGCAATTACAGCGGAACAAAGGGTATTAAACTTGCAGATCCTGACGGAAACGCCGTGACAATGCCTACTACGTATGAGGACAAGACATGGCTGCTGCCCGATGAAATCACTGATGAGACCTCTGCTGGCATGGCCAACGAAGACGGCACATACGACCTGCTTATCTACAACACAAACGGTTGTCATCTCTATTATATTAATGTAGCAGAGGCTGGTGACGTGGTTGAGGAAAGAAACGTTGCTTGGGTTTCTCCATTTGACAATCCTGAAAATGATGACACCTACCGTATGTTCGCCCCGACAGACGGTTTCAACTACACATACATCAATTCTACAGCTGAAGGACTTACAGCAGAAGCACTTCGCGCATACGATGCCGTAGTTATCTCTAACGGAGTAACTGAAGACGACGCTGCATATAGCGTACTGAAGGACAACATAGCATACGTGCCTATGGTTAACCTCAATACTAACATCTTCGGCTACCAGAATCAGGAGACCGACAACGTACAGCTCGAGGCTCAGGTGAAAACAAATGCACTGTTTGAAAACAGCAACATGGACGAGGAAACAGGCATATTTGAATACACAAACGTGGCTGTCACACTGCCAGAGCAATTTGCTAACGACCTTGTGCTTGCGAAAAACGGCGATTACACCGCATTCCACCAGCACGGTACGAACCGCAACGTTTATATACTGTTGCCATCAACAGAGGACGTAGACTTTGATTCATGGACTACATTCCTTACCAACGCACTGAACGTAGTGGCTGCAACTAAAAAGGAAATCATACCTGCCGCTACGCCATCAGTTTCACTTGCATACGCTGACGGCAAGACAACCGCCACCGTTACATGCGGCACTGCAAATTCTGTTATCTATGTTTCAACCGACGGCGAGAACTATTCAGAGTATACAGCTCCAATAGAATTCACAGCAGCAGGCACAATCTACGCATACGCTGAGGCAGAGGGCTATACTCAGGGTGAAAAGACTTCAAAGGACGTTGACATCAAGACACAGATGGCCGCTCCGACAATCAGCCAGACTCACGCTACAAACAGCACTACCATATCTTTCTCTGCTGCAGAGGGCGCAAAGGTTTACTTCAGCTTCGTAAATGAGACCGACCCTGCTAAGATGGCACTCTATACAGAGCCTGTAACCATCAGCGAGCCTGCAACTGTTTACGCTCTGGCTACTTCTGATGCCATGCTACCGTCTGAACTGGCTACAGCCGTTGTCAACATCGACAGCATCACCTCTGAGACAATACGCCTCGACACACTGGCACACATGGACTGCAACCAGGCTGAATACTTCGACGCCGTCAGCGCATACTGCACAGAGAACTACAGCGGCAC
>JAFPVC010000041.1 GCA_017413085.1 Prevotella sp.
CATTCCCGAAGGTGGAGTGGGTGAAGGGTGGCAGACGGTACTGCGCTCAAGGAACATATACGGTCCATACGAAAGGAAGGTGGTATTGGAGCAAGGCACTACCACCATCAACGGTCCGCACCAAGGCGCTCTGGTTGACACACCGCAAGGCGCATGGTGGTTCTATCATTTTCAGGAAACGGAGGCACTGGGACGCGTGGTGCACCTGCAGCCGGTGGAGTGGAAAGACGGATGGCCCATGATAGGCACCGACATTGACGGCAACGGCATTGGCGAACCCGTCATGCATTGGCAGAAACCCCTTTCGCAATCAGAGCCATCGCTGCCGCAGACGAGCGATGACTTCAACGGTGGGCAGCTTTCACCGCAGTGGCAATGGAACCACAACCCTGCCGACGAGGCATGGTCGCTGACCGAGAACCCTGGTGCGCTGACGCTCCACGCCTTGCAGTCAGACAGTTTCATAAAGGCACGAAACACGCTGACACAGAAGTGCATGGGCTACGACAGTGAGGCAACAGTAGAGATAGACTTCGCACACCTTGCCGATGGCGGCAGGGCTGGCATAGCCTGTATGGGCAAGACCAACGAACTCTTTGGCGTAAGGAAAGATGGCAACGCGCTGCAGCTATACCGCTCCCTTTCCACCTTCAAGCAGAAAGACGGCACACCACCACTAGAGCGCGACACCATGATATGCCCCCTCAGCGGCACGACAAAGCTATGGCTGCGCATACACTTCGACGTCACAGCCAGGCAGTTCACCTTCTCATACAGCATCGACGGCACCGTCTTCACCCCAGCCGCCGCCCCTTTCTACACCATCCGCGGCAACTGGAAAGGCATTCGCCTCGCACTATACCACTACAACACCCGTGCGGCAGAGGGGTATGTCAGCGTTGGAAATGTAAAATATAACATAAACAAATAAGGACTATGAGTTACGATATAATGATAATAGACCATCAACCACAGTTTAAGGATGGCAAAGAGTTTTATACATGGTATAATAATGTGACGCAATGGAATGATACGATAGATTACAACGATTACCGTCATACCACGAATAGCCTGCAACAGTTGTTTCTAGAGATGAAAGACGTGGTAAGACCACTAAACGGAGAGTTCGCTCCATCTGATGATGAGTTGGAAACAGGAGAATATCTGGAGGCTGACTACAGTATAGGCAAAGACTTTATCTACATAGCATTGGCATGGACTGATTGTGAAAAGACGAGTAAAAAAGCTTTTGAACTTGCTCAGAAATACAAACTCGCATATTTCGATGCGAGTGGAGATGAAGAACTGCATTTCCCTGATGGCCGTCACATCCTTGTATCAGAACGGCAATTGATTGATGATGCAGATGTAGGGAATACTCAAAAGGAGAATAGGAGTTCCTTCGGACTGTATGCCGGCATATTGTTATTACTGATCTTATCCGCTATATATTTTTTTGTCAAACGATGAATGAACTACTACTACAAATCACACCTTTATCTATAATAATATAAAACATCTATCTCTATTGTATAGACGGCAAACTCTATGGCATGAAGCTATGATGATAACATCCTTGTCAAATAAGGATTTTTCAATCCTTTAGTTTTTCTATTATTATTTTGAGGTTTCATAAAAAGTTTGTAAATTTGCATACAGAAACAAAACCAAAAAGACATGAGCAAGTATGAGATACCATATCTGACGGCATGCATACAGGCCTTCGGCAGGCGGTTTGCCATGACGCGACAGGCAGCCTTCCAATATCTGCACGCACATAAAGGACTCGCTTTCCTAATAGAATTCTATGATGTGGAGCACCTGCAGTCTATGGATGACACCATAGATGACTTGCTTGTGGTATGCAAGAAAAATGGAGGAACACTGGCATGAGACTTTTTCATGGTACTAATTTGCACAAGATTAATTCAGAAACGATATGAACCAACCTACACACAGTCAGATTGCGAACTACCTGACAGACTACGCTTTGAGTGAGTTGGTAAAATATGTAATGGAGGACACTGGCTGTTCCATAGAACAGGCTATGGAAAAAGTATACACATCGTCATTGATGCCGGCATTGCAGGATGAGGAGGGTGAACTGTATGTTCAGAGTCCTGCTTATCTTTATGAACTGATGAACAACCCTCAAATAAAGTATTCCGTTAATGCTCAGTGAATCAACTAAATTAACAGCTGAATAGCCTTTATAAACAGTCAATCCCCTTGATCATCACGAAATAATATTACAGCCGATGAAAAAACTTTTATTATTGTCAGCAATGCTTGTATGCGCCATAGGCCTACGGGCGCAGCAAACAACAGCAGAGGAAAAAGGCATTGCCTTTAAGGCATGGAAGGCAATCACAGCAAAGCAGGGCGCCGTGACGAAGAAAACCTGTCCGGCGGACTGCACCGTGTCATACACCGACTATGAGGAACCCTCAGAGGCTTACTTCGTTGAGAACAACGTGTCATGCTTCAAACTGAAACGGGGTGGATGGGCTGTATGCTACAGTCATGTGGATGGTGCGGAGGGAACTCCGGGATTCTATGACTTTGACTCATATACCTACAAGTCGGGTGCGCTGAAGAAAGCAGACCTGCTGCCGGTTCCTGCTGTCAGCGAACTGCTTGACAAGGAAAAGTGCGCTGGCAAAGAAAACCTTGTAGAGAAAATCAAGAAATGTTACAGTCAGCGCCCCAAGGACTTTCTGAGATATGAGTTTTATGCTGAGAACAAATCAGTGGATATCAGACTGACTCCTCTTGACCTGGAGGCGGAAATGGAGCAAGGCAACTTCACCGAGGAATGCTTTGAACTCATCAAGTCAGTAGAATATCATTGGGATGGTGAGCGCTTCTCGCGCTGAGGCTTCAAGTTCCCTGTGATATCTGTGGAATCTGTGAGAGACACATAATCATGCAAGACAACAAAAAGAAACTGATAATATTTGACTTTGACGGCACGCTGGGTGATACGAAGCAGAATATCGTTACCACGATGCAGATGACTATACGTGAACTGCAACTACCGGAACGGACGGATGAACAGTGCGCGGCAACCATAGGACTGCCCCTCACCGGATGCTTCCGACTGCTGTATCCCGGCATGGCGGAGGAGAACATAATGCAGTGCGCAACGGTTTACAGGCGCATATTCGCAGAAAACCTACACACGATGAGTCCGCAGCCGTTCCCGCAGGTGGTAGAGACACTGCATAGGTTGAAGGAGCAGGGTTTCACTATGACCATAGCATCGTCGAGGGCGCATGTGTCGCTCGTCAGACTATGTGGCGACATGGGCATAGCAGACTGTATGTCGCTGCTCATCGGTGCCGACGACGTGGAGCATGCGAAGCCCGACCCGGAGCCGGTGCTCAAGACCCTTGAGGCGATGGGATGCAACGCAGCGGACACCCTTGTGGTGGGCGACATGGCGGTGGACATACTGATGGGCGCTGGAGCCGGAACGGAGACCTGCGGCGTGACGTGGGGCAACGGCACCGAGGAGGAACTCACGGCGGCAGGGGCAGACCATATCATTCACTCTATGGAGGAACTGCTCTTTGAATTAAGAAGGTTCAGCTCTGCGGCCCGAAAGGGGAAAGCCAATTAAGATTTAATGGGAAATTAAGAATTTAAAGTTAAGGGGGAGTGATGAATTAAGTAATGTCCCCTAACTCCCCTTAACTACTTTTAACTCCTTCTAACTACTCAAAATAATAAATGGACAACTTTGAAAAACTACTGCAGGAAGACCTGCACCGCTACCTGCGCTCGCTGGGCGAGGCTGACGAACGTCTGCCGGAGTGCCCCGACGTAGAAGAAAAATGGGACGATATAGCACAGGCATACATCCCCGACGGCATAAGGGAGTTTGGCAAATACCCTACGGCATCGCTGGGCTGGATGATGTATATAGGCATGGCTGTGGCGAAATACTGGGACTGCGAATGGGAGACATACTCAAAGGTGGAGAACCTGTATGCCTACCTGCGCGACAGACGCGGCTACGATGCCATGGACGAATACGTGCGTGAGGTGGTGCTACTGCTCAGTGGCGAGGAATATAAGCGCACGGAGGACATCGTGGGCGAGTGTGCCGCACGCGTTCACAGTGCATTGCTCCGCCAGGGTTTCGAGCCCGGCACGAAGGAGGCCTTTCGCGGCTATGTGGCCTGTCTGCGCCAGTTGTATCTCTTCGGATCGGTGATGCAACTGCACCGCATGGGTTACCACATGACGAAACAGTAATCCTGATTTTTCACTACAAAAAGTGCCGATACTACCTCCTTAACTACCCCAAAAACATAGTTAGGGAAGTAGTATCGGCTCTTTTTCAGGTAAATTATTTATTATAATGGCATAGTGAATTTACACTGTGGATAATTGGAGCATCCATAGAATCTTCCATATTTACCTTTGCGTTCCACAAGTTTCCCTCTGCATCGAGGACAAACACCATTTCGTATGAGAGTGTTCTTCTCAGCTATCCCTTGTCTAACGGAATGGATGTGTGCCTTCTTTCGGCTCTTGTCAATATTATTGGCTGATGTCAGTATATTTGCAATGTCTGCCACTTCTTTCTGCGAAAACACTGGCATTTTATAATTCAAAATAAATTGCCTCAACTGTCCGGAATAGATGACTATGCCCTGTGTATCACATTTTAATGTGGCTCCGCCTAGAAATACAACAATAGGGATGAATTTGTTTTCTGGGATTTTTAACAGTTTCTCCAATGCCCAAACATGTGAATAATTCTGTTTTATTGGATTATAAAATTGGTATTTATTGCCAAAGATATTATTTGTCCAATACTCCGAATTGTCAGTTCCGTAAATCCATCCCTTATAATTCTTTGTTTCAATGACAAATATTCCATAGATAGAGACAACAATATGATCTATTTGAACGGAACGGCCTCCAACATTAATATATACATCATTAAAAAGAACGTAATCATCAGACAGGGTATGCAATCTTGACGAAATATTCTTCTCCCCAAACCAACCTTGTATATTGGCTCGATTGCATCGCAGATAGATGACACCAGCGAAAAGAAGAATTGCTACTATGATGAATAGTACATTGTTCATATCATATGTCTTGTGCCAAAACATATATAATGGCACAATTGCAAAATTACACATTATTTCGTAATTCCATACAAGTGTTCACATTAAAAGATGTTAAATGAAAACATAAAAGAGAGATATTAAATGAGGATATGGTTGTAGTTAATTGTTAAAATGTAAATTATAAATATAAATTTCTCATCCAGAATTTGGTGATTCCAAAGAAAAAATATAACTTTGTACCACGTTAGTATATAAAAAAAATAAAGTTTATGTTAGGTTTTACTTCTTCAAGAGAACCTGTTCGCGGAGAAGTGGCTCGCGAAATTAGGGAACAATTGCAACGTATTGCAACAAAATCTTTTAATAAGCAGGACAAGGAACGCATGATGATGCAAAATAGTTCTGCCAGTTATAAACGTGTATAATTGGAAATGGAGAATATTAGTTTTCATCCATTAAGAAATTTACATGAAATAGATGGACTCATCTGTGGCATTGATGTCATGGATGAGTTTTTGCATAGTAGCAGATTACGTGATAGTCTTATTGCGAATCACTGTGACGCATACGTTGTTGAGAATGATAAGAATCAGGTTATTGGCTTCTTTGCATTAGATATGACTACTTTAGAATTAGACGATGATTATAAGTCTGATTTAATGGAGGGATGGGCTGAAGCTGCCAAACCGGAATTCCAAACAGAAGAAGAGTTGAAGGCTTTTCTTGAATGCAGATTATTCGATGTTGTTGACATTGCCTATCTTGCTGTAGACAAGAATTATCAACGGAAAGGATATGGTTCGGAAATCATGTCTATCATTTTTGATTTGGCTCGCATAAAAAAAACTGATGGCATATTTATGACTGTTGATGCATTACATCTACCCAATAGAAAATATTCTGCCGTGTCTTTCTATGAGCGTTTCGGTTTTCAACGAATATTACCTCCGACAATAGATACCATACGAATGTTCTGTACTGTTTATCCTCATATGGAGATAGATAAATATTGAATACAATAGATTATATGTTGTTTTTATAAACAATATGGATTTACGCTGCACTATACTGTGGATTATATCCACCATTGCGCTGACTGCCAACGCGCAGCGGCAGCTATTGATGCCGCAGGCGCTGAGGCAGGGTGACACTATTGCCATTGTGTCGCCGTCGAGCACTCCCGATACGCTGACGGTGGAGAAGGGATGCCAGACTCTGCGCGAATGGGGCTATGTGCCTGTGGTGGCACCCCATGCGCTGAACAACTGGCACGGCTTCGCAGGTACTGCTGATGAGCGCGCCGCCGATATGCTGTGGGCACTGAGGGACTCCACCGTCAAGGCAATAATATGCAGTCGCGGCGGCGACGGTGCGGTGCAGGTGCTGGAGCGTATACCATTGAGCGAGTTCCGCACGCATCCCAAGTGGGTGATGGGCTTCAGCGATGCCACGGCGCTGCACAGTGCCGAAGTGGCGGCTGGCGTGATGAGCATCCACTGCTCCATGTGCGACGGCATCGCAATGCGCGGTGAGCGCGACTCGGTGAACGCCATACTGCAACGGTTGCTGCAGGGCGAACTGCCTAGTTACCATGTTTCGGCGCATCCGCTGAACCAACAAGGGGAGGCGGAGGGCATACTGGTGGGCGGCAACATGTCAGTGTTCTGCGGACTGGCAGGCTCGGAGTATGACTTCCTGAACCGCACGGACGAGGGTCTGATACTGTTCTTTGAGGACACCGGCGAGCAGATGTCGAAGGTGGACCGTATGCTCCACCTGCTTGCGATACGCGGCATACTGCCCCGCCTGAAGGGCATCATCGTGGGTCATTTCTCAAAATACAAGAGTCCCGACAGCGGTTTCACTGATATGTACGACATGCTCCATGAGTACCTGCAGCATTACGACATCCCCGTCTGCTATGATTTCCCCATCGGTCATCACAGCGGCAAGAACTACCCCCTGGTGGAGGGCTGTCGTGTAAGGCTGGAGGTTGGCAGTGAGGGGACTAATGTGAAAAGTGAAAGGTGAAAAGTGAAACTTGAGTTACAATGACTATTCGTTTCTCAGAATTGCAGCGGCCGATACAAGGTTTCTCAGGCTCTCCACCGTTTCCTTTTCTCCACGGGTCTTCAGTCCGCAGTCAGGGTTCACCCATACATTGGCCGACGGAATCTTGGCTAATATCTTATGCAGGGTGTCTACAATCTCATTGACCGACGGCACGCGCGGCGAGTGGATGTCGTAAACACCTGGTCCTACCTGCGTCTCGAAGTTGGCGGCATTGAGTGCATCAAGCAACTTGAGGTCTGAACGGCTTGCCTCGAATGTGATAACGTCGGCATCCATGTTGTCGATGTCCTTGACAATGTCGCTGAACTCGCTGTAACACATGTGGGTGTGAATCTGCGTCTCAGGCTTGACGCCAGAGTGCACCACGCGGAATGCAGGGATTGCCCAGTCAAGGTAATCGCTGTGCCATGCACTCCTGCGCAGCGGCAGTTTCTCGCGCAGTGCGGCCTCATCCACCTGTATTATCTTTATTCCGCCACGCTCAAGGTCGAGCACCTCGTCTCTTATGGCAAGGGCTATCTGCAGTGACTGCTCCTTGAGCGAGACATCCTCGCGCGGGAACGACCAGTTGAGTATGGTGACAGGGCCCGTGAGCATGCCTTTCACAGGCTTGTCGGTAAGGCTCTGCGCATACACTGACCACTCCACGGTGATTGGAGCCTTGCGGCTTACGTCGCTCCACACTACAGGCGGCTTCACGCAGCGCGTGCCATAGCTCTGCACCCATGCGTTCTGGGTGAACACGTAGCCGTTCATCTTTGAACCGAAATACTCCACCATGTCGTTGCGCTCAAACTCTCCGTGCACCAGCACGTCGAAACCAAGTTGCTCCTGCAACCTTATACACTCGGCAATCTTCGCCCTGTTGTATTCCACATACTCCTCACGAGTGATGGTGCCTTTCTTCAGTGCGGCACGCTTTGCCCTGACCTCTGCGGTCTGGGGGAACGAACCAATGGTGGTGGTAGGGAAGGCAGGCAACTTAAACACCTCGTCCTGTACCTTGCGGCGCTCGCTGCGACTTGGCTTGCGCTCGAAATCGGCGGCAGAGAGACGACTGACGTTCTGCCTTACTTCTGCATTGCCTTCGGTGCGTGGGCCTGCAAACAGAAACTTGTTTGCCTGAAGTGCATCAGCATTGCCACCGGCTATGTCAGACAGTTCCGTGAGTTTCTCCTCAGCAAAGGCAAAATGGCGCAGTTTTTCCTCAGGCAGTTTCTCTTCAGAGGTTACGGTATACGGCACGTGGAGCAGCGAGCATGAGGTGCCGATGACGATGTTGTCGGCTGGCACGGCTCTCTCTATCTCCTTCAGCAGCTCCAGTTTGTCAGCATAGTTGGCACGCCAGATGTTCTTGCCGTTCACGATACCGGCAAAGAGCAGTGTATCCTTCGGGAATCCGCCCTGTAGCAGTTCCAGCGTCTTGCGACCTTCTATGAAGTCCAGTCCGATGCCGTCAAAGCCGAGACTCGTAACATCGGCGTATGCTTCGCGTATGTCACCGAAGTAGGTCTGCAGCAGAATCTTCAGTCCGCTGGCTTTCCTTATGCGGCTGATGATGTCGGTATATATTGCCTTGAAGAGGCTGCGCTGTTCCTCGTTCAGCTCGAGCACCAGTGACGGCTCTGCAAAGCTCACCCACTCTGCCCCGGCCTCAGCCAGTCGGAGCGCCACCTGTGCGTATGCCTCTGCGGCCTCAGTGGCAAAGTCCTTGGCACGCTTGCTGCCGGTGTAGCGTGCAAGCGACAAGAATGTGAATGCACCCGTCAGCGTGGGCACAGTCTGATAGCCGGCAGCCTTTGCCTCGCTGAATTCATCCACGGGCTTTATGCTGTCGCTGACGCTGAATGTCGTGGTGTCGTCAATCTCCGGCTCGATATAGTGATAGTTGGTGTTGAACCACTTCTTCATTGGCAGAGCCTTCACGTCGCCCTTCTCACCCTGATAGCCGTGCGATGCTGCGAAATATGTTTCAAGGCTTCCGAGACCAAGGTTGCGGTAGCGTGCAGGTATCACACCGAAGATGAAGGCTGCATCGAGCACATTGTCGTAGAACGAGAAGTCGTTTGACGGTATAAAGGTGATGCCAGCCTCGCTCTGCTTGCTCCAGCCATAGCGGCGCAGGTCTGATGCAACCTGGCTCAGTTCTGCCTCGTTGATGTCGCCCTTGAAGAATGATTCACTTGCGAACTTGAGTTCGCGTTTTTTTCCTATGCGTGGAAAACCGATTACTGATGTCTTTCTGTTTGTCATATTTTCTTTCGTTTTCGTTTTCGTTTTCGTTTTAGTTATTGTTATTTTTCGAGGTTCAAAATTATAAAGTTTAATTTTTTATACAAAATATTC
>JAFPVC010000042.1 GCA_017413085.1 Prevotella sp.
AAGGAGCGACTGCAGGCGCTTGCAGAACTGTTCCGGCATGCCGCCGCGCACGTCTTCCGTAAACCTCTCCACGTCAAACGCAGTGCCTTTCTCCCTGTTTGACAGGTACGTCGGCGCAAGGAACCTAACAAAGCCCTTCTTTACCTCTTCGTTGGGGAAACCGAGTATGTATTTGTCAAACTCCTCCTTGTAGCCCTTTATCGTCAGATAGCCGCTTTGGTATATCACCGGTATGGGGTTGGTGGAACTGGAGTCTATTAGGTTTAGCACGTCGGTGGCTATCTCTGCCTTCGGCATCTCCTCAAGGTTATAATGGTGCTCGCGTAAGAGCGTGACGAGATATGTGGGCGTGCCGGTTTCAAACCAGTAGCTTGCAAATTCCAGTCTATCCAGTGTATTGAGCACGCTGAATGGATTATACATGCCTGGAGCTGTCTTGTGGAAGTGATAGCCGTCATACAGCTTGCGCATCTTGTCCATGCACTCCTCGCGTGTCAGTCCGTTGGCATCAGCAAGGTCGTCGATGTAATCTGGGAAACATCTCAGCAGTTCTTCTTCTGATATGCCGCAGATGTCATAATACGGACGGTCCATTGAGATGTCGTTGAGGTTATTGAGGTCGCTGAACACGCTGACCTTGCCGAACTTGGTGACACCAGTGAGCATGGCAAACTTAATGCAGGCGTCCATCGACTTCAGCGCTCCGTAGAAGCCTTTCAGCGTGTCACGGAACTCATCCTGCAGTTTGGGTTTGTCAATAGCCTGCAGCATCGGCTTGTCATATTCGTCAACGAGGATTACCGCGCGGTGACCGGTCTTCTCGTATGCACGCCTGATGACACCTTCAAAACGGGTGCCAAAAGAACGTTCCTTTTCATCTTTGCCATACAGACTTTCCTGTTGACTGAGAAACAAATCGAGTTTATTGCTTAATGTTTCCGGTGCGTCGTACTTTTCCGTGTTCAGGTCAAGATACAGCACTGGGTGCTCAGCCCATTCAATGTCTTCCTTCTCGTCGATGGCAAGCCCCTTGAACAACTCGCGCTTTCCAAGGAAGAAAGCCTTAATCGTTGACAACAGCAGCGACTTTCCGAAGCGGCGTGGGCGTGACAGGAAGTAATAGCACCCCCTATCAACAAGCCTGTATATATGTTCAGTCTTGTCGATGTAAAGATAATCGCCTTTGCGTATTTTCTCAAAGTCCTGTATGCCTATCGGCAGTCGTTGTAGTTTCCTTGCCATAACAACACTTGCTTATAATAGAGAATGGGAAGACATAAAATTATTTTTCAATGCAAATTTACATAAAATTTTTGGATTACAACATCTTTTTTGTGTAAATTTTACAGATAATCCGCTCTCAGCCTCTTTTATATACGTTCTTCTAACCAATAAATCGGTGATGCCCCACAGCAGGAGCATCACCGATTTTCTTCAACTCTTCAATCCTTCAATTCTTCAATCCTTCAATTCTTCAATCTTTCAATTCTTCAATCCTACTTCCCTTCCAGGAACATGTTCACTATCATGTTGGCATCCGCCATGGTAATATCACCATCACCGTTTACATCAGCAGCCGTCGTGTCAAAGCCTTCCGGCTTATCCGTGGCAAGGAAATAGTTCACCACTGCGTTGGCATCCGCCATGGTGATAATTCCGTCATGGTTTACATCGCCTCTTATAGTCTGTGTGTTGGCGGAGGGGTTTTCTTCCTCATCATCACTGTGACCACTGTTGCCGTTTTCCGTTGCGGGGTTGTCCTGACTGTCGTCACTGTAACCGCTGTTGCCCTCCGTCGTAGGGCTTTCCTGGTCTTTGTCACTGAAATGACCGTCAGACTGTGCAAACGTTGCCGTGGATGTCAGAAGCAACAACCACAGCAGTGCTGTCTTTGTTCTTCTGACATTCATCATCGTATCATCACTTTTTTATGGTTAATAATATATGTTCCCTTCTTCAGGCCGTTGAGACCGTCTGAGGTGTTTTCTGCCTTGCGTATCAACGTTCCGTCAATGCTGTAGATGTTGAGATCATTCTCAGCGTCTCGGTCTTCGTTTATCTCCCTGATTGCTGTCTCCTCATCTTCCACGAAACTGATGTTGAGTGTCTTTGCTGCATTGAAGTCCGCAAAGTCATCCTCAGTGCGGATATAAGCACGGAATGGTTTGTCGCCAACCACCGAACTTGTGATAAAGTCACTACCCGCACTGTTCAGTATCCAACCGCTTGCATCATCGGCTACGTTGTCATAATTGCCTACAAACACCTTATCGTTACGCTGTACCTCTGCCGTGGCATTGGCTTCAAACTCTACGTTCTTACCAAGGAAGGTTATGGTCTGTCCCTGCAGGTGTCCATTGCCCATAACAGAGCCAGGGAATGCAAGCAGGTAAGGAGTATTAGCCTTCATCGTACCATCAAGCGTAGATGAAAAATACAGAGCCTTGCTTGATGCACCTACAAACTGTCGCAGCCAGAAATCACCGTAAGCCCCGAGTAATATCGGTGATATATAACCGCTCTCACTCGCCTTAAAGGCAGATACTTCAAATGGCAGGCAGAGTGTCTCCCAACCACCAAAGCCATTTGCCCATACTGATGGAGTATATGTAAACTGCGCCTTGGTAGCGGTGAAGCTTACTGGGCATTTGAAAATGTTATTCGACTGTAATACTATCCTATTTGCCGTGCATGTTTTCAGGTCTATGATATTGTCACCAGTAATTTCCTTATCCGAAAAGATGTAGTACAGGCAGTTGGGGTTCATGCCGTCTTTCATCATAGCTTCGGTAAGATTCTCATCCATTCCGTCATACATCGCTACGCTTGTTACGGTTGCCTTGTCCTTGTCACTCATTACTTTCGCATATTCATCAACCGTCACTTTAGTGTAGAATTCCACATCAGCATTAACCCACGGATAAACTGTAGCCATATATTCTTTCTGCATTGTCTTGTATTCTAAGACACTCTCTTCTGGTACGAATATCATGTATGCAATTGGATTAAAATTTTTATTTTTATTAACTGGCGGTGTCTTGCTTTTATATATAGCATATTTCAAGTAATTGCTAGAGAAAGCACCGTAAGGATTGATTGTTTCTGGAATAACTACATAGGTATTCCAGCCATAGAACGCATATTTGCTGATGCTGGTCATATCGTCTGGAATAACAAGTTCTGTTATCTCTGTATTCTCGTCGCTATAAAGATGGTGTGCATATTCAAGCGGATTAGCATCATACCCAAAATCAATACTGCACCATTTCTTTATATCGAAATTCGGAACAATAACTTTTTCCAGGCCGCTGCAGTCATAGAACGCCATTTCACCGATGCTGGTCACGCTGTTGGGTATGGTCACCGAGGTAAGGCCGCTGCAACCATAGAACGCATAATTACCGATGCTGGTCACATCGTCAGGAATGACAAGTTTCGTTATCTCCGTATTTTCATCACTATACAGATGATGTGCATAGTATAGTGGATTGGCATAATAATTACCAAACTTAATACTGCACCAATTCTTTATATTTTGTACAATAACTTTTTCCAGGCCGCTGCAGTTATAGAACGCAGATTCGCCAATGCTGGTCACGCTGTTGGGTATGGTCACCGAGGTAAGTCCGCTGCAGCCATAGAACGCTTCAGATGCTATACCTACAGTTCCTTCTTTTAGCGTGATAGATGTGTTGGCAGGCATGGTTCCTTTATATTTATATGCAACATTACCTGCATACACAAGCCCATCTGGTTGATTATTATACCATGCTGTTTCATAGAACGCATGATCGCCGATACTGGTCACGCTGTTAGGGATGGTCACCGAGGTCAGACCGCTGCAGAAAGAGAACGCATAATCGCCGATACTGGTCACGCTGTTGGGTATGGTCACCGAGGTCAGGCCGCTGCAGCTATGGAAAGCATAATCGCCGATGCTGGTCACACTGTTGGGGATAGTCACTGAGGTCAGGTCGTTGCAACCTAAGAACGCAGAAGAGCCGATGCTGGTCACGCTGTTAGGGATGGTCACCGAGGTCAGGCCGCTGCAGTTTGAGAATGCATAAGAGTCGATGCTGGTCACGCTGTAAGTCTTACCACCATATGTTACGGTTTCAGAAATGACCACATCTCCTGTGTACTCATTGGAATAACTGCTATAGGATGTTCCCTGGTATGTAATAGAAACAGAAGTACCGTCTGTGTTATATTTGTAATAGATAGTCTTTCCGTCATTGTTCGCAACTTCTATGTCATGGGCAAATCCTCTTGCTCCTACCATACTCATTAGTATGGTTAAAAGATATGTATAATATACGTGTTTCATATTATTAGTCTTTGTGTTATGATTTATTGTTTTCCGCCATATACTTCAGGTAAGCCCTGTAATGCCACATTACACCTTCATAGAAATCCTCATAGTTCATCCTTGCGCTTGGGTGGTATGAGCAGAGAATTATTGTTCCGGACGGTAAGTGAACACGGATACTGTTATGCTCGGGTATGGTCAGCAATTCATCCTTGTTGAACATATCTATTACGAAAGCATATATCAGATGACTTGAGCATACAAATATGTTAGGGTTTAGAATCTCTATTTCCTCGTGCAACAAGTCTCCATACCGCTCCAGATATGTCTTCAGTTCCTTGTCACCAATACTGGTGGTGCCTCCCTGTTTCTTACATTCAACGAATGCGAATGGGCGCGTGTTGAAATGCGCTTTGATATCTTCCTCGGGAATGGCTTTGAGCCAGCAGTCATCCGCAGTGCGTGCATTGCTCAGTCCATAGAACACATTGGCTATGTTCCTGATGAACCTTGGTTTAAGATTCCTGTTACCCTCCACCCTGAGATTTCTCTCTTCATCTTCATTATCCTTCAGCCATAGGCGGGTATCGTCACTCCATTCAGAAGGCTGGTCCTTAAGAAGAAACATTATCCGCTTTGGGGATTCGCTCCATTCCTTCTCCACATTGATAGTATCATCGTTTTTCTTCATCAAACCGTCTGCCGTGAAAATGACATTTCCATAGCAGTCTTTTGCCTCATTGTTTTCGATGCTTCGCTGCCGCCATTTATCGAAAAGTTCGTTTAATCTCTCGTTGTAGTTCATAGTCACATGATATAAGCAGCTTATAGCACCCCCAGAATCAGCGGTTAATAATAGATTTTTAGGAAATGAAAAGACGTGGGTGCTGTACTCTCGCTTATCCCGTAACTGAGGCTCTGGTAAAACCCAAACTATAAGGATAAGCAACCAGTTAGCCCACGTCATGAGATATTATATACGAGTACAACACCTTATTATATACAACAATATATAAAAGGTGGCTATCGTGATATAAAATCACCCACGTGGACGTTCCGATTGCGCTATCTTCTTATAGTTTTGAAAAGTTTACCAGACTTTCAGTTACAGAAGACTAACGTTTCGTAAACGTCCTTTTCTGATGTCATAGCAGTGGTGCCTTCACGAGGCATATCCGCATGAACATCAAACCAATATGTCTTGAAAACACATGCCCAACCCGTGGACTAACTGCTTTCAAGGGCAAAGGTAAGAAAAAAACATGAAACAAACAAAGAAAAGCGTAAGAAAATTAAGAATTA
>JAFPVC010000043.1 GCA_017413085.1 Prevotella sp.
ACTTTGGTGGTTTTGAGGTCAACCAAAACGAAACATTTCAATAGATAGTTATAGAATACGAGATCAATGTAGTAATCATTGTCTTCTGTATGTATGTGCATTTGCCTATCAACCAAAGCATACCCTTTGCCCATCTCCATCAGAAAATGTTCCAAGTGATCAAGAATGGCTTGCTCCAGTTTGCTTTCTGTGAATGCTTCCCGATGTTTAAGCCCCAGAAACTCTACAAGCATAGGGTTCTTGACAAAGGTTGATTTCTCGTTCTCATAATCAGCTGTCAAACGGCACATCTCGTCAATCACTTCTTGTCTCTGTGACTTTGGGGTTTGAGCAAGGCGATAGTAATATTGAGAATCAATATTGCGCTTCAGCGTGCGATAGTCCCATTGTTGTGTGGCAGCCTCTTGCATATACCATATACGTGCTTCGGGGTCGGCAACACGTATCAGCCTTTCGTAGTGACTCCATGACAATTGGACGGGCAGTGCGATTCCGTCGGTAACGGATTCGGCAGGCATTGTCTGCCGAATCTGTCTAAGTCTCGATTTGAATTCGGCAGGCATTGTCTGCTGAATTTGCAAGTCGCTGAATGTCAAGTAGAACTTACGAAAACTCTTTATCTGCGTTTCAGAGAAGCCTCGCCCAAACTCTTTTGTAAGAACTTGGGATGCCAGTTCTACAACGTGCTTGCCGTATTCCGCACGAATCTTTCCCTGTTGTTCCTGCTCTACAATACGTCTGCCGATAAGCCAATTTTGTGCAACCTGCATTAAATTAGCCATACGGTAGCTGGCGTCTCTGGCAGCAGAGACGATTGTCCGAAGGTCGTTTACAAAGATTGTCTCTTTACCTTCTTGGTTATGCAACGTTATATTCTCCATAGTCATACCTTCTCTTTGTTTATGCTATAGCCAATGCCCTTGAAAGCCTCTTCAAGCATCTTTTGTGATTCCTTCTCTCGTTGCATCAGTTCTTTCATTTCCTGCTGAATGCGAGCCATTTCCTTGGGATAGTCTATCTCCAAATCATGGTCAATAAACTCGATGTATTTGCTTGGCACCAACGTCCAATTGTTCTGTTCAATCTCGTCAATGCTCACGCTACGATACAGCTCAGCTACAGCAAAGTTGTTGCCGTCCGTTCCCTCCGATTGCCATTGATGATAGATGTCTGCCACGCGTTGAATCTGCTCCGTAATGAGGCGCACCTTTTTCTTTTGTTCGCCCTTAACAGGATTCTCCTTCCATTGGCGCAAATCCATAAAGAGTATTTCATGTTCCCTGTTGCGAAGTTGACGACCATGATACATGCCGCCCTTCTTGTTCTGATTCAGAATCCAGAAGGTGACGCTGATATCCGTTGTGATGAAAAGTTCTCTTGGCAAGATGATAATGGCTTCCACTTTGTCATTCTCTATCAGTTTCTTTCGGATTTCAAGAGCATCAGTATCGCCCAATGCACCATTAGCCAATAAGAAACCAGCAACACCCGAAAGTGGCTTCAGGTGAGAAAGCATGTGCAGAATCCAGGCATAGTTGGCATTACTCTCTGGTGGAGTGGCATAATCAGTCCAACGAGGGTCGTTCTTCAAGTTATCATTATACCAGCCTTTCAAGTTGAATGGTGGATTTGCCATGATATAGTCGAAGTAAAGACCTTTATGCAGGTCGTTGGTGAAAGTGGAATCGCTTTCAGAACCCAGATTATGACTGATACCACGCAGAGCGAGGTTCATCTTTGCCAAACGATAGGTGGCAGCCTCCTTCTCTTGTCCATATACATTGATACGACTGATGTCGCCTTGTTTGGCTTTCACCAGGTCGGTGCTCTGAATGAACATACCGCCAGAGCCACAACAAGGGTCATAGAGCGTGCCATCGAAAGGCTCTATGACAGTAGCAATCAGCTGCACTACATCATGAGGTGTATAAAACTCGCCTTCCTCCTTCGTGGCATTAACAGCAAACTCCTTCAGGAAGTATTCATATACGCGGCCTATCAGGTCCTTCTCTTCTCCAAAAGTCTTGTGGCTGATCTTGTTGACCTCGTCCACAATCTTCTTCATGTCGTTGGCTCCAAGGTTGCGCTGGGTGAATGTACCTTCAACGAAACATCCCTTCAACGTAGGATTCGTTTCGCCAATACTGCGCAGAGCCGTATCAAGTGCCACATTCAGTTGAGGTGCAGCCGTGTTGATGATGGTTGACCAACGAGCCTCTACCGGCAAATCGAAGGTACCATCAGCAAAAGTGGCATCATCGAAGAAAGCCTTGATAATCTCCTCGTTGTCTGGATCTAACCCTTCCTCAATGAGTCGTTGACGAAGTGAAGCCACTCCATCCTCGTATTTCTCGCCCATAAAGCGGAGGAACACGAGAGTAAGCATCATGTCGCGCTTCTCAAAGAACGATCCAGAGTTCTTTGCCTGCCTCAATATATCTCTGCACTTAAACAGTATTGCTTCAAGATTCAGAGTCTCATCTTTTTTACTTGCTTTCTTTGCCATATTTTTCCTTGATTTTCTTTCTTATTCACAAAATTACAAAAAATCTGTCTAAAATCAATTGTTTTTCTTGAGAAAATATTTTTTTTAATGTGCTATTACATGTAATGATTATACAAAGTGTAAGAAAAAAGTCATGTTTTGCTTACACTTTGTGTTTTCAGAAGTGACGGGTTCGTGAGTGAAAATAGAGCGTTTTTAAAGCGTGAAGATAGTAAGAAGACGAGGTTTTCGTGCCCTTGTAGTGTAATATGGATACTTTTACATTGTAATTAAGTACTGATTACAGTGTAATCAGGTGCTAATTACGGTGTAATCAGGTGCTAATTACGGTGTAATCAGGTGCTGATCAGACCGCTTTAAAAGCATTGAAAAAATTCTTTTACTGATTTTCAAGAGGTTACGCTCTGCTGTAGATTTCGCTGTATGCAAGCGAAGGGCAGGTTGGTGACTTGTATCGCAAGGAAACGTGGGTTGCAAAAATCAATGTGTAAGCAAAACGGCGAAAAGCGTGACGGATTGTTTAGGCAATGGTTTTTTCCTGAAGAATAATTTGGATATTCAAGTTTGTTTTTATAACTTTGCACTTCCACATTATAAAAACAACAGAGATTATGACAACAGACGAGCAATATATGCGTAAGGCTCTTGCCGAAGCAGAGCAGGCGGCGCGTGAGGGCGAGGTGCCCATAGGTGCCGTGGTGGTGTGCCGCGGACGGGTGCTGGCAAGTGCGCACAACCTGACAGAGACACTGCACGACGTTACGGCACATGCCGAGATGCAGGCCATCACCGCAGCCGCCAATGCGCTGGGTGGGAAATATCTCAGCGACTGCACTCTATACGTTACGGTGGAGCCGTGCCCCATGTGTGCCGGGGCATTGGGGTGGTCGCAGATACCGCGCATAGTGTATGGCGCACCCGATGACAAGCGAGGGTACAGGAAGTATGCGCCGCAGGTGCTGCATCCAAAGACCGAGGTTGTCAGCGGCGTGTGTGAAGACGAGTGCCGCGAGCAGATGCAGCAGTTCTTTAAGACGAAACGCTGATTTGTCTTTTTACGTTAATACCGTTAATTTCATTCATTAATGCCATTAATGCTTTATCCTATGATTATTAATGCCATTAATGGTTTATATTCACGACATTAACGATAAAAAAATGTTTCGTTGAGTTTACGTTATAATAAAATCAGCCTCACCGCATCATTAAGCGGTGAGGCTGATTTCTTTATATACTCTTTGGCTGTCAATTATTGTCAGCCATGCTCATTTCCGTTTATCTGAACAGCACCTTCCTTACAGTGCCGTCGCTCTTCCTCTCCAGGTAGATGGTTCCAGGAACAGGAGCCTGTACCGGACGACCGTCAAGCGTTGTGTATCCGATTACCACAGGTGCTTTCGTCTCGGCTGGAGCCTCATTGATGGCGGTGGCTTCCTCTTCAGCCTCCTCCACGTCGAAGCTTGCTGCCTTGGCGTTTACAGATACGAGGCTTGTGAGCGTGATGTTGTCGTAAGCCACGTGAGAATACCAGCGGCCAAGCACGTTCTGCAGTGACTGTATGGTAGCAAACGAGCTGCTCAGCGTAGCAGAGTTGATGATGGTAGAGCCGTTGCGTGTGACGGTGAGCTTCACTCCGCTTGAGTTGCCTGTTATCGTGAAGTGGTAGAACTGCGACGGATAATAGGTAGAAGAAATTGTAGCGTGAGAGCTCAGGTATGGGTCACATGCAATAGAACCCAGCGTTGTGCCGCTGCCGTTTGTCACGGTTGCCGTAGAAGCCTTGCCGGCGAACGTGATGTTGCAGAGCGTTCCGTTGCTGCCTATTACAGAAACCGTAGATGCGTTGGCGCTGCCGCTTACGAGTGCAAGGTCAAACTCAAATGTGTAGTTTGAAGCACTGGTGAAGTTGCTGTTATTAGCAAACGACAGGTTCACGGTGCGGTTGTTGTTGTTGCCAAGGTAGATGTGGAAGAAGTGGTTGCCACTGCTCTCAGCTACACGGGCCATTGTTTCTACGCTGCCTGCAGCCACGGTGAATCCGTAGTTGTTGGTGCTGGTTGACTCGAAGTCGAGGTTGTAAACCTGGTCGTATGCAGTGCCTGTAACCTTCAGGTAGAGCACACCGTTCTCAAGGGTCAGCGAAGCCTGAGATGTGCTTGCAATGTTGGCCTCGATGATGATGTCAGACAGACTGCCGCTTGCCACGCTGCCCACGTTGCCCAGGGCATACTTGCCCGGAGCGAGCGTAGATGAAGAGTTAATCTGAACCACTGGTGCCAGATACTGCGGACCATACTCCCAGTCCTGAGTGCGTATGTTGAGCGTAGTCATGTCGAGTTTGTCGCCGCTTGCGTTGGCAGAGCCGTTGATGTCGAACACAACTCTTGAGCCTTCCTTCACTGTCATGGTGCCCACGCTCATGTGGCCGTAACCGTTGTTGTTAGTGTAAGGCGTGGTCTTTGAGTGGTTACAGATGTAGAGTGCGCTGCCATACTCCATCTCCACCGACTTGTAGTAACTCTCGGAAGCATCGAGAGAGCTGCCGAGGAACAATTCCGTGAAGCGGTTAGCCCATACCGGACTGTTAGAGATGCTGCCGTAGCATATCAAGGCACCCTGCCATACATCGGTGTTACCAGTGTGTGAGTGGGTTACATAAGGCAGATGGGCTGCTGAAGAACCCTGCTTACATACGTTGGTGCTGCCCGAGAGACCGTAGCCTGTCAGGCGTATGCGGTCCCATGTGTGCTTAGTCTCGGTGTAGTTTACGAGGTCGCCGCCCTCAATGGTGGTGCGTGAGTTGAGGTAGATGGTAGATGGTTTTGCGCCGCTTGCGATAGCCACAGAATATTCAGAGCCGTTTCCATCTGGCCATACCAGCACGTCCTTTCCGTTGTATGATGTGCTGATGGTGCCACCGTTGCCGATGCCTGTGCGGTTGGTCCATGTAGATGGCGGTGGAGCCTGTGTCAGGCCTTCCAGTTCGCCAACGAAGAAGCTTGGGTGAGGAGGCTGGTTGTAGCCTTCAGTCTGCCATACCATAGCCTGACGATACTGGTGGTCATACCACAGTGAAGGTATACGGTAGGAAGTTGGTGTAACGGTGGTGTAAACACGAATATATCTGTTGTCAGCAGAGCGCATCACGATTTCCTCGCGCCAGTCGCCAAGGATGTCGCCCGTGGCACATGGGTTCTTCTTAGTGCCGTTGATACATGCAGTCTCATAGTTGCCGTGACCGGTGTCATATATTCTTGAACCGAGCTTGTCAACATACAGATAACCCTCGCTCGAACCAGGACCGTTGATGGTCTCAGACAAGAGGTCGCCGTCCCAGTATATGCGCCAGTTGAGTGCCATAGGATATGGTGTCTGTGCATTCCAGTTGTTTGTCATGCTGCTGATATATGTAGGCGAAGTCGGTGAAGACTGAATGTAACTCAGAGGAACTATGCCAGAACCTGTAGAAGCACCTATGCCACCAGGATATTCATTAGTGAAGTTGCCTGCCATGCTGCGTCCGTCATCACTGCTGCCTATAGTGCGAGCGTATATCTCACAAGTAGCGGCATTGCGGAAGTTGTTACATGGGTTTTCCTCGTTGCAGGCGAATGTCTCCAGCCAAGGACGGAATGGGTCAAGGTCACCAGTGTGTGAGGCGTCGCCATGTCCCAATGAAGTTGAAGAACAACCGTGCAGTGAGGTATCGCTTGTGTGGAAGTCAAGCACCATAGAGCCGTAGATAATCTCGTCGCTGCCGTCCTCGTCAACGTCAGCTATAGAGAAGTTGTGGTTGCCCTGACCATACCAACCGGCGTTAGTGTAGCTGTGCCATGTGTTGCCTACCTTGTAGAGTTTGTTGGTAGACTTGTTCACGCGGTAGGTGCAGGCGTCTGTCTTGGTGTATATGCCGCGGCCGAGGAAGATATAAGGATTTACGCCGTCAAGGTAAGGCGCACCCATGAAATACTTGCTTGAGCGGTGGCCGTAGCTGTCGCCCCAGTCAGAGGCATTGCCGCGTGGCAGAGGATATTCAATGACGTCGTATGTGTAACCAGTCTGGCCATTTATATAAATGAGCCACTCTTCGCCGGCATTGGTGAATGTCATGTTGGCGGTATGGGTAATGCCAGAACGTATGTTCTCCGTCGTGCTGCCGATTGTTTCCGTTGTGCCGTCGGCATGGTGTATGATGGTGTTTGCACCGCCACGGTAGAGCACCTCGCAGGCACCGTCCTCGTTCCAGTCGAATGCCACGGCGTCCCACTGTTCGTCGGCACCATAGCAGATGTTCGGTCCGCAGTCTATCCACCACAGGCGGCCATAGTCTATTGATGATGCATAACATTCTATCTGGCAGAACATCTGGTAGTTGGTTGTTGGGAACAGATTGTCCTGGTCTGTCTGGTTCTTGCGCTTTACGATGAAGTCAACCTTTCCGTCGCCGTCCACGTCGCCCAGAGAAATATCATTGATGGTATAGTTAGCCATTGCAGTACTTGGGTCTCTCTGCTTCCATACGGTAACACCGCTGCGAGCCTGTACGTTTGACACAGGTATCTCCAGATACTGCTGTGCCCATGGTGTTACAGACGTACACTGTGAACCCACCGTACCGTTCTTTACGGCAGCCACGGTGTAGGTGTCAGACGAACTGCCGCCCGTATCGGTATAGTTAGACACGGTGAGGTTCTGAGCGACGAGTGAGCCGTTGCGGTACAGGTTGTACTTCACGTCATAGTACTCGTCGGCCTGAACGCGCCAACTGAGGTAAACGCCCGAACTTTGAGTTACGGCAACCAAGCCACGGTCAAGAGCATCTGTCTTGCGCTGGGCATCAGCTTGTGAAACCGTTAACAGAGAGATTGCTGCAATGATGACAGCACCTCTCAGCCTGCGAAAGGCTGTCTTTTGGTTTTGAATCATTTTGTGATAGTTAGTTAAATTGTATTTATAAAGATTGATTGAGATAATTTATTTGCATATTGGTATTCCTGCTGGCATATTCTGCCGGCAGTGTGCTTCGATGGGTATCAGATGGTTTCCCTAAGGTAAGTATGGCTTTGTAGTTAGTTTAGTAGTTATTTGGTCGGTGCAAAGATAGTTTATTTTTTTTATACCGACAAGCGTTTTAACCTTTTTTTTATATTCATTAACTATCAAGAAGTCAGAAGTTAAGACGAATGTGGTGATTTGTAATTTTTTACAGAAAAATTTAATGTCTTAACTACTGACTTCTCGAAAAAAACGCTGTCAGGCATAACTGTGCATGCCGCCGAGGATGAAATTCACGCCAAAATAAGTTGTCAGCACGGTCACGAATGCACATATTATATATATGTGGTAAGTGCGCGGATTGCTGAACGTCGGTACTGATGCCCTGTGCAACGGTACGGCATATACCATGAAGGTGATGAGTGCCCATGTCTCCTTCGGGTCCCACGACCAGTATGTGCCCCACGACACGTTTGCCCATACGGCTCCGAGGAAGATGCCTATGCCAAGCAGGAATACTGCTGGATAGAGCAGAAGCATGGAGAGTGCGGTACTTCTCTCAAGTGCAGCGATGTCATTCTTGCGCAACAGCCACAGCGACTGTATGCCGAGCAACACCTGCAGGGCAAACAGTGCGTATGCGCACATCACCGTCATGACGTGTACGGAGAGCAGGGGCGACTGCAGCACTGGCATCAGCTGGGTAATCTGCGGTGAACCGCCGGCAAGCATTGCCACGAGCAGACAGAAGGCGGCAATCAGCGTTCCAAAACCTATGATGATGGGGAATTTCCTGTGCAGCAGCAATGTGATGATGAGCAGTGCCCATGCCATGAACTGCATGGTCTCGTAGCCGTTGCTGACGGGAATGTGGTTGCCCACCCACCATCTCATGGCCAGCAGTGCGGTGAGATATGCCGCGAGCACAGACACGTATGCCAGCGTGGCATGGCGAAACCACCTTCTCTGCGTGAATCTCCAAGAGGCATTTGTTGCCACACATATCAGCAGACCCAATGTGAGTGACAGGAATACTACCCAGCGTTGCGAGTTCATCCTGTTGTATGTTATCTCCGCATTGGTAATAGCCTTGGATGGAAGGACAGAACCAGCCATGTCTTTCTGAAACAGCTTTATCTTGGCTATAATCTCAAAGGCGCGAGGTTGCTGTCCGGTGACTATGCTCTCGGTAAGGAAGTCCATTGCCTGTTTTATGAAGAACTGCTCCTTTACGGGAATGTCTCTCGGTAGCACCTGACTGCCTGGGGTGTACCAGTTTATGCTGCCCTTTGTCTGATAGGGGAATATGCGCAGCATCTGTCCTTTGTAAAACATCTCCACGACGTGGAATTTCTCATCGGCATCAAGCAAGCCTTTCCTGTCTTCCACGTTCTTGCCGCTCTGCATGTTGGCAATGGCGTCCTTCAATTTGTATTCATTGTAGTGGTCTATGAAATCACTGTATGACGCCCACTGACCGTCAATGCCGAGCATGCGCTGCACGCTGCTGCTTTTTATGCGGATGATTTTCTGTTCTTCCCACGAAGAATAGTATATCATCCAACTCATGAATATCTCATCGGCACTGTAGCCGTTCCATGTTGGTTTGCCCGCAAGTTTCGTCACGAAGTCGGTGGCTACGGTGTTGACAGGGCAGATGCGACTGTTGTAGAGCACGTTTACGCTCCCGAAACTGTGTGCTACGTCGGCATCCACCATTTCAGCGTTGGCAGCAGAGGCACTTGTACCGCAGCACAGCATCATGGCAATGCAAGTTACCTGCACTGCCTTTCTGTAAAGACTCCGCACCTCTGTTTTTCTCGACAGCAATGTGCACACCACACCAAGCAGGAACAACAGGTAACCTGTGTATGTAACGGCTATTCCAATAGGGTCGCGGTACACACCAAGCGTGACACCGTTCATGTCTGAATCAAAACTTGACTGAAACAGTCGGTAACTCTCTGCTGCTCCGATGTTGTTCATGGATATTATCACATCGTGACTCTCTCCGTCCTGCTTCACAGAAACCACACTCTGATAATCCTGCGCCGCATCAGTGCCGGGGTAGTTTACCACATTGAATCTCTTCAGTGTCAAGGAAAACGGCAGCGTTCTCTCACCGCCTTTGTTGTCGGTATAGCTGTTCAGTGTTTTTCCCGTGCGCAGACTCACCGTGCCACGCTCTGCCGTAAGCCATGTGGTCAGTGCACCGGCAAGAATGACGACAAACGAGAAGTGAAGCAAGGCCACCGCCATGCGACGGTAGAGCTTCGCCTTCACCATGTAAGCCACCGATGCAGCCGTAAGCAATGCCCACAACACCACAAACCACCATGCACCGTATATGTTGTCAGAGACGTATGCGGTGCCACGGTATTTCTCTATTATCGTAGCAAACCCTATACACACTATGAGGAGTGTGTATAGGGCGTAGATAGATTTCTTAATCACGTATCAGATTATTAAATAGACTCAATGAAATATATAACCTGCTCACGCTGTTTCTTGTTGAGGTTGCGGAACTTCACCACAGCACTGTGAGCATCGCTCGTGCCTCCCTCGCTGCTGCAGCCGTGCCACATGATAGCCTCAAGCACATTGCGTGCGCGACAGTCGTGCATGCGCTCCACGCCACTGCCGCACTTGCCAGCCAGTCCTCGTCCCCACAGCGGTGTGGTGCGGCACCAACCGGTACGTATGTCGTTCTTCATCCACAGACGGTGCTGCACGAAATCAGTGTATGGCCATATCTTCTGCTTCGGATAACGAGGCATGTCGCTGTCAGAGAAAAGCAGGTTAGGATCCTGTATATGGTCGTCGCCGGTCTGCCATGACGGACGGTGACATGCTGCACAGCCAATCTGGCTGAACAGTTTCTTGCCTTCCTTGAAATCCTCTGTCGTGGTATTGCGTGCTGCCGGTACGGCAAGTCCGCGGTGCCATATCATCAGGTTCTTGTATTGCGCCTGAGTCATCTCCGCGTCAAGGCTCTTGCTGGTGAGATAAGCATAGATGTCTTTCTCCAAGTCTCCAGTGTGCCATTCGGGATGTGACTTGGTTGGGTCCACCTTGTTGATATAGTCGGCAAAGCCAGCCTGCACCTCCGGGTCTTTCGACGATTGTGTGGCATAGTAGGTGCCGGCAAGGTCAAGGTAATGGTAGCGGCGGTCAGGACGAGTCACGTTGGTAATGTTCCAGATGGCATTGGCTCCGGCAGCGTCGAGTATAGGACCGCGCGACAATGCGTAGGTGTAGCGGCGCACATACTTCGTGCCGTTGCCCTGCAGAGAGTTGCTGTAGTAACTGTTCCATGTGTTTGTTGACTGGTTCCACATGGCAGGGTTAAGCGCATCGGTCTTGCCTATGCTGTTGAAAAATTCGCTTTCCTTCACCCACTGCTTTGTGATGGAGTCGTCGGGGATGGCATCGGTAAGACCGGTGCCGTAGATACCGATTGTTGACTCAAGCAGCACTCCTATCTCGTTGTTGTATTGTTCCTCGGTCAATGTCACGTCGGTACCGCCGCGCGACACCACGACAGGAGCGTAGAATGCACTGTAGGCAATCTTCACCTCAGGATAGATGAGCGAGTATGTCTCACCGTCAGGGAACTGGTTGCCCCATTCGTCGGTGTATTCATTCCATGCTATGCTCACCTTGCTCTCGTCAACAGGAGCCTTGAACGGCTTTACGGCACCCGTCTGGGGCATACCTGCCACGGAGCGCACGTAAGCGTTTGTCGTCTTGTCGTAAATTACAAGCAGATAGCCGTTGCGATGTGTGTCGGCCTTGTACGATGTCTGTCGCGCACCGTGTCCGTAACCAGGATGGCAATAGAGGCATCCGCGGCGAACATAGACGGGACCCAATCCGTGGAAAGCACCCTCGGTGTTGGTGTTGTAGTCTTTCTCGAAAAGATACTCGCCCTCGTTGAAGGCTGTCATCATGCCGGCACTCTCAACCGCCTTGGTTGGTTGTTTGAAGGCAGTGGAAGCGTTGACACTGGTGGTGCCGAGCAGACCGCCGGCATAGTAATCCTCTGGGTAGTCGGTGTTCGTTGGGTCGCCAATATCCCATGAAACGGGTTCATCTGCATCGGATGAAGAACATCCGGTGCAGATGGCTGCGCCCATAAGAACAATACCGAAAATCGATAGTTTGTTCATAATGTGTATGTTTTTGTTTTCTTTATTTATTTGGTCTTGATATCCAGAATTGACTGATAGAGTTTGTAAGCGTTATCGGCAAGTGTGCGATATGTCAGAAGGATGACATTGTCAACATAGTTTGCATTGATAACCTTGCACTGTGCCTCGACAGTAGCATTTCCTGCATAACCGCTCAGTGTAGTCTTCAAAGTCTCGAGAGCATCATCAAGTTCGCCGAGAGCATCGATGGCAGCACCGCAAGAAGAGTCAGAGTAGTACAGTGCGAAAGGTTTCTTCATGGCATCAATCTTAGCCAGAGCATTGTCAAGCTTTGCCTGTACGGCCTCTGCCTGTGACTTCAGCGTGCTGTTGTTGCTGTTCAGACAGAAATAGATGAGCGATTTCGCGTTAGGGGTTGTTGCACCCACGCCACCGTAGAGAGCATTCTTACAGCTGATGATGTTGTCGTAGAAATCAACGATAGAGTTGTAAGCGTATGGAGACTCAATATATGTATCATCCTCATGAGAGTAAGGCAGACCGATCTTTGAGTCACCTACCTCACCGATGATGTCCTGGCATCCTGCAATGATTTCGAGTGTTGCGTCGAGTGCTGTCTCCCAGTCACCAGTACCAGGGTTCTTGAACGCCTTGCCGAAGTTGGTATATCCTTCGAGTTCCTCAGTCTGCTCGTCATCATCGTTTACACCTTTGTGTGAGCTGATGTAAGCGAGTGCTATCTTGTGGCGTTCTACGTTGCTCTCTTCAGAATCCCAAGTTGCCTCAAGTGTTGCGGTAGCATTGTAGAGGTCTTTTGCCACTGCGCACACATACTTATATTCAAGGTCTGTAATCTGGCTGATGTTGCGTGGTTTCCCCTCGCGGAAGAGCACGTACTCTATGCCGTGGTAACCGAGGATACCTACGCTGGCAGTCTTTATCTGGTTGTCTATGTCATTCATGAACGTGTTGTCGCCCAGCACCCGAGACAAGGCAGTAGCGTCAACCGGCCAAGTGTCGGTGTGTGGGTCGATGGAATAAACGTCGGCAGCACCGAAGAGGAAAGCCTCAGTGTTCTCCCAGTTGGCGCGTGCAGTCTTCCAGTCTGCACATGCCTGATCGAGGGCAGCCTGTGTTCCAGCCACAGTAGAGGTGTTTACATCATCGTCATCAGAGCAGGAAGCAAATCCTGCTACAACTACGGCAGCCATAGCTGCCATTTTTGAAAGATTCTTGATTGTCATTTCTTTTAATTATTTAATTTTTTCGTTATGTCGTTATGTCGCCGCCTCGTTATAACGTTATATCGTTATCACGTTATTACGCCATTTCGTTATATCGTTATTTCGCCTGAATGGCTTCAGAGAAACCATCCACAATATGTCACGCTCAGGCTGAGGCTTGGCTCATTGTTGTAAGGCTGTATATAGAGCGGACTGTCGGAAGTCAATCCGTTGTTGTTGGGTTTCTTGAAGAAACGGTATGAATACTCGCCCTTGAACGTCACCTCCTTAATTGGCGAATAGTTCACGCCGAAGGCACAGCGGTATTTCTTTGTGTATTTATACAATGACTTGTAAGTGCCTGATGCCATGCTGTTGTAATGCTCGAAGCGCCCGAACACATAGAACTTCTCATCCTTCTGGCGCAGTTTCTGTATCTGAGAGAATACATTGTAGCCTGCCTCTATGGCATACGCCACAGCATGACTGCCTATGTTGGTATAGTGGTGCGGATTGCCGTCCTGGTATTTGTGGTGGGTCCAGTTTGCCTGGTTGTATGAAGAAATGGCATCGGCATCAGCAAAGTGGGCAAAGTCCACATTGCCTCTTACTATCCAGTTCCAGCGCTTCAGACTGAAGTCAAGGGCAATGATACCGAGTGCACCCGTAACGTCGTCATATTTCTTGCCGGGTGTGCGCAGTGTGTTGCGGAATGTATAGCCGTAATAACCACTGAGTCCGATGCGCAGGCCTTTTATAGAGTAGTTGTCTACGCGGAAAGCACCTGCATAGTTGTTTGCAATTTTGAATTCATACGGACTCGTAGCACCATAGTGTACGAAATTCTCTGCTGTGAAACTCTCTGAGTTCAGACCTGAAAGCAGCTGCACCTCATAGCGCCAGTCCTTCAAGCGTCCCCACAGCGACACGCCCACCTGATGCCATGTGTTGGGCATTATTGTGGACTCGCCCTCTGGACGGTAACAGGTGAAGAAGTTCACTGGCTCGTGGTAGGCATTCGAGTAACCCACTGGAACGATTATCTCGCCGGCCTTCACATTGAACTTGCCTCCCCAGAACTCTTTGTTTATCCAGAACTGCTCAAGGTTTACCTCGCCGCCTTTCTCTACCTCTGCCTCATATTCTCCAGCCTCCTCTGCCTCAATCTCCACGGCAGTGCCGTTGCCTCCGTGCTCAAACTCAATTTCCGTACCCATCGTCCAGCCCTTGCCGAAGTCATAGCCTATGTTAAGGCACACATGCGGCAGGTCGAAACGTCCGTGACTTGCGTCGTTCTTATAGTTCTCGGGATATTTATAGCGGTTGAAACTCTGACTGTAATAGTTGCGTGTCATCACGGCCTCGCCGTAGCCACCGATGCTAAGGCGCGAAACAGCGTTAGCCAGTTTCGCTGTCTTTTCTCCTTCTGTTGCTTTTCTTTCCTGTTTTGTTGCCCCCGTTGTGGCATCAACCTCGTTGTTTGTTTCCTGAGCCATTGCACCGAATGTTATCCCTGTGGCGAGAATGGCTGTAAACAGAATCTTCTTTGTCATTTTTGTGCTTGAGATTTAATCGATTAAAGATGGTGTTGAATTCGGGTGCAAAGTTACGGGTTTTCAAAAAAATGCGCAATACCTTAAAATTATGAATTTTTCAGCCTTTCTTCAACATTCAGACTGTCGTATACATAATTTTAGGTATTGCGCAATAAAAAAATATGGAAGAAGGAAGATGGGATGAAGGAAGAAGGTTTATTTGACAGTACAATACAAGCAAGCCTTCCTCCTTCCTCTTTCTTCCTTTCCTCTTTCTTCCTTAGTCCTTAATCATCAATTTAGCACCCGCCATAAGCCAAAGGCCAGGTTGGCGCACGTTGCCGAGGTCGTAGTAACGGTAGGATGTCAGGTTGTTTATAGTGAGCCAGAGTTCATAACGTGGCTTTTGCCATTGCAGTTTCAGGTCGAGCAGTGCGAATGGAGTGTATGGATGTACCGTGCCTGTCGGCTTGGCATTGTCATAGACCATGTAACTGCCCATGCGTTGCTGCCAGCGGAAAGACCACGAGGCAGTAAGCGATGGCCACACGATGGGGTGGGAGAGTGTGGCAGTGAACTTGTGCCGCAGATACTCCATTGCATAGTTTGACTTATATATATAGGTGTCGTCGTTGCGCTGTTGGCTGATATAAGCATAGCCCGCCTGCAGGACTACACCGTGCAATAACGGACAGAACGCCTGGACATTCAGCGTAGCGTTCACCTCAAAGCCAAGGTTCTCAAGACAGAAGTTGGCTGAGTGGTAGATGTCGTCGGCGGAATACATCACCCAGTCAATCATGTCGGTACGGTGGTCGTAAAACGCTGCAATCTGGGCGGTGAGTGCATTGTGCGAATATTTTGCCGCTATGCGCGTTGACTGCGTCTTCTCTGGTTTCAGACCGATGTTGCCCTGCTGTGTGGGCGACTTATAGAAGAGGTCTGTAAACGTAGGCATGCGGAAGGCCGTGTTCCACGAGGCGGTGAGCATAAGACGCCCCGTGGGATGCCATCCTATGTCGATGCCGGGATAAAACCTAAAACTATTGCAATACCCTGTGTTGCGGTTTGCCACCATGCCTGCAGATATGGTGACGTGGCTCAGCACCACGTTGTGCTCGATGAACAGGCTTAGGTCGGTGCGCTGGCAGCGTTTGTCATAGAATGTTCCTTCGTGGCGTGCTACAGCGGTATAGTCGTCAGCATCCATTGGCACACCGAGGTTTGTGGATAGAATAATCTCCTTCTTAATGTCAGCGCCTACGGACGTGCGTCCTGCTTTCCAGTCAGCCGAGGCATTGAGCGATGCTCCAAGCACGTCGGTGCGATGAAAGTTCTCGCCTTTGGCTGAGTTGCGTATCAGTTGGAAATGGTCATAGCTGCGGTTCCAGTGCGGTTCAGCATAAAAGTGTATGCGCCCAAGCGTGAATTGCCCCTTGAAGGATGCGAAAATGCGGGCGTTGCTTTCATACTGGTCGGGATAGGCGGCTGAGTAGAAAGTGTTTGCTCCGTAGCGCTTCGTGCTTAGTCCCAATTGCCAGCGTATGTCCGCATCTGCTCTTCCCTTGAAATCAAGGCTGCCCTGATAAAAAGCTCTTGACTGGCGGAAATAGCTGTTGTCGGTTCCTCCGTCGCTTTGGCGGTAACCGGCAGAGATGGAGTTGGCAAACCGCTTGCCGTTATTGGCTACATATCGTACCGATGCTCCAAATGTGCCGTAACTGCCCCCTTCTATGTTGACAGTTCCGTGCGCAGCTGTTCCCGCTCCTTGGGAACCAGCATGTGGAGAGGTTACGATATTAATTGCCCCATTGAATGCCGATGCCCCGTAGATGCGCGATGCCGCACCCTGAAGGACTTCGATGCGCAGAATATCGTCAAGAGAAACTGGGAAGTCGGCAGAGAGGTGTCCTGTCTGTGGATTGCTGATGTTGACACCGTTGAGAAGAACAGCAATCTGGTCGAATGTGCCTCCGCCTATTGAGATGTCCGTCTGAATACCAAGGCCACCGCGCTGACGGACATCCACGCCAGTAGCCATTTTCAATACGTCGTTTACACTCTGCGCAGCCGCACGATGAATGTCGTCGCGCGTGATGACAGAGACGATGCGTGCCGCCTCGCCCGTGGCAATGGGCGCTCGCGACCCCGTGACCACAACTTCCTCAAGTCGCAGTTCCTCGCGCTGCATGGTGTCGCGGCCGGCTGTCTGCGTCGTGCTGATGCCCTCTGCCTTGGCATGTGAGAGCGTGGCGACGGTCAGCGTGCCAACCAGTACCTCGCGCCCCACCACTGCAAACAGGGCATAACCCTTGCGTGAGAAGCGACGGAAGCGCACAGGTGACTGCATGCAACACTGTCTTTTTGTCTTCTTCATTTGTTAATAATTTAAATGTGAGTTGATAATAAAAACGAGGTGCAAAGTTACAAAAAAAAGACGAAATGCGAAAGAAAAGCATGGTGAAAAACAATTTTACCCCCTGTGTGGAATAGAAATACTCATAAAATAGATTGAAAGTCAATCCTGGCATATCGCAAAAAAGCGTAACTTTGCAACCAGATAATACATAAAACAAATCCTTAAAAACAATGAACAGAAATTTTTCAAGAACACTAATCGGCGTGCTGACCGCTGCCCTTGTGGCGGCTCCGGCAACAATCGGAGATATGCCATTGACGGTCGCCGCCTTACATCCGTTCCGTCTCAAGGAGGCATGTATATAGTAAATGGTAAAAAAATAATTCGTTGATATAGAGAATGTTACAAGGGGTGTTCTAATTTGGGCCTGATTACACTGTAATCAGGCCCAAATTGCGTTGTAATCAGGCCCAAATTACACTGTAATTTGGGCCTGATTACAACGCAATAGTTTTTTAATGCTAAAACGTCTTGTGAAATTGAAAAAAAAATCGTAACTTTGTCGTCCGAAACGCATACAATGTTACTCCATGCATAACTTCATACACCTGCATACTCATACATACTATTCGCTGCTCGACGGACAGAGTCCGGTGGGTGCACTCGTAAAGAAAGCCGTCAAGGACGGAATGCGCGGCATGGCCATCACCGACCATGGCAATATGTTCGGCGTGAAAGACCTGTTTGACGAGTGCAACAAGATAAACAAACAGTTGAAGGCGGAAGGCAAGGAACCTTTTAAACCCATCTTTGGCTGTGAGATGTATGTGGCGCGCCGAGGCATGAAGCGCATGGAGGAAAAGATTGACCACGGTGGCTGGCACCTCATTGTCCTTGCCAAGAACCTCAACGGATATAAGAATCTCATCAAGCTTGTCAGTCGTTCATGGGTCGACGGCTACTATTACCGTCCGCGTACCGATCATGAGGACTTGGAGCGTTACCATGAAGACCTGATAGTTTGCTCTGCGTGCATAGGCGGCGAGATACCAAAGAAAATTCTTGCCGACGACATTGAAGGGGCGCGTAAGGCAATAGAGTGGCACAAGAACCTGTGGGGCGACGACTTCTATCTCGAACTGCAGCGCCATGAAGTGAAGGATCCTAACCAGCGTGCCAATCGCGAGACCTTTCCTCTGCAGCAGAAGGTGAACCGCGTGCTCATAGAACTGGCAAAGGAGTATGGAGTCAAACTTGTCTGCACCAACGACTGCCACTTCGTGGACGAAGAAAATGCTGAAGCCCATGACCATCTGCTGTGCCTCGGTACGGGCAAAGACCTTGACGACCCTACGCGAATGCTGTATACGAAGCAGGAGTGGTTTAAGACGCAGCAAGAGATGAACGATATCTTCAGCGATGTGCCAGAGGCTCTTGACAACACGATGGAGATACTTGACAAGGTTGAGACTTACAACCTTGAGTCTGACCCAATCATGCCGTTTTATCCCATACCTGCGGCTTTCGGTACGGAGGAAGAGTGGCGAGGCAAGTTTACGGAGCAGGATCTCTACAGAGAATTCACCACCGATGAATATGGCAAGAACCCGCTCAGCGAGGAAGACGGTCAGAAGAAGATAAAGAAACTGGGTGGCTATGACAAACTATACAGGATAAAGTTTGAGGCAGATTATCTTGGCCGCTTGGCATACGAGGGTGCAAGTCGTCTGTATGGCAACGGTTATGAGGAAATACCTGACGAAACACCGTTGCAGCCTGATGCCTTGTCGGCATGGGCTGAAGCGCACGGCATACGCAAGGAGGTTGACGAGCGTGTGCGCTTTGAACTGCATATAATGAAGACGATGGGTTTCCCGGGCTACTTCCTCATTGTACAGGACTTCATCAACTCTGCGCGCAAGGAACTGAACGTGTGGGTAGGGCCGGGACGCGGCAGTGCCGCAGGTTCTGTAGTGGCCTATTGTCTTGGCATTACAAAAATTGACCCGCTGAAATATGACCTGCTGTTTGAGCGTTTCCTTAATCCCGACCGTATCTCGCTGCCTGATATCGATACCGACTTCGACGACGACGGCCGCGGCCGCGTGCTGCAGTGGGTCATGGACAAGTATGGCCATGAGAACTGTGCCCACATCATCACCTACGGCACTATGGCCACAAAGAACTCAATCAAGGATGTGGCACGCGTGGAGAAACTGCCGCTCGAACGCTCGAATGCTCTCTGTAAGGCCATACCTGACAGGTTGCCTGAAGTTGATGGCAAGACACCGAAGATGAATCTCACCAATGCCATCAAGGCAGTGCCTGAACTGCAGCTGGCCGAGGCTTCGCTTGATTCACGTGAGGCTAACACCATAAAATATGCCCGAATGCTTGAGGGCACCGTGCGCAACACGGGTATCCATGCCTGTGGATTCATCATCTGCCGCGATCCCATCAGCGACCATGTACCGGTGTCTACGGCCTCCGACCCTGACTTCCCACAGCTGAAGACTGCCGTGACGCAGTATGACGGCCATGTGATTGAGTCGACGGGACTGATTAAGATGGACTTCCTCGGACTGAAGACTCTCTCGGAGCAGAAAGAGGCAGTGAAGAACGTGAAACAGACACAAGGCATCGACATAGACCTTGATAACATTCCCATTGACGACGAACTGACATATCAGTTGTATCAGAAGGGACAGACCGTGGGTACGTTCCAGTTTGAGTCGGCCGGTATGCAGAAATATCTGCGCGAACTGCACCCGACGGTGTTTGAAGACCTCATAGCCATGAACGCCCTCTACCGTCCTGGGCCTATGGACTACATACCAGACTTCATCAAGCGTAAGAACGGACTGGAGCCAATCACCTACCCGATAGACTGCATGGAGAAGTATCTGAAGGATACCTACGGCATAACGGTATATCAGGAGCAGGTCATGCTGCTGTCGCGTCAGTTGGCCAATTTTACACGCGGTGAGAGTGATGCCCTGCGTAAGGCGATGGGTAAGAAGAAAAAAGACATCGTCGATGCGATGAAACCGAAATTCATCGAGGGCGGAAAGAAAAACGGCCACGACCCGAAGATACTGGAAAAGATATGGGCAGACTGGGAGAAGTTTGCATCCTACGCATTCAACAAGTCGCATGCCGCCTGCTACTCATGGGTGGCTTACCAGACGGCATACCTGAAGGCGCATTATCCCGCAGAGTTCATGGCTGCGCTGCTGACGCGCCGTCGCTCCGACATCAAGGAAATTACGAAACTGATGGATGAGTGCAAGGCTTTGGGTATACCAACGCTTGGCCCTGACGTCAACGAGTCGTTTGCCAATTTCGGTGTGAACAAGAAGGGCGAGATACGTTTCGGGCTTGCTGCCATCAAGGGCATGAGCGAGGCTGCAACCGAGGCTATAATAAAGGAACGCGAGGAGAACGGCCCCTACAAGGATTTGTATGACATGCTGGAGCGTGTGCCGTCGTCAACAATGAACAAGAAGGCACTTGAGGTTATGGCGTTGGCTGGTGCGCTTGATGCATTCGGCATTGCCCGTGAGCAGTACCTTGCTCCGTCGGGTAAGTATAATACTTTCCTTGATGCTCTTACAAGTTACAGTTCGCAGTATCAGACGGCCAAGTCAGAAGCGACCAACTCGCTGTTTGGCGACTTTGACGATGTAGAGATAAGCAAACCGAAGCCAACCCGCGCACAGGAATGGAGCACGATAGAGAGACTGAATCGTGAGCGCGAACTTGTAGGTATATATCTGTCGGCACATCCGCTTGATGAGTTTGCTGTAGTCATTGAGTGCATGTGCAATGCCACATGCGATGACATATCGCGTGAGAAGCGTGACCAGAACATGGAGGCGTTCTCAAAGTGTGAGCAGATTAATGTGGCAGGCATCGTGACAAATGTAGTGGATAAATTCAGCAAGACAGGTAAGCCTTTCGGTATTGTGACCATAGAAGACTTCAACGGTGCGGGTGAGATAATGCTGTTCGACCAGCAATGGGCACAGTATAAAGGCATGTTCACTCAGGGGGCGTCCGTATACGTTAAGATGAAATGCCAGGAGCGTTGGCGTGGCACGGGTAACTATACACTCAATGTCTATGGAGTGGACTTCCTACGCGACGTGGCTGACAAGTATATGTCAAACTTGACCATACAACTCGATTTTGGCGCTATGGGACTGGCAAGAAACGAAAAGCAGGAGGCAAGAAACGATAACGAAAGCGATAACGAAGACGAAAACGAAGAGACAGCTGCTGCTGTTGCGGCTTCGGGTGCCAACATATTGATTGACCTTGCCACTATAATCAAGGACTCGCCGGGAAACACTCACCTGAATTTTGTGATAAAGGACACGAGCTTGAGTACCGATCCGCTTGAACTCTCGTCTAAACTGCCGGGAGTTAAGGTAAACCGCCAGCTTGTTGACTTCGTAAAGCAGCATGAGGGGATGAAGATTACAATGTAAACGAAAACGAAGACGAAAACGAAAACGAAGACGAAGACGAAAACGAAAACAAATAGAGACATATTAAAGTATGCGGAGCAGTGCTTCCGCGATGAGGCCCAGGCAATACTTGACCTCATCCCCGCGCTCGACGATAATTTCACGCGTGCCGTGGAATTGATAATGGAGTGTAAGGGCAAGGTGATAGTTACTGGCGTGGGCAAGAGTGGTCATGTGGGTGAGAAAATAGCCGCTACGCTTGCATCGCTCGGCACCCCGTCGTTCTTTCTCAATCCGCTGGACGCATACCACGGCGACCTCGGCATGATAGCCACCGGCGATGTGGTGATGGCCATCAGCTACAGCGGTTACACCGACGAACTGCTGCGTTTCATCCCGTTGCTCATTGAGCGTGATATATCAATCATCGGAGTGAGCGGTAATCCTGATTCTCTGTTGGCACGCTATTCTGCCTGCCACCTTAATATAAAGGTAGACCATGAGGCTGACCCATTGGGGCTTGCTCCTACATCGTCAACCACCACTACCATGGCGATGGGCGATGCGTTGGCTTGTGCGCTGGTAAGGCTGCGTGATTTCCAGGCTCAGGACTTCGCACAGTTCCATCCTGGCGGTTCACTGGGCAAGCGGCTGCTGTCAAGGGCACGTGACTATATGGTGAGCCATGACCTGCCGATAGTCAAGCCCGAAACAAAGGTGGTGGATGCCATTATTACTATAAGCAATGGCAAACTGGGACTTGCAATAGTTATGGACAGTGCTCAACAGCTGCTCGGCATAATCACCGACGGAGATGTCAGACGTGCAGTGCAGCGATATGGCCGTGAAATGTTTGACCTTGCCGTCACAGACATAATGACACCGAACCCCAAGACTATCAGACCAGATGCAAACCTCTCGGAGGTAGACACAATATTGCGTCGCTACAACATACACGCCCTTATCGTGACCGATGAGAAAGACCGCGTGGTGGGCATCATCGATTCGTTCAGGGTGATGAGCTGATTTTTAATTCATAATGCATAATTCATAATTTCCCAAACGACAATGTATAACAATAGAGTAGTAGTTTATACAAGCGGAACATTTGATATGTTCCACAGCAACCATCTAAAGATGATAGAATATGCGCGCGGACTGGGCGATACGCTCATCGTAGGCGTGAGTACCGACGAACTGGTATGCAGCTACAAGCGACCGCCGGTCATTCCGTTTGAGGAGCGCATAGCCATTCTCAAGGCACTGAAATATCCCGATGTGGTGATACCACAACGCTCACTCGACCATACAGAACTGGTGAAGAAACTCAATATCGACGTATTCGTCGTGGGTGATGATTGGACAGGCAAGTATGACTACCTTAAAGAACTCGGTGTTACGGTATTCTATTTCCCTTACGGCGATGGAGTATCGTCAACTAAGATAAAGGAAGAAATACTTGAGAACTATAACGACATGAAGACCAAACACGAGACAAGGGTGAACCCCGATGTAGTGGTAAGGGAGGAAGGAAAATGAAAAGGACATTGATCGTAGGTGGTGCCAATGGCATCGGACTGGGCATTGCAACGGAACTCTCCATGCGCAGCGATGTTGAAAAAGTGTATGTAGTTGATAAGGCTATACTCGACGAAGAGTATGCTCACCCCAAGATTCAGGCATATACTTTCGATCTGACGGAAGACGACTACAGTGTCTTTGATCGCTTTGATGACATTGACTCGCTAATGATTACTGCAGGTTTTGGCAAACTGCAGCTCTTCCGCGATATGCAAGAGAGCATGATAAGCCAATATTTCAATGTAAACACCATACCAGTGATGCGTATAATAAAGAGGTTTTATCGTAAGTTGGAGGCTCGTGAGGAGTTTCGCTGCGGCGTAATGGTGAGCATATCTGGCTTCATGTCCTCTCCTTTTTTCAGTGTGTATGCTGCCACGAAGGCTGCATTAAAAGTGTTCATAGAGAGCGTAAACGTGGAGTTGGAGAAGGCTGGAAGTAGCAATAGGATACTTAATGTGTCACCAGGTTCGTTGAAGGGAACGTCATTCAACAATGCCAAGACCGACCTCAGTGTTACCATTCCAATGGCAAAAGAGATTATCTCGCACCTGGAGGGAGGGGACGATCTCTTCATTCCACAATACGACGAGGTGTTCCGCGAGGTGCTTGAGAGATATCATGCCGACTTCAGGGCAGAGGGGGTACACTCCTACGAATACAAGGTAAACAGCGGGCGAGTATAGTTTGCTGCCAAGACGATAGATGAAAAGATAATATATTCGTCAACAGCAACATGATAGAAGTAAGCGGAGGATATTGCTATAAATAGGATGATTATAGTTAAAAAAATACAAAGTTAGCAACATCACAAAGCCAAATGTTGTTAGCTTTGTTTTTTTTTACTATCTTTGCATTACGCAAGTTGCGTAACGCAAGTTGCGTAATGCATATAACTCCTTAGCTGTAAATATGAAAGAAAATCCTTTTCTTATACACGGATACAAAGGACCAGAGTATTTCTGTGACCGTAAGGAAGAAACGGCAGACATAACAGAAGCTCTTAAAAACGGGTGCAACGTAACGCTCATATCTCCCAGAAGATATGGCAAGACAGGATTAATACACAATGTGTTCCATCATCTGAGGGAACAAGACAAGAATACCATTTGTTTTTATGTTGATATCTATGCCACGCACTCGCTAAACGACTTTGTTCAGTTATTTGCAAAAGCAGTACTTGGACATCTTGATACCCCGTTGCAGAAAGTAGAAAGTCTTATCAATAAGGTTTTCAGGTACAGCCAGGTTACAATGTCGCCAGACCTTGTAACGGGAATGCCACAATTTTCATTGAACTTCCAACCGCAGCACACGGCAAGTACACTGGAAGACATTTTCACTTATCTGGACAAATCAGAGCGAACCTGTTACGTTGCCTTTGACGAATTCCAGCAGATATTGGAATACGCGGAGAAAGACGTTGAGGCATTGCTTAGGACATACATACAACAGACACACAATGTGCGCTTCATCTTCTCTGGCAGCAAACAACACATGATGATTGAGATGTTCAACTCTCCCAAACATCCTTTTTACCGAAGCACAGAGCGGCTGCATCTGAATACACTTGACGAAAAGGTGTATTATAACTTTGCTACAGAAAAGCTAAAGCAGCAAGGAGTAAATCTTCCTGAAGACTTATTCCACACGATATACACGCAAGTTGATGGTGTAACATGGTATCTGCAGGCAATCATGAACCGTTTCTATCGTATGAGCGACTGCATTGTCACGAAAGAAATATGTCAAGAGACGATAAATGGGATTATAAAGCGTGAGGAGGAAGAATACAAGCACCTGTATCACCTGTTGACGGCCAACCAAGCCTCGCTGTTGCTTGCCATAGCAAAAGAGGAAGTAGTAAAAGAACCGCTGTCAGGCTTGTTTCTGCGCACACACAATCTGAAATCGCCAAGCAGCGTGCAGCGCGCCCTGCAATACTTAATGAACGAAGAATACATATATCATTCAGACAATGGTTACATAGTCTACGACCGTTTCTTCGCTTTATGGCTGAAGAAATACTGAATACAATTTTACTGACGAACGGACTTCGCCTATTTTAGTCATGCCATTTACACAGACAAATAAAACTTATTATCTGATGACACAGAAATATTTAGATAAACTGCAAAAGAAGACTCTTGAAACATTGAAGTTCACTATAGATTTCTTTGAGAAACACAACCTTCGTTATTTTGCATACGGAGGAACCTTGCTTGGTGCCGTACGTCACAAGGGGTTCATTCCATGGGATGACGACGTGGATATACTGATGCCTTCCGAAGACTATGAGCGTTTACTCACACTGGAACAAGAGATAAGCCGGCAGGGGCATTACATAATAACATACAAGACCCCTGAATATTATTATACTCACACAAAACTGTGCAGTGCGAATACCACTATTTGGGAAAATAAAAGTCAACCATTCATATTCGGGGTGTTCATTGATATTTTTCCTGTATATCGTACTAATAAAGATGACAATGACATAAATGTCATGTATAGGAAATATCAGTATGGCATCTATAAATTCCAGCAGGCTAATCGCAAATATAGTTTAGCATCGCTAAAGGAAAAACTACTTGGTAAGAACTATGTAGATTTCAGAAAAGATTTAAAATGGATGTTTGTTCAGCGGTTTGTGAAACCAACACTGGAAAAAACATTAAAGAATGCTGAGGCTTCATTCGATGAGCCATGTGGAAATAGAATTGTTCCCTATTCTGATAATGCGTACGGATTACAGATTTATAAAAGAGAATGGTTTGAAGATTACGAAATTACAGAATTTGAAGATACGAAAATACGAATCCCGTGTGGTTGGGATATCTATCTGAAACATGTATATGGCGATTACATGCAGCTGCCGCCAGAGGAAAAACGCATGTCGAGACACGACCACTATTATTTGAATTTGTGCGAAGGACTTACTATCGACGAGGTGCGCAAGAGATTGAAAAAAGGAGAGAGAATAGTGTTATAAAGAATTTACAAGAAGACCTTAAGAAACTATCAGTTTAAATAGAAATAAGGAATAATGAACATAGCAGTAATCATAGCCGGAGGAAACGGCAATCGAATGGGGCAGGACATACCGAAGCAGTTTATGCACATAGATGGAGCACCAATTATCATCCATACGATGGAATGTTTTCAAAAGCACCCTGACATTCATAAAATCGCAGTGGTGTGCCTGAGGGGATGGGAAACTGTGCTGCAAAGCTATGCCAATCAGTTCAACATTACAAAACTTAGTTGGATATTCCCAGGCGGCGATAGCGGCATGGAGTCTATACATAATGGTGTGTATGGACTGAAAGATGCTGGCTGCGACGATGACGACCTCGTCTTGATACATGATGCCGTGCGCCCGTTGCTGTCGCAGGAGATAATAAGCAGCAATATTGCCACATGCAAGTCTTATGGATATGCCATCACTGGCATTAAGTGCAGGGAGGCCATTCTTGAGAGCCATGACGGTTTTACGACAAAGACCAGCATTCCGCGCGATACGCTTATACGTACGCAGACGCCTCAGACTTTCAGACTGAAAAACATTATCAATGCACACGAGACGGCACGGAAGAAAGGGATAGTTGATTCCGTGGCAAGCTGCACCTTGGTAGCGGAACTGCATGAAGACATAGAGATGCACATCGTGCCAGGGTCTGAAAAGAATATAAAAGTGACCACTGTGGAAGATCTGGAGATATTAAAAGCTCTTATGCACACAACGAAAGACGACTGGCTGAAATGAGTTACACAGATGACATAAGGAACGCTGCTTCGCTAATGCTCCCCTGGGAGAAACTGGATGGATGCAAAATACTCATTGCCGGGGCGACTGGTTTGATAGGCAGTTGCCTGACAGAGGTGCTTATGGCCCGTAAGGACCGAAATTATCATGTTTCCGCCCTTGGCAGGAATGAGCACCGGATGTCGAGCCTGTTTGGCAAATATGCGGACGAACAGGGCTTCCAACTTTTACGGGGCGATGTGACAAAGCCGTTGGCTCTCGACGGTGACTACGACTATATCATACACGCTGCCAGCGGAGCAGCTCCTGTGGAATTTATGAGTCATCCAGTCGAGGTTATGCAGGCAAACATCAACGGTGTGTCAAACCTGCTGGAGTATGGGTTGCAGCACAGGATGAGACGCTTGCTATATGTATCCTCTGGCGAGGTGTACGGCGAGGGCGATGGACGTGTCTTCACTGAGGATTACAGTGGGTACGTAGATTGTTCCAGCCCACGCTCCTGTTACCCGTCTTCAAAGCGCGCGGCGGAAACTATCTGTGCCTGCTATGCTGCTGAATACGGGGCTGATGTGGTGATAGCGCGCCCGTGTCACACGTACGGTCCGAATTTCACGGAGAATGACAATCGCGTATATGCTCAGTTTATTCGTAATGTATTGCACGGTGAGGATATCGTATTAAAGAGTTCGGGTGAGCAGATACGCTCATGGTGTTATGTGGTTGACTGTGTTTCTGCATTGCTGTACATTCTTCTAAAGGGGAAGAGAGGCGAGGCCTACAACATCGCCGATGCAGGCTCGAACAGGTCAATCAGGGAATTGGCAGAAATGATTGCGTCGACAGGACAGTGCAGAATAGTGTTTGACATACCGACGGACGCTGAAAAGCTTGGCTTTAACCCCGTAACGAAATCGCTCTTCTCTACAGAAAAAATAGAGTCATTGGGATGGGTGCTAAAAGGAGACATGAGAGAGAAATTGGAGGCAACTATCCGTCATCTGCGAAAATAAGTTTATTATGACAGAAGATTTTTTACGCAAATTACAGGCAAAAACCATTGAGACATTGAAGTTTTCCATTGAGTTCTTCGAAAAGCATAACCTGAGGTATTATGCATACGGAGGCACATGCCTTGGCACCGTGCGTCATCATGGAATGATACCGTGGGATGACGATGTAGACTTGGTTATGCCGCACGAAGACTATGAAAAACTCATTTCGCTTCAGAAAGAAATCGACAGCAGCGGTGGCTTTCGCCTGCTTACGCCTGACACCCCTGGCTATTACGACCCGATATGTCGCATCACCAACACCGACATCACTTTGTGGCGATACTATATGAATCCCATAGTGTTTGGAGCGCAGGTTGACATCTTCCCGCTTGACCGCACCGACGAAGATGATGCCACGCTGGAATACCTGCTAAAAGAATACCACAGGAAAACTGCAAGATACCAGCGTGCCAACCAGAAGTATCCGTGGGTAAGATTTAAGGAGAACATACAACACAGGCACTTGCGTGGCTTGCTGAGAAACATCAAATGGGCATTGTCGACGCATAACGTGAATAGATACAAAAGAGAACTTGAAGCCCTGAAGTCTACGTTGCATAAGCCAGACGGCCGGCGTTACGTAAGTTTCGGCTCATATATAAATGGAATGGAGACGTATCCGCTTGAATGGTTCAGTAGTTACATAGAAATGCCTTTTGCTGATTTTATGATACGCGTGCCGCAGGGGTATGACGGATACCTGAAGTATGTGTATGGCGACTACATGCAACTGCCACCCAAGGAGAAACAGAAGCCGGCACACAGCGGTTACTATATGAACCTCAGCGAGGGACTCACTATCGATGAGGTGCGCCGCCGGCTGAAGCAGGGCGAGAAGTATGTGCTGTGATTCCTCCGTATGCTCACAGTACTGCAAACCGCAGTTTGCAAAAAACATGGAAATAAGCTGGGCAATGGATATTTAAAGGCAATAATTTGTGGGAACGGAAATAAAGCAGTACTTTTGCGCCGAAAATTATACTGATTGACACTGTAAACACAATAAAAACACAAAAGAAAACTATGGTAAATTACAAAGACCTCGGCCTTGTGAACACCCGTGAGATGTTCAAGCGTGCCGTTGCTGGCGGTTATGCAATCCCAGCTTTCAACTTCAACACAATGGAGCAGATGCAGGCTATCGTGCAGGCTGCCGTTGAGACAAAGTCTCCTGTCATCATGCAGGTTTCTAAGGGTGCCCGCAACTATGCCAACGGCACTATCCTCCGCAACCTCGCCAAGGGTGCTGTAGAGTATGCTAAGGAGCTCGGTTGCGAGAACCCAGAGATAGTTCTTCACCTTGACCACGGTGACACCTTCGAACTCTGCAAGGACTGCATCGATAACGGTTTCTCTTCAGTGATGATCGACGGTTCTTCACTGCCTTACGAAGAGAACGTAGCACTTGCCAAGAAGGTTGTTGAGTATGCTCATCAGTTCGACGTTACCGTTGAGGCTGAGCTCGGCGTTCTCGCTGGTGTAGAGGATGAGGTTGCTGCCGCTGAGTCACACTATACAAAGCCTGAGGAGGTTATCGACTTCGCTACACGCACAGGTTGCGACTCTCTCGCTATCTCTATCGGTACTTCTCACGGTGCACACAAGTTCACTCCAGAGCAGTGCACATTGGTGAACGGCGTGCTCGTTCCACCACCATTGGCATTCGACATCCTGCACGAGATTGAGAAGAAACTTCCTGGATTCCCAATCGTTCTCCACGGTTCTTCTTCTGTTCCAATGGAGGAGGTTAACACCATCAACAAGTACGGCGGTAAGCTCGAGGCTGCCATCGGTATCCCTGAGGAGCAGCTCCGCGAGGCTTCTAAGTCTGCTGTATGTAAGATCAACATCGACTCTGACTCACGTCTTGCCATGACCGCTGCTATCCGCAAGCACCTGGCTGAGCACCCTGGAGACTTCGACCCACGTCAGTATCTGAAGCCTGCTCGTGAGAACATGAAGAAGATGTACATCCACAAGATTGTGAATGTGCTTGGTTCTGACGGTAAGTTGGCTAAGTGCTAATATCGTCATTATTAATATACAAGCCCAAAAGACGAGATGCCGTTACAGGCTACGCCTTTTGGGCTTTTTATTTTATATAAAACCACACCTATTATATATATATGAGAAGATACATCCTAACACTCCTGCTAATAGCATGCACCGCCGTGACAACAATGGCACAAGGCAGCTACAACGAGAAAGTAGAGAAGCTTATCTAGTCTGGATATGCCGAAGAAATCTCTAAAGAATATATTGAGAAAGCATAGAGATTAGCCTGAAAATCCGTATTTTCTGAACTAAGAAAATACGGATTTTTCATTTTTGCACTTTTCAGCCCCTCTGCCTCACCCTGCCATCTTTATGGCATATCAGTGTCCACCGACATCATTTTAACATGCCTACGAGCGACTTTTCTGAAAAATGGAGATTTAGAAAAATTCATTTTTTTCTTTAGCACATACACTGAAATGCCGCATGACAGCTGAATTTGAAACAAAAATCCCCCATTGGTGGAATTTTTTTTACCACTTTTTTGGAAGAAACTTGAACCGTCGGAATTGTGAAATAAAAGTAATTTTGCATCGTCACTCGACTTTAATCGCTTACCAAAGAACAAATCGCGATCAACAACTAAACAGTAATACATCATGAAAAAAACTTTACTATTCTTATTAATGACTATCATTACAGTGCTCGGCAGTGCCAAGAAGGTGCATACCCTTGGCGACTCAACCATGGCACCATACGATGAGTCTGCCACCGTCACACGTGGATGGGGCATGTATTTTGGCAACTTCCTTACCAACGGATGGACATCCATTAACTATGCCAAGGGCGGACGCGACTCACGCGGAGGCTACAACGAACTCTGGCAGACGGCAAAGAACAACGTAGAGGCAGGCGACTACGTTATCATCACCTTCGGTCACAACGACGAGAAGAACCAGGGTATGGACGGTATGGAACTGCAGGCCTACTATCAGGGACTCGGACAGACATGGACAGAGACTCGTGGAACGATACCATCTACCACTTACAAAGAGTGGCTGGGCAAAATTGTTGACGAGGCAAAGGCTCTAGGAGCCATACCTATCGTGTGCTCACCCGTCTGCCGCAGTTATTTCACAGGCAGCACCATACGTCGCAACGGCCGTCATGACCTTGGTGACTCGTTCAGCATACTCACCTCTACAGGCATACTGGAGAAGCAGACCGTACCAACCACTGACCACTCTATGGACTATGCCTACCACTCACAGAAGTTGGCTGAGGAGAAAGGCGTGTATTTCATAGACCTTACTACAGCCACCAAGGAACTCTATGAGAGCTACGGCACACAGGCAAAGTGCGAGGCACAGCTGTTTGACGGACAAGGCTCAACCCACTTCAATACCACCGGCGCGCTGCTCGTAGCGCGTGAGTGTGCCCGTCTGATGAAGGCGCAGGGCATACTCGCGGATGATATAGTGTTGCCTACAGACCTCTCCGTCTCTCCTGCCACCGGCGATATGGGTGAGGCATACAAGGGCCAGACGCTCACCAAGGAGTTTACCGTCAACGGCTTCGGCCTATCTCCAGAGGAAGGAACCGTTACAATCTCTGCCGGTGAGGGAATAGAGGTGTCTTTCGATAAGACGGAATGGAACACAGAATTGACGGTTGATTACACCTCTTCCACTCTTATCAAGACATTCTATGCACGTGTCACGCTGACCAGTGATGGCGACTTCAGCAGCAAGGTGACCGTGTCACAGGGTGACAAGAGTATTGAGATACCCGTCACCGCCACGGCAGTGGTGCTTGAGGGAGGTGCGGAGGTTAAAGCCTACTGGCGCTTGGAGAGCAATGATGACTGTGTGCTGACCGGTCCGGCCAATATCATCCCGGAGACATATAAGGGTATGCTGTTGCAGAGATATTCCAATCCGAATAAGAATACGGTGTGGCCTGACGGTACTGGCTATGATGCCACGCGAAAGATGCAGCGCAACCTCGTGAACAATCCTGTGGAGACAGTAAAGGACGGTGCCACGGTTACCGTCTATCGCTGGCCTGCCAATGAGATTGATGATGACCCGGAGCGATATATCGAGTTCGGCGTAAAGCCTAATGAGGGCAATGACCTGAAGATAAACAACATCTCGCTTTATATCTGCGGTTGTGGCGGCAACGGTATGTGCGCACACGTGTATTATTCTACAGATAATTTCGTAACCCGCACCACCATATACGAGGGAAAGAAAATGGTTGCCAATAATCCCGTGTTTGTCCAGGCACAGCCAGTGTTGACGGTTAAGGACGGCGAGCAGTTGCTTGTGCGCATCTACCCTTGGTATAACGGCTCGGCTGATGACAAGACTCTCTGCCTGAGCGATGTCACCATCAGTGGCATGGCAGTGGATGCGGAGACCACGGGAATCACAGTTCCTGCAGACAGTGAGACTCAGAAAAAAAAATACTATACGGTCAGCGGACGCCAGTTCGGCACTCCGCAGCCGGGAGTGAACATTGTCCGCATGAGTGATGGGACAGTGAGGAAAGTGATATTCTAAGCAGATAAATCAACATTATATATATATATATATTAACAAACTTCAAACTAATCTTTATGCAAACAAAAAGTTATCTTACGCGATTGCTTGTTGCTCTCATGACCCTGCTGCCGTTAGCGGTGTCGGCTGACGAGACTGTGCAATTAGCCAAGTGGACGTTTGACACGGGCTACACCGTGGCAGACAACGTTTACACGCCAAACAGCGATGACTGGGCGGCAATAGGTTGGAATGGTTTTGGAACACTTCCTACCATTCTTCCTAATGAGTGTGAGGGTACTCAGACTGACTACTACGTGTCAGCAAAGGGAACCCGTTTCTGGGGCATCCAGAACAATAACGGAGACAGGATATTGTCGCTGTATCAGGACATGGATCCCAACAACATCAGTGACTATACTGATGCCACCCAGCACAACCAATACTTTGAGATTGGTTTCCCTACCAAGGGCTACAAGAATGTGCACTTTATGTTCTCTTTCACCTGCGGTGACAACAAGGAGCGTGCGCTCGAGGCTGTGGTATCTACCGACGGCGGACGTACATGGAGCGATGCGGGTGCCTATAGCGGTGCCGCCAACTGGTGGATATACAGGACTAACGATGTGACTCTCTCTGCTAATGACAAAGACAAGGTCATCGTGCGCTTGATAGCTCCCAATGACGAGACTGCACAGTGGCGTGTGAATGATATCAGTATTACCGCTGATAAGGCTGAAGGTCCAGTGGCTGTCAGTGAGACTGGCTTCACCGCCACATGGGAACTGAAGTCGGCTACGATGGAGACTAACGCCGCTACGTCAGTAGAAGGTCTATTCTCTGTGGCCAACCTCTCATTAGGTGACAAAATCTCGGCAGCAGGCCTGCGCACTGACGGCACTGTGGTACGTCAGCAGTTCCAACCTACAGAACAAGCTGCGGCAGGTGATGATAATGCTACCATAGTATTCACGCTGAAACCAAAGAAGGCACTGACGTTCACACCGAAGTCTTTGTCATTCAACGCAAGCCGCGTGGGCACCAACGGAGGTGCTTTTGACGTGGTGGTAACAAGCAATGGTGAGTCAAAGACAATAGCCAGTGGTGTTACTCCGCAGCTCGCCAAGGAAGATCCATACATATCTAACCATACATTCGACCTTAGCGGTATTCCAGCCACAGACGACATATTCACTGTGAAAATCTACATTTATAACCTTGCCAACAACAAGCAGTATGCCTTCAGCGACGTGGTAATAAGCGGCGATGTAGAGGGTACTATTGAGCCGACTCCTGTTTATACACTGAGCGTAGGTTCAGGTATGACTGGTGCGGGTAAGGTGTCAACCAATCCTGCTGGAGCGGAGTTTGACGAGGGTACAATAATCACAGCCTCTGCCACGGAGAACTTCGGTTACCACTTCCAGAGTTGGACAGACGAGACAGGCGAGGTGGTATCAACCAGTAAGAACTACACTTTTGAGATTGCGGCAAACACTACGCTGACAGCTCAGTACACCAAGGCTAACGTATATGCGCTCAACCTCACCCGCACAGAGGGTGTGGCAGAGAACCTCGTGCAGTATCAGCCGGAGGGCAACTACGTTGACGGCGTACACTATTATGAGGAAGGCACAGACGTTGTGCTCACCGCTGTCAACAACCGCATCATGACATTCACAGGATGGGACGGCGATGCCACAGGCACTGCGCAGAAGTGTGAGGTGAAGATGACTGGTGAGAAGAACGTTACAGCTAACTTCTCCGCGGTTGACTACATCGTGGGTTGGGACCTCTATTACGACCAGCCTGCCAAAGATCGCGCCGCCGACTACAAGGCTGACTCTGAGAACGCTGGTATGCTGTCTCTGCGCAAGGCTGACGGCACCACCAACGGATGGCTTACACGCGGCTCAAGCAACGGACAGGAGAACGGCAAGTATGCCGCACGTATATGGAAGTTCCTCTCTGAGGAGTGGTACTATGAAATCTCTTTCTCTTCAAAGGGATATGAGAACCTCGTGATATCTTCTTGCATAGGCAGCGATTACAATACCTACTCTGAGAACAACGTAGAGTACTCTGTCGACGGTACTAACTTCACCAAGATTGGTACATTCGATGTTCCTGCACGCGCATGGGACGGACCAAAGGAGTTTGCACTGCCTGAGGCTGCCAACGACCAGGACCGTGTATGGATACGCTGGATGCCTAACCGTGAGAGCAGCCTCGTAGGTGTGACAAGCGACTATGACGGTACATCTATTGCCGAGATATTCGTACTTGCCGACCAGAAGGAAGGTGCATCTCAAATGCCTGTACTCGTGTCAAGCACACCTGCTGACGGCACCACCGGTGCTTCTGCTAATGGCTCTATCATACTGAACTTCGATGCCAAGGTCAAGGCTGGCACTGCAAAAGCTATCCTTAACGGTGAGGAAATCACACCGGTTATAGCAGGAAAGAGCGCTGTATTCAAGTATGCAGGTCTTGACTATGCTACGCAATATACCTTCCAGATGCCTAAGGGCGTACTTGTAAGCCGCAGCGGCGAGGAGGTTGAGGCTGTCAACATCACCTTCACCACCATGGAGCGCCAGCAGCCAGAGAAGCGCGTGTTCGACGCCATCGTTGCACAGGACGGCACAGGCGATTACACCACGTTGCAGGCCGCCATCGACGCTGCACCTGAAGGTCGTGGCAAGGCATGGCTCATATTCGTGAAGAACGGTGAATATCGTGAGCACATAGACATTCCTGCAAAGAAGCCATTCATGCACATCATTGGTCAGCAGCGCGACAAGACCGTCATACTGAATGACAACCTCAGCGGCGGCGAGACTGCAAAGAATGTAGGTATTGACCTCGGCGCTACCGTTACTGTTAAGGCTAACGATGTATTCTTCGAGAATATCACCCTTGAAAATGAGTACGGTCATGTGCAGCAGGCTGGTCCGCAGGCACTTGCTCTCAATACCGGCGGTGATCGTATCTGCCTTAACAACGTGGCTCTGCTCTCTTATCAGGACACATGGATTACAACATCTACACAGACAAACCGCCACTACATCAAGAACTCTCTCATTGAGGGTGCAGTGGACTTCATCTACAACGGCGGTGACGTATATCTAGATGGCGACACTCTGGAGATTAACCGTCCTTCAGGCGGTTACATCGTAGCGCCTAATCACACTGCAGATACCAAGTGGGGTTATGTATTCCAGAACAATATACTGCGTGCTCACCCAGGTGTAAACGTAAAGGATGTATGGCTCGGCCGTCCATGGCATAACCAGCCAAAGACCGTGTTCATCAACCTGCAGACCTACATCAACATACCTGCCAAGGGATGGTACAACACCATGGGCGGACTGCCAGTACTGTGGGCTGACTACAACACCGTGGATGCCAACGGCAACCCTGTTGACCTCAGCCAGCGTGAGGACACCTATTACTACACGCAGTATTATAAGATGGTTGACGGCGAGAAGGTGATAGCTACCAGCAGACCTGAAGCCAGCGACATGCCTAACTGGACAGAAGAGAAGGTTTACGGCACAGCCAAGAACTACCTTACCGACGAGGAGGCAGCACAGTACACCATCAAGAACGTGATGGGCGGCAGCGACAACTGGCAGCCAGACCTCATGTGTGAGGCTACAGAGGCTCCTGAAGTACTGATTGAAGGTTCTACCCTCACATGGGAAGAGGTGCCTTACGCTATCTGCTACGTCATCACTCGTGGCGACGAGGTAATAGGCTTTACAACAGAGAACAGCTTCACTGTAGATGCAGCCGTTATGGCTAAGGGTACAGCACTGCTCGGCGCCAACGATAGCGAGGAGCCTTACAAGGTTCAGTCTGTAAATGAGCAGGGTGGCTTGAGTAAGTATGGCATTGCTACTAATGCAACTGCCGTCAGCAACCTCAAGGCTGCAGACACTGCAACCGCAGAAACAATCTATGATACTACGGGACGTCGCTACAGCGCACCAGTCAAGGGTATCAACATAGTAAGCTACAGCGACGGTTCTGCAAAGAAAGTGATACGTTAATACTATGTAAGTGTTAGTTAGTAATATTTGAAATCCGGGTTGGTGATACTCATCGTAGTTAGCCAACCTGGATTCTTTTTTTGACCTATAGGCCACTAAGCTTACTTTTACATTTTGCATACTTTTTCTCCATTTTGCTTACACTTTGATTTTTCCAACCCTCATTTCCTTGCGATATTTGAAAATATTTTCCGTCTGGTTTCGTACAGCCGAAAATAGCGAATTTTGCAAGTCGCTGACAATAAAGCCTTTAATTTCTGAGGCTATTTTTTTCGCTCTCTAAAAGCACCCAAATTACGGTGTAATCAAGCCCAAATCACACTGTAATCAGGTGCTAATTACATGGTAAAAGCAACCTAATCACGATGTAATTGGGGCCTGATTACATTTCAACAGCCATTTACACCCCGAAACACGCATAAAAAAGTGCCGTCAGATACTCTATTTTTAGTTTTCTGACGGCACTTTTTGTTTTGACACTTTGCAAACCTAAACGCTCTAAAATCTATCAAATTGTCAAAACACCAGATGTAGGGAAGTGCAAAAACGAACACGGATTACGCGGATTTAACGGATTAACCCTTACAATCTGCGAGAGATTAATATCGTTTGCGAAGCCAATCCGCCAAATCTGCGCAATCCGTGGTCGGGAAAAAGGTGAAAAGAGAAAGGTAAAAAGTGAAAATTCAAAGGTGAAAGTCTCGTGCAGATTCCGTGTTGCCGAACGCTAAATCTTAATTCTTAACTCTTAATTCTTAATTTATTTCTGTTTTCTTTGTTTGTTTCAGGAATTTTCTTTACCTTTGCAACATGAAGTCCAGATGTCTCAAGGTTTGGGTAATGGTCTTTATCGTGTGATGTCCATAAAACGGGTGAATATGGAAAAGAATAAAGACATAAAAAATTCTCTGTCAGAAAGAATAGGGAAGACGGTACGTATGGTTTCACCTTCGGGAACGGAAACATTTCTGTTTGGCTCCCGGGCGCGTGGAGATGCCCGCAGGGATAGCGACTGGGATGTCCTGATACTTCTGGACAAAAACAAAATCACTTCCGCAGACCTTGACAACATCTCTTATCCTGTACGTGAACTTGGTTGGGAAGTGGATGCAGAGATAAATCCGATAATGTACACAAAAACAGATTGGGAATCAAAGAAATTCACACCATTCTATAAAAACGTAATGAAGGAGGGAATCAGGTTATGAGCCTATCGTTTGACGAACGGAGTGCCATTGTCGAGTTTCGCATAGAGAAGGCACTTCGAGCATACGAACAAGCATGTGGCGTAATTTACGATGCGACTGACTGGTGATTATGATGAACACCTATGGCTTAACCGAGGATGACGTCCGCCCACTTGTGGAACCAGCCAAACAACTTATAGACTTAGCTGTTTCAATGGCTAAGCAAGAATTAAAGAGCAATAATTGAAAATGTCGTAATAATCTACACTCAACAATAGCGGCTGAGGATTTTTCTTCCTCAGTCGCTTATTTTATGCATATAATCATACGCAACCAATCCGGCAAATATGCGCAATCCGTGGTCGGGAAAAAGGTGAAAAGAGAAAGGTAAAAAGTGAAAATTCAAAGGTGAAAGTCTCGTGCAGATTCCATGTTGCCGAACGCTAACTCTTAATTCTTAACTCTTAATTCTTAATTTATTTCTGTTTTCTTTGTTTGTTTCAGAAAAATTCCTTATCTTTGCATCATGACTCGGATAGTCCATTAGGGCAAGCGGGTCTAATCTTATTGGCAAAAGGACGTTACGAACGTTATCTTCGATGATTTCAACGCTAACGATGCTACCTCTTCCTTTGACCGATTGAAGGTCATCTACAAGAAGGTTGGCAACAACGAATCGCAAGCCTTTGGCGTATGGCAGCAGCTTAGCGAAAGTGAGCGAACGGCTGCATTCGCACATACCCAGCGATTGCAAGGTGACCTGAGTTTACGTTCCTATCTATATGTCTATCTGCGTGACAAGGAGTGGATGAAGGCAATGTAGCTATGAAGTAGAGGGCTTGCCCGATGCTTGCCACATAAAACAAGCATCGGGAAGCTCACTACCCGTTCCGATTTTCATCGGGCGGTGGACTGACCACATAAATCTGCAAGCAGAGGTCACAGTATCTGGCATTAAGCTATTCTCACACATGGCAGGCCATGAATATCGGAGCCGATACCAGAGGGTAATATCAAGCGTGTAAAATCGGCTTGCCGATGCCACATTTTTCAAGTAGTGGGAAGCCTAATTCCCCATCTCCACTTCGTTTGATTGCAGTTTGTCACTTCAAAGCAAGCCCATTGTGATATTTCTATGGCTAAATCCATAGACTTGTGTGAGAGAATTAGCGACCCCAAGGAACTGATGAATAACATACTCCCTGCGTATTTGTTCTCAGTGGCATTAGTTTAGGTTGTGATACCTTCAGTGACCTCACCAAATTGAGATGGAAAGAAAAAACAGAATGGTTGGGTAATTAGTGGATTCGTATTTGAACGAAATGACACAAAAAAACACTTTGGCTTGTCAAAATCTGTCTTTTCTATAAAAAATCAAAAATAAATGCAGATAATCGAAGTATTATGCTTTATTTTGCAATAATTTCATTATCTTTGTGGTCAGAATTTGACAAACCAATACAAGGTAATTATATGTACAATTTAAATGAATTAGCATTTGAGGCAATACTTGAAAACGTAAAGCAATTAAGCAATGGCAACCCTTTTATGAAGTTGGCTATTGATAGGGTTTCGTATGAGTATAATAGAGAGCAATACAATGATTGTCTTCGTCATATTGATGATGAAAATAATCAAATCGCCCACCTTTATAATCAGATAAGTCAACGTGGAGGCTTTATAACTCCTTATGAACAGCAAGAACTACTACGACATATTCAATTGCGAAGTGAATATGAAGTAAAAAGCATGAAGCATTTCATGGCAGGTGGCAAAGATGCTGGAGATTTAGTGAACAATTTAGTTTCGAGGTGAAATGCTTCCTTTTTGAGTTAGTGGGTAAGTCTGAGTTAGAGTGTTTAAAACTATAAAATACAATTATTATGAAGAAGTTAAATAAAGATGAACTTATTAAGAGTGCAGAATCATTCTGCAAACAAGAAAGTGGAAAATACAGAAAAGAACTGTTTGGCGTGACTGATGGCAAGGCCGTAGGTACATTTGTGGAACATTTATTCCAGGACTATCTTTCCGAACATTATGAAATGGAAGTTGGTAGTTCCGCAAATGGCTTGGATTTGCCCTCTGTTAATACTGATATTAAGGTTACGTCTATCAAACAGCCGCAATCCAGCTGCCCGTTCAAGGATAGCAAGCAGAAAATCTATGGTCTTGGCTACAACCTCATTGTTTTTGTCTATAAGAAGGCCGATGACATGAAACAAAAGAAAGGAATGTTGGAATTTGTTTCTTGCACTTACATCGATAAGAGCAGAACCGCCGACTACCAAACTACTACAGGCCTTAGGCAAATCATTGAGAACAAAGGAAATGCTGATGACATCTTCGCTTTTCTGAATGACCACAAAATCCCTTCGGATGAAGTTACGTTGATGAATATGGCAAAAGATATTCTCAAGAACAAGCCTGCGATAGGTTATCTTACTATTTCTAATGCTTTACAATGGAGATTGCAATATGGACGAATCGTTACATTGAATGAGACCGTGGATGGCATATCTCCTATCGTCAAATATGAGGCTAACATAGAAAATGAGTGAGATAGTAGTAAATGAAAAAAAAGGAGAGTATGGTGATTGGCAAACAAACTTGTCACTTGCCTTATCTGTTTGTGAACATATAAAAGCCCAAGGAATTCGTCCACAGGTTATAGTGGAGCCTACCTGTGGTCTGGGCAATTTCATTATTGCCGCTTTGCTCACATTTGACTCCATCGAGGACGTATATGGTATAGAGATCTACAAGCCATACTTGGATGCCTTGAATGAAAAACTTCAGACTTTCGGAAGTTCATTGGACTACATCAATGTTCATCTTTACCATGAGAACATCTTTGATTTTGATTTTAGGAAAATAACAGAAAATGTAAATGGAAGAGTCGTTCTTGCCATTGGAAACCCGCCTTGGGTGACCAATAGCAAACTTAGCGAGATTGGAAGTGACAATTTACCAATCAAGACTAATTTCAAGAAAACAAAGGGTCTTGAAGCTATTACAGGTAAGGCAAACTTTGACATTGCAGAATATATCAGCATTCAAATCATCGAAAAGTTCTCTGCTGAGAATGTCCATTTTGCATTTCTTCTAAAGAACTCGGTCATTAAAAATCTGGTATATGAGCAAAAGGCTGGCAAAGCTTCTTTATCGAATATCGCCCAGTATAACATTGATGCTCAAAAGGAGTTTGGAGTATCTGTGTCTGCTGCGTTATTGTCTATGCGTCTTTTTGGCGGTCACGAAAGAATCTGTCAAGTTTTCAACTTCTACACGAAATCATTATTAAATAGTTTCGGATGGGTTAAGGACAAATTCGTAGCTGATGTGGATAATTATGTCAAGACACAGATGATAGATGGTATATCTCCTTTTACGTGGCGATCAGGCTTGAAACACGATTGTTCTAAGGTAATGGAGTTGTTTGAGGATAATGGCAAGTATATGAACGGGCTTGGCGAGGTCGTTGACATAGAGGATGAAGTAATCTACCCCCTGATTAAGAGTTCTGATATCAAGGGAAAAGTAATTTGTCAATCTCGTAAATATGTAATTGTAACACAGCATAGCGCGAATGAGGACACGAAATTGATGAAGGATAAATATCCAAAAGCGTATCATTATTTGTCGGAACATGCTGAGTTATTGGACAATCGCAAAAGTTCCATCTATAGAGAAAGGCCAAGATTCTGCATGTTTGGCATTGGTGACTATACGTTCAAAAAATATAAAGTAATTATTTCGGGCCTTTACAAGCAGACTACTTTTTCTATGGTCTCAGAAATTGACGGGAAAATTGCAGTCTGTGACGACACATGCTATATGCTTGGTTTCGATGACTACGATGTGGCACGAATTGTACAAGAGATCCTAAATAGTCAGCAAATTCAAGACTTTATGGAATCCATTTGTTTCTACGATGCCAAGCGAGCAATCAACAAGGATATGCTGATGCGAATAAATCTTTTGCCAGCTCTCAAAACGTTTGATTGTAAGACTATTGGGCTTACGAAGGAAGAAGATGAGAAAGCATTAAATTTTATTCTCCAACATTGCAATGCCGTAACCGCTCAACAGAGCATTGACTTTGAAGCAGTACGTGCAGAGTACCCGAATGAAATCGTTAACCACGAAGAAGATGCGGACAATCCTTTGCTTCAATTAGAGGAGGACAAAAATGTGCTGATAAGCCTCGTCAAGAATGACAATGTGGATTTGTTTCTTGATGGTACGGCGCGTATCTATTACACAGGTAAAAAGTTCCCTTCAACCATTGCACTCAACAAATTGTATTATTTTATGCCCTATATCAAGCGACGTGGTATACGCGACATTTACATCATCAAGATAGCCCGTGTAGGAAGCAAACATGAAGTCCATCCCGAAGCAGATGAAAACGACTTGCGACTTGTTTTTGAAATCGAGAAAATAGGAAGATTGTTCGATAAATATAAATCTGTCCATCTCAATATCTGGGATACATTCACAGATACAACAATTAAAAAGATAACTGGAGTAACTAGAAAAGAAGTGAGAACAGCTATCGGGTAAAATCTCAAGAAGAACGAGGAGCGTGAGTGGAAATAAATACAGAATCTCAAGAGCATGTTCTGTGGGGAGGAGAAGAACTATGTGATTTCCTACGTGTCGACCGAATTGTTGGAAGAATGTTGGTAGAGATTAACGAAGAAGGAATAAAATGGGAAAGGAAGAACCTCGATGGTTTGTAAGATGATCAATCCGACCAATTTTACCTAATCCAACCGTCAATCCGACCGTTTTAATGGCATTCCCCAGTCCATCCGACCATTTCCCTGATTCCTGTTATATTATTAGTTCAATGAAGATATTGTAAAAAAATGAAGAAGTATTATCGAAAAATAGTATTTACAAATTCAAATATAAAAGCGGGGTTTAGATTTGAAGACAGATTTCAAATCTTACCTATCAATATGGGTGGGAAACCTCAGAATCCCTGTGCACGACATTTCCCTCTTTATTTGGAATATACAATAGAATTTTCAAACGGAGAACCTAAAGATATTTTCGAATTAGGGGCGATTCGTATAAACAAAGAGAAGGAAATACTGAATTTGCTTTCTTGTTTGACCAATCATAGATTCTTTAATTATGACTCATCTATGATGGGATGGGGTATCATCTTGCCTAATAAACTATATGATGATATGACAGAAGAAGAAAAGAAGAATTTCAACAATCAAGAAAGTCAATTATTTTTGGGTGGATATATCTATAAAGGGCTGAAAGAGGATATGCAAATAGATCATTTTTCAGATTTAAAAGAGGAAATCGTATGCAAGGAGGCCAGAATGCATGAATATTATACAGATGATCCTGTTGATGATTTCCAACATGAAATATCGTTCCCAAACACTATAAGTTCAGCACTCTACTATTATTTCAATCTTTCACAGAAAACAAGGGAGAAGGTTAATTCCTGTATTTATTTAGCATGTGACGGGATGGATATATCTGCACAAAAAAGAAGTTTGTCTTTCCTTTCTTATGTTTCAGCAATTGAAGGACTTGTTGACTTAGATGTAAATGATGATGAGATTCAATTTGAATGCAAAAGTTGCCAATCAATCAAATCATCTCCCTATACTTGTCCTCAATGTGGACGACCTATTTGGGGTGTCAAACAGAAATTTGTCAACTTCCTATCTAAATTTGTAGCTGGTAGTGAGAAATCACAGAAGATATATAAAGATATTTATAATCTTCGGAGTAAAATGACTCATACAGGTAAACTCTTTTTAAGCGATTACGAATTATCTTTTAGTGAAAAACCGAATGTAAAGAATGAAGATGATTGGCTAATGAGGCTTAAGACTCTTCAATTATTCAGAATATCACTAGATTGTTGGTTGAGGTATCCAAAGAAGAAGAAACAATAGAATAAATATAAATAGAGCATTATCATGATATTTGGAAAGAAAATAAAAGAACTCAGAGAAGAGCGAGGATTGCTGCAACGACAATTGTCTGCGGCATTAGAGATTGATACACCTATGTATAGTAAAATAGAACGTGGTGAGAGAAAGGCAAAACGTAGCCAGATTCCTATCATGGCTAAGCTCTTCGGAGTGGGCGAAAAGGAACTGCTTACTATTTGGTTAGCAGACAAAGTCCTTGATACCGTAGAAGATGCAAGTGAAGTGAAAAATGATGCTATCGCTTACGTCCAAAACGAGATTGAGAATGAATAGTAACATTTATATTAGTGCAGATTATTCAAGAGAGCATGCTGCTCAATTCAAATCTTCATCAATGCAAGTACCGACACACCGGATGTCGGAGACCATGACGGAGACATGTCGGAGACGAAACTCACTGAGCGTCAGCAGAAAATCCTCAATCTCATCAAAGAGCCTCCGACAATAACAGGCAAACAAATGTCGGAGACTTTGTCGGTGAGCCAGCGCACCATCGAACGTGACCTCTCTGCTTTACAGAAGCATGACGTTTTGAAGCGTGAAGGCAAGGATAATGATGGTAAGTGGGTTATAATTTCTGTTAGTCACTGATTTGATTTAGCCCAATTCCATTAGCATGACTTTATTTGAAGGAGAACAGAATGGCAGATATGAGACAGACCATCTACATATGGTTCTGAATGAACATATTGATTTTACTGAAGAGGGGTTAAGTGACGATAGGAAATATAGCATTTTTGTGCATGAGTATGTGCACTACTATCAACATTTTGCGACTTTATACGGCTCTCAATTCTGTAAAATGGCAAACCTGCTCTTTATTGAAACAAGAGCATTTTTGGAAGGTGCGGATAAAGTTGTAATGCCATTTGGAATATGGGAGCACAACGAAGGAATTTCTCGTTATAGAAACCGTGTAAAAGCGGTGTGCGGTAGCAAAAGTTGTAGCCATATTGTGGGTGATGTTGAGATTGATAGACGAGAAATACGAATTGCAGAAGAAGAGAAGAAAGCAGTTAAGATAGGTGTATATGACTATACCGAAGATGAAGCGTATGAGGACGGCTTCAATTTTGGCTATTATTGTATTATTGAGAGCATGGCTCATTTGATTCAAAGGAAGATTTGGCCGGAGGTTGAGCATAATCAAATTCCATATGAATCTGCTGAAATCATTTGTAAATACTGGTATCCAGAAATAGAAGATGATGAATTGCAGATTATTACTATTTGTATGTGTGCTTTAATGTATGATAACCCTGGAGTGGGGTTCTTTACAGCTATCGATTTTGCCAAGAATCATTCTGGTCTAAAAGGAGTTGAATTATTCAAGGAATTCATCCAAACTTCTTCCGTGGCATATAAAAACGAAAAATGTTCAATGGATTATACAGGGCAGAACATGCTTAATGAATATAAAGAGTCATTACAGTTCATGTGTGGGTGTACTTTAGAATACTATGACAAAGTAATTGATAGCTTTATACAAGATTATGAATCTGGCTTCTGCGGCTTACTAATGTGGCTATATACAGGCGATATAAAAGACAGAAAACAATTCATGACACTGGTAAATGCATATGGCTTACCATATTGTATCATGATTTGCAAAATGCCGTATTTATCCATTTTTTGTAGTTTACAAAAGTTAAATGCGTTAAATCTTCATCTTTTTCAATCTATTCAGAATTCTCGTCACCACTTTTCTACCGTTTAACTTGCAAATCACTGATATAAAGTAATTTGCAAATACGATGCCTGAACAAAAAAGATTGTTTATTGTATGTTCCTTCAGAAAGCATCACGGCATACAAAAATGCTGACGGATGGAAAGATTTCGACAATATCAAGGCCATACCGACTGGCGACTGTAATTCTGATGGAGGTATCACCATGGCGGATGCCAACGCAGTGGTGAATTATTTCCTGGCCACAGACAAGCCGGAGGATTTCAACGAAGATGCCGCCGACGTGAACTGTGACGGACAAGTCACCATGGCAGATGCCAATATGATAGTGAATATGTTCCTGGGAGGGAAGTAGAATTGAAGAATTGAAAGATTGAAGAATTGAAGAACTGAAGGATTGAAAAGTTGAAAGATTGAAGAGTTAAACTAAAATCGGTGATGCTCCAGATGTGGTGCATCACCGATTATTCTATATCCTGTATAAAAAAGGAGAGGGCAGGATTTATGCTTAGGCTGTTTTTACTTGTCGTGCAGGATAAAGCACTGACACGAATCCTACGGCTACGACGGTTAGGAAAATCAGTGCCACGTCGGAGTAATGTACGCTGACGGGGTAGGCGTCTACGACAAAAGCACCGCTTGACTGACCGAGGCTTACCAAGCCGAACTGCTGTTGCAACAGGCAGAGCAACAGTCCCAGTGCAACGCCGACAACGGCGCCAATGATGCTGATGAGCCATCCCTCAAATATGAATATACGCTTTATCAGCGATGGGCGTGCACCGAGGGCGCGCAGAGTCGCAGCATCATTCTTTTTGTCGATAATAAGCATAGACAGTGAACCGATGATGTTGAAGCACGCCACAACGAGTATAAAGGTGAGGAATATGTAGGCCATCAGCTTTTCTATCTTCATGATGTTGAAAGTCTCAGCCTGCTGCTCGTAACGGTCCATGATGCGGAACTTGCTTCCTGCAATCTGTGTTAATTCTTTTTTGGCAGCAGCAGCATCAGTACCGGCTTTCAGTTTTATTTCAAGACGCGATATCTCGCCATCGCGCATGAAGAGGGAACGGGCGAAATCAATGCTCGTCAGTATGTAGTCCTTGTCGTATTTGCCCTGTTGCACGGCAAAGACCACGCCGGGCGAGAGTAGGGAGTCGGCAACGAAACCCTCCATTGGGTTCATCATGTCGAGCTGTCCCTCCCTGTTTGGTGCATACACATGCAGGTAGCCCTGATATTGTGCCGACATGTTGAGCTGCTGAGCCAGCCGTATGCCTGGTATGCCGTATTGCAGGTCGGCAGCGTGCAGGTCGAAAGAACCGTCCCCATAGCATATATCACGGATATGAGTGAGTTTTTCGAAATTGTCGTCAACTCCCTTGATATGAACCATTGCCTGCTGGTCGCCGTAGATAGCGAGAGCCTGATCCTCTATTGATTCGCTATACATCTCGACGCAGGAGGCATGCTTCAGTTTCTCTATTACGGGATCGTTGGCAGCGCAGGCCTTGCCTTCTGCCGGCACGACGGCTATTTGTGGGTCGAATGCAGTGAAGAATGTAGCGACCAGGTCGCTGAAACCATTAAATACGCTCATTACCACCACCATGGCCATAGTGGCTACTGCCACACCCGTTACGGAGATGGCGGAGATGACATTGATTACGTTGGTGCTTTTCTTCGAGAATAGGTAACGGCGCGCTATGTAGAATGCTGTGCTCACTTTTTATTTAGAGAATTGAAGAATTAAAGAATTGTAGAATTGAAGAGTTTATGAATAGAAGTGCAGGGGCATCTTGTTTTTCCATGCAAAAATACTATAAAATATTCAGATATACAAATAATACTTGTTTTTATGTGGCATTTATTTAAAAACGAGGCTTAAAACTTTGCATAAGTGACGGAAAAAACGTAACTTTGCACTCAAGTATGAAGCAGTTTTTCCAAATAATGAAGCGCTACCTCATGCCATACAAGATGTATCTTGTGTGGTCGGTGCTACTCAACTTGTATTCGCAGTTGATGAACGTGTTCTCGTTTGTCGTCCTTATACCTATACTCAACATCCTTTTTCAGATAGACCAGAAGGTGTATCATTATAAGGAATGGACATGGACTACGCTTGACAAGGAATTGCTCGTAAACAACGGCTATGCGTACGTGCAGGAACTCATGGGCCAGTATGGCGCTTTCTATACTCTCTGTCTGATGGGAGTGGGACTGGTGGTAATGACAGCGATGAAGACCCTGGGCTATTTCGGTTCGCTGTCTGTGATGCTTCCATTGCGCACCGGCATAGTGAAGGATATACGCATGGAGGTGTATCGCAAGGTGCTGTCGCTGCCGTTGGCTTTCTTCTCTGCGGAACGCAGGGGCGACATAGTGGCGCGCATGAGTGCCGATGTGCAGCAGGTGGAGAACTCGCTGACCAGTTCGGTTGATATGCTCATCCGTCATCCGATAGCCATTATCGTGTGTTTCTCCACTATGATATTCGTGAGCTGGGAACTGACTCTCTTTGTCATAATCGTGGCTCCGTTTGCCGGTATCATCATGGGGCAGGTAAGCAAGAGACTGAAAGCGCAGAGCACAGAGGCACAGACGCTGTGGGGCGACCTGCTCTCGCAACTTGACGAAACGCTTGGCGGACTGCGTATCATTAAGGCATTCATAGCCGAAAGAAAGATGAACGACCGCTTTGAGGATATTAATGTTCGCTACCGCAAGTCGGTGATGACCGTTGCGATGCGACAGTCGTTGGCACACCCTATGTCAGAGTTCCTCGGTACAGTGGTTATCGTTATAGTGCTTACGTTTGGCGGATGGCTGATACTTACTGGGTCAAACCTTGTTGATGCCTCAACATTCATATTCTATATGGTGATACTATACAGCGTCATCAACCCGTTGAAGGAGTTTGTGAAGGCAATATACCAGATACCGCTTGGCCTGGCCTCAATGGATCGCATAGATTTCATACTGAATGCAGAAAATCCAATCAAGGAGCAGCCACAGCCACAGCCGCTGAATGGCTTCAATGATAAGGTGGAACTGCGTGATGTGTGTTTCCATTACAATGAAGGACGCGAGGTGCTCAGCCATGTAGACCTGACAGTGGAGAAAGGACGCACGATAGCACTTGTGGGACAGTCAGGCTCGGGCAAGTCAACGCTGGTTGATTTGATACCGCGTTACCATGATGTGACGGCTGGGCGGATACTCATTGACGGCCGTGACATACGCGAGGTGGGTATATCCGACCTGCGCAGCCTGATAGGCAACGTAAATCAGGAGGCAATACTGTTCAACGACACCTTCTATAACAATATAACCTTTGGCGTTGAGAATGCAACGATGGAGCAGGTAATAGAGGCTGCAAAGATAGCCAACGCCCACGATTTCATAATGCAGTCAGAGAAAGGTTATGACACGATGATAGGTGACCGTGGCGGACGTCTGTCTGGTGGACAGCGGCAGCGTATAAGCATAGCCCGCGCCATACTGAAGAATCCGCCGATACTGATACTTGACGAGGCTACGTCAGCACTTGACACAGAGTCAGAGCATCTGGTGCAGGAAGCTCTTGAAAGACTGATGAAGAGCCGTACCACCGTGGCCATAGCCCACCGCCTGTCAACCATTCGCAATGCTGATGAGATTTATGTGCTGCACGAAGGAAGAATAGTGGAGCGGGGCCAGCACGACGAACTCATCATGAAGAATGGTTACTACAAGCGGCTGTATGATATGCAGCAACTGTAGGCTGTAAAGTCATACCAAAGCATAGCCACGGCATTTCGGAACAATAGGGTTTACTCTAATCTACAATATATAAGAATATGCAGGAACTGATAGAACGACTACAGCAATCTGGCTGCTCGCTCGTGGTATGCGATTCGCTTGGCCAGACTACGACCTACAATAAGAAAGGCGTGCGCGACCTTGTGTGGCTGCTCGACAATGAGCCTTGGAGACTGCAGGGCGCTTATGTTGCAGACAAGGTTGTAGGCAAGGCTGCTGCCGGCCTTATGGTATGTGCTAACGTGGCAAGTGTGTATGGCATGACGATGAGCAGACAGGCACTGCCTCTTTTTGATGATGCCGGAATACCTTATGAATATGAAGAACTGGTAGATGCCATCATCATTCCCGAGGGCGACAACCGTTGTCCTCTGGAGCAGATTGTGGAAGATGCGGTGACAGCAGAAGATGTAGAGCTGCTGTTGCGCGAACATTTTGAAGAGATGAAGAATAAGTAAAACCATAAATACATACAATTATGTTTGGATTAGGTTCACAGGAGGTGCTTATAATAGCCCTCATCATACTGTTGCTATTCGGCGGCAAGAAAATACCCGAGATGATGAACGGCCTTGGAAAGGGCGTGAAAAGTTTCAAGGACGGAATGAAGGAAGATAGCAAGGACAATAACGATACATCTAATACGTAAAGAAGTTGACTTTCTGGGATCACCTCGACGAACTGCGTTCATCACTCATACGCGTATTAATTGTCGTAGCGGTGTTTGCCGTGGCTGCATTCATCCTGAAGGATGAACTGTTTGCCTTAGTCCTGGCACCGCAGGACAGTTCGTTTGTCACCTACCGCATTATTGCGGCAGAGTCGTTCCGCTTGCACTTGATGAACACAGGGCTGACCGAGCAGTTTATGATTCACATGCGTACGGCAGCTTATGCCGGACTGCTCGTTGCATCTCCATACGTGCTGTATGAGGTGTTCCGCTTCGTATCGCCCGGGTTGTATGACAGTGAGCGTCGCTATGCCGTATGGCTTGTCGGGGCTGCATACGTTATGTTTGTCGCAGGAACACTGGTCAATTACTTTGTGGTGTTCCCATTGACGGTGCATTTTCTTGGCACATATCAGGTAAGTGCGGAAGTTGAGAATATGCTGACATTGCAGTCGTATGTGGACACCTTGCTTGGTATGAACCTCACGATGGGTATCGTGTTTGAACTGCCTGTAGTGTGTGCCTTAATGGCGCGGTTGGGGCTGCTTGGCCATGCGTTGATGAGCCGTTATCGCCGCCATGCAGTTGTTGTCATACTCATAGCGGCTGCAGTGATAACTCCTACGGGCGATGCCTTTACCCTGCTTGTGGTGTCGCTTCCGATATATCTGCTATATGAGGTAAGCATCTGGGTAGTGAGGCTCGTTGAGAAATAATTATACTGACATCTAATTATACTGACATCTAATTATACTGACATCATTGATTAACCTATGCTGAGAAAAATTAGAATTACGCTGGCAGCAGTAATGTTTCTGGGCATTACATTGCTGTTTCTCGACTTTACCGGCACCATGCAGCCATGGGTTGGGTGGATGCCTAAGATGCAGTTGCTTGAGGCTGCACTGGCTCTCAATGTGGTAGTGCTTGCAGTACTTGCGGTCATTACGCTTTTGTTTGGCCGTATATACTGTTCTGTCATCTGTCCGCTTGGTGTTATGCAGGATATCTTCGGATGGATGGGTAAGCGGGTGAAGAAGAATAGGTATTCCTATTCAAAGGAGAAGAAATGGCTCCGTTACCCCATGCTCTGCATTTTTATTGTCGCCTTGGCTTTTGGCATAGGTACGTTGGTACAGTTGTTGGCACCTTATTCCGCTTACGGACGTATAGCAACCAATATTTTGCAACCCGTGTGGCAGGCAGGCAACAACGTGTTGGCTGCAGCTGCCGAATACTGTGACAGCTATGCTTTCTACCACTCTGACGTGTGGCTCCGAGCATGGCCATCGCTTGTCATTGCAGCCGTGACGCTTGTTGTTCTTGCCGTCCTTGCATGGCGTAACGGGCGCACTTATTGCAACACGGTGTGTCCTGTGGGCACGTTTCTGTCATTCTTCAGCCGTTTTTCTTGGTTTAAAGTTGTTTTCGACACAGAGAAGTGTCGCAACTGTTCGCTCTGCTCGAAGAACTGCAAGGCTGCATGCATTGATTTCAAGACACACACGGTGGATGCCAGCCGTTGTGTGGCTTGTGGCGATTGTATAGAAGCATGTAAGTTCGACGCTTTGAAATTTGCACACAAGAAACTTCCTGCATCATCGCAGAAAACCGATGAAGTGGCTTCGCGCCGCACATTCCTTGCGGCTACGGCGGCAGTGGCGGCTACGGCTATGGCGCAGGAAGCAAAGAAAACAGACGGAGGATTAGCAGAAATAGTTGATAAGGTGGCGCCGCATCGCCAGACTCCGCTGTCGCCTCCTGGGGCTTTGTCGGCTGCCAACCTGGCGAAACGATGCACAGGATGCCAGCTCTGTATATCGGAATGTCCCAATGGCGTGCTGCGTCCGTCTGTCGACTTGATGCATTTGATGCAACCCACCATGTCGTATGAGCGCGGTTTCTGCCGCCCAGAGTGCAACCGCTGTTCGGAAGTGTGTCCGTCAGGTGCCATAAAGCCCATACGCAAGGAAGACAAGTCGTCAACGCAGATAGGACATGCGGTGTGGATAAAGAAAAACTGTCTGCCGGTGGCTAACGGCACGCCTTGCGGCAACTGTGCGCGCCACTGTCCTGTGGGCGCTATAGAGATGATGCCGTTAGACATCAATAATGATGAGTCGCCGTTTGTTCCTATGGTCAACGAGGCACGCTGCATAGGTTGCGGTGCTTGCGAGTACCTTTGTCCTGCACGTCCTTTCTCTGCCATCTACGTAGAGGGACACGAGGTGCACAAAGAGGTATAGAGGGGTATAGGGAATTAACGCAGATAACAGGGAAATACAAGTAATCAAAGAAATAGTGATATGAGTGAGAATAATCATAATAAAGGTGTAGACCGGCGTTCGTTTCTGAAACTGCTCGGTGGTGGCGCACTTACAACTGCAGCGGTTATGACAGGTTGCAAGAAACCTGGTGACACGAAGGCCGTGCAGGAATACAAGCGTCAGGTGGAGCCGCCCGTAGGCAAGATGACATACCGTGTCAATCCGTCGACTAAAGACAAAGTGTCGTTGCTGGGCTTTGGTATGATGCGTCTGCCCGTTGTCGGAACAGGTAAGTCTGGGCGCGACAACGATGCTCCGATAGATCAGGAGATGGTTAACCGTCAGGTGGATTATGCCATAGAGCATGGGGTGAACTATTTTGATACGAGCCCGGTATACTGTCAGGGAAACTCGGAGCGTGCCACGGGCATTGCGTTGAGCCGCCATAAGCGTAGTGAATATTTTGTAGCCACGAAACTTTCAAACTTCAATGAGGAGATGTGGGGGCGCAAGGAGTCTCTCGAGATGTACTACAACTCGTTTAAGGAGTTGCAGGTTAGTTATATCGACTATTATCTGTTGCACGGCGTTGGTATGGGAGGCATGGATGCTCTTAATGGACGCTATATTGACAATGGCGTGCTCGACTTCCTTTTGGAGGAACGCAAGGCAGGACGCATACGCAATCTTGGTTTCTCTTATCATGGCGACATCGAGGTATTTGACTATCTGTTGTCGAAGCACGACGAATACAAATGGGATTTTGTGCAGATTGAACTTAACTATCTCGACTGGGATTATGCCAACGAGATTAACGACCGCAATACCGACGCAAGATACTTGTATGGTGAATTGCAGAAGCGTGGCATTGCATCGGTAATCATGGAGCCGCTCTTAGGAGGACGACTTAGTAATGTGCCTCAGTTCCTCGCCAACGACCTTAAACAGCGCGCTCCAGAGAAAAGCGTTGCCTCGTGGGCTTTCCGTTATGCCGGCACGCCTAAGGGGGTGCTTACCGTATTGTCGGGCATGACATACATGGAACATCTGAAAGATAATCTGCTGACATACTGTCCGCTTGTTCCGCTCAGTACACAGGAGATGGAGTATCTGCACAAGACCATTGCTGAGCGCATAGTTGGAGTGGAGACTATCCCATGCAACGATTGCAAATATTGTATGCCGTGTCCGTATGGAGTTGACATTCCAGGTATCTTCGTTCATTATAATAAATGTAAGAACGAAGGTACGCTGCCGCGCTTGAAGATGAGCGACGAATATATAAAACTGCGCCGCAACTATCTAATAGGACTCGACCGTGCCGTGCCGCGCATGCGTCAGGCAGACCACTGCATAAGCTGCGGCCATTGCGTGCCTCACTGTCCGCAAAACATACGCATACCTGAGGAACTGCAGCGTATTAGCGAATTTGTTGAAAAACTGAAACAAAACTCTGCATTGCATGAGGCAAACCCGAAAACTGACTAATAGGACAATGTGAACACAACTATTTCTGTCCGCCAAACATTAACATCCATGTCAATGTTTGGCGGACAGAAATAGTTTATATGTTTTTATACAGGTTCCTTATTCGTTTATTCCAGCTTACCGCCACTGCCGCTCTCCGGATTGTTGTCAAGGGCCTGTTGGTTGGTGTTAAGCCAGTTACCCCAGCCCGTAAGTTTGTGGAAGTCGCATTTCTCATAACCCTCATTGTAGTTGTTGAGCGGCTTCAAGTCCGGAATTACGGTCTTATAGTCTAATGTATAGAACTTTTGACGCAGCAGACATACACTCAACGTATAGTGCTCCAGATGCTGCACGCTGTTGCTGACATCGCGATAGTGTACGAATGCGTCCTTAAAGGCATTGTCCATATCTTCTGAAATGGCCTTAAACTCAGCATCGCCGGTTTCCTTTGCCAGTAACTGAGCATAGTTTGCAATATCAAAGAATGGGTTTTCCCATTCATACTTCAACGTACCATAACTTGTTATACCATGGTATCTATAAACCTGACTTGTGGCTCTGTCTATAGCTTCTTTCTTGGTAGGATACAGAGCTAATATGCGATCACACAATCGTTTTGACACATCGATGACAGGCTGGAACTTATCTGTGCGTATCATCTTGTAGTCACCGTTAGGAAATACTTCTTTTGAAGCGTCCTCCATATAACCATTCTGCCAATCTGGTGTACTACGTTCAAACATAAGGCCTCCTGCCTTTTCGGCATCACCAGTTTCCTTCAAACCTCGTACAAACTCCGTCAGCAGCAAACCGTCACTGGATAGCACATGAGCCGAGGCTATGATATAGTCGGCAAAGTCCTTAGCCTGGGTCAGCGACTCCATGTTGCCCATAAGGCAATTATGGAACATCAGTGTATTAAAGTGATCAATGCCTGCCGCCTGCATGGCGTCATACATCTCATACATATCCATCCACTCGTTATCCACCCATTCATCGACCATAACACCGCGTGTGGTGTTATTGATTATTTCATATTTGTCAGGAATATCGAGCATGGCATCAAAACCGCTGCCGTGTCCCCAGATGGCGAGCACATAATCCTCTGCAGGACATGCCAGACTACTGAATTCAAGGAACATACGCATCGTGTTCGGATTACAGATTTTCATTTTCTTGGCTTGCTCACCCATTCCGTAAGCCTGCATGCCTTCATCTTTTATCTTGTCAAGGTCAGTTTTGTCGTTCAGTTCAAACCAAACGATATCACCAGGTTGTGCATACTTGCCGGTAAAGGGCTTTTTTATTTTCGGTTGATCCTTGCCATACTTATACATACAGACTACGCGCACGTTGTTGTGGTCATTAAGGAATGTCTTAGCCCTCTCCCAGAAACCTGTCTCGATAGCATCATCCATATTGCCACCAGCATTACCATATACAAACACAGTGAATTTTGCCGGCTGCGGTACATCTATTATTTCTTTCGTCTTACTCCACGTATCAAACTTCGATGCCATATCGCTGTCTGTTCTCTTGAAAGTCAGATTGATGTCGGAACCGTCGCCCATGCGCAGTCCACTGCCATCAACTTTCCATTTGGCATTCATCACGTCTCTGTCCTTGGGTGTCAAGGTGAGCACCCCGTCAGCAGAAGCGGTGTAGGTAAAATCAATCTTCTCGCAACCTACAGCCTTACCCTCTACGGTATAGTAGATGCGTGTACTGCCCGTTCCGTCAGCATTGAACACGGTATTCTGCAACGTCTCACCGTAATTCCATTTAGCAGAGGTCATACCTGACACGTCAGAGTACCAATTACCTACAATCCTGCCGTCCACACCGGGTGCCAGCGTTTCTTCGTTTTCCGTACATGATGCCATGCCAAGCGCAACCAGCACCAGCAGCATCCAAAGGTTAAAGTATTTTCTCATGATGTTATAATGTTTTTATAGTTAACGATTCTTATAGTCTCACACCGAAGGAGGCACGTGCATATCCGTCTAAGAGACGGACCTTGCAATTGTCTTTATTGTTCTTATATGAAAAGCGATTGAGCTGTGACTGTATTCCGATGAAGTAGTTTCTCCAGTTGTAAGCTATACCGAAACGCAGGTCAATGTTAAAGCTCAGCGGACTATAGTCTGTCTCTGACTCCAAGTCCCAATAGTCAAGTTTCTCGCCTTCCTTTGCCATGTAGATTGGCTTGTATGACTCACCGTTGGCCCATCTGCGCGCCTGACCGTCCCACTGTCCGTAGTCGTCAACCGGAACCGCCTCGGCCAGATTGTAGTTGAAGTCGTATTTGTAAACCTTCACGCGGTTGTATACGCTGACGTTAGGCATTACCATGGCATTGATGACAAGTCCGCGCGTTGGCACGTAGTTGTAACCGTAGCCGAAACCTATGTTTGCCTGATGCACCTTGATGCGGTGTATGCCGTGACCGATGAGCATGAAGAGGGCGTTTCTTATGTCCGAATAGTCGAACGACGACTGATACCACGTTGCGCCCAGGAGGAAGGAACCAGCCGAGCGGCGCTGTATGACGGACTGGTTGTAGGCGGCGGCCTGCGAATAGCGGCGGCCGTTGAACACATAATATCCGTTGATGTACGCAGAGCGGATCCACACCGGGGAAAGCATGTTATTCTTTTCCTCATACTCCTCGGTGAGTTTCCCGTCCTCATAGCCTTTGGCTGTAAACGTTGCCGTACTCGTATTGAAGTGCCTCAGGCGGAAGTTCAGTCCGTACTTCGCCCCCGTACTGCTGAATGAGAAATAACGCCCTGCATTCTTGGCAAGCGACAGGGATAGGCCTACTCCCGTGCCGCGATAGCCCACCCACAGCTCTATTGACGATGCCCTTGGCGGCTCGAAGCACAGTTCCCATTCCGCAGATTGATTATACTCAGGAAAGTCAAGCCTTTGGAAGTAATCCACGTCAACGGAGTTTTCCTTATAGCGCAGTATGGCTCTCCACGGCTTTGCAGGCACCTCGATATAGTTTGTGTCCACCTTGTTGCGTGCCTTGGAGTCAAGGTAATGCGGCACCTGCCGAATCAGTCCCGTCAGACCCTTGGAACTCTTCTGCACGCGCACACTGTCACCACCTTCCCGTTCCTGTGCCGAAGCACCCAAGGAAAGCAGCAGACAGCATATTATAATCTTTCCAACCATATATTTCATATTCTTTCCCATGGCATCCAGACAAAGGTTAATCGCCATAACACATTTAGGTTCAAACATTTCCTCCCAGAGTACCATCTCACAGGCGCATAGGGATATGTGCAAAGTTATGAATAATTTCCCATACCTCCAAACTTTTCCCAAACTTTTTCGCTTTTTTGAAGAAATATGACAGATGACAGATGAGCAAGCCACTGAAAACGATTAATCCCACGCTGGCAATCAGCGGGGGATTAATAGTATGCCTGATGTCGTTTCTTGTTTTCTTAATACATGATTCCGAAGAAGCGGAGCACGTCGTTGAGGTTTGCCACTACCATCAGCAGGAGCAGGATGCCCATGCCTACGTATTCGGCATACACCATGAACTTGTCGCCGGGCTTGCGGCGGAAGATCATCTCGTAGAGCAGGAACATCACGTGGCCGCCGTCGAGTGCGGGGATAGGCAGGATGTTCATGAAGGCGAGGATGATACTCAGAAATGCCGTCATCATCCAGAATATGTGCCAGTCCCATACCGGTGGGAACATGCTGCCGATGGCTCCGAAACCGCCGAGCTGCTTGGCTCCTTCTGACGTGAACACATATTTCAGGTCGCTGACGTAGCCGCCCAGCATGTCCAGCGCATAGCCTATGCCGGCAGGTATGCAGGTGAGCAGGTTGTAGTCCACATGTGTCGGCTTCATGTAGTTTGCCACGGTGGTCATACCCACGCCGAGGTGTGCCTCGTTGTCGAACACTACGGCAGCAGTGGCTGTGTCGCCCTTCTCCTTACTTATATATGTCACCACGGTGGTCAGGATCTTCAGTGAGTCGGCCTTCGTCTTGCAGTCGCTCAGTGCGTCGGCCATGCGTCCGCTCTCGTAGGTGAAGGCGTTCCAAGAGTCTATGGGCTTCGTACCGAGTGCAATGATGCGGTCGCCTTTCTTCATGCCGCTCTTCGCTGCTGCAGTGTTTGGAATGATAGAGTCTATCTCTGCAGGTACGAACGGACGGCAGAACACTGGCTCTGACTTCAGCATCTCAAGCAGAGAGAGGTTGCCCGGCAGCTGAATCTTCACTTGCTTGCCGTCGCGCAGCACCGTTGCTTCCTTGGCAGTGGTCAGCGAGCGCAGCATGTTGGCGTTGAACTCGCGGAACTCGCCTTCCTCTGTGCCGACGAGCTTGTCGCCGTCGCGGAATCCGAGAGCCGTGGCCTGTTCGTTGAACTTCATGCCGTATGGCATATCCTTCACGGCGAAGTAATCCTCACCCCATGCGAAGAACACACCGCAGTATATCACGAGTGCGAGGAGGAAGTTCACCAGCACGCCACCTATCATTATCAGCAGTCGCTGCCAGCACGGCTTGCCACGGAACTCCCACGGCTTGGCAGGTTGCTTGAGTTTCTCCACGTCGTGCTGTGTCTCGTCAATCATGCCTTCTATCTGGCAGTAGCCGCCGAGTGGAATCCAGCCGAGACCATACTCCGTGCCTTCATATTCGTATGAACCGTCTTCTTTCTTCTTTGCAGGGATGACCTTGCCGTTCTCGTCAACCTTGCCGCGCAGCTTGCGCCACCAGTTGAACTTGGTGGAGAAGAGCGAGAACTTCCAGTCGAAGAAGATGTAGAACTTATTGACCCTTACGCCGAAGAGTTTAGAAAAGAAAAAATGTCCTCCCTCGTGCAATGCCACGAGGATTGTTATTGCAAGAATAAATTGTAATGTTCTGATGAGAAATACTTCCACAATATGAATTAAGAGTTAAGAATTATCTTGTTGATATTATAATTGATTTATTTCATCTATTGAGAGTCCGGTTGCATCGGCTATTTGCTGAACAGACAACATTCCCATGGCCTTCAGCTTGCGGGCTGTGTCGATGTTAGCTTCTGCACGTCCTTCTGCACGTCCTTCTGCACGTCCCTCTGCCAATCCTTCGTTCCTTCCCTCGCCTTTGGCAGTTATCATTTGGTTTTCGAGTATGGAACGTTCGCTTATGTAATGCTCATACACTCGCTGCTCTTCCCGATTCATCTTCATAAAACGGAGTTTTTCGCGGGCGGCGGACAGTCCGGGAGCATCAGCATCCTCAGGTATGTCGCTGTTGGCAAGGAAATAGAGCCACTGTTCCAAAGGAACTTTAGACCAGCGGTTGAAATCATTGACCTTCAGTATATAGTACTCAGGGAACAATTGACTGACCTCCTCGGCATTGAATTTTTGCTGTTGGAACGGCGACAGGCGGAGCACGTCATCGTCGTGAATGCCGCGAAACTCCGTCTTGCCACGATATACGCAGTCAGTACCCTGCCCCAAGTCAAAGTAAACGATGTTTACGGAATACACCTTTTTTACGTTCTCATAGCCACTGCCCAACTCAACATAGTCGGTGACGAGTTTCGACGCACCGAATATCATGCGGTGGAAATAAGAGAACTCCGACTCACCCTGCACTTCTATCAAGAGCAGTTCGCCCTGCTCATCTTCGGCAAGCAGGTCAACACGGTTTGACTTTACTTCACTGCGGTCTTTGTTGCTCTCGCTCTCAAGCAACCGCTGTATCTTTATGGGTTTCTCAAGCAATGTGGTCAGGAAACCTTCAAGCACGTCGAAGTTCGCTTTGTCGCGCAACAGGCGTTTCAGAGCCCAGTCAAAGCTTATGTATTCTTTATGTCTCATAACAATTCACTCGGATTAGACCTTTCTATGTGCAATATATCGCATGAAGCAAACAACGAGTGTCAGCATGGCTGGCTCGTGGTCGCTATGCGAGCTTGCAAGTGCAATATATCGCATGAAGCAAACAACGAGTGTCAGCATGGCTGGCTCGTGGTCGCTATGCGAGTTTGCAAGTGCAATATATCGCATGAAGCAAACAACGAGTGTCAGCATGGCTGGCTCGTGGTCGCTATGCGAGTTTGCAAGTGCAAAGTTACACTTTTTTCGTGACATTCCAACTCTCTACTGTCATAAAAAACTATAAACAACCCAAAACGTCACCAAACCAAGGCTCACACCGGCAAACTTCAATCCTTCAATTTTTCAACTCTTCAATTTCAATCGAAGCAAGTCTCCTTGCCTCTGCGTCAGAATTGATATAGTCTTCGTATGTTGGCTTCTTTATGACAGTGGCCTTGTCGAGCGTGCGCTCTATGATGTCGCCCATGTCGAGGAAACCTATGCGACCTTCGCGGAAGGCAAGGTTCACTATCTCGTTGGCGGCATTGACCACGCAACAGGCATTGCCGCCGCGCTTGATTGCCTCGAAAGCCAATGCCAGGCACTTGAACTTATTCAGGTCGGGTTCGAAGAACTCAAGGCTGTGCTTGAAGAAATCGAGCCTCTCGCCACTCATCGGCAGACGGTCGGGATATGTGAAGGCATACTGTATGGGCAGTCGCATGTCTGGCACGCCAAGCTGTGCCTTCACCGCACCGTCGCGGAACTGCACCGCACTGTGTACGATAGACTGCGGATGAACCAGCACCTGTATCTTGTCGGCATCCACGCCAAAGAGCCATTTTGCCTCGATTACCTCAAAGCCCTTGTTCATCATCGATGCCGAGTCGATGGTTATCTTTGCCCCCATGTCCCATGTGGGATGCTTCAGCGCATCAGCAGCGGTCATGGTGCGCATCTCGTCAAGAGACTTCAGGCGGAACGGACCGCCGCTTGCAGTGAGCAGAATCTTCTCCACCTCGTTGTCACCTTCGCCCACGATGCTCTGGAAAATGGCAGAGTGCTCTGAGTCAACAGGCAGTATGGGTGCATGGTACTGCTGCGCCAGTTCGCAAATCAGTTCGCCGGCCACCACCAGCGTCTCCTTGTTGGCAAGGCAGATCTTCTTGCGTGCCTTGATGGCCTCGATGGTTGGTGCCAGTCCGGCGAAGCCTACCATAGCCGTCAGCACCATGTCGATGGGATCAGCCTGTACGATGTCGCACAGAGCCTGTGCACCGGCATAGACCTTTATGTCGGGGCAGTCGTCAAGCAGACCGACGAGCGTGTCATACTTATCTTCATTGGCTATCACCACTGCCGCCGGCTTGTACTTACGCGCCTGTTCGGCAAGCAGTTCCACCTTGTTGTTGGCAGTAAGGCAGTAGGCCTCAAATCTGTCGCTGTGCTCGGCAATCACCTCCAGCGCCTGTGTGCCGATGGAGCCAGTGCTGCCAAGTATGCATATCTGTTGTTTCTTCATATTGCTTGCAAAATTTTTCGCACGAAAGGAAAAGCGATGGTCTGCAAAGCAGGGTCGCAGTCGCCTATGGCGATTTCCTGAGTGCAAAGTTCTTCGCACGAATGGAAAAGCGATGGTCTGCAAAGCAGGGTCGCGGTCGCCTATGGCGATTTCCTGAGTGCAAAGTTACGAATAAAAGTTGAGAAAAACGAATGTTTTGCGTTTCTTTTATTTTGATGGTTGACAAAAAAATCGTAACTTTGCACCATTATGAGAAAAAAAATATTTTTGCTAATCCTCTGTATAACAGCAACGCTGACAATGTCAGCACAAGGAAGGACGGACAACGGAACCCTTACCACCCACGGCAAGGTCCTGGCCGACAACTATGACTTCTGGCTCTACACACCCAAAAAAAACGCCTATGGCGGCCGTTCCCTGCCACTCGTGTTCTACCTTCACGGCGCCTCTTGTTGTGGCACCGACCTCGAGAAGGTGCGCAGCTACGGCACCGTCGACGCCCTTGCTGACGGTATGTCGCTGCCGGCCATCGTCATAGCCCCGCAGTCGCAGGGAGCCTGGGGTCCCAAGAAACTCAACGACCTGCTTGAATGGGCTAAGCGCAACCTGCCCGTCGACGAGTCGCGCGTCTATGTACTTGGCATGAGCCTTGGCGGCTACGGCACCATGGATTTCGTCAATGCCTATCCCGAGAAGATTGCCGCTGCCATAGCCTTCTGCGGCGGCTGCTCGTCGGCAAAGCCCGACGGCCTGGGCAAGACGTGCCTGTGGATAATGCACGCTACCGCCGATGCCTCTGTCGACATTAGTTGTTCGAAGCAGGTCGTGAGCTACCTGCAAGGCAAGGGCAAGGACAAACTGCTGCGCTACGACTGGATGGAGGGCGGCTCTCACAGTGTATATGCCCGCTATTTCTATCTGCAGAAGACATACGACTGGCTCTTCCTACATTCTCTCCGCGACAAACCGCGAAAGGTAAACCGCACCTTCAGCATCACCGACGAAGAAATGAATCAGGCATATTCAGGATACTCGGAAGTCCAAAGGGGATACACGGAAGTTCAAAGTGAGGTGGAAGACAACTGGCGGCACAGTGTCACTCCTGTTGCTCCCACAGTGAAATCCACGACAAAGAAGAGAACCGTAAGGAAATACAAGAAGATTGACAGCAGAAGAAAATACTATTAAGGTGGGAATTTTCAGATTCCACCTTATGCGGATTTTGATCGTACAAACTGTCGGAAAAACCGCACGTTTGCTGACGTTTTGATATTTTCGTTTCTTCACCCTGCGGCATCAAAATAGAGTGGCGGCAACGATGTCTTTGGGATGAAAGAGGGTCATTTTCGCGATTTTTTTATGTAATTTCAGCGATTGCACTGTAATCAGGTAGCTTTTACAGTGCAATCAGATGCAAATTGCGTTGTAATCAGGCCCTCATCACACTGTAATCAGGGCCTGATTACAAGGCAAAAACCATGTCGCAAGACACGCCGCTATTGAATATCAGGCAGTTGCAATGTGGAACTCCTTGCGATAAAATCGACCATCAGTTTTTCTTTTTCAAATATCGCAAGGAAATCGAGGTAGCAAAAATCAAAGTGTAAGCAAAAGTGCGATATCAATGACAAAAGTTCCATTATCTCTTTTTTGCGTCCTACAATTGAATTTTCCATCTTATTTTATTTATATTCTGGCGCAAATTCTGGCGCAAATTTAATAAAAATACCCGATTGCGCCAAATAATAAAGTTATATTTTGGCGCAATCTCGCAAAAAAGTTGAGATTGCGCCAAATAATAGAATTTGTTTGTGGCATTAACAGCCACGCCGCAGCATATAATCTGTGCTGTCTGTGTTATCTGTGGGAGTTATTTCTTCTTAAATTGATGTTTTCTGCACCTTTTTGAGATTTTTACAAGTGCAAATTTGCACCTTTTTGAGATTTCTTGCAAATGATTTTACAGAAAAAATTGGGGTTGTAATGCAAAGGAGTTTTAAAAAATGATAAATACTCCTAAAATTTTGCTCTTTTGTACTTACAAATGTCCGATTATTTGTACTTTTGTAAGCATGAATGAGGTAATACCATATAGACTGAAGACAGCAAGGCAATCACAAGGATTGTCCATGGATAAGCTCGTTAGCAAGATGGGAGGGATTGTAAGCAAGATGTATATATCTGAAATTGAACGTGGAGTGTATAATCCTTCACAAGAGGCGCTTGCAGCTATTGCCCAGGTGTGCGGCGTACCAGTGTCTTACTTCTACAAACAAGACTATGCAGACAGCGGATTCTGTTTTCGCACAAAGAACGGTACGTCCTCACAGCACGAGCAAATCAAGGCGAAACTGAAAATAGAGATAGAAAGATACTTAGAGCAGGAAGAAACATTTGTAATTGAAAGGACGGAGTTTGTAAATCCACTCAAGGATTTCCCCGTCAGTTCATACGATGATGCAGATGAGGCTGCGGTAATGCTTCGCAAATGCTGGGAAATAGGTTCGCAACCTATACATTCCGTCTATGAACTATTGCAGGAAAAAGGAGTTGTGGTAATCGAAATACCGATTGACTGCAAAGAACTTGATGGAACGTCAACCATAGTGAATAACGAAGTACCAGTGATAATAATAAACTCGGAGAAGAACGTCACTAATGAGCGCAAGCGCTTCACTGCTCTTCATGAGTTAGGGCACCTGATGCTCGACTTCACGCAGTTGCCAAAAGACGCAGAGCCTATCATGGTTGAGCATCCTTTTGGGGATGTTACGTTCAAGACTCCCGACGACGAGCGATTATGCAACCACTTTGCCGATGCCATGCTGATACAGAAAGAAAGCATCCGGCGCAGACTCGGCAACAGCAGGAAGGACTTAACCCTGCCGGAACTGATAAGCATAAAGAACATGTATGGCATAAGCATAGCCTCTTTAGTTCACAGGGCTCATGACCTCGCCATTATTTCAGACCGAATCTATGATAAATGGTATGACGATATGATAAAGCCAAACTACATGGAAAAAGGGTGGGGCTGCTACCCCATAAACGAGGTAGCCGACAGACAAGAACTGCTAGCAGAGAGAATGAAAATAGAAAACATAGCTAATTATGACAGGTTGTAATATGGAAGGAAAAACATATAAAGAACAATTAAGCAAGCACGTAGAAAATATTTTCCGAAATTATACAACACCAGGCCTACACATCTGTGATATCGCTACAGGTGGTGGAAAGTCATATACCATTGGCAAATTAACCTGTGAATACTATCCAAAGCACTTCGACCGCATCATTATTCTTTGCGTTCAAAACAAACTTATTGAGGGCATGAACCGAGAGATAAGGAGATTTCTCGATACTCCCTTAAGCCAGATAAAAGAAGATGATATACTTCACATTGAAAATAATACGGAAGTCATTAAAAAAGCTATCAATACAGGTTCGTTCCAAAGTTTCATCAATAAAGCGGAATTAAGAATTGGAGAATTAAAAACAGAGAATAGAGAATTGAAATATGAATGTAAAAGAATAAAAAAGACCTTTGAGGGTTTAAAGAATCTCATACTGACCCAAGGTGAAAATAACAACGATTTAATTCAGAATCAGATAACTGAAGGAGAATCAAAACTCAGAAGGGATGTTCGGAATTTCTTTGAAACCTATAAAAAGGTTTATACCCACATAAAAAATGGTAGTCGTTTGGACGTAGGCAAAGATTTTCCGGATCTAATTAATGCTTACCCACAGATTAATTATAAAAAGAAGAAAGTTCTTCTGATGACAGTTCAAAAGGCTATGTATGGCATAGATCCTATTCTTTCTGAGAAAATCCAATTGCAGGACATGGCCGAAAAAAATAAAAGTACACTCATTCTCTTTGACGAGTCTGACCAAGCTGCCATAGCAATACGAGACGCCATTATTGCCCAATCAATTCACAACGCAGGCGGCAGTAAAAGGTTTGCAAAGGGATATAATGGTTATCTTCAGTATAAACAACTGACAGATATGGCAAATCATGTTTCTGATGAATATTATGGTAATCTACTTGTCGACAGATTAAAAAAAGCCAGTAAAGAAATTTCTACTAATTGGGAGAACACACTAGGCAAAACCGAACCATACAAAAACATCTTCTTAGGAGATATTGAAGACATGGAAGATTATCGTCGAGGTGTATTCTTCTCTGGTCCTGCATTAAAACTAAATGTATCAAAATCGAGCGATAAGAATCATTCATTTATATGCTATAAAAAAGGCGAAAAGCAATTCAAATTATTCCATGCGGACGATGAAGCCGAATTAAATGCGAGATTTGACTATGTAGTCCCAATGGATAAGTTTCTGTCCTTGATTGTCGGCAATACCACTGCCATTAAAGCACAGTTAAGTAAAATCGTCAATGATGCTTTTTTGAAAAGTGTAGCTAATTTTGAAAAGATGGAAGATGATTTAGCAGCAAATAAACTTCCTAAAAATCATTATCTTGGCTATCCTACTAAAGAAAGGGAGATACATACCCTTTTTTCGCGATTCGAAATAAGTTCAGAGTATCAGTTTGAGCAGCAACTCCTTGAATTCATGACCAACAGAAAGAATATAATCGTCCACAAAGGGGATAAAAAGATTAAACTGCCTGATTATTCTGTATACTCACAAGGATTTCAACTCTATCAAGAAGAAATTGATGAACGCGACAACCAGCATAGAATCCGCCTATCTTGTAGAGAAATATCAACTACTCCTGAAAAGATAGTTCTTGATTTGCTAAGAACAGAAGGTACATCTGTCGTTCTGTGTTCTGCCACGGCATCCAGTTCATCTGTTATCAGCAACTTCGATATTAAATACTTAAAAGAAAGCATTGGCAATAAAGTTCATACACTATCAGAAGAGGATAGAGCTACTTTCGACAATTTTGTTTCTCTCACCTACCCCAATGAACATCGCATTGAAATTCAGCCACTGGAACATTTTTATTTTGATGAAAAAAGAGAAGACAAATGGAAACTTCCCGAAAAATTCAAAAAGATGTTCTTTAAAGAGGCACGTAAAGAAGGGCTTGACGAACGCTGGTTCAAGTATACTCGTAGAGAACTCGAGAAAAATAAAAAGGAAAAAGATAAAATATCCTTCTCGTTTTATCGACTATTTCAGTTTATAGAAGCATATCATTGGTTTATCAATCATAACGATATAAGAAGTATGATCTTCTTCCAAAACAGAATAGGAGATCCTCTACAGACAAACGTTTTAAGCTGTCTGATTGATGGTTCATACAAATACCAGAACACCCCATTCGAAGATGAACTCCCTACAGATTGGAAAAATAAACATATCAGGATTTCAAAAGACTGGGAGGAAGTCGAGGATACTATTCTCAAACAACTGAGCGAAAGTAAGGATTCAAAGATTATGTTAGTCTCTGCTTACGCAAGTTTCAAAGCTGGCACCAATATGCAGTATAAAATTCCCGAAGGATTAGACTACATTGCAGGTGACAATTGGGATACAGAAGGTGGCCAACTGAAAAAAGATTGGGATGCCATTTACGTACAATCTCCCGCTGGATACCTTATGATGAACGAGGATAATGAATCAACATACGAAAATAGTCTATACAATGCAATGCTCAAGTTGATGATGCTTTATGAACGAGGTTGTCTTTCAAAGAATGAAGTGGCATCATGGCTCTGCAAAGCGCTGTCAAATAATTTCATGTTTGGAGACAAAGAAAACCCAGGAATATGGAAGGACAAATCAGCATGGGCACAAACCATTATAGAACAAGCAATAGGACGATTATGCCGTACAAGAAACAAGCCACACACTACATATATTTTGTTTGACAAGGATATGGCAAAGTTTTTCGACAGAGATAACCTAAACAAATCTCTGACGAAAGAGTTCCATGAATTAGCAGAGTATATTCTTAATATGCCTAATGAACTATCTTCTGATGTAGATCCTGAAGAAATCGTCAGATGCAACAATGCTAACTATGCCAAAAGACAACTTGATAGAATGCGTAACATTGCTCTCAGATACACACCGCATCCAGAAAGAATGGATGACTATGATGACGATATAGAAGATGGAGCACCTATACCTCGCGTTGTTGAAATAAACCAGTTCATGAACCAAAGCTATAAACAAACCATTATTAAGAAACCTGTTATAGCAAATTTTGATGAACTCTCAGAAGAAGACAAGTACTTACCCTTCATCTGCAAATGTTATGGAAACTGGCCGAGGAATGAGAAAAACGAGTATTCCTTTTCCTATGATCCAGACCACCGAAATATCATTTGCCCCAAAGAGAAAGGTAGGCCATACCCTGAGCCAATATCCCCATCCTCTGTAAGACTTGATATATTAATGAAGAATAATGTTATTCGACGTCATTTCGAGTTAAATGGTTTTGCAACAGATTGGAAGACCGGAGGCTTAATCCTTCATCCTGAGATATTGAAAACAGATTATGCCGGAGAGATAGGAGAAGAAGCATTCAAAGCCATTGTACTAGAATACACCAATTGCAAAGAGAACGACATCATACATCTAGAAGGTCGTGATTACGAGTATGCCGATTTTGTCATACATAATTCGGACGGAACTTATAAGATTGCATTTGACGTAAAGAATATGAATCCACTCGTGGAGCATAATGACAAACAAGGGGAACTAGCAACCAAAGACAAACGCAAAATAAAACGTGAAAGATTAGGATGTCAAATAATTACCGTAAATATGCTGAAGCTCCCATATGAGCCGATGGATGTCATGACTGAGATTCATGGTATTATAGACAACGACGGCAATATTATTCAAAGTGCAATTGACAGACTTAAAAAACTTATTGGATAATGAAAAGAATAGTACTAGATTATAATTACATAAAGAGTCTTCCGATTACGACAAACAGAATAGAGGTTTCATGGAACAAAAAAATGTTCTTTGCAAAGTACTCAATTGTTTCCTACTTTTGTACCTCTCCAGAACACAAGAACTTAGCATATGAACATTTTAGCGATGTGCCCGTTTTATCTGTAACAGGAATTAAAGGTAGATGGGGAGTATCACTCTATCCTACCATTCTATTCTTTGTTCTGACAAGAAAAGACAAGGAACAAGAAGTTCTGAGCAGTTTAAAAAAATACAATGATGTAAAGTCAAAGATTGACGATTTAACTACATACAACACAAAAGAACAGCACCGAATCATTGCCTCGCTTGCTATCAACTTCCTCGGCAAGAAAAAGAATAGTAACATGATGTATAATGATGGTTCTTTACTTGTTTGTGATGATAAAAATTTTGGAGTTCAAAAGAGCAGAAAAGAATTAGTTTGTCTAAAGATTGAAGTAAATGAATATATGAACCTTACTGCTCGAACTTCTTCATTCTCTAATCCTTTTAATGAAAAAGAACTATACAGACATAGAAACTGTGCTTTTCAAGTCGCAAAGGATATTGATGGAGAGTTCTGGTCTGGTCAATCGGTAAAACCGATTGTCATCAAGAATCTTAAAAACGGAGAATATGACTTAAATAAAATTTTTATTCAGAAAAAGAACTTCAAAGACAACAAAAACAATGTTCCATATTGGCCATATAATGTGAATGATTACACTCATGGGAAATTATATGTACTTTGGCAAGTCGTTGAATCTGTCAATGCATCTTTCAAGGATATTATAGAAATAAGTTTTTGCGATAAAGACATCGTATTGTATGACGAGTATAAGACAGGTAAAGAAATGATGTCTTTTATACAAGAGTCGATGTCTGGTAAATCTATCTATATAGAAGATCCATTTAATGTTGATGCGTCTAAAGAACTTATCAAACAATTTCAAAATGAAGCCCAAAGCATTGTAGGTAACAATCTTATTTTCCCGAAAAAGCCAAAAGGTCACGAAATGGTAATCAAGATATGTGAACCAAAAGAAAATAATGCAATACAGACGCATTATGCAAAATCGCTTTATAGAATGGCACATTCTGGAAATGCACTTCAACATATCACGTTTCATGGTAATGAGAGAGAAGATAAAATAGATAAGACTAAGACAAGACGGATTTTGATAGAATTGCTTGTGAAAGACGCTCTAATCAATAGGCGCATGCCTAAACAACTGTCAGAATTGGTGCGGGGATGGATATTTTATCGATATAAAATCAATGAGGGTAATGTTCATGGTGCTTCTTTATCTGTGCGCGATGATGGAGAAATCAGAATACAAGAATATGGTCTTTCTCAAAATTCCTTTGGTGAAGACTATGATAATTTTGTTTATGAACATTTTAAATTTAATGATGTAGATAAGATACGTGGGTGGCGAGATTATATGGTTATGAAGAAAAATGGTAATGTATATCTTATAATTGATACCGAAGAAATACCAATACTTGATGTTCAATTGATTGATGCTGGATATGATAAGGTAGTTAATGAAGGTGAAACCATTGCTATGTTTAAGCGGAAGAAGAAAGCGCATGAATACCTTAGGGGGTATATTGGTTTTCATCTTTGGAAGTCTGATGGTCTGTATGGTGAGCCTGATGGTGGTTTTTCATATCTGTCAGGTACGAATAGTGAGAACATGCAAATTATGCAAAGCACCAAAATGGATAAAATGCCAAGGGTTCGTCGTATATTTATTTTACATAAAGAACATGCAGATATGATTGAAGCAGATATTAGAGAAATTACTTCTATGGTAAGATTGGGATTTGGTAGATGGAACGAACTTATGACTTATCCATTTCCATTTAAGTTCCTTCTGGAGTATTTGGATGATGCTTGCGAAACTGTATTTTCTAAGCATTGGAGTGAGGTAACAAATAAAACAGAGTTATAAATCAAATAAAAAAATATGAAAATGAAAAGACTTTTTATTACACTAATCAGCTTTTCTCTGATGGCGTTAGCATCATCTGCTGCTAAGAATCTGGAAAAAGATATTACAATGGTTTCTTATGAACAAAGATGGCTTGACAATGAGGGAACGCTTGCTTTGAAAAATAATACGGGTGAAGAAATCTGTAATGTGGTATATCAAATAACATATCTTGATATGTCAGGAAATCCACTAGACTATGAGGAATTCACGAGTGAAGTGTTAATAGCCCCAGGAATGACAAAGAAGGTGAATATTCCTGCATACGAACATAGGCGTAATTATCATTATTATAAGTCAGAAGATATGCCTGGTGGTTCTCCTGCTTTCAAAATTCAGTTCAAGTTGAAGGACTATAATGTAGAAGAAACAGATAATAACGATAAATATAATGTTTCCGAGAACAATCACAATGTTGCAAATAATAATGGAGTGCTATATTCTACGATGATTATAGTAGCTATTTTATTTGTAATAGGCATAAGTGTTGTTATGTATATACTGGTCGCTGTAATGGCACAGAAACGCAATAGAAATGTTGTGGTATGGCTTTTCCTAAGTGTTCTAACGACACCGCTTCTAGTGATTATCATTCTTTTCTTTATTGGTGGAAATCCAGATTATATGGAACAACGATATAATGGAGAAGAATAAAGTCTGTTATGTGGAAAATTTGATATAACCTGTTATGGCAAAGAAATATGAAATAAGAAACAGTACGGCAGAGTTCTTGATTTTCCAAGCGGAAACCAAGGCGCAGGGTGTTGAGGTGTTCAATAAAGATAAGAACATCTGGGCTACACAGAAAGCAATGGCAGCACTGTTTGACAAGGGACGTTCTACAATAGCGGAGCATCTACAAAATACATTTGCTACTGGTGAGCTTGCAAAGGATTCAGTTTGTCGGAAATTCCGACGAACTGCCGCAGACGGCAAAGAGTACAATACTCAATACTATAATCTTGACGCCATCATTGCTGTGGGCTACCGTGTCAACAGCGTGCGTGCCACACAGTTCCGACAGTGGGCTACGAGTCCCAAATTATTGACAAAGTATCAAAATGTATCCTTGTGAGCTAAACACACTCATGGAATCAGGCTTTTATAAACAAATCGTCTGCTGTTATCTGTTTATTGACTTTCCTTGCATACATATTATTTTATTATGAAGGCCGAACGGTGTATAAATTTGTCGAAATTCTTTTCGGTTTCAAATTTATTTTGTAAATTTGCACTTGCAAAGCGTAACTTTGCATCACATAATAAAACCAACGAAGATGAACAAAATGAAGAATTTATCAGTATTATTCACAATGCTTTTCTGTATGCTTTGCGGCGTACAGGCACAGACAATCAAAGTAAACGACAAGTTTTTTGATGGCAGCACGCTATACACTGTATATGAGGTGCGCATGGACAAGTATGTACGCATGACCGACCCCTACGGCGGTGAACTTGCATTGGAGAAAACAGCCGGTAAGCCGGGAATGTATACCCTGCAGCCGACCGCACAGGCCGATGAACCACCATTCGGAGCACGGTTTGGTTGGAAAGTGCAGTACATACGTCAGGACGGAATGAACTTTCTCGCCATACGCAAACCCAGCGGTGACGTAATGTGGACAATGGTGCTCACGCCCAATAACCTTGACGAGTGCCTGGAGTTGCAGAATCTGATGAAGCAGGATATGCCCAGCGAGATAACATCCAACACACTGCTCAACCGTCCGTACCTGGCAGACATCCCCAACAAGAAAGAACTGCGACTGATGCGCAACGAGATACTGGCCCGTCACGGCTACCGCTTCAAGTCGAAGGACCTGCAGGAGTGGTTTGGACAGCAGTACTGGTATCATCCGGGCAACAACAACGATGCAATAAAGCTCAGCCTGATAGAGCAAGTGAACGTGCAGCTTATCAAGAGCGAGGAGGACAGCAGGGTTGAATAAATGCCCCCACGCATGAATACACAAAAAAGATATTGAGGATAACAGAAAGATGAACAGTATTTTTATTGTTTTACCAATACTCACGCTGCTGATGTATGACCTCGGTCTGACACTTCAGCCGCGTGATTTCTTGTTGATAGCACGCCAGCCGCGTGCAGCCGTCATCGGATTGTTCGGCCAGCTGGTTGTGCTGCCCTTGATAGCGTGGGGAGCAGCGCAGGCCTTTTCACTTCCGCCGATATTCTTTATCGGCGTGATGCTGATAGCGTGCTGTCCGGGCGGCTCGTCAAGCAATGTGTTCTCCATGCTCGCCAAGGGCGACGTGGCACTGTCGGTGTCGCTCACCGCTGTCAGTTCGGTTGTGACGCTGTTCACCGTGCCGCTCATCATGCAGTGGACAACACAGCACGTAGGTGCGGCAATGGGCGTAAGTCTGCCTGTGGGGAACCTGTTAGTGCAGAACCTGCTCACCATGCTGCTGCCAATAGTGCTCGGCATACTGACACGCAGTTACCTGCCCGGCATTGCTGACAAGATAGAACGCGTACTGTCGAAGTGTGCCTTCCCTGCCCTGATGCTGCTCGCAGGAATATTCTTCGTGCAGCATTATGACACGATAACCAACAATTTCGCCTTGCTCGGTGCATGCGTCATGCTGCTGCTCGTGGCAGCCGTGATTGCTGCCGGGGCAATGTCGCGCTTGGCGTGTCTGAACGTCAGGGAGCGCCGCACCGTGGTGATAGAGGTCGGGATGCAGAATGCCGCACAGGCAATAGCTGTGGCGTCAAGTCCGTTTATCTTCAACGACGGCAGGATAGCCATACCTGCTATCATATATGCCCTGCTGATGAATGTGGTGCTGCTGACATACGTGGCGGTGATAAAGTGGAAGCATGGCTGATGAGTAAGACGGAGAAGAAGATAATGCAGCTGTTCCACACAGCATGTGGCGACTACCATCTGCTTGAGGATGGCGACCGCGTGCTTGTGGCATTGTCGGGAGGCAAGGACTCGCTGCAGCTCGTCAGACTGCTTGGGCGACAGCAGAAGATATACAAGCCGAGGATAGAGGTTGAGGCCGTGCATGTGGTAATGGACAACATACCATACGCAAGCGACCACGGGTATCTCACAGACTTCTGCAGTGAGTGTGGCGTGGAGTTGCATGTGGTACACACAGAGTTTGAGGAAAGAGCCGGCGAAACGAAACCTAAGTGCTTCTTGTGTTCATGGCATCGCCGCAAGGCTATATTCACGTTTGCCACCGAGCACGGCTTCAACAAAGTGGCACTGGGACATCACCAGGACGATGTGCTCGTCACGCTGCTTATGAACATGTTCTATCAAGGGTCGATACAAACCATGCCACCGTTGCTGAAGATGCGCCACTATCCGCTGTCGGTAATCCGTCCCATGTGCCTTGTGCCCGAGCGGATGGTCAGCGAAGTGGCTGAGGCAGAGGGTTTCCGCAAACAGTTGAAAATGTGTCCGTATGAAGAAGTTACGCAGAGAAAAGAAATAGAAACGCTGTTCCATGGTATGGAACAGCGTAATCCTGAAGTGCGCCACAGCCTGTGGGGCTCAATGAAGAACATCTATCCTGAGATGTTGCCGTAGGCTTGTGCCTGCCTATGCTTAACCAATTGTCTTTCTGTAGTCCAGATAATCACTGTAGCTGCGTATGTAGTCTGCCTCACTGTATTCATGGCTTGCCAGTACGAGACACAGTGCGCCCGAACTGAATTCCCTCTCCTGTGCCCAGATGCCGGGTGGTATGAGCAAACCCTGATAAGGACGGTTCAACGTATAAGTCTTTTCGTTCTCGCCGTCGGAGACGTATACCTCCAATGCACCAGATGCCGCAATGATGAACTGCCAGCACTCACGGTGAGCATGAGCACCACGGTCTTTGCCGGCAGGCACGTCATATATGTAAAACACGCGCCGTATGGGAAACGGCACCTGCTGATTCTCATAAATATATGTCAGGCTGCCGCGTGGGTCTTCTTCTTGTGGCAGTCGTATAATCTTGCAGTCGTTTATTGTAGTTTGCATGATATTTTTACAGAACCCTTGTAATTATACTGCAAAGATACACAATTTTTTCTTTTCGCCAAAGCATTTTGTTCTTTAAGGTTAAATTTACTTAAAAATAAAGCGTGGCCTATTGTCGTATAAATAATAATGTGTAACTTTGCAGTCGAAAACTTTAAAAAGCGATTTAGTTTTCACTTTTCAGGGTATAGATTGCAAAGATAATAATAACGAAGGATATTTTATGATGAAAAAACTGATGAGTATTGCAGCGGTTGCTGCATTGTTGGTTTCGTGTGGTGGAGGTCAGCAGGGAAAGCCTGACTTCAGCGACAACGAGTATGCCGTGCGCACTATCGGGGCGTCTGATGCTAACCTTGAGACCACTTATCCTGCTACGTTCAAGGGTATGCAGGATGTGGAGATACGTCCGAAGGTCTCCGGATTTATTACTAAGATTTTCGTGAAAGAGGGTCAGCATGTGAGTGCCGGGCAGGTGCTGTTTACTGTTGACAACGTGACATACCGCGCGGCGGTAAACCAGGCGCAGGCCTCGGTTACGGCGGCGCAGAGCCAGCTGAACACTGCGAAGCTGACATACGAGAATGCTCTGAAGCTGCATGAAAAGAATGTCATCGGTGATTATGAGTTGCAGTCAAGCAAAAACCAATATGAGAGTGCACAGGCTGCGTTGGGACAGGCAAAGGCTGCACTTGTGTCAGCACGCGACCAACTGGGCTTCTGCACGGTGAAGAGTCCTACGTCAGGTGTCGTAGGTTCGCTGCCTTACAAGGTGGGCGCACTCGTGAGTGCTTCCATACAGCAGCCGTTCACTACAATCTCCAACGGTTCTAACGTTGACGTTTACTTCTCGCTGAATGAGAAAGAGGTGATGGAACTCGTTCGTAAGGAAGGCTCGCTGCAGGCTGCTATTGCACAGATGCCGGCAGTGAAACTGCAACTGGCCGACGGTTCCATTTACAGCAGTAACGGTAAGGTGATAAAGGCCAGCGGCGTTGTTGATGCCGTGACGGGTAGCGTGAGCCTCATAGCAGCATTCCCCAACCCACAGAAACTCATTAAGTCGGGTGGCTCTGGCAAGATTATCATGCCATACCAGCAGACTGGTGCAATTATCATCCCGCAGGACGCATGCGTGGAGGTGCAGGACAAGTTCTTTGTATATAAGGTAGGCAAGGACAACAAGGTAAAATATTCTGAGATTACCGTTGATACCCAGAACGACGGTCAGAATTATATTGTAACATCTGGTCTGGCAAAGGGAGAACGCATCGTTGTATACGGCGTGAACATGCTGCAGGAAGGCATGGAGATAAAGCCTATCAGCGAGGCCGACTATGCCAAAAAGATGAAGAAGGCGGAAGAACTATCTAAAGTACAGGGCGACGGTGTGTTTGCCGTAGCAAAGGCCTTGAAATCATGAAAACGAAGAGTGAAGAATGAAGAGTGAAGAATTTAAGTTACATTTCAATTCTCCCTTTTTCTACTTTGCTCTATCAATAACAAGATATTAAACCATAGTAGTGAGTGTCGCATTGGGGAGTATGAGTATTAAGTAATTCAAATTCTTCACTCTTCGTTCTTCACTCTTCACTAAATAAAGACATGAAACTTGATTCATTCATAACAAGACCGGTACTCTCCACAGTGATATCCATCGTGGTGGTGATACTCGGTGTCATAGGTCTGGTGACGCTGCCTATTGAGCAGTATCCAGACATTGCACCTCCAACTATCGTGGTGCGTGCTTATTATCCTGGTGCTGACGCACAGACTGTGCAGAACTCAGTGCTGGCTCCGTTGGAGGAGCAGATTAACGGTGTGGAGGGCATGACATACATGACCTCGTCTGCCACAAACGATGGTTCGGCATCTATCACGGTGCTCTTTGAGCAGGGCTCTAACCCTGATATGGCACAGGTGAACGTGCAGAACCGTGTGTCACAGGCGTCAGCGCTGTTGCCTGCCGAGGTTACCAAGGGCGGTGTGACAGTGGAGAAGCGCCAGACGTCAACCGTGCTCATCATGGGCTTGGTATCGCCAGACGACCGCTATGACGAGAAGTTCTTGGGCAACTATGCCGACATCAATATCATACCGGAGATGAAGCGTATCGACGGTATAGGTTCCTGTGAGTCTATCGGACTGAAGACCTATACCATGCGTCTGTGGCTTGACCCGGCAAAGATGCATGACCTGAACCTGATGCCTTCTGACATCGTCCAGGCATTGGCAGAACAGAATGTTGAGGCTGCCCCTGGTAAGTTCGGTGAGCAGTCAGACATGCAGTATGAGTACTCTATGAAGTACACAGGTCGTCTGAAGACGCCGGAGGAGTTTGGCAATATCATCATCAAGACCGACGATATGGGTCATGTGCTTCGCGTGAGCGATGTGGCAAAGGTGGAGATGGGTGCCTTGTACTATTCTGTGTCAACGAAAATCAATGGTCACCCTTGTGTGATGATGATGGTGACACAGCGTGCAGGCTCAAATGCTACGCAGATAGCCCACGACGTGAAGAGTACGGCAGAACGTCTGCAGAAGAACTTCCCTCCGGGCATGAAGATAGAGTTCCTTCAGGACGTGACGCAGTTTATCGAGGCTTCACAGCATGAGGTATGGAAGACTCTGTTTGAGGCTCTGGTACTGGTGTTCATCGTGGTGTTCATCTTCCTGCAGGACTTCCGCTCTACGCTCATCCCTATGATTGCCGTGCCGGTGTCATTGGTGGGTACGATGTTCTTCCTGAAGGTCATAGGCTTCTCGCTGAACTTGCTCACACTGTCTGCTCTGGTGCTTGCCATCGCCATCGTGGTGGATGATGCCATTGTGGTGGTAGAGGCAGTGCATGCCAAGCTTGACATGGGTTACCACTCAGCCAAGAAGGCAAGTATCGACGCCATGAACGAGATAGCGGGTGCCATCATATCAATCACGCTGGTGATGTCAGCCGTGTTCATTCCTGTGTCATTCATGAGTGGTACTACGGGTACGTTCTACCGAGAATTCGGTCTGACCATGGCTGTGTCAATTATCATCTCGGCTGTCAACGCGTTGACTCTGTCTCCTGCCTTGTGTGCCATATTGCTGAAGCCACATAAGAAGGATGAGGAAGGCAAGAAGTCAAGCTTCAAGGATCGTTTCTTTACTGCCTTTAACACCTCATACGACAAGTTGCAGAACAAGTATCAGAGAAGCGTGGAGGCTATCGTGAAGAAGAAGTGGATTGCCATAGCTGCAGTTGTGGTGGGCTTCCTTGCTCTGGGCATAGAAGCTATGACTACAAAGACCGGACTTATTCCTGACGAGGATACGGGTACGGTGTTCATAACCGTGTCAACGCCTCCTGCTACTTCATTGCAGAAGACGGAGAAGGTGATGGACCAGGTGCAGCGTATGCTCGATAACAACCCTGCCGTGGATGTGGCACTTCGCATCTCAGGTTATAACTTCATTGCCGGACAGGGTTCCAACCAGGGTACGTTCATCGTTAAGCTGAAGGACTTCGACGAGCGTAACCGCTCAGAGTCATCAATGATGGTGCTGGGTATGATATACAAGCAGACAGCTGTAATCAAGGGAGCGCAGATACTGGCGTTCCAGCCACCTATGGTGATGGGCTTCTCTGCTACCAACAGCATGACGTTTGCTATGCAGGACCGTACCGGCGGTTCGCTGGACAAGTTCTTCGACATCACGAAGAAGTTCATCGCTGCGCTTAACAAGCGTCCTGAGTTCTCTAACGCCATGACAGCCTTCAACTCTTCATATCCTCAGTATATGATACACGTTGACGTGGCTAAGTGTAAGCAGGCAGGCATCTCGCCTTCAGCCGTGCTGACAACCATGCAGGGCTATTATGGCGGTATGTACTCAAGTAACTTCAACAGCTACGGTAAGCTCTACCGTGTATATGTGCAGGGCGACCCGAAGATGCGTGAGGACAAGGCGTCATTGCAGAATATATTCGTGCGCACGTCTAACGGCATGGCACCGATAAGTGAGTTCGTTAACTTGGAGAGAGTGTATGGACCGCAGGTTATCGAGCGCTTCAACCTCTTTACCTCTATCAATGTCAATGCTTCTCCTGCCAGTGGTTACTCATCAGGTGACTGTATCAAAGCTATGGAGGAAGTGGCAAGTGAGGTACTGCCTGCCGGCTATACATACGAGTTCTCTGGTCTGACACGTAACGAGGCCGAGTCTTCAAACTCTACAGCCATCGTGCTTGTGCTCTGTCTGGTATTCGTTTACCTCATTCTGGCAGCACAGTATGAGTCATATCTGTTGCCGCTGACAGTCATACTGTCTGTGTCGTTCGGTTTGGCAGGTGCATTCCTGTTCACCAACCTCTTCGGCAAGAGTAACGATATCTATATGCAGATTGCGCTCATCATGCTTGTGGGACTGTTGGCAAAGAACGCCATCCTTATCGTGCAGTTCGCCCTTGAGCGTCGTCGTCTTGGCATGGCTATCTCTTGGTCAGCCATCCTGGGTGCGGCAGCCCGTCTGCGTCCTATCTTGATGACGTCACTGGCTATGATTATAGGTCTGTTCCCACTCATCATCACCGGCATACCAGGACTCAACCTGTTCCTGCCACCATCTGTAGGTGAGAATGGTTACACCACCCTTGGTGCAGCCGCTATCGGCGGTATGCTCGTGGGTACGTTCTGCCAGGTAATGATAGTGCCTTGCCTGTTCGTCATCTTCGAATGGTTGCAGGAGAAGATCAAACCTATTGAGTTCAATGACGACAATGCAAAGGTTGACTCTGAACTGAAACAGTATGCCATCTCCGCACATGAGATAAACCAGCAGGAACCAGGCTACGTGAAGTAAACTGAAAGTTGAAAACTGTGAATTGAAAAATTATGACTACTATGATAAATAAGGAAAAGAGTGGAATCCGTAAAGGATTCACTCTTCACTCTTCACTCTTCGCTCTGTCACTGCTGTTGCTTGCGGCAACCGTGACATCCTGTGGACTGTACCAGAAGTATGAGCGTCCGGAGACGAAGGTGATGGATGAAAATATTATGCGCAACGCATCGCAGTATGCCAACACAACTGACAGCACAGGCTTCGGCGACGTAGCATGGCGTGAGGTGTTCACCGACCCGCAGTTGCAGACTCTCATTCAGGAAGGACTTGACAATAGCGACGACATCTTTGCTGCTGCAGCCAACATACAGAAGATGGAGGCAGCACTGGCCTGCTCACGTTTGGCATTCCTTCCATCGGTTACTTTCTCGCCACAGGGAACCTTGTCAAAGGTGCTTACGGGCGACCATAAGAGCGATTGGTCAAAGAGTTACACCCTGCCTGTTTCTGCATCGTGGACCGTTGACCTCTTCGGCAACATTCTCTCACAGAAGCGCGGCGCAGAGATGCAGCTTGAGATGATGAAAGACTATGAGCACCTGACACGCTCATTGGTTATCTGCGGCATTGCAAATGCATACTATACGCTGCTGATGCTCGACCGCCAGCTTGAGATACTTGATGAGATGGACACGCTGACCAACGATACCTACGAGATGATGAAACTGCAGAAGGAACTGCGCGGTGCACGCGAGACAGCCGTAGTGAGCGCAGAAGCTTCCATGCTCAGCGTGAAGTCGCAGAAGATAGACATGCAGCGCCAGGTGCTTGCCGTAGAGAACAATCTTGCGCTTCTCATTGGTCGCAGTGCACAGTCTATCAAGCGTGGCAAACTGGCAGACCAGAATATGCCAGAAAAGTTCAGCACTGGCTTGGCTGTCAACCTGCTTGCAGCACGTCCTGACGTTCATGCGGCAGAGATGAACATGGCCAACTGCTTCTACGCTGTTGAGACAGCGCGCAGCAAGTTCTATCCGCAGCTTACCATTACCGGTACTGGTGCTTATACAAACAATATTGGTCAGGTGGTTAATCCTGGCCAGTGGCTTGCAAATTTCGTTGGACAGCTCGTGCAGCCCATCTTCCAGAACGGCAGGATAAAGGCTGGACTGAAGGTTGCACAACTCGAATACGAGGTGGCCTACCGTGAATGGGAGCACTCCATCCTCAGTGCAGGAGCAGAGGTCAGCAATGCCCTTGTGGAGTATAACAGCGCAAAGGCAAAGGGCGAAGTGGACCGTCAGCAAGTGGAAGCACTGACAAAGAGTGTTGACTACACCAAGGAACTCTTCCAGATGGGCAGCAGCTCATATCTGGAGGTGTTGCAGGCACAGTCGCAACTGCTCAATGCGAAGATTTCACAAGTAACTGATGACTTCAACAAGATGCAGGCAGTGGTCAACTTATACTCTGCACTTGGAGGAGGAAAGAAGTGAAAAATGAAGAATGAAAAGTGAAAAATGAAGTATTATGAGTAACATTTCAGACAAAGCAGTTATCTCGCCTAATGCAAAGATTGGGCAGAACGTAACCATATATCCGTTCGTTTACATAGAAGACGACGTGGTGGTGGGTGACGATTGCATACTCTATCCCGGCGTGAACCTCATGAACGGCACCCGTCTGGGTAAGGGCAACAAGATACACCAGAACACTGTCATCAGTGCCATACCGCAGGACTTCAACTATAGCGGCGGTGCCACCGTGTGCATCATCGGCGACAACAACATCATACGCGAGAATGTGGTTATCAACCGTGCCACATACGAGGACGGTGAGACACGCATCGGCAACGGCAACTTCCTCATGGAGGGTGTACACCTATCGCATGACGTACACATGGGCAATGAGAGTGTGCTGGGCTACGGTACGAAGATTGCCGGCGACGTGCAGATCGGCAACCACGTGATATTCTCGTCGGGCGTCATAGCCAACCCTGGCGTTCGCGTGGGCGACTGCGCCATGATACAGTCAGGATGCCGTTTCTCAAAGGATGTCCCTCCTTACATCGTTGCGGGCGGACATCCTATAAAATACGGTGGCATCAACTCCTTCGTGATCGACAAGCACGGAATATCAGACAAGGTGAAGGCACACATCGCCAATGCCTACCGCCTGGTATTCCACGGTCAGGACGACATCATGAACGTCTGCGCACAGATTGAGCAGCAGATACCATCATCAGTGGAGATTGACGGCATCGTCAACTTCCTGAGAACATCAGAACTTGGATTAATAACAAAGATGTAAAAATCCTCGGAGACGAGAGAAGACTTTTATATCTTTGCACTTTTTGATAATGTGAGGGCAGGATGTTGTGAAACAGCCTGCCCTTCTTGTTTTCAATGCCCTGTTTTATCGGCAACGTACTGCAGAATCTGCTCTGCATGAATCTTGGTCTTTATCTCTTTCGGGGTAAAGACCTTTTCTATTATGCCTTCCTCGTTCACAAGGTAGGTGGTGCGCAGTATGCCCATAAACTTCTTTCCGTACATGGATTTCTCGCCCCAGCAACCTAACTGCTGCATTATTTCCGTGTCGGTGTCGGCAATCAGCGGAAAGTCCAGCGCGTGCTTGTCGGCAAACTTCTTCTGCGTTGCCTGACTGTCCTTGCTTATGCCCACTATGCTGTATCCGGCATCCTCCAACTCCGTCTTGTGTGCCTGCAGCGAGCAAGCCTCGGCAGTGCATCCGCTGGTATTCGCCTTCGGATAACTGTAAAGCACCAGTTTCCTGCCACGAAAATCACTCGCCTTAATCTCACGCCCGTCCTGGTCAATGCCAAGCACATCTGGTATTCTGTCTCCTACTGTCATAATTGGTCGTATTGTTTTTGGGTTATGGTAAATAAAAGTTTTATACACGGTCTTACTATATAAAAAACGACTGAGAGTATAAAAAAGTATCTATATTTACATTCTTTTCTTTTGTAATTCAAAAAAAAGATATAACTTTGTCCTAAATCTAAAGTGTTATATGAACAAAATCAACGATACTAAAGACCCAATGGGAAGAGCCATCGCTGACTACCACAGCAAAGGCGTTGCAGACAGACTAAGAGTGTTTTCCCCGATGTTTGAGGAAGACGAGATACCTGTGCAAACGCTTTTCCGTGAGTATGACGATATACCAGAGATAGAACGTGCTGCCCTCGATATGGTCAGTGGCAAAACTCTTGACGTGGGTGCCGGCAGCGGTTGTCACTCGCTTGTGCTGCAGCAACGAGGCGTTGACGTCACCGCTGTTGACATCTCGCCATTGTCGGTAAAAACCATGAAGGAACGTGGAGTGAAACAGGTGGAAGAACAAGATTTCTTCAAACTGGAAGGTCAGTATGACACCATCCTGATGCTGATGAACGGCATAGGCATCGTGGGAACGCTGGAGCGCATGCCAGAGTTCTTCCGCCATCTCGACAAGATACTGGCTCCGGGAGGTCAGTTGCTGTGCGACTCATCAGACATCAGTTATGTCTTTGAGGACGAAGACGGCATTATAGACTATCCCGACACCGACAGCTATTATGGCGAACTGACTTATCGCATGCAATACAAAGACTCTGTAAGCGATGCCTTCCCCTGGCTATACATCGATGCCGCCACACTTGAACAAAAAGCATCAGAAAACGGCTATGCCGTCGAAGTGGTATCCCAAGGCAACCATTATGACTACTTGGCAAGAATCACCAAAAGGTGAAAGATGAATAATGGTAAAAGTTTCATGCTATAAAATTAATTACGTATTTTATTTGGAGGTTAAAGAGAAAATAAGTAAATTTGCATTAGAATTTAGTTCACCCCTCTGTTGATTTTAGATATGAAAGCAGAACATTTGGAATTTATAACTTTCTGCGTAGGCAGTCTTTCCGATGCCCTGAATAAAAGTGCATCGCAAGTCTACGGTGCATTACGTAATTCTGGTACGCTGAACGAATATATCATACCATGCTACGATGTTTTACACACATTCAGTAAGGATTATATTGTGAATGAACTGACCGAGGTGCTAAAAGAAAGGGGAGCCGCAATATGATTTTGTATCATGCTTCAATATTAATCTTTAATTTGAAAGCAAAGATACACAAAATAATCGACAACATAAGAACTTTCATTCAAAAATGGCACTTGTGAATGTTTTTTTTGAAATTATTAATAGTTATTTGAGTCTAGTAGGCTTTAAAAACAGTTAAGGTTGGCGATATCATTTCATTATATGACTACAACAAGAATATCTACAACACACTTATGAATGTAACAAGACTAAGGAAAAATCTTGTGGCAGGCGGATGTGACATGTACCTGCTACTTATGATGCTGTTATGCACAATGACTGCAACGGCTAAGAAACAGGTGTTCAACGTCGTTGACTACGGTGCCGTGGCCGATGGCAAGACACTGACACATGAGGCGTTCAACCGTGCCATTGACGATGCCGTCAGCAAAGGCGGCGGCAGGGTAGTGGTGCCATTTGGCGACTATCTCTGCGGCAGCATACGCATGAGGTCAAACATAGAACTGCACTTCGAACCGGGTGCGAGGATTATTGCCGCACCTGAATCCGCCAAGGCATACGACGCACGCGAGCCGTGGGAAGGCCCGCAGTATCAGGACGGTGGCCACACCTTCTTTCACAACTCGCTCATCTGGGCCGACGGTGCAGAGAACATCGCCGTGACCGGCCGCGGGTTCATCGACGGTGTGGGACTGACCAGGGAAGACAAGGAAAAGGCTGGCATTGTACAGGGCGGCGGCATGGACACCGGCGACAAGGCTATAGCATTCAAGCTGTGCAAGAACGTGAAGATTTCCGACCTTACCATATACCGCGGCGGCCACTTCGCCATCATCGTCACAGGGTGTGAGAATACGCTCATCGACCGTGTGACCATCGACACCAACCGCGACGGCGTGGACATAGACTGCTGCAAGAACCTTGTGATACGTAACTGCTGCGTGAACACCTCACACGACGATGCCATCGTGCTGAAAAGTTCATACGCACTGAAGAAACTGGTGCCGTGTGAGAACGTCACCGTGAAGAAATGCACCGTCACAGGCTATAAGTGCGGCACATACCTCGACGGCACCAAGGTGCCCGAACCCGTGGGGTGGGTATGCGGACGCATAAAGCTTGGAACGGAGAGCAACGGCGGCTACCGCAACATCAAGATACAGAACTGCAAGGGTGAATACAGCAGCGGACTGGCCCTGGAGTGCGTGGATCAGGGAGTGATGGAAAACATTGACGTTGACGGCTTCAACATAGTGCACACCCACCACTATCCCATCTATATCACCACTGGCTGCCGCAACCGCGGACCGGAGGAGCGCAAGGACATCTCGACTGGTCAGAACATCAGCATAAAGAACGTCAATTGCTATCATGCCGACTCCATCGCCGGCATCATCATCACCGGCATGAAGGGCACGCCACTGCGCAACATCTCGATAAGCAAGGTGCGCGTTGACTATGCCGGCGGCGGCAGGGCAGAGCATGCCAAGAGCGAATACCGCGAGCAGGGTACCAACTACCCTGAACCGAAGTTTGCCGGCTTCACGCCCGCCTACGGCGTCTTTGCCCGCCACGTTGACGGATTGAAACTCAACAACATCAAGTTCCGCGTGAAGAACAAGGACGAGCGACCTATGATAATCCTTGACGACGTGACATATTACTCCATCAAGAATGTTAAGGGGCCGTTGGAGCCTGGTGTGGAGAAAATCATAGTCAGGCCATAGTGCCGCTGCGGTGCTGTATGGTATTTGTCAAAGTGACAGGATTATGGCTGATATAATGACAAAGTGATTTTTTCAAGGCTCGAAATTCTGGCGTATACGAAAATAAAAATTTCTTGCTGGCATACAGCGAAAATATGGCGCTTTTGGTAAATATCAGTAAATTAGAAAGTTACAAATTTGGGTAAATTATGGCATTGTAATTAGGTGCCAATTACCATGTAATCGACACCATGAGCGACGACCAGCCTGGCACTGCACGACCGGAACACCATGTATATATTACCCATGCCAGTATGCCGAAAGAGATAAGCAGGAACAGCAAGCCCATATACAGCACACCGTGTATGAGACTGAGCGAGAAACTTGTGATGCCGTCGAAAGCCATGGAACACATGCGCACCAGTCCGCATTACACAGTATACAGAAAAGCGGCGGGGCAATGATAAGTTGCTCCACCGCTTCAATGTTATTTCCGTTAATAAGTTGATTGCTCGTGTTTGTTTACGGCAGGCTGATAGCCTCGTTAGGACAAACACTTGCGCATGTGCCACACTCTGTGCAGGCGTCTGCGTCAATCTTGTAGATATCGCCCTCTGAAATTGCTTCTACCGGGCACTCGCTGATGCATGTTCCACATGCGATGCAGTCGTCACTGATTACGTAAGCCATAATGTTCCTTTCTTTTTTAATATTGTTTTATAATGTTTTTGTATTTGTAGTCTGTTTTAGGTATCAAACTACCGTTGTTTCTGTCTGCAAAGTTAAGAAAAAGATTTTATACTACCTAATTTTAGGTAGAATTTTTTTACTAATAAATGTTTTTTCTGCCTTTTTTATGGTATTTGAGGCATGGCGATGCAATTTTTCGGCTATGTTTTACGTTCTTTTATAGTGAAAGAGCATGTTTTTTATAGTAAAACCTTGTTGCGTCGGACTCTGTTGGCTGCGTGTGTGGCCGCTGCGTCATTATCAACTGCCGCGCAGGAGCGCACGGTGCAGAACCGTCCGTATACGGATTTGCGCCCGTTGCATTTCGGTATTGTGGTTGGTGCCAACATGATGGACATGAAGATGACAAACGTTGGACAGCAGACACTCACGCTGAAGGACGAGACACAGATACAGTCGCTCGTGACGGTCGACCAGACGAACTGGGATCCTGGCTTCAACGTAGGCGTGCTGGCAGAGGCACGCATCAACGAGTTCTTTGCGTTCCGCATGGCTCCGCAGTTGTATTTCGGCACGCGCCAACTGACGTTTCGCAACTTCACGAAGTCGGCCGAGGCAGGTTATGCCGTTGAGGAGAAACAGTCGCTGAAGACTGTGTATGTGGCAGCAAACTGCGACCTGATATTCGCCTCGAAGCGATTCAACAACCACCGGCCTTACGTGATGGCAGGACTGGCTCCTGTGTTCAACCTCACATCAAAGAAGACTGATTATCTGCAGCTGAAGGGCTACGATGTGTTCTTCGAGGTGGGTATGGGTTGCGACTTCTATCTGCCTTTCTTCAAGTTGCGTCCTGAACTAAAATTCATGCTCGGACTGACAAACTCCCTGAGTACTGAACATCAGAAGACAATGCTCGATGCCGAACTGATGCCATACGCCGCCAGCGTAAACCGCATCAAGAGCAAGATGTTCGTATTGTCGTTCTATTTTGAATAGTATAGGCTTATAGCTTTATAATACGAAAAACGCCCCGGCTGACCATTCAGGCAGCCGGGGCGTTTTTATTATATTATGTGTTTTGTATGTTCTTAAATTACCTTCTCGCTTACTTCACCATGATGACGAGGTACTTGCTTGCAGCCCAGAACTGCTCAGGGTTGCTGATGCGCAGAATGTACTGCTTCTGTGCATCCTGCTGCAGAGAGTAGCTGCCGGCCGGATGCGAGGTCAGAATCTTTGCAGACTTTGAGTAAAGCTTGATTTCCTTGTCAACGCGGATGTCGACCTTAGTGAAGTAGTTCTTGTTGAAGTTAGACTGCAGCACCTTGCCGCCGTCGTATACGTTGTTGGCCTTCAGTTCCTTCTTCGTGCCAAAGACGTAGTAGGCAGTGTGCAGGTCCTTGTCCTGATTGCTTATTGTCTCAGCCTTCTGCTTTGCCTCTTCCTTCAGTTCGTTCACGCTGGTGTTGAGTGTAGACACGGTCTGGTCAAGCTCGGCAATGTGAATGTTCTTCTGCTCCAGCTCGGCACGCAGTGCATTGAGTTCGTTGGTTTTCTCTTCCAGTTCCTTGGTGAAGTTCTCAACCATCTTCTTTAGCTCGGCAGAACGGCTGCTGCCCTCACGCACCTGACGCTGCAACTTGGCAATGAGTTCCTTGTTGTGCTTCATGCGCTCCTGTATGCTGCGCATGCTCTGGCGCATCTGCTCCGTAGGGTTGCTGCCCTCGCCACTCTTGGCCAAGGTGAGTTTCTCTTCGTCAGACTCGATAAGGCGGAAGCCTTCCTGAATCTCGTTGAAGGTAGACATCATGTCGTTTAGCTCGTTGTCTTTCTGGTCGAGCACGCGCTGCAGCGAGTCAACGCGTGAGTCAGCCTCGCTGACCTGAGCCTGACCGCTGTTGCCTGTGCAGCTTGCGATGAGCAGTGCGGCAAAGGCGAAAGAGATAATCTTTTTCATATTAATACTTTATAGTTGTTTTTTTATTGTGTTCCAGTCGGCAAAGTTACAAAAAAAAGTGGATTACACACAAATGTAATCCACTTTTTATTATTAAATAATGTGAAATTCACTACAAATTCACTGCATCTGCACCATATTGAAGAATTCGCGGCGCAGGTCGGAGTCTTCCTTGAATGCCCCGGTGAAGTAAGACACGGTCATGTCGCCGTCGTTGCGAATGCCGCGCATACTCTTGCATAAGTGCTTGCCTTTCATTACGATGGCAAAGCCACATGCCGTACCATCGAGAGCCTCGGAAAGCATCTCGATAATCTCGCGGCACAGGCGTTCCTGCAGTTGCAGTTTGGCAGCGCAGTAGCTCACCACGCGTGCCACCTTTGATATGCCGAGTATGCGACCGTCGGCATTGGGTATGTATGCGAAATAGTATTTTCCGAAGAAGGGAAGCATGTGGTGCTCGCACATGGAGAAGTATTCGCCGCTGTCAAACACCATCTCGCTCGTGTGGGCAGAGTTGGTGAATGTGGTGATGGCAGGTTTGTACTCGGGCTTGTAACCACGGAATATCTCGCGGTACATGCGTGCGATGCGTGCAGGAGTGTCAATCAGTCCCTCGCGCTCTGGGTCTTCGCCTATGGCGAGCATGATGGTGCGTATGGCACTGAGCAGTTCTTCCTCAGTCACCTTACGTTGATTATCTTGTGTGTTTGTAATGAGAGTTTCCATTTCGGATTTTGGAGTATGTAATTAATTGTTGCTTCTAAGTTTTTTATGTTTTGCTCATGCAGCTCATGGCCTGTAAGTTCCATTGAGGCATCCACGGGCTGCAGTCTGTATTCCTGTGCCTTTACGTCTGCAAGTTGGCTGATTCGCACGGCGTTGTCCTGCAGGCGTGTGTCGAACAGGACTTTCAATTCGTCGATGCGCTGTATGCGCAGCGGCAAGTCCTTTGGCGAACACGTAATCCAGTCAACTGCACAACCGTCTGCCAGCGGCAGCGAACCATTGGTCTCCATCTGTATGAACCAGCCGTGCTTGTGAAGCAAAGTCGTGAGCGTGGCCGTCAGCTGCATTGCTGGTTCTCCGCCTGTTATTACGATGTGGCGTGCAGGGTATGGTGTTATGGCATCTATAATCTGCTGTTCGGTCATCTCGCTGCCCTGCTGGTGCTGCGTGTCGCAGAAAGTGCAGTGCATGTTGCAACCGCTGAGTCGCACGAACACCGCTGCCGTGCCGGTGAATTTTCCTTCGCCCTGCAGGGAATAGAATATCTCGTTGACTTTAAGTCTTCCCTGGCATCTCTCGGAGAGGGTCTCCGTTGCTGTAATGTCGCTGTTCGTCATTGTTGCCTGTCATTCTTCGTAAGCTGCGACATTGCCGACACTCTCCTGCACCTCGACGCGGTAGCATTGAGGTATCTGGTCGCAAATCCATTTGGCTATGTTCTCAGCCGTAGGATTGAAAGGAAGAAGTTCGTTGAAGTTTCCATGGTCGAGATAACCATGAATGCGCTCCTTCACCTGAGTGAAGTCGATTACCATGCCGTCGGCATTGAGTTCTGCAGACTTGCAGTAGATTGTTACCACCCAGTTGTGACCGTGCAGACGTTCACACTTGCTTTCATACGACAGCCTGAGCTGATGGCAGCCGGCTATCTCCATTGTTTTCTTGATGTAATACATAAGTGAAGTTTTTTTCTCAGGGTTTTCTTCTACCTGAATGTTTTACCGCTGTCCGGTATAGCGGCATGTCTGTATGTCTGCAATACCGAACAGCGGTGCAAAGTTACTCATTTTATTTCAATTGGCAAAATCTTAAGGCGAAAAAAGATGGTTTAGGCCGGATTATCCGCAGGTTCGTCTTGGTGAACAGCATTTACAGCCGCCTGTGCCATGGTGCGGTATTCGCTTGGCGACATGCCCACGGTGGACTTGAAGCACTTGGAGAAATACTTGGGGTCGGAGAAACCACAGCCGTATGCTATCTCGTTGACACCACGCATGGTGGAAGCCAACAACTGCTGCGCACGCTTCATGCGTGCTTCCTTGAGGAAGTCGGCCGGAGTAACACCGAGCAACTGCTTCATCTTGCGGTTGAGACTGCTGCGACTCGTGGCCGTTGCCGAAGCCATTTCATCAACACCCACGTCGCTGTTGCCAAGGTTCTCATCCACGAAGTTGAGCAGACGGCGCATGAAGGCATCATCCTCCTCATTGATAATCGGCGATGCAATCATCATCTGCGGAGCAGCAGGCTGGCTTGCGGTGGTGCCAGCATCACTGTTTGCTGAATGACCATCGCCGGTACCTGTGGCAGTCTGCACTTCTGCGGCCTGCGTCTCGGCTTGCGCCTTAGCCTCAGCCTGGGCATTGAGCAACGTAAGATATGCCTGCAGGTTCTCCTCACGCTGTCTCTCTAATTGCTTAACGTGAGTGTATGTATATGTTATTCCGGCTATGACACCGATGAAGAGCAACGTGTAAAGCAAGTAAGCCCACCACGTTTCCCAGAACATCGGTTCCACGATGATGGTCAGCGTGCGCGTATTGTCAACCCACAATCCCTCGGCATTGGTTGAGCGCACCTCAAGCGTGTAAGTGCCCGGCGCAAGGTTGTAGAGCGAGAGAGAATGGTCTTCCTGCGGTACGCTCCACTCCGTACTGTCGTTGCGATTCCACCAGTGCGAGCCCTCGGTTATGCGCGTTATGTATTTCAGGTTGGAGTTGTCGGAATAGTCAAGTGCAGCATAGTTGATGGTCACATCACGTATGCCGTCAGAGAGACGCAGCGTGTCGCGCAAGTCGGCAGAGTAGTCCGTAGGAAATCCCGGCAGGTCAAACGATGTGAATGCAATGCGCGGTACGTAAGAGCGCTGGTGGAACATCTGTTCAGGCATTAGCAGCACACCATCTTCAAGCGAAAGCAGCCAGCGGCCGTCGCGCAGCAGGATGGGTTCTGCGTCGGAGAAGCGCGATGCAACAGAGAAGAACATATCATTGAAGTTCTCTATCGTGTGCAGGTCTGCATTGATGCGCGTGACCTGATTGTTGCACTGCACCATTATCTCGTCGCCCACCTCGACCATAGCCAGTGCAGCATCGGAGCCCATGCCGTTGTCGGTGTCGAAGTGTTCAAAGTCAAACTGCTTGGCATTGAGGTCAGGCGTCAGCAACAAGTTCACGCCACCGCTTTCACTTGATATGAACACCCTGCCCTTACGGTCGACGACGATATCCATCACGGCACTGCAAGAGAGACTCTGCCTGCGGGTAGACTCACGCTGGTGCAGCGTTATGTTGATTTTACTTGCATCGCCGTTCACTCCTTTGACTACCAGTAGTCCCTCGGTGGTGGTGGCAAACATCAACGAGTCGCCAACATTTGTGAGGCGGCGCATAAACACATTCCCACGTGGATATTTCGTGAAGGTGTTCGTGCAGTTACGGAAGCGTGCCTGTTCCACGGGAGCCTTAGGATTTTCAAGCAGGTTCAGTCCGCTGCCCTGCGTGGCTATCCACAGTCTGCCCTGCTTGTCTTCCATGAAAGAATATACACTCTCGCTGCTCAAAGCCTTGCCGGCCTTAATCTGTGCTTCGGTGCCCTGAGGGTAGTGGGTGATGCTGAACGAGTTTTCCCCTTGCTCCGTAAGGCGGAACATGCCTTCTGGTTTGGTGCCTATCCACAGCGTGCCGTCTTTCTGCTGGTAGAAGCAATATATTGGGGCAAACGTAACCTGTTCCTTATGCAGCCGTCCGTCAAGACCGAGATACCCTATAAGGTTGGCAGTACTGTCGAGCACAGCTATGGTGTTGGTATCGCGCGTGCCTATCCATATCCGTTTGCTACGGTCACGGTACATGGCTCTGACGGTGCTTCGCGGCACACAGTCAAGAAACGTGGCAGGATGCAATACAGGCGAAACCTTGGATACACCGAAACGCTCCATCAGCCAGTGGTTCTTCTGTGCATCCTGCATGTACTGGCGTATGCCCTCGTAGTGCAGGTCGCCAAACTGCATGTCCTGCGGCTGCTTGAATACAGACGTGTCGTAGTTCATGCGGGCAAGATAACGCTCTTGCAATACAGAATCCACCTGCTCAAACTTATAGGTCTGCAGATTGAAACGCCACACTTTGGAGTTGTTGACACAATATATGTGGCCGTCGTCTCCAAGAACCATGTTACGTATGCGGTCGGAGGTCAGGTTGTTGCCATCGCCTGGTTTCGACTTGAACACTGCAAAGTCATAGCCGTCGTAGCGATTCAGGCCGTTCCATGTGGAGAACCACATGAAACCGCGCTTGTCCTGCAGCATCTTCGTCACGTGCCATTGCGACATACCGCTGTGGTCATCGTAATGCACTCCAGTGTATGTATGCTGTTGCGCCTGCAAAGTAAGCATGAAGCACAGTTGCATGCACAGCAGTAGTAGTAGATTTTGTTTCTTCATTGCCGTTGGGTAGTATAGCGTAGATTGATAGTCGTGATTGTTTGTCAGCGTATTATGGATTCAGCACAAAGCCGCTCAGTATTCTGCCACACTTCACTATTCTGCCGTCTGCGTCTGCCGGTTTCTGTTCGCGTCGTGCAGAGAAGAACTGAGTATTGGTGAATGTGTCGATTTCAGACACCTGTATGTTGGCAGACGTTAATCCGGCAGCGAGCAGTTGCTGACGGTTAATCTCCTTTAGGTCGATATGAGGTTTTGCCTTCATTATCGTATACAGAGTCATATCAAAACCTGCTTCGCTGAAGAGTTCTACCACTTCCTGGCCAACCTCGAAACTGTCCTGGCTGATGCCCGGTCCTATTGCCGCTGTGCATTCCTGGGGTAGAGTGCCGAATGTTTGGCTCATCATCTGCATTGCCTTTTCCACGATGCGCAGTCTCGTGCCTTTCCATCCTGCATGTATGGCGGCTGCAGCCTTGTGTGCAGGGTCGTATACCAACACGGGTATGCAGTCGGCAGTACTGATGCCAACGGCAACACCTGCCACATTGCTTATGACAGCGTCAATGCCTTCAAGTTTTGCCTTGCGCTCTTCGGCAGAAAGCGACAGCAACTCTTCGTCGATTACGGCGATGCGGTCGGTGTGGGTCTGATGCGGATATATCAGTTCGGACGCTTCCACGGGAAGGCTGTCAAGCAACTTTGTGCGGTCTCGCCCCACGGTACGGTCGGTGGTGAATGCCGTTATGTCTTTTCCAAGTTCGTAGTAAACCATAGCAATGCTCAGACGTATTCAAAGTCTTCCAGTTCTTCAATGTCCTCGTCGTCGAAGTCCTCGTCTCCGTCAACAGCTTCGTCTCCTTCGTATATACCAATTTCTTCATCGGCAAGACGGTCTTCGTCCATTACTTCTGCCGCAAGCACTGATATGTCTTTGTCGCGGTGAACGAGTGTCTGCTCGGCAATCACGCCCTTGATTTTGTTGGACTCGCTGTTAAGTTCCTTCCAAAGAATGTCTTTCAGCTCGTCAAGTCCCATGCCAGTAACGGCAGAGATGAATACCACCTGCAAGTCGTCGGGCAGTTCCTGTCGCAGCATCTCCATGAGTTCTTCGTCGAGCAGGTCACATTTTGTAACGGCCAGCACGCGGTGCTTGTCGAGCATCTCGGGGTTGAAGCGTGACAACTCGCCAAGCAGCATTTCATATTCCTGCTTGATATTGTCGGTGTCGCCCGGCACCATGAACAGCAGCAACGAGTTGCGTTCTATGTGTCGCAGAAAACGCAAGCCCAAGCCCTTGCCTTCGGCGGCACCCTCTATTATGCCGGGAATGTCGGCCATCACAAACGACTGGTGGTCGCGATAGCTCACGATGCCGAGTGACGGCTCAAGAGTAGTAAAAGGATAGTTGGCAATCTTCGGCTTCGCTTCAGACAGGGCAGACAACAGTGTTGACTTGCCGGCATTGGGAAGTCCCACAAGCCCCACGTCGGCAAGCAGCTTGAGTTCCATAATTATCGTCATCTCCTGCATCGGTTCGCCTGGCTGTGCATAGCGTGGAGCCTGGTTTGTGGCAGTTCGGAACTGGAAGTTTCCCAGACCGCCGCGTCCGCCTTTCAGCAGCACCACTTCCTGTCCGTCCTCCATTACGTCACAGACGAACTTGCCAGTCTCGGCATTGTATACCACGGTGCCGCACGGCACATCAATATAGATGTCCTTGCCATTGGTGCCGTGACACTTATCACGTCCGCCATTGCCGCCGTGCTCAGCGAATATATGCCGTTGGTAGCGCAGGTGAAGCAGAGTCCAGTAGTTGTGGTTGCCGCGCAGTATGATGCTGCCGCCACGTCCGCCGTCACCGCCGTCAGGACCGCCGTTAGGGTTGTATTTAATGTGTTTGAGGTGCATACTGCCCCTTCCTCCTTTTCCGGAGCGGCACAGTATTTTTACGTAGTCTACAAAGTTGCTTTCCATTCTTTTGTCGTTTATCCTGCAAAGTTAATCAATTTTTTTTAATTTCTCATTAAAAACTGAAACTTTTCTTGTTTGACTGGTCAATTCTTGAATAAAGGCGGAGGATGTATCTTCTTCTAACTCCATCTGTCTTCTCTAACAGTTTCTCCATTGAATTTTTTTTTTACTTTGTCATCATTTCTTTCTTTTTGCTTACACTTTGATTTTTCCAACCCTCATTTCCTTGCGATATTTGAAAATTTTTTCCGCCTGGTTTCGTACAGCCGAAAATTGCGAATTTTGCAAACTGCTGATGATTAACACTTTAATTTTTGAGGCTATTTTTTCGCTCTCTAAAAGCACCCAAATTACGGTGTAATCAAGCCCAAATCACGCTGTAATCAGGCACATATTACATGGTAAAAGCAACCTAGTCACGCTGTAATTGGGGCCTAATTACATTTCAAATAGCCTTTACGCCCCGAAACACGCATAAAAAAGTGTCGTCAGAAACTCTATTTTGAGTTTTCTGACGGCACTTTTCATTTTGACACTTTGTAAACTCAAATAAGCCAAAGCTTATCAAAGTGTAAAACATGGTACGCCTATCACACAGAGAACTCTATACGCAAATGAAACATCTTCTCTTTTCATCTTGCCTGATAAGCCTGTGTAGGCTGTCTCATGTTTTGTTTATCTCAGGATATCATCGTCATCCAGATCGTCATCATCCCAGACGATGTTCTCCGGGGATTCGGAAAGGTCTGTGACGATGCGGCTGTTAGCCAAGAGGAGACTCAGTTGCTGCAGTGCGACTACGTCCACCGTAGGTGTCATATATTCTCTTTTCATATTACTTCTTTATTTTCCATGAATTTATGGCGTATGGCTCATTTTGCAGGCTATTTTTGAGTAGTAGGTATTCAATAGCTCAAATTGCAGGCTGATTTTTTCCAGATTTTCCATTGCCATATTAACCAAAATTTGTACCTTTGTCCTACAGTCTGAAGCATAGTGGAG